>NZ_JAMGBF010000051.1 GCF_023516615.1 Streptomyces panaciradicis
CCAGCGCCACGCCGGCCGCCACCAGCCACACCCCGGGCCGGCCGGCGGCCGGCACGTCCGGGTGCAGGCCGATCCGGGCCAGCGCGCCCTGTCCGGCCATCAGCCGGGTGAGCGGCCCCGACAGCAGCGGCGCGCACACCACTGCGGGCACGGCGAGGAACAGCGCCTCCAGCGCGGCGAACGCGGCGATCCGGGCGCGGGAGGCGCCGCGGGCCCGCAGTACCCGGGTCTCGCCGCTGCGTTCGGCGCTCAGCAGCCGGGCCACCAGCAGCAGGGCGCAGCCGGCGAGGAGGCCCAGTTGCAGGGCGACGATCAGCAGGGTGGAACGGGAGACGAGCAGGGAGCGTTCGACGCGGTCGAGGACGTCGGGCAGGCCGGTGGTCACGGCCGTGGAGCCGCCGAGCGCGGGTTGCCGGCGCAGCGCCGCGCCGCCCGCGCGGGCCGCGGCGCGCAGCTCGCCGATGCGGTCGGTGGTGAGCGTGGAGAAGTCGGCCGCCACCAGCCAGGAGGACTGCCCGGCGCTGACCTTGCCGCCGCTCAGGACGCCGGGGGCGGCGAGCAGGGGCCCGTACGTCGTGAAGTCGACGGTCGTGACGCCGCGGCCGCCGAGGTCGTCGAGCCGCCAGTAGGGCGCGTCGGCCGCCACCGGCCGGTACAGGCCGGTCAGCGTGACCCGTACCTTCGGGCCGCCGAGCCGGTCGGTGAGGGTGAGCCGGGCGCCGGGCCTCAGCCCCAGGCGGCGGGCCGCGGTCTGCGGCAGGGCCGCCTCGACACCGGCGGCCTGCCGGGGCATGCGGCCCTCGACGATCCGCACCTGTGTGGCGTCCAGCGCGGCGACGTAGGTGAGGTCGGGGTCGCCGGACCGCTCGGCGGGCGGCTGCAGCGAGCGGGGCAGCGCGTACGGGCCGGAGCGCACCAGCGTCCGCACGGTCACCGGCAGTCCGTCGAAGGTGCGGCGCGCGGCCTGCCGTACGGCGGTGTCGGCGGCGGCCCGCCGGTCCGCGGGCACCTCGGACCTGACGATCAGGGCGCTGTCGGCGGCCGTGCGCGGGTCGCGCAGGGAGTGGCGCAGGGCCGCGTCGCCGATCGCGCCCGCGTAGGCGGTGAGGGTGGCGAGGACCGCCGTGGTCAGCAGGACGGTGAGCAGGGCGGCGGCCAGCAGCAGGCGGTGGGCGCGGGCACGCAGCACGACGAACCGCGCGAGCGCACCGAACCCCGTCACCCCGACCCCCCGTGGCCGTCCGGACGACGTCCGGACCTTCCGGCGATGCTGTCAGAGGGGCGGGGTCCCGGGTAAGCGCTTGTAGATCGAACTTGACCGGATCGTGACCGGTTTCAGTCCGGAGTGTTGATCATCGAGGCGGCCGCGTAGGTCAGATACCGCCACAGCTCCTGCTCGTGCTCCTCGGACAGGCCGAGGTCGTCGACGGCGGTCCGCATGTGCCGCAGCCAGGCGTCGTGCGCCTCGCGGTTCACCACGAACGGCGCGTGCCGCATGCGCAGCCGCGGGTGGCCGCGGTGGTCGCTGTACGTCGTCGGGCCGCCCCAGTACTGGATCAGGAACAGCGTCAGGCGCTCCTCGGCCGGCCCGAGGTCCTCCTCGGGATACATGGGCCGCAGGACGGGGTCGTCCGCCACACCCTCGTAGAAGCGGTGGACGAGGCGGCGGAAGGTCTCCTCCCCGCCGACCTGCTCGTAGAAGGTCTGCGTCTCAAGCGTGCCGCGCCGGATCTCTTTCACGTGCTCCATGCTCTCAGACGCCGGGAACCAGGACTTGAGGCTTAGGTCCCCAGGCATCCGGGTGCACAGTGGACGTATGGGCGCGCACACCCTCGACGAGGAACTGGCGGACCTCGCCGTCACCGCGCGGGCGGCGCTGGTACGGGAGATCGAGCGCAGCGGGGCCTGGGAGGGCGACCCGGTGTGGCGGGAGGCGTTCCAGGCGGTTCCGCGCCATCTGTTCGTGCCGTACTACTACGTCGGCGTCCGGGGCGGGTACGAGCGGCGGTGGGGCGAGAGCCCGGACCGGGCCGCGCGGGAGAAGTGGATGCGCGGCGCCTACGCCGACGCCCCGCTGGCCACCCGGCTGCGCGACGGCGACCTGGTCTCCTCCAGCAGCCAGCCCTCGCTCATGGCGAGGATGCTGGCCGAACTGCGTGTGCGGGACGGCGACCGGGTCCTGGAGGTCGGCACCGGCACCGGCTACAACGCGGCCCTGCTCGCCCACCGGCTCGGCGACGACGACCTGGTCACCACGGTCGACCTCTACCCCGAGATCACGGAGACGGCCCGGCGGCACCTGGCCGCGGCCGGCCACCGCCCCGTCGTCGTCACCGGCGACGGCGCCCGCGGAGTCCCCGAACGCGCGCCCTTCGACCGGATCATGGCGACCTGCACGCTGTCCTCGGTGCCGCTCGCCTGGCTCGCCCAGTGCGCCCCGGGCGCCCGCGTGCTGACCCCGCTCGCCACCGGGCTGATCGCCCTGACCGTCGAGGACGCCGGCCACGCCGAGGGGCGCTTCCTGCACACCCCGGCCTACTTCGTGCCGCTGCGCGGCGAGAGCCGCCCCGAGCCGGAGCCGGCCCACCTCGGCAACGTCCCGGCCCCCGCCCGCGGCGACGACAACTTCCGCTTCCTGTCCGCCCTCACGCGCGGCACCCTCGACCCGCAGGAGGCGTACGTCCTGTGGGAGCGCGAGGGCAGGCCGCGGCGCGAGCGGTACGGCGTCACGGTCGACGGCGGCGGCGAGTGGGCCTGGCTGGACGACCCGGAGGGGCCGTACGCCTGGCCCCTGCCGGCCCGCTGACCGCTCAGCCCCGGCGGACGGTGATCGTCGTCCAGGCGCCCACGTGCACCCGGTCGCCGTCCTGCAGCGGTACCGGCACGAAGGGCTGGATCGGCTCCTCGGAGCCGTTGACCGTCGTGCCGTTCGTGGAGTTCTGGTCGACGACCGCCCAGCTGCCGTCCGGCTGCTGCACCAGCACCGCGTGCTGGTGCGAGACGCCCGGGTCCTCCGGCGGCACCGACAGGTCGATGTCCGGGGTGTCGCCGGTGGAGTGGCGGCGGCGGCCGATGGTGATCTGGTTGCCGGAGAGCGTGCGCTGCTGCTCGGGCGAGTACGCGGGCAGGTTCAGACCCGCGGCCTCCGGACCCGAGCGCTGCATCATCGCCATGAAGTACTCGCGGTCCGGCCCGATCGTCGCCGTCCAGGTCGCCGGGCCGGCCTGCGGCGGCGCCTGCTGGAAGCCCTGACCGGGCGGCGGGGCCTGGGTGGTGCCGGGCTGCGGGTAGCCGTAGCCGCCGCCGGGACCGCCCGGGGCGCCGGGGCCGGACGACGGCGGGGAGATCACCCAGTCGTCCTCGTTGCCGCCGAAGGACGGGCCGCCCTGCGGCGGGCGCTGCGTCTCGCGCGGGAACGCAGGCGGAGCGGGCGGGCCGGACGGGCCGGGCTGCTGGAACGCCTGCGGGATGCCGCCACCGGCACCGCCGGGACCGCCCGCGGTCGGCGCCGGGCCGGGCGGGACGGGGCGGGAGGTGTCGGGGCCGAAGTTCGAGGGACCGCCCGGCCGGGGGTCGTTGCCGTAGCCTGCGGGACCGCCGGGGCGGGGGTCGTTGCCGTAGCCGGAGGGGCCGCCCGGGCGCGGGTCGTTGCCGAAGCCCTGCGGGGGGCCGGGCCGGGAGTCGTTGCCGAAGGGGGTGGGGCCGGAGGGTTCGCCGCCGAACGGCGGGATCGGCTCGGCGGGCCGGTTCACCTGCGACGGGCGCGAGCCCTGGTACTCGTACGCGTCACCGCCGCCGTAGGACGGGCCGGGCGGCTGCTGGTAGCGCGCGTTCGGGCCGGGGGCCGGTGGGCGCGGGGCGGCCGGGGTGTACGAGGTCGCCGTGTTGGTGAGGAAGTTCCACCGGCACTCCTCGCAGAACGGCGCACCGCCCTCGCGGGGCGTGCGGCACTGCGGGCACAGCTCGGGCTCCGGGTCCGGCACGGCGGACAGATGCGGGGGGCGGCCGCCGGGCTGGGCGCCCTGCGGCGGCGGGAAGCCGTAGCCACCGCCCGCGGGGGGCGGCGGGGGCGGGGGCGGAGGTACGGCACCGGCCATGCGGTGACCGCAGACCTCGCACCAGTCGTCGGAACCCGACTGGTGTCCGTTCGGGCAGGTCGGCATGTCGGCGCGTCCCTCCTTCGTTCGTTTCAGGTCACTTCGCGTGGAGTCTTGACGGTCACTTCTTTACACGAACAGTCTTTGTCGACCGTGTCTCGAGAGTCATCTCGTCGGCCTCCGCGACCTTCGCCTTCAGTCGCACAGTACCTGTCGCCGCGTCGACGACGTCCACCACCTTCGCAAGCAGTTTCGCAGTATCCGCGTTCCCCGAGACGCTCGCGAGCTGAACGGCCCTGCCCAGTTTGGCCGTTGCTCCATCGAAATCTCCCGCTTTGCGCAGATCGAGCCCCTGCTGGATGGCCCGGGCCAGCTCGGCCTGGCCCGTGTAGTGGGCGACCTGCGGGTTGATCGACGTCGACGCCGTCATGTCGTCGGTCCACACGGCCCGGACGAGGCCCTGGGCGCCCAGGTTCTCCGCGGTGCCGTCGGGCCGCGGGACGACCAGGGAGACGCGGGCGGCGAGCATCTCCCGGCCGACGGCGGCCGGGGGCACCTCCACGCAGACGTGGTAGTCACGGGACTCGTCCCCCCAGGAGCCGGTGGGGTAGTCCCCGGCGCGCGGGCCGGCCTCGCTGCGGCGGTCGGTGAGCTCCTCCACGGTGGGGGCGACCTGCTTGACGAACTTGATGGTCGTGCCCACCGGCGTCCACAGCCTGAGGGCGACGTCGCCGACCTCCTTGCCCATCGCCGTCTCCATCATCCGCGTGAAGTCGGCGGCGAGGCCGGCCGGGTCGGCGACGATGTCGGCGGTGCCGAGCAAGGCCGAGGCGATGCCTGTGACCTCTTTCACTTCCCAGTCGGTGCCCACGCCGCGTGCGTCACAGGTGAACCGTCCGGCGCAGGAGTCCAGGGCGGCCCTGAGGTCCTCGGGCGACTCGTGCTCGTTGCGGCCGTCGGTGAGCAGGATGCCGTGCCGGATGGTGACGTCGGCGGAGGACAGCAGGCGGTCGGCCAGCCGCAGCCAGGTGCCGATCGCCGTGCCGCCGCCCGCGCTGAGCTTGCGCAGCGCCTGCTTGGCCTGCTCCCGGGTGGTGGCGTCGGCCACCGCGACGCGCCCGCCGCCGGGGTAGACCTCCTTGGCGACGTGTGTGCCGCCGATCACCGCGAAGTGCACCCCGTCGCGCAGGGTGTCGATCGCGGCCGCCGTCGCGTCGCGGGCGTTGCGCATCTTGGTCGGCGGGTAGTCCATCGAGCCGGAGCAGTCGACCATGAGCGCCACGGCCGCGGACGGGCCCTGGCCGGGCGAGTACAGCTGAGGCGCCGTGACCGCGCCGCCGACGGTGCCGCCGCCGGTGGCGGTCACCGTGACGATCGCGTTGACCTCGCGGCCGCCCTCGGGCAGGTACTCGTTCTGGTACACGTCCATCGAGAACTGCGGCACGTTCGACTTCGAGAAATTGGCCATGCCTGATCGAATCCCCCTCGCGCACCTCACAGCCGTGAGGCGATGACTGGAAGCGGACCGGTCCCCTCCGGTCCGCCGGGCCTCCCCGTGTGCGGCCTCAGGCCGATCCTGCCCCCTGGGACACGGCCGGGAACGGCACGACGGCCACTGTTACGTTGTCGTGGCCCCCGCCGTCCAGGGCGTGACCCACCAGCACCCGGGCGCTGTGCAGGGGGTGCCGGTCGGCGTCCGCGGGGACGGCCTCGGCCATCTCCTGCGCCGCCTCCGCGTAGTTCCACAGTCCGTCGGTGCACACCACCACCACGCCCGGCCGGTCCGGCTTGAAGGAGGCGGTGTGCGGGTCCAGTTCGTAGGCGTCCGCGCCGAGCCAGCCGGTGATCGCGTGGGCGCGCTCGTCGGCGTAGGCCTCGGCCTCGTTCATCAGGCCCGCGGCGACCATCTGCGCGGCCCAGGAGTCGTCCTCGGTGAGCCGGGCCGGGGGCGAGGAGCGGTCCACCGGGACCCAGTAGGCGCGGCTGTCGCCGACCCAGCCGACGACCAGCAGGCCGGAGGTGACGACGGCGCCGACGATCGTGCAGGCGGGCGCGTTCTGGTGCGGGGCGTGCTCGCGGGCCGTGGCGGGCTCGTCGGCCAGGGCGTTGACCGCGTGCGAGGCGGCGACGATCGCGTCGTGCAGGGCCTGCTGGGGGTGCGTGCCCCGGGGCAGGGCGGCGAGCACCGACTCGCTCGCGGCCCGGGCGGCGGCGAGGGAGGCGTCGTCGGGGCGGGTCGCGGAGGAGACGCCGTCGCACACGATCGCCACCGAGGCCGGGGTGCCGTCGGGCAGGGCGGTGTGGCCGATGCCGAAGGCGTCCTCGTTGCGGTGGTGGCGCAGCCCGCGGTCGCTGACCGCGGCCAGCGGGCCGCACTCCTGCTCCATGTGGTCGCGCTCTCGGGGCTGGGCGTGCCCGCAGTTCTCGCAGTAGCCGTCGCCGTCCACGCGGCCCGCCCGGCAGGCCACACACAGCTTGGGCTCCCCGCCGGGCGCGGAGAGGTCGGCGACGCGCGGGTCGGGCGCCTGCAACGGGTACTCCTCGGGCTCCGGCGGCCGGTCGAAGCGCACACCGGAGGCCGGGGAGACCGGCGAACCGGTCGGCGGCGCCTGCGGCGGCAGCGGGACACCGCCCGCCTCCGGGGCCGGCGGCCCGGCCGGTTCCGGCGCGACGGGCCGGTCCGTACCCTCGTGGGCCGCCACCGGGCTGTTCAGCGCGACCGTCGGGTGGTCGTCCGGCCGTGGCGGCAGTGCGGACAGGTCGTATCCGCACGCACCGCAGAAACGGTCACCCGACTCGAGCGGCCATTCGCAGCTCGGGCAGGCGGACAACTGGGGCATCTGCGACATCAACTACACCCACGTCCGGGGGCGGTAACGGTTGGCTCGTTCCACCAGGTCGATCCTCTCCTCGCCGCCCCGCGCCAGCCGGGCGAGCGTGCGGTACGAACGCTCCAGGCCGAAGCGGAGTCCCCGCTCGTCCAGCTCGCTGCCGAGCAGCGTCCGCCGCCCTTCGGGCGCGGAACCCCGGCCCCCGGAGAGTATCCAGTCCAGGGCGCACCCGAGGACCTCGGCCGACAACTGCTCCCGGCGCGCCGGGTCCAGGCCGTACGCGTCCAGCGCCTCGACCTGCCCGGCGGCGGCCGTCAGGTCCTCCAGGAACGGTACGTCCCCGGGCACCGCCGTGCGCCCGCGCAGCCGCGCCCGTACGGCGGCTACGCGCGCGGCCGTGTAGTGGATGGACGACTCCGGCACCGACTCCAGCGTGCCCACGGCACTTCGCCGGTCCCCGGCGGCGAGCTGGACGCGGGCCAGCCCGAAGGCGGCGCTCACATAGCTCGGGTCGGTCGACCACACCAGCCGGTAGTACTCGGCGGCGTTGTCCAGCTGGCCGAGCATCTCCGCGCACAGGCCCAGCGCCAGCTTCGGCGCCATCTCGCCGGGGAAGGCGTCGTAGATCGCGTCGAAGGCGAGCGCCGCGCCCTCCTGGTCGCCGGTGACCAGCGCGGCCACGCCGCGGTACCAGACCACCCGCCAGTCGTCCGGTTCCTCGTCCTCGAGGGTGGCCAGCGAGGTCAGGGCGGCCTCGGAGTCGCCGTTCTCCAGCCAGGCCCGGATCTGCCGCAGCCGGGTCTCGACGGACTGGGCGGGCGCCGCCGAGAGCGCCCCGAGCAGTTCGGCCGGCGCGGTCGTCATCAGGCCCGCCAGGAAACCGGCGTTGGGATCGGCGGGATCGACCCGCGGGATCGGCAGCGCGAGGGCGGCGGCGGGGGAGTCGACCGGCTTGACGATCCCCGGGGAAGGGTCGCCGGACCCGGGGAGCCGGGCCGGCGCCTTCCGCGGCAGCACCGCCCGCGCCCCGAGCCGGGACACCTCGCCGTGCAGCTTCGGGAACAACTCCGGGTCCGTGACCCGCAGTTCGGGTCCGAACAGGGTAGACAGCGCCGGCCGCGCCCGCCCCGTCTGCAGCGACACGACCTCCCGCAGCACCCCGGTCAGCTGCTCGCCCATCTCCTGCGCGGAGGCGAAGCGGCGGGCCGGGTCGGGGTCGGTGGCGCGGACCAGCAGGCGGTAGAAGGACTCGTACTCGCGGAAGACCTCGATGTTGTCCGGGTCCGGCAGGGAGTCCACGAAGACGTTCGTGTAGCCCTGGAAGTCGAAGGTCAGCACGGCCAGGGTGCGGGCGACCGTGTACAGGTCGCTCGCCACCGACGGGCCGACCTCCGCGACCTCCGGCGCCTGGTAGCCCACCGTGCCGTAGATGGCCGACTCGTCGTCGTCCATGCGGCGCACCGCGCCCATGTCGATGAGCTTGAGCTGGTCCTCGGTCTGGATGGCGTTGTCGACCTTGAAGTCGCAGTACAGCAGGTTGCGGCTGTGCAGATGGCCGAGCGCCTCCAGCGCCTCGATGCCGTAGGCGCACGCCTGCTCCACCGGCAGCGGGTCCCGCTTGCCGTCCGGGGTGCGGCGGTCGTTGGCGATCTCCTTCAGCGACTTGCCGCCGACGTACTCCATGACGATGTAGCCGTCCATGGAGCCGGTGCGCTGGTCGAGGTGCTCCACGAAGTTGTAGATCCGCACGATGTTGGCGTGCTCGATCTCGGCGAGGAAGCGCCGCTCGGAGATCGCCGCCGCCATCGCGTCCTGGTCACCGGTGTCCAGCAGGCCCTTGAGGACCACCCACCGGTCGGACACCGCCTTGTCCACCGCCAGGTAGACCCAGCCGAGCCCGCCGTGCGCCAGGCAGCCCGCGACCTCGTACTGACCGTGCACCACGTCGCCGGCCTTCAGCTTCGGCACGAACGAGTACGGGTGGCCGCACTTGGTGCAGAAGCCCTCCGTGCGGCCCGGCCGCTCCTCCCGCGAACGGCCCACCGGGGCACCGCAGTCCGAGCGCGAGCAGAACCGCTTGCGCTCGGGCACCTCGGGGTTCTCCAGGACCATCGCGCGCGGGTCGGGCCGCGGCACGTCCGGCACCTGCACCAGACCCGCGCCGAGCCGGCCGCGGCCACTGGTGCCGGAGCTGGAACCGGAGCTGCGCACCGACACCGAACGCGCCGAGGTAGCGCCCGACAGGGAGCGCGAGAGCCGCCCCGACACCGAGCGCCGGGACTTCGACGACTGCGACGACGTACGCGAGCTGCCCCGGCCGGTCGGGCGTGAACCGCCGCTGCCCGAGCCGTCGTTGTCGCCGGCCGAGCCCGTGGCGCCGCTCGCGGAGGACGGGCTGCCCGGCGCGACGACCGGCGCGAGACCGCAGGTGTCGCAGTACAGCTCGCCGCCGCCGACGTCCTCGTACGATCCCTCGCAGTCCGGCCGCTGGCAGGTCTGCTGTGCCTGGCTCATGACTCCCCCCTACGGTCTTCGGGACCTCCCTGCTCCGGCACCCGCGGGGCGCCGAGCAGTTCGGCGGCCGCCCGCTGGTAGCGCAGCACGGCCTGTTCGGCGACGCGCAGGTCGCAGGGCGCGCTCCACAGCATGCGGCGGGCCGCGTCGTACCGCTCGATCAGGAACGGGTCCTCGGCGAGCCCGTGCCGGGCGACCTTCGCCTTGTAGGCGTCGAGACGGCCGCGCAGCTCCGCGCGGACCGCCAGCGGCGCGGTGACCGCGGTCAGCGACTCGCGGGCGCGCAGCAGTTCGTCCTCCGCCTTCTGCTCCAGCGACTCCAGCAGCGGGGACAGGCGGTGCCACTGGGCGTGCCTGCGGTACTCGGCGGCCGTCGCCAGCTGCTCCTGCAGCGCGGTCGGCGGGCCGCTGACCACCGGCACCTCGGTCGCGGCGATCTTCGCGAGGACCTCGCCGCGCGCCGTGCGCGCCTCGGCGAGCGTGCGGTCGGCGCGGCTGAGCACGTCCCGCAGCCGGATCAGCCGCTGCTCGGCGTCCTGCCGGACGGTGAGCACGGCGTCGATCTCCCGGCGCACGTCCTCCAGGGCGCGCGCCTGACGGTCGTACACCGTCAGGTCCGGACGGCCGCCGCCGGGCGCCGAACTGCCCTGCGCCGGGACCCAGTAGGCGAGCGGGTCGGACACCACCTGCTCGCGCAGGGACGTCAGCGTGCGGGTGATGCGCTCCAGGTCGTCGCCGGCCGGGTGCTCGCCGGGGCGCACGCCGACGGAGTGGGCGAGCTTGCGGGTGCGCTGGAGTTCCGCGGCGAGTAAATCGATCCGGGCGGGCAGCGCCGACCACACCGCGTCGGCGGCGACGACCATGTCCAGGCTCGTCGCGTACAGGTCGTTCATCCGGTCCACCAGCGCCGACAGCGAGAACTGCTCGCTCAGCCGCCCCGAACCGCCCTGCAGGGTCGGCGCGTTGGCCACGGCGGTCGTGGAACCGGCCAGCGTGACGGACTCGCCGCGCAGCAGTTCCGTCAGCTCCACCAGGTCCTCGCGGCTGGACCAGCGGCGGCGGGCACGGATCTCCCGGGCGGAGCGCAACGCGTCGGAGTAGGCGTCGAAGTACGCCCACAGCAGCGTGATCGACGCCTCCGCGGACGCCCAGCGCTCCTTGGTGACACCGGTCAGCTCGGCACCTTCGAGGAGTCTGCGGCCCGCGTGGTCCTGCAGGGCCAGGAGCGAGGTCTCGATCGCCTCGTGCTCCGCGCCGAGCCGCGCCAGCGCACGGTCCACCTCGTCCCGGTCCATCACCGGCCCGGCGGGGTCCGTGACGCCCATCGATCACCTCTCGCTGCTGTCGTCATCCGTCAGTCGTCCGTCAGTCGATGATCGGTCACCGGTAGGTGGCTTCGGGAGGGGTCGCCGACGGCGACTTCTTGTTGTCCTGGTCTATCGTGGGGTGCAGCCACGTCTTGTACGAGTCGGCCCAGCCGCCGTCCTTGATGTAGTTCGCCAGGGTCCGGTTGACCTGGCGTACCAGATCCTCCGAGCCCTTCTTCATCGCCACGCCGTAGTACTCGTCGGTGAACAGGCCGCCCTTGAGCTCCACCGTCGGGTCCTGCGCGGCCTGGCTGGCGGCGAGCGCGCCGTCGGTGACGACCGCGTCGACCTCGCCGAGCTGCAACTTCACCAGGCAGTCGAGCTGGTTGGGCACGACCGTGCCGATGTCGGTGGACGCGGGGATCTTGTGGCCCTTGTCCGCCTTGAGGTTGTCGAGGGCCGTGGAGGTCGCCGCGGAGCACACCTTCTTGCCGGCGAGGGTCGCGTTGTATCCGGTGATCGTGGAGTTCTTGGGCGCGAGGACCTGCTGGCCCGTCTTGAAGTAGGGCGCCGAGAAGTCGACCTGGTCCAGGCGGTCGCAGGTGATCGTCATGGTGCGCACCACCATGTCGACCTCGCCGTCGTCGATGGCGTCTATCCGGCGGCTGGTGGGGATGGCCTTGAACGCGACCTTGTCCGCGTCGCCGAGCAGGTCGCGGGCGATCCGGTGGGCGAGGTCGATGTCGAAGCCCTCCAGCGCGCCGTTGGCGTTGTTGGGGTTGAGGTAGCCCCAGCGGTAGCTGTTGGTGTCCACGCCGACGACCAGACGCCCCCGGGTCTTGATGGCGTCGACGTTCTCCTGGGTGGCGCTGGTGCCGGACGGCGACAGGCTGTGGTCCTGCGGGGGCCTGCCGTCGGTGCACTTCTCGTCCGCCTTGGCCTGCACGCCGTGGGCGAGCCCCTGGCCCGCGTCGGCCGCGGCGGCGCCGCCCGGCTGGGTCCGGGGCAGCAGCAGGACGAAGGCCAGCGCCAGGGCGCACACGACCGCCATGGCACTCACTCCGCCCCAGCCGCGCAGGCCGGCCCGCAGACGCCGGGTCAGACTCCGTGCGTTCATCGTCACGCCCCCTCTCACCGGTACTCCGACAGCCTGCGGCCGATGCCCAGGACCGCGCCGGCCGCCCCCAGGACCGCCAGCACGGCGGCGCCGTACGGCAGTCCGTCCAGCGCGTCCCGGCCGCCGCTCGCGGCCTGCCGGAACTCGCGGTTCTCGTGGCCGAGCGCCGTCTGCAGCGCCGCGTCGACGTTGTCGAAGCACACGCTCGTGGGGTCCTTGCCGACGCCGATGACCTTGTCGCGAGCCTGCCGGTAGTCGCCCTGGTCGTTCTGCTTCTGGGCGACGGCGTGCCGGTCCTTCCACGCCCGCATGAAGCTGTCGGCGTCCTTCACCGGCTTCCTGCCCGCCGCGTCGTCGGCGAGGGAGCCGGCCTTGGTGAGGGAGCCGGCCAGCTTCGCGATCTGGGTGTCGTACCCGACGGCGTAGGTGTCCTTGGGCTTGTCGTCGACCAGGGTGGTGTCGGCGCCGCGGCGGATCAGGCTGAGGTTCTCGTCGCTGCGGGCCGTCAGCGACGCGATGCGGGCGTCGTGCAGGACGTTCAGCGAGCGGACGCCGTGGTCGTAGGAGTCGTTCAGGCCGGCGCGGGCGACGGTGTGGCCGACGACCAGCCAGAGCAGCACCACCACGGAGGCGGCCGAGGCCGTGACCAGGCCGTGGTTGAGGACCCGGTTGGTGCGCAGGTAGTTGCGCCGCTGGGACCAGCCCAGCGCGGCCAGGGCGGCGACACCGAGGCAGACCGCGGCCCACGGGAACGCCTTGGCGTCCGCGTAGTCGGAGTTCAGCCGCTGGTTCTCCCGCTGGTACAGCGCCTCGGCCTTCGGCAGCATCTGGTGCTGCATCGTCTCGTTCGCGGCGCGCAGATAGGCGCCGCCCACCGGGTAGCCCTGCCGGTTGTTGGCGCGGGCCGTCTCCACCAGGCCCTGGTACGCCGGAAGCAGCTTGTTGAGCTCGGCGATGGTCCGCGCAGACCGCGAACCGGCCTTGGAACTGGCGGCGGCCGTGACCAGCTTGGCCGCCGCGGTGTCGATGTCGCGCTGGTAGCGCTGCCGTACGGAGGGCTTCTCCTGCGGACCGGCGAGATAGCCGCTGGCCGCGGCCGTGTTGGCGTCGGCGAGGGAGGCGTAGATCTCGGCCGCGTCGGAGCTGAGCGGCTGGCTGCTGTTGAGGACGTCGTCCGCGGCGCTCGCCCGGTCCGTCATCTGCCAGGCGGCGACCGCGCCGAAGGCGACGACGAGGAGGGCGAGCAGCGCGCCGATGACGCGCAGCCGCCCCGGCTCTGTCGTGGCGGCCGCGCGCAGCCGGTCGGCGCCCTCGGCGAAGGCCGTGCGGCGCGCGGGGACGGGCTCCGGCGCGGGGGCCGGGCCGGGCGGCGCGGGGGACGCGGGCTGCGGTGGTACGGCGGGCAGGGTGGGCACGCCGGAACCCGGTGGCGCCGTACTGCTCTTCGGCGGTGTTGTCACTGTTGACCTCCCCCATGGTCATCCGTCGCCGCCAGTATCGCCGCCGGGACCGACATGCGCACCGGTCTTCACTGGATCTTGATCGGATCGCAGTGCTGTTGCCCCGGGGGCCCGGGGGCCGCCCCCCGGAGGACACGGCACCGGCGCGCGACTCGGAGTCCCGCACCACCCCCTGCCCATGAATACGCCGCCGGAATCAGTTCGGTTCCCACCAGGTCAGCGCTCGAAGTGGGCCCGTACCCGCTCGTGCGCCTCGGCTGTCGCTCCGGCCTTGTCCAGCCCCAGCAGTGCCGCCCCCAGCACCGGACTCGCCGTCACCACCCGGGGCACCGCCTTCGGGGCGCGCACGGCGAGCAGGTCGCGGATGCCGTCGTTCAACTGCGGGTGCCGGGCGGCCAGTACGCCGCCGCCCAGCAGGACCGGCGTCTCCTCCTCCAGCAGGTCGAGGCGGGTGAGGGCGACCGTCGCCATGGTGACGACCTCGTCCGCGAGCCGGTCGACGATCGCGCGGGCGACCGGATCGCCGTCGGCGGCGGTGGCGAAGAGGACCGGCGTCAGTTCGTGCCGGCGGGCGGGCGCCACCGTCTCCAGGTGCAGGGCCTCGATGAGGGCGAGCATGGAGGTGAGGCCGAAGTGGCCGGGCAGGGTGCGCGCGAGAGCCGTCGGCTCGCCCCGCCCGTCCTCGGCGCGCGCCGCGTGCCACAGCGCCTCCTCCGCCAGTCCCCAGCCGCCGCCCCAGTCGCCGGAGATGCGGCCGAGCGCCGGGAAGCGGGCGGTGCGGCCGTCGGGGCGCATGCCGACGCAGTTGATGCCGGCGCCGCAGACGACGGCGACCCCGCGCGGCTCGGTGACGCCGGCCCTGAGGATCGCGAAGGTGTCGTTGCGGACCTCCACCGACGCGCCCCAGCCGCGCGCGTGCAGCGCGGCCGCCAACTGCTCCTCCTCCACGGGGAAGTCGGCGTTGGCGAGGCAGGCGGAGACATGCTCGACGGACGCCACCCCGCAGGCGGTGAAGGCTCGGTCCACCGCCGCGGCGACGGCGTCCACGGCCGCGTCCACGCCGGTCACCGGCGGCCGGAACCCGCCGCCGCGAGCCGTGGCGAGGACGGTGCCGTCGGCCGCCACCACGGCGACGTCGGTCTTGCTGTTGCCCGCGTCGACGGCGAGGACACGTGCGGTCATGCCCACGCGAGATGCTCCCGGTTGTGTGCGATGAGTCGGTCGGTGAGGGCGTCGGCGTAGGCGTACTGGCCGACGAGCGGGTGGGCGAGCAGGGCCCGGAACACCCGGTCCCGGCCGCCCCGCAGGGCCGCCTCCAGCGCCAGGTCCTCGTAGGCCGTGACGTTCGCCGCGAGCCCCGCGAACAGCGGGTCGACGGCGGGGACGGGCAGCGGGGTGGGCCCCTTGGGGCCGACCGCCGCCTGCACCTCGATCACCGCGTCGTCGGGCAGGAAGGGCAGCGTGCCGCGGTTGAGGGTGTTCACCACCTGGTACGGCGACCCTCCTGCGCCGAGCAGTCCGGCCGCGAGGTCCACGGCCGCCTCCGAGTAGTAGGCGCCGCCCCGCTTGGCCAGCAGCGCCGGCTTCTCGGCCAGCTCCGGGTCGCCGTACATCGTCAGCAACTGCCGCTCCATCTCCGCCACTTCGGCGGCGCGGGAGGGTTTGGTGCGCAGTTCCTCCACGACCTCGTCGTGCGCGTAGTAGTAGCGCAGGTAGTAGGAGGGGACCACGCCGAGGCGGTCCAGGAGCGCGCGCGGCAGGTGCAGGTCGGCGGCGATGGCGTCGCCGTGCTCGGCCAGCAGCTTCGGCAGCGCGTTCTCGCCCTCGGGGCCGCCGAGCCGTACGCCGGTCTCCCAGGTGAGGTGGTTGAGGCCGACGTGCTCCAGGTGGATGTCGGCGGGCGTCACGCCGAGCAGGTTCGCGAACTTGCGCTGGAAGCCGATCGCCACGTTGCACAGGCCGACCGCCTTGTGGCCGGCCTGCAGCAGGGCGCGGGTGACGATGCCGACGGGGTTGGTGAAGTCGATGATCCAGGCGTCCGGGTTGGTGCGGCGGACCCGTTCGGCGATGTCGAGGACGACCGGGACCGTGCGCAGTGCCTTCGCCAGGCCGCCGGCGCCGGTGGTCTCCTGGCCCACGCAGCCGCACTCCAGCGGCCAGGTCTCGTCCTGCTGACGTGCCGCCTGTCCGCCGACCCGCAGCTGCAGCAGGACCGCGTCCGCGCCCTCGACGCCCGCGTCCAGGTCGGAGGTGGTGACGATGCGGCCGTCGTGCCCCTGCCGGGCGAAGATCCGGCGGGCGAGGCCGCCGACGAGTTCCAGGCGCTCGGCGGCCGGGTCGACCAGGACCAGTTCCTCGATGGGCAGGGTGTCGCGCAGGCGGGCGAACCCGTCGATGAGTTCGGGGGTGTAGGTCGACCCTCCGCCGACCACGGTGAGTTTCATGCGGTGTCTAACCCTTCACTCCGGTGAGCGTGACGCCCTCGACGAACGCCTTCTGGGCGAAGAAGAACACGAGGATCACGGGGGCCATGACCAGCACGGTCGCGGCCATGGTGAGGTTCCAGTCGGTGTGGTGCGCGCCCTTGAACGACTCCAGGCCGTAGGACAGGGTCCAGGCGCCGGGATTCTCCGACGCGTAGATCTGCGGGCCGAAGTAGTCGTTCCAGGCGTAGAAGAACTGGAAGAGGCCGACGGCCGCGATCCCCGGCTTGGCCATCGGGACGACGACCTTCAGCAGGGTGCGCAGATCGCCGCAGCCGTCCACCTTCGCGGCGTCGATGTACTCGTTCGGGATGGTCATCAGGAACTGGCGCAGCAGGAAGATGGAGAACGCGTCGCCGAACGCCATCGGGATGATCAGCGGCCACAGCGTGCCGGAGAGGTCCAGCTGCTTCGCCCAGAACAGGTACATCGGGATGATGATCACCTGGGGCGGCAGCATCATCATCGAGATGACCAGCATCAGCGACAGATTGCGGCCCCGGAAGCGGAACTTGGCGAGCGCGTACGCCACCGGGATCGAGGACACGACGGTGAGGACCGTGCCCAGGCCCGCGTAGACCAGCGTGTTCCGCCACCAGGTCAAAAAGCCCGGGGTGTCGAAGACCTTCCGGTAGTTGCCCCATTCCCAGGTGTGCGGGATCAGGTCCCGGCTCAGGGCCTGGGTGTCGCTCATCAGGGAGGTCAGGAACACGAACACGAAGGGCAGGACGAAGAACAGCGCGGCCGCGACGCCGAGGGAGTGCACGGCGATCCACTGCAGCAGCGACCTGCGGCGGGCGGTGCGTTCGGCGGGGGAGACCGGCGCCTTCAACCGCACCGGCCGCTCCAGGACTTGGGTCATGGTCAGTCACCTGCCAGGTTGAGACCGCCCCGGCGCCGCATCAGGAACGCGGTGAACACCATGGACAGGGCGAACAGGACGAGGGCGACGACACACGCGGAGCCGTAGTCGAAGCGCTGGAAGCCGAGGTTGTAGACGAGCTGGGGCAGGGTCAGGGTCGACTTGTCCGGGTAGCCGGGCTCGAACTGGGTGCCGGCGCCCTGGATCACGCCCGAGGCGACCTTTCCCGCGATCAGCGGCTGCGTGTAGTACTGCATGGTCTGGATCACGCCGGTGACGACGGCGAACATCACGATCGGCGCGATGTTGGGCAGGGTGACGAACCGGAACCGCTGCCAGGCGGAGGCCCCGTCCAGCTCGGCCGCCTCGTACTGCTCCTGCGGTACGTCGAGCAGCGCGGCCATGAAGATGACCATCAGGTCGCCGATGCCCCACAGGGCGAGCAGGGTGAGGGCCGGCTTGGACCAGGAGGGGTCGTTGAACCAGCCGGGGGCCGGGATGCCCGCCTTCTCCAGGATCGAGTTCACCGGGCCCGTACCGGGGTTGAGCAGGAAGGCGAACGCCATCGTCGCGGCCACCGGCGGGGCGAGGTAGGGCAGGTAGAACAGGGTGCGGAACACCCCGGTGCCCGTCTTGATCTTGGTGATGAGCATGCCGACGCCGAGGCCGAAGACGACCCGCAGGGTCACCATGACCAGCACCAGCCACAGGGTGTTGCGCAGGGCCGGCCAGAAGAAGGGGTAGTGCTCGAAGACGTAGGTCCAGTTCTTCGAGCCGCTCCACGTCGGCGGTCTGAAGCCGTCGTAGTGCATGAAGGAGAAGTAGACCGTGGAGATCAGCGGGTACGCGAAGAAGACCGCGAAGCCGATCAGCCAGGGCGACATGAAGGCGAGGGTGCGCAGCGCCGACCTGCGGCGCTTGGACGCCAGGGTGATCGCGGACATCTACTTGGCCTGCGCGATGTCCGTGTCGATCTGCGCGGCCGTCTTCTTCAGCGCCGCCTTGAGGTCGGTGACCTTGCCGCTCTCGTAGTCGTAGCCGAGCTGCTGGATCGTGGTGAGGTAGACGCCGCCGTTGATGGAGGCGGGGGAGGTGGTGGAGTTCGGGTTCGCGGCGATGTCCAGGAACGTCTTGAAGCGCGGGTCGTACTTCAGCTTCGGCGACTTCAGGGCCGCGAGCGTCGAGGGGACGTTGTGGATGCCGTTGGAGAAGCCCACCACCGCGTCGGTGTCCGTGGTGATGTACTTGACGAACTCCCAGGCCGCGTTCTGCTTGTGGCTGGTGGCGGCGATGCCGGCGATGGTGCCGGTGATGTAGCCCTTGCCGTACTGGGCGGCCTGGTCGTCCGGGACGGGCAGCGGGGCCACGCCGATGTCGAAGTTCGGCTTGGCGTCCAGGGCCATGCCCAGGCGCCATTCGCCGTCCAGCTGCATGGCGACCTGACCGGTGTGGAAGGGGTGCTTGGGGCCCCACTCGTCGCCGAGCTTGGAGCGGAAGGTCTCCAGCTTCTTGAAGCCGCCGAGCTCGTCCACCAGCTTCTTCTGCAGCCTGAAGCCGGCCTCGAAGGCGGGGTCGGTGGCGAGGTTCGACTTCCCGGCCTTGTTGAAGTAGGTCGGCGAGAACTGCCCGAAGTAGTGCTCGGTCGTCGTCTCCCAGCCGTGGTAGTCCGGCATGAACCCGAGCTGCTTGTAGCTGTCGCCCTGGGCGATCGTCAGCTTCTTGGCGTCGGCCTCGAACTCGGACCAGGTCTTCGGCGGGGTCTTGATGCCGGCCTTCGCGAACGCCGTCTTGTTGTAGTAGAGGCCGTAGGCGTCGCCCAGCAGCGGCGCCGTGCAGCGGTCGCCGTCGAACCGGGTGTACTCGTTCATCGCCTTCGGGAACGTCGTCTCGGGGTCGATGCCCGACTTCTCGAAGAACGGGTTCAGGTCGACCAGGGCGCCCGAGGAGCAGAACTTGCCGACGTTGTTGGTGGTGAAGGAGGAGATGACGTCCGGGGCCTTGTCGCCGCCCGTGCGCAGCGCCTGGTTGATCTTGTCGTCGGTCATGTTGCCGACGACGTTGACGTGGATGTTGGGGTGGGCCTTCTCGAAGCCGGCGACCAGCGACTTCACGGCCTTCACCTCGTTCGGCGCGCTCCAGGCGTGCCAGAAGTTGATGGTCGTGTCCTTGGAGGCGTCGTCGCTCGCACCCGAACCCGACTGGCCGGTGCAGGCGGTGGCGAGGAGGGCGAGGGAGGCGGAGGCGGCCAGCGCGACGGCCGCCTTCCGGGACACATCGGGTATGACTTTCCAGGACTTTTCGGGCATGGCGAGGTCTCCCAGAGGCGCAAGGGGCTAGGGCGAGGGGTGTGGGGTCGAGAGGTCAGCGCGAGGTGTCGAAGACCTCGTCGCGGGTGGTCGCGAGCGCGCTCTCCAGCGCGCCGCGCAGTACGGGGTGTTCGCGGACGTCGCCGACCACGAGCCGGGGCCGGGCGGCGGCCAGCTCCTCCAGTTCGGCCTGGACGAGGGCGCGCAGCACCTCGCCGCCGGCCGTCAGCGAGGCGCCGCTGAGGACGACGAGTTCGGGGTCGAGGACGGAGACGAGCGAGGCGAGACCGGTGGCCAGCCGGGTCGCGTACGTCTGGAGGAGCAGCCGGTGCGGGCCGGTGTCCTCGGCCGCCGCCCGCTCGACGAGCGCCGCCGCGGCCTCGGCGTACGGACCGGAGGGGATGTTCTCGATGCCGAGTTCGCGGGCGAGCTTCGGGACGGCCTGGGAGCCGGCCAGCTCCTGGTAGCCGCCGCTGTTGGCCCGGGTCACCTGCCGGACGAGCGGGACGCCGGGGACGGGGAGGAAGCCCACCTCGCCCGCGCCGCCGGTCCAGCCGCGGTGCAGCCGTCCGCCGAGGACGAGCGCGGCGCCGAGGCCCCCCTCGTTCCACAGCAGGACGAAGTCCTCGTGCCCGCGGGCCGCGCCGAGCCGCTGTTCGGCGACGGCGGCGAGGTTGACGTCGTTCTCGTACTCCACCGGCATCGGCAGCGCGGCGGCGAGTTCGTCGAGCAGGGCCGGGGTGTGCCAGCCCGGAAGGTGCGAGGCGTAGCGCAGCCGGCCGGTGTTGGGGTCGAAGGCGCCGGGGGTGCCGATGACGATCCGGTGGACGTCGCCCCGGGCGAGCCCCGCCGCCTTCACGGCGCCGTCGAGGGCGTCGGTGACCTGCCGGACGACGGGCTGGGCCGGACGGCGGCCGGGGGTGGGCAGTTCGTACGACCCGACGGTGCGGCCGGTGACGTCCGCGACGGCGGCCAGGATGCGCTCGGGGGTGACGTCGAGCCCGGCGGCGTACGCGGCGGCCGGGTTGACCTCGTACAGCTGGGCGTTGGGGCCGGGCCGGCCCTCGGTGGTGCCGGTGGCGAGCACGAGCCCGGCCGCCTCCAGGCGGGCCAGGAGCTGGGAGGCGGTCGGCTTGGACAGGCCGGTGAGCTTGCCGATCCGGGTGCGGGACAGCGGGCCGTGCTCCAGGAGGAGGTCCAGCGCGGCGCGGTCGTTCATGGCGCGCAGGACGCGCGGGGTGCCCGGCGTACCGGCGGTTCCTGCCATGGGGTCGACACCTGCCTCTCGACTGCTCAGCTTCTCAGTGACCTGGGACGCGCGTCCATCGGTGGATCATCAGGTGATCACTGTTAGGAAAGTTTCCTATTGGCTGGAAAGGAACGTAAGCCCGGGGCGAAGGGGGCGTCAAGAGAAACCGCCCCCGAGGCAACAGAGTCGTTACCTCGGGGGCGGTGGGGTTCCGTGGGGCTCGGCCGTGGCCGTCGCCCCGGCTGCTCGGGCGCTACTTGGGCGCCGACCGCTGCGCCCCTATCGGCGAGGCCGCCGCCGACTGGGCCGAGTCCGGGTTGGACAGGGCCGACGGGGCCGCGACCGCCGCCGTCGGGTCGGCGGCCTCCGCCTCGTCCTCGGCGGCCGTCGCGCCGCCCACGATGCGGATGTTCGCCGCGTCGAAGGCCCGCTTGATCCGCCAGCGCAGCTCCCGCTCGACCGCGAGGGACTTGCCGGGCATGGTCTTGGCGGAGACGCGCACGACCATCGAGTCCAGCAGGACGCTGTCCAGGCCGAGGACCTCGATCGGGCTCCACAGGAGCTCGTTCCAGGGCTCCTCCGCGCTCATCTTCTCGGCGACCTCGTCCAGGGTGGCCTTGAGCCGGTCCAGGTCCTCGTCCGCCTTCACGGTGACGTCGACGCCGGCCGTCGCCCAGCCCTGGGAGAGGTTGCCGATGCGCTTGACCTCGCCGTTGCGGACGTACCAGATCTCACCGCTCGCGCCGCGCAGCTTGGTCACCCGCAGACCGACCTCTATGACCTCGCCCGAGGCCACGCCCGCGTCGATCGTGTCGCCGACGCCGTACTGGTCCTCCAGGATCATGAAGACGCCGGAGAGGAAGTCGGTGACCAGGTTGCGGGCGCCGAAACCGATCGCGACACCCGCGACACCGGCGGAGGCCAGCAGCGGGGCCAGGTTGATCTGGAAGGCGCCCAGGACCATCAGCGCCGCGGTGCCCAGGATCACGAAGGACGCGACCGACCGCAGGACCGAGCCGATCGCCTGCGAACGCTGGCGGCGCCGTTCGTTGTTGACGAGCAGACCGCCCAGCGAGGTGCCGTCGACCGCCTCGGCGGTGCGGGTCATCCGGTCTATCAGCTTGGTGATCGCCCGCTGCACGGCCGCTCTGAGCACCGCCGCTATCACCAGGATGAGCAGGACCCGCAGGCCGATCGCGAGCCACGTCGACCAGTTCTGCTCGACCCAGCTGGCGGCGTTGGTCGCACTCTCCTGGGCGTCCTGGAGCGTGGGGACCGTCACGGCGGTCGACCCCGAGGGAGACGGGGACGGCGACGGCGACGAACCGGCGGCCATTAGGACGGCGGGCAAGGACACGGCGGGTACCTCCAGGTGCAGCGGTCCGCCGTCCGGCACGCGACGCGGTCAAGGTCACGAAAAGGTCACCGGACGGGCAGGCCCACCACACTATCGGGGCACCGTGTGCGAATCCTCGCCGTCTTCCGAGGAGACTCCGTGCGCCCCCCGTGTTGAGCAGGTGGGATAAACCGATCCCGGTCCGGGGGAAGAATGAGATGTGGTCGAAAACACTCCCAGCCCGTTACCGGGACATGGTGGCGCTTCCACCAGGCATGAGGGGACACTGACCACAGATCGTCCCGGCGCGAGCCACGCGCCGCCGACGCCCAAGGAGGCATCCGTGCCGCATGTCCTGGTCCTCAACGCGTCGTACGAGCCACTCGGCGTCGTACCGCTCCGCCGCGCGCTCATCCTCGTCCTGGAGAACAAGGCCGTCTCCCTCGAGGAATCCGGCGCCTTCATGCACAGCGCAACCGTCACAGTCCCCGCACCCAGCGTGGTCCGGCTCAAGCGATTCGTCCGGGTTCCCTATCGAGGGCCCGTTCCGCTCACCCGCCGTGCGCTCTTCGCGCGCGACGGAGGCCGGTGCATGTACTGCGGTGGCGTCGCAACCAGCGTCGACCACGTCATCCCGCGCAGCCGCGGGGGCAAGCACGTCTGGGACAACGTGGTGGCCTCGTGCCGCCGCTGCAACCACGTCAAGGCCGACCGGCATCTGTTCGAGATCGGGTGGCGGCTGCGCCACAAACCCGCCCCGCCCACCGGTCTGGCCTGGCGCATCATCGGGACCGGTCATAGGGACCCGCGCTGGCTGCCGTACCTTCAGCCGTTCGGCGCGGATGACGCCCTGGCCCGGATCGACGGCATCTCCGCCTGACGTCCGGGCCTTCGCACACCCCTGGTCGCACCGACCGCGGCAGCTGCGGCGTCCGGCCCGGGAGCCCCCCGTGCTCCCGGGCCGCGCCGTCACGCGCTCACGCGTAGCGCAACTCTGCGGGGCGGACGGAGCGGCGCAGCAGGGGCAGTGACGTGGCCGCGGCCAGCAGGCAGCACCCGTACACCGCGAGCGGCACCAGCAGCGCCGGGTACGGCACGACGGTGCGGTCCGCGGCGAGCGAGGCGTACCAGACGCCGATCATCATGCCGCCGGCGCCCGCCACCGCCACCCCCGGCAACAGCGGCAGCGCGGTCTCCAGCAGCAGCGCCCGGCCCAGCACCGCGCGCGGCACCCCCGCGGCGGTCTGTGCCGCCAGGCCCCGGCGCCGGGTGGCGAGTGACTCGGCGGTGCCGACGGCGAGGGCGGCCAGGACGATCAGGAAGCTGACCAGGACGGCGGCGCCCGCCAGGTCGGCCCCCGTCCTGTAGTACGACACGTCCATGGCCGAGTGGTGGGCGTGGACGGCGTTCACCTCCGCGATCAGGGCCTGCCGCACCCCCACGAAGCCTGTGCCGACGACCGTCACCAACAGCACCGCCGCATGGGTGCGGGCCGCCGCCCACGGGTCGTCGGACAACCGTTCCGCCGCGATCAGCACCGCCGGGTTCCGGGTCCGGGCGGCGAGCGCCGTACCCAGACGCCGGGAGGACCAGCCCGCCAGCGACACCGCCGTGGCCCCGACCAGCAGGCACAGGCCGAAGACGGTGAGCGGGCCGAGGGCGAAGCCGGCCAGGGGCAATCCGAAGGGGTCCCCGTTGACCGTGCTCACCGCGAGCAGCACCGCCGGCACCGCCAGCAGGCCGGTCGCCACCCGGAACACCCGGCCCGGACCGCGCGTCGGCCGCGTCCGGCGAATCCATCCCAGCGGCGACGCCACGACCCGGCGCAGCGACAGGGCGCTCACCACGGCTCCCGCCACCGGCACCAGCACGGCCACCTGGGCCATGCCGGCCCAGGCGAGGGCGTCGGGGTGGTGCCACACCCGGAGCAGGAACAGCACCGCGAACACGGTTGTCACCGCCGAACCGGCCAGACAGGCCAGTCCCGACTCCAGCGCGGCGATCCGCCGCACCTGGGCGGGGGTGGCACCGGCCAGCCGCAGCGCCGCAAGTCGCCGGTCGCGGTGCACCGCGCCGACGCGCGCGCACTGCCCGAGGAATCCCAGTACGGGCAGGAGCAGCAGCATCAACGCGATGATCACGCCGTCGCGCGTGCCGGGTTCGTCGAGCAGCCCGGGGCCGATCAGCACCTGGTTCGCCCCGTGCGTCTCCGCGATGGAGAGGCGGTACTGCCCGTCCATCGGCACCAGGACGGCGATCACCAGCCCGATGCCCGTCGCCAGGGCCGCGCCGAGCGCCGTGAGCGCGGCCCGCCACCACTCCCGGCGGTCCGAGCCGCGCGTGAGCAGCCACGCCAGCCGCAGATCCGCCCTCACGCCGTCACCCCCGCGACCGCCACGGCGCCGTCGGCCAGCCGGACCTCGCGGTCCGCGTACGCCGCCACCTGGTCGTCGTGCGTGACCAGCAGGACGGCCGTGCCCGCCTCGCGGGCGGTGTGCGCCAGGGCCGTCATGACCTGTTCGGTCGCCAGGGAGTCCAGGGCCCCCGTCGGCTCGTCCGCGAAGACCACCCGCGGGCCGGTGACCAGGGCGCGCGCCAGCGCCGTGCGCTGCGCCTGGCCACCGCTCATCTCGCCCGGGCGCAGCTCTCCCTGGCCGCGTACGCCGAACCGCTCCAGCCATGCGCCGGCCCGTGCGCGGGCGTCCCCGCGGGGGGTACCCGCCAGCATCAGCGGCAGCGCCACGTTGTCCAGCGCCGTCAGCTCCGGTATCAGCTGCCCGAACTGGAACACCACCCCGAAGTCCGACCGCCGCAGTTCGCTCAGCCGCTTCTCCGGCAGCTGGTCCAGACGCTGTCCGGCATACGTCACCACGCCCGCGTCCGGCCGGACGATCCCGGCGAGGCAGTGCAGCAGCGTGGACTTCCCGCTGCCGCTGGTACCGGTCACGGCGAGGATCTCGCCGGCGCCCAGCTCCACCGAGGCGCCGCGCAGCGCCCGGGTCATGCCGTGCGTCTTGGTCAGGTCGCGGGCCGCCAGAAGCGGCACCGCGCTGTCCCCGTTGCTCATGCTGCGTCGACCTCCGCGGTCAAAGTGGTGAGCCGGGCCGCCGTCGTGGTCATCCAGCGGAGGTCGGCATCGAGGTGGTTGAGGGCGTAGTCCGCCGAGAGCACGGTCGCCAGATCGGCGCCCTTGGCGGTCTTGACCGCCGTGAGCTCCCGCATCCGCTCCATGTGCGCGGCGCGCTGGGCCCGCAGATAGGCCTCCGCGTCGCCGCCCGACAGGATCGACACGACGACCTTCGCGAAGATCTCGTTGGTCACGAAGGGGGCGGGCGGGGCGATCTCCCCGGCCCAGTGCGCCAGTTCCCGCGCCCCGTCCTCCGTCGAGCGGTACGTCGTCCGCTCCGGCCCGCCGTCGGCGCCGGTGCCCTCCACCTCAGCGAGGCCGTCGCGGACCAGACGTTGCAGGGTCGTGTAGACCTGCCCGTAGGCCAGCGGACGGGCCTGTGGGAAACGTTCGTCGTGCCGTCGCTTCAGGTCGTAGCCATGGCTCGGCCCCGAGGCGAGCAGCCCCAGCAGGATGTGGCGGGTGCTCATGCCGATCATTATGCACTCGATACATGTACTGAGTGAATAGTGATCGCCAAGTCGGCTGAAGCGCTCGGGGCCGGCCGGGGTGATCGACGGGCAGTCGCCCGTGCCGAAGTGGCGCAGAATGTGACAAGAGGCACCTGGTTCCTTCCCGTACGTCTGCCATCGCGTCCACTGGGTAGGGCTGCGGTAATCCGATACGTCGTCGTACCCGACAAGGAGGCCCCTCGTGGCCGCACCGGCACACCCCCTCTCCAAACCCGTGGCGCACCTGCCCTCCCCGGCCCACGAACCGCGCTTCTGCGTGTTCAGCGCCGAGGGCGCCCGCGCCGACACCCCGCTCACCAGTGAGCCGCCGCTGCCCGACGCCGAGCCCCTCACCAGCGAACCCCCGCTCGCCGACGCGCCGCCCCTGACCAGTGAGTCGGCGGCCCTCGAACTGGAAGCCGTGAGGCCCTAGATGACGACGCAGGGGCCGGCCGAACCGCCCTCCCACGAGCTGTCCCGCCTCGCCGAGCTGCACGGCGTCGCCACCTCCTACAGCCCGTCCCCCGACCGCACGGTCGCCGCCTCTGCCACCGCCGTCACCCTCGCCCTCGCCGCGCTCGGCGTCGACGCGAGCACCGAGGAGGCGACCCGCACCGCACTCGCCGCCCGCGAACGCGAACTGGCCGCACGGCTGCTGCCGCCGACCGTGGTGCGCTGGGCCGACACCGAGTCACCCGCCCTCGCCGTCCTCCCGGCCGGCACCCGGCTGCACATCGAGACCGAGCAGGGCGAGACACGCTCGTCCGCCGACCGGCTCCCGCCCGGCGTCCACCGCCTGACGGCCACCGCGCCCGACGGCCGCACCGCCGAAGCCCACCTGGTCGTCGCCCCGCCCCGGCTGCCCACGCCCACGGCCCGCTCGTACGGCCTGCTCGTCCAGCTCTACTCCCTGCTCTCCCGGCGCTCCTGGGGCATGGGCGACCTCGGTGACCTCGCCGAGCTCACCGCCTGGGCCGGCCGCGCGCTCGACGCCGGCTTCGTCCAGGTCAACCCGCTGCACGCGGCCGTGCCCGGCGCCCCCACCGACCCCTCCCCCTACCGCCCCTCCTCCCGCCGCTTCCCCGACCCCGTGCACCTGCGCGTCGAGAACGTCCCCGAGTTCGCCCACGTCCAGGACCCCGAGCGGGTGCGGGGGCTGCTGGAGCGTGCCGGGCGGCTGCGGGAAGCGGTCCTGGACAAGGACGCGCTGATCGACCGGGACGCCGTCTGGGAACTCAAGCGCGAGGCACTGGAACTCGTTCACGCGGTGCCGCTCGGACCGGGGCGGCGCGCGGCCTACGCCGACTTCCTCGCCCGGGAGGGCCAGGCCCTGGAGGACCACGCCACCTGGTACGCCCTGGCCGAGGTCCACGGACCGGACTGGAGCAACTGGCCCGAGGGCCTGCGCGACCCGCGCTCGCCCGAGACCGCCCGCGCCCGCACCGAACTGATGGACCGGGTCGACTTCCACTGCCGTCTCGCCTGGCTCACCGACAGCCAGCTCACCGCCGCCCAGCGCACCGCCCGCGAGGCCGGGATGCCGATCGGAATCGTGCACGACCTGGCGGTCGGCGTGCACCCCGGCGGCGCCGACGCCTGGGCCCAGCAGGACCACTTCGCCGCCGGGATGTCGGTCGGCGCACCGCCCGACGCCTTCAACGCACGCGGCCAGGACTGGGGCCTGCCGCCCTGGCGCCCCGACCGCCTGGCCGAGTCCGGCTACCAGCCCTACCGGCGCCTGCTCCAGGCGCTCTTCCGCTACGCCGGCGCCCTGCGCATCGACCACGTCATGGGCCTGTTCCGCCTCTGGTGGGTGCCCCAGGGGCACCCGCCCACCGAGGGCACCTACGTCCGCTACGACGCCGAGGCCATGCTCGCCGTCCTGGTCCTCGAGGCCTCCCGCGCGGGCTCGGTCGTCATCGGCGAGGACCTGGGCACGGTCGAGCCCGGCGTGCGCGACCGGCTGCGCGAACGGGGCGTGCTCGGCACGTCCGTGCTGTGGTTCGAGCGCGACTGGGAGGGCGACGGCCGCCCCCTGCCGCCCGAGGCCTGGCGTGCCGACTGCCTCGCCACCGCCACCACCCACGACCTGCCGCCCACCGCCTCCCGCCTCACCGGCGACCACGTCGAACTCCGCGACCGCCTGGGGCTGTTGACCCGGCCCGTGGCGGAGGAGCGGGCCGAGGCCGCGGCCGACGCGGGGGAGTGGCTGGCCTACCTCGCCCGGCTCGGCCTGCTCGACGGCACGGGAGGCGCCCACGGCGCCTCGGAGGAGGAGGCCCGCATCCAGGCCGTCCACCGCTTCCTGCTGCGCACGCCCGCCCGGATGGTGGGCGTCTGGCTGCCGGACTGCGTCGGGGACCGCCGGCCGCAGAACCTGCCGGGCACCTGGGACCAGTACCCGAACTGGCGGCTGCCGATCGCGGACGCCGACGGCAGGCCGGTGACGCTGGAGGAGCTGGCGGCCAGCGGGCGCCTGCACGCCCTGCTGGAGGTGGTGCGGGACGCGGGTTCCGGCGGCCGCGGCCGGCAGGCGCCCGCCTGACCGGGCGGCCGCCCCGCCGCGTCCCCGCAGCGCCCTCGTACGGCACCCCGGACGCGCGGTCCCGAACGGCGTTGGATACTTTGGGCCCGTGGACAAGAAGAACGCCCTGCGCGCCGGCGCCCTGGCCTCCGGCACGACGCTGATGATGCTGCTCATGTCGTCCCCCGCGCTCGCGCTCACCCGCGACGACGGCGACGACCCCGGCAACGGCCTGAGCGTCATCGAGACGCTGGGCCTCTACGTGGCCCTCCCGATCGCCCTGTTCGCGATCATCGCGGGCCTGGTCATGGTGCTGGACCGGTCCCACGACCGGCAGGACCGGACCAGCTCCAACGTCGACGTCAAGGCCTGACCCGACGCCTTTCCCCGACGGCCTTCCTTCGAGGGCCTTCCCGGCGGCTTTTCCCGAGGGCGCCGACCTCGCCGTACGCACGCGCATCCGCTCCGCGTACGGCGAGGTCGGCGCCCTCGTGCGTTCAGGGGCTCGGCGCGGTCAGATACCGCTGCAGCGTCGGCGCCAGCCACGCCTCGATCTCCGTGCCGTGCAGCGCCACGGCCGGCGGGATCCGCAGGACGTAGCGGGTCAGCGCCAGCCCGAGCAGCTGCGTCGCGCACAGCGCGGCCCGCGTCGGCACCTGCTCCGGGTCCGGGCACACCTGGCGGGTGACCGGCAGCAGCTGGTCCCGGAAGATGCCCTGCATGCGGTCGGCCCCGGCCCGGCTGGCCGCCGCCACCCTCAGCAGGGCCGTGAGCTCCTCGTTCTCCTCCCACATGCGCAGAAAGTGCCGCGTCAGGACCCGGCCGACGTCGTGCCGGGGCAGTGAGGTGAGGTCCGGCAGCTCCAGGTCCACCGCGACGGCCGCCGCGAACAGGCCCTCCTTGGAGCCGTAGTACCGCATCACCATCGAGGGGTCGATCTTGGCGTCCCTGGCGATGGCGCGGATGGTCGCCCGGTCGTAGCCGTCGGAGGCGAAGCGCTCGCGGGCCGCGGCGAGGATCGCGCCACGGGTGGCGTCGGAGCGGCGCTGGGCGGCGTGGCCGGGCTCGGTGCCGGCTGCGGTGCCTGCTTCGGTGCCTGGCTCGGTGCTGCTGTCGCTGTCGCTGTCGCTGTCGCTGTCATGCATGCCAACGAGCGTAGGCCAACATGCGTAGGCCAACAAGTGTTGACTTGGTCGGGCGGGTGCTTCTACTGTCGTCAACAAGCGTTGGCAAACAGACGTTGGCAAACAAGGGTTGGCATCAGGAGGTTCCCATGAACGGCACCGCGTCCCACCGCTCCGTGCTCGTCGTCGGCGCCGGCCCCGCGGGGCTCCTGCTCGCCGGGGACCTCGCCGAGGCCGGTGTCCCCGTCACCCTCGTCGAGAAGCGCCCCCACAGGATCAGCAACCTCTCCCGGGCCTTCGTCCTGCACGCCCGCACCCTGGAGCAGCTCGACACCCGTGGCCTCGCCGACGAGCTGGAGCGGGCCGGGCGCCCCCTCGACCGCCTCCGCCTCTTCGGCCGCCTCACGGTGGAGCTCGACACCCTCCCCTCCCGCTTCAACCACCTCCTCGTCATCCCGCAGTACGAGGTGGAGAAGGCGCTGTACCGCCGGGCCGTCGAAGCGGGCGTCGACTTCCGCCACGAGACCGAGCTGACCGGGCTCGCCCAGGACGCGGACGGCGTGACGGCCGAGGTCCGCGGCCCCGGCGGCGCGACGGAGTCCCTGCGCGCGGCGTACGTCGTCGGCACCGACGGCATGCGCAGCGCCGTACGGGACGCGATCGGGCTGCCCTTCCCGGGCCGCTCGGTGATCCGGTCCGTCGTCCTCGCGGACGTGCGGCTGGCCGAGGAGCCCGAGACCCTGCTCACCGTCGACGCCGTCGGTGACGCCTTCGCCTTCCTCGCGCCCTTCGGCGACGGCTACTACCGCGTCATCGCCTGGAACCGCGCCCGAGATGTCGCCGACGGCGAACCCCTCGGCCTCGACGAGGTCAAGGAGGTCACCAGGCTCGCCCTCGGCCGCGACTACGGCATGCACGACGCCCGCTGGATGTCCCGCTTCCACAGCGACGAACGCCAGGCGCCCGCCTACCGCGTGGGCCGCGTCTTCCTCGCCGGGGACGCCGCGCACGTCCACACCCCGGCCGGCGGCCAGGGCATGAACACCGGCCTTCAGGACGCGGCCAACCTGAGCTGGAAGCTGGCCCAGGTGGTGGGCGGCCACGCGGACCCGGCGCTTCTCGACAGCTACCAGGCCGAGCGGCACCCCGTCGGCACGGCCGTCCTGCGCAGCAGCGGCGGCATCGTGCGCCTGGCGATGGCCAAGGGGCCGTGGGAGCTGGGGCTGCGCGCGGCACTGACCGCGTTCCTGAACGCCGTCGCCCCGGCCCGCCGCAGGGCGGCCCGCCAGATCACCGGGATCGGCTACCGGTACCCGGCGCCGCGGGGCGCCCACCGCCTCACCGGCGCCCGGGTCCCGGACGTGGCCCTGGAGAGCGGCCGCCTCTACGAGGCCCTGCGCGGCGGCCGGTTCGCCCTGATCACCCCCGAGCCCCACGCCGGCCTGAGCACCGACAGGGACCGGCTGACTGTGGAACGCTGGGCGAGCGGGCGCGGTACGACGCTGCTGGTGCGGCCCGACGGATACGTGGCCTGGGCGGCGGAGTCGGCGGACGCGGCGGCGATCGAGGACGCGCTCGCCCGGCACGTCGGCTGACGCCGAGCGGCGGCCCTCGGGGTCCTAGTGCTCCGTCTCCTGTGTCCCCGCCAGCAACTCTCGCAACAGGTCGGCCAGTTGGCCGGCCTGTTCGTCGTCCATCGGGGACAGTGCCGCCGTCTGGACGGCCAGGCCCGCGCCGACCGCCTGGTCGATGACCTCCAACCCCTTGTCGGTGAGCGTCACTTGGAGGGCCCGGCGGTCGTGTGGGTCGGGGGAGCGGCGCAGGAGTCCGGCGCGCTCCAGCTTGTCCAGGCGGCCGGTCATGCCGCCCGTGGTGAGCATCAGGGTCGCCGAGAGCTGGCGCGGCGAGAGGGTGTACGGCTCCCCGGAGCGGCGCAGGGTCGCCAGGACGTCGAACTCGCCGCGTGAGATGCCGTACGGGGCGTAGGCCTTCTCCATGCGGTCGCCCATGGTGCGCGAGAGCCGGTAGATCCGGCCGAAGACCTCCATCGCCCTGGTGTCGAGGTCGGGCCGCGCCCGCGCCCACTGCTCGATGATCGCGTCGACGGCGTCCTTGCGCTCTGCACTCATGTCCCGAGTATCCGCACCGGTCCGGTCGGCCGCAAGAAAGTAGCTTGACGGAAAGTTGCTTAGCGCTAAGCTAATGACAGCCAAGCTAATCGTGGAGGGGCCGACCGTGGAGAAACCCGAGCGCATACCCGGCCAGTGGGCGCTGCCCGTCGCCGCCGCCGTCAACGGCGTCGGCACCGGCATGTACGTACCGTTCACGCTGGTCTTCTTCCATCACGTCACCGGCCTGTCCTTCACCGTCGTCGGCCTGGTGCTCACCGTGACCGGGCTCGCCGGGATGGCCGCGCTGCCGCCGGCCGGGGCGGCCGTCGACCGGTTCGGCGCGCGGCGCGTGCAGCTGGCGCTGTACGGGGTGCGGGCCGTCGGCTTCGCCCTGTACCCCTTCGCCGGCTCTCTTCCCGCCTTCGCCGCGGTCGCCCTGGTCACCGCCGCGGCCGACCGCGCCTTCCCCGCCGTACAGTCCTCGCTGCTGGGCGAGGTGGCGCGGGGTGCCGGCCGGGACCGGCTGCAGGCGGCCAACCGGGCGATGCAGAACGGCGGCTACGGCGCCGGCGCCCTGCTCGCCACGCTCGTCATCGCACTCGCCGGCACCACCGGCTACACCTACGCGGCCTGGGGCAACGCGCTGTCCTTCGCCCTCGCCGCGCTGCTGCTGCGCCCCCTGCGGCCGCTGCCCGCGACCGGCCGCGCGGCGGAGCCCAGGGCCGGGGCCGGATACCGGCTGGTGCTCGCCGACCGGCCCTTCCTGGTGGTCACCGGCGCCAACTTCCTGAACGCGCTCAGCTATTCGGCGCTGTCGGTGCTCTTCCCGCTGTTCGTCGTGGAATGGCTGCACGGGCCCGCGGTGCTCACCGGCGCCGCGTTCACGCTCAACACCGTGCTGTGCGCGGTGGCCGGGGTGTTCGTCGGCGGGCGGGTGCGCCGGACCGGGGCACGGCGCACCCGGGCGGCGGCGCTGGGCGGCGCCCTGTTCGCGGCCGCGTTCCTCGCGCAGATCGCGCTGGGCACCCTGCGGCCGGGCTCCACGGCGGTGCTGGGCGGGGGCCTGGTCGCCGTGGTCCTCGTCTACACCCTCGGTGAGCTGATCCACAGCCCCGCCGCCGAGGTCCTCGCCGTGGCGGCGGCCCCCGAGGCCGTGCGCGGCCGGTACCTGGCGGCCTACCAGATGTCCTGGTCGCTGGCGAAGGCGGTCGCGCCGTCGCTGTTCACGGCACTGCTCGCGGTGGACGGCCGGGCGCCCTGGGCGCTCCTCGTCCTCACCTCGGCCGCCGCCGCGGCCCTCCTGATCCGCACGGAACGGCACCTGCCGGCCGACGCGGTACGCCCCACGACGACCACGATCGTCCACACGGCCACCGCGCCCACCACGACCGGAACCACGCGGCTCGCCTCCCGCACGGCGGGAGTCGGCACCGCGCCGAGCGCCTCCCGCCAGCCGGAAGCGGCCCCGCCGAGCCCCTCCCTCACAGCGGCAGCCAAGAGAGCGCCGCTCGCCTCCCGCCCCGCCGCAGCCGGGCCCACCCCGCTCACCTCCCGCCCCGCCGAAGGAAGCCGGTCATGAAGCGTTCCGCAATCGTTCTGGGTACCGCGCTCGCTCCCGTGTCCTGGGGGACCACCTATGCCGTCACCACGGAGTTCCTGCCGGCCGACCGGCCTTTGTTCACCGCGCTCGCCCGTGCCCTTCCCGCGGGGCTGGTGCTGCTGGCCGTCGGGCGGGTGCTGCCGCGGGGGGCCTGGTGGTGGCGGTCGGCCGTGCTCGGCGCGCTGAACATCGGCGCGTTCTTCCCGCTGCTGTTCCTGTCGGCGTACCGCCTGCCCGGCGGCATGGCGGCCGTCGTGGGCTCGGCCGGGCCGCTGTTCGTGGTCGGGCTGTCGGCGCTGCTGCTGGGTCAGCGGCCGACGGGGCGGGCCCTGCTCGCCGGGTTCGTGGCGGCGTTCGGCGTCAGTCTCGTCGTCCTGAGGGCGGCCGGGGCGCTCGACCCCGTCGGCGTCCTGGCCGCCGTCGGCTCGACCGCGTCGATGTCCACCGGCACGGTGCTCACCAAGAAGTGGGGGCGTCCCGACGGGGTGGGCCCGCTCGCCCTGACCGGCTGGCAGCTGACGGCCGGAGGGCTGCTCATCGCCCCGCTCGCCCTCCTCGTCGAGGGCGCCCCGCCCGCCCTGGACGCCCGCGCGATCGGCGGCTACATCTACCTCGCCCTGGCCAACACGGCCGTCGCCTACTGGCTGTGGTTCCGCGGCATCGGCCGCCTGACCGCCACCCAGGTCACCTTCCTCGGCCCGCTCTCCCCGCTCACCGCCGCGATCGTCGGCTGGGCGGCCCTCGGCCAGACCCTCACGCCGGTCCAGCTGGCCGGCATGGCCCTGGCGTTCGGGGCGACGGTGGCGGGGCAGCTCGGGGCCGGCCGGCGGGCGTCCCGCGTCGCCGCGGGAGACACCGTGACGGAGGCACCCAGCCCCGCGCCCGCGCCCTCGCCTACGCGCTGAAGTAGTGCCCCTCCTCCAGGTCCTCCAGCAGGCCCGGGCCCGTCGGCTCCCAGGACAGCCACTTCCGGGTCAGCGTGTTCGACGCCGGTACGTCGAGGGGGACGATGTGACCGAGCCAGCCGAAGTGGGCCTCCGCCTCCTCGGCGGCGACGGAGCGCACCGGCAGGTCCAGGTGGCGGCCGATGGCGTCGGCGATCTCGCGGAACGGGACACCCTCCTCGCCCACGGCGTGCAGGCGGCTGCCCGCCGGCGCCGACTCCAGGGCGAGCCGGACCAGACGGCCGGCGTCCGAACGGTGCACGGCGGGCCAGAGGTTGGCGCCGTCACCGACGTGCCCGGAGAAGCCCTTCTCCCGGGCGAGGGCCACCAGCATCGCGATGAAGCCGTGGTCGCCCCGGCCGTGCACGGTCGGCGGGAACCGTACGGCGGCGGACCGCACCCCGCGGTCCGCCAGCGCCACGGCCGCGTCCTCGCTCCGCGCCCGGACCGCTCCGAACGACTCCGGCGGGGCGGTGTCCTCCTCGGTGTTGACCCGGCCCGGCGGCAGCAGCGCGGTGCCCGAGGCCATCACGAAGGGCCGGTCCGAGCCCTCCAGCGCCGCCCCGATCGCCTCGACGGCCCGCAGGTCGGCCGCGCACGCGGCGGCGAAGTCGAAGGTGCCGGAGAAGTCGTGGATGAAGGCGAGATGGGCGACGCCGTCGGCGGCGGCCGCCCCCGCGGCGAGGGAGGCCGGGTCGGCGAGGTCCCCGCGGTGCACGCCGGCCCCGGCCGCCCGCAGCGCCTCGGCCGAGGCGTCGGAGCGGGCGAGACCGGTGACCTCGTGACCGGCGTCGAGGAGTTCGCGGACCACGGCGGAACCGATGAAACCGGTGGCGCCCGTGACGAATACGCGCATGACGGAGTGCCCTTCGAAAGGGGTGGGTGGGTGTGCCTCCATCCTCGGGAGGAGCCGCGGGCCGCGTCCAAAGCCTGTTTCGCATGGCGCAATACGGCTGAGGCATCACCGCAGGTGAGTAGGCTGAACGCATGGCCGACCTCGACCTCCGTCTGGTCCGTTACTTCACCGCCGTCGCCGAGCACCGCCACTTCGGGCGGGCCGCGGCGGCCCTGCACATCACCCAGCCCTCCCTGAGCCGGCAGATCGTCGGCCTGGAGGCGCAGGTCGGCGCCCGGCTGCTGGACCGCACCCCGCGCGGCACCCGGCTCACCGAGGCCGGAGAGGCGTTCCTGCCCCGCGCGAGGGCGCTGCTGCGCTCCGCCGAGCAGGCCGCGGCCGAGGCCCGCGCCGCCGCCGAGCCGAGCAGATTCACCGTCGGTTTCACCAGCGGCCTCATGGTCACCGCGGCCGTGCGCGAGATGCGGCGCCGGCATCCGGAGGCGGATGTGCGCAGCCGGCACCTGGGCTGGGACGAGGGGCGGGCGGCGCTGCTCGGGCACCGGGTGGACGTCGTGGTGACCCGGCTGCCCTTCGCCACCGACCAGCTGGAGGTGACGGTCCTCTACGACGAGCCGAGGGCCGTGGTCGTCCCCGTCGGTCACCGGCTGGCCGGCAAGGAGTCCGTGACCGTCGACGACATCGCGGACGAGCCGATGCCCCGGATCACCGGCGCCGACCCCGCCTGGGCTGCCTTCTGGCGGCTGGAGCCGCGACCGGACGGCCGCCCGGTGCCCGAAGGCCCCGAGATCCAGGACCTGGAGGACAAGTTCGAGGTCGTCGCCGCCGGGGAGGCCCTGGTCGTCACGGCGTACCCGACCGGCATCCGGCTGCGCCCCGACCTGACCGCCGTCCCGCTGCACGGCGTGGAGCCCAGCCAGGTCGCCCTCGCCACCCGGGCCGGCGACCGCGGCCGTCTGGTGACCGCGTTCCGCAAGGTCGCCCGCACCCACCTCACGGGGCCGGCCGAACCGGCGTGACCGAGGGGTCCCCGCGGCCCCGTACCGCGATAGCGTCACTCCGTCCCCACGTGACGCAACGCGCCCAGCCCGGAGGTGCCCGTGGTCGCCGACGTCTGTGCCAGCTGCGGCAAGCCGCTGCCCGCTCGGGCGGGCCGTACCGGCCGCAGTTCCGTGTACTGCTCGGCCGCGTGCCGGCAGAAGGCCTACCGGGAGCGGCGGCAGAACGCGGCCGACGCCGGGGCCGGTGTGCAGGGCCTGATCGACGACATCGGGCGCCGGGTGACGGACCTGGTGCCGCAGCCGGCGTCCGTCCTGTACTCCGGGGTGACCGAGCTGTCGGCGTCCGTCGCCCGGCTCCGCCGCGTCGCCCGGGTCGCCCGCGACACCGCGAACGATTCCGTCACGCAGGCGACCGTGACGCAACAAGGCACGGGAAACGTCACGCCGACCGCCCCCGGGGAAAACGTCACGCCGGAACCCGTGACGCAACCCTCCGCCGCCCGCTCCGCCCTCACCGAGGCCGACTTCGCCGCCCTCACCGAGTCCCACCGCCGCGAGATCCACGTCCACTGCTACCGCATGACCGGCTCCTACGACGACGCCGAGGACCTCGTGCAGGAGACGTTCCTGCGGGCCTGGCGGGCCCGGGACGCCTTCGAGGGGCGGGCCGGCGCCCGCACCTGGCTGTACCGCATCGCCACCAACGCCTGCCTGGACTTCCAGCGCCGCACCGCCCGCCGCCCCCAGCGCTACGAGCCGATCCCCGGCATGAACCACGGCACCGGCGAACCCCCCGCCCGCCTCACCTGGCTCCAGCCCTACCCCGACGACGAACTGCCCTCCGCCGAGGAACAGCCCGAGGCCGCCGCCGTCTCCCGGGAGACCCTGGAACTGGTCTTCCTCGCCGCGATCCAGCACCTGCCGCCCCGCCAGCGCGCCGTGCTGATCCTGCGGGACGTGCTCGGCCTGTCCGCCGCCGAGACCGCCGACGCCCTCGGCCTGACCGTCGCCTCCGCCAACAGCGCCCTGCAGCGCGCCCGCCCCACCCTCCGCGACCACCTGCCCGGCCGGCGCGCCGACTGGCGCACCGCGGAGCCCACGGACGCCCAGCGCACCGTCCTGCACCGGTACATGAGCGCCGCCCAGACCCTCGACTTCACCGCGATGACCGACCTGCTCAGCAAGGACGTCACGCTGACGATGCCGCCCAACCCGTTCTGGTTCACCGGCCGGGACGCGCTCGTGGAGTTCCTGCGGCCCACCCTCGACCCCGCGTCCCCCCTGTTCTTCGGCCACTGGCGGCACCTGCCCGCCCGCGCCAACGGCCAGCTCGCGGCGGGCGGTTACGTCCGCAGGCCCGGCACGAACGTCTACCGCGCCCAGGTCCTCGACGTCCTGCGCTTCGACGCCGACGACCGGATCGTGGAGATCACCTCCTTCGAACCGCACCTGTTCCCGGCCTTCGGCCTGCCGCTGCGCCTGTGACCCGGCCCCACCGATGAGCGGGCGAGGTCCCGTGCGTCTGTATGTCCGACCGACACGGAACGCACTTCCTCAGGAGATCACCATGCTGCTCACCGACAAGACCGCGATCATCTACGGCGCCGGCGGCTCGATCGGCGGTGCGGTCGCCCGCGCCTTCGCGGCCGAGGGCGCCCGCCTGCACCTGGTGGGCCGTACCCGCGAGACGCTGGAGGCGGTGGCCGCCGACCTCGAGGACGCCGAGGTCGCCGTGGTGGACGCGCTCGACGAGCAGGCCGTCGAGGAGCACCTCGCGCGCGTCGGTGACGTCGACGTCTCCTTCAACCTCGTCACCCGCGGCGACGTGCAGGGCGCCCCACTCACCGAGATGCCCGTGGACGACTTCCTGCGGCCGGTGACCGACGGCCTGCGCGCCAACTTCCTCACCGCCCGCGCCGCCGGCCGCCGCATGGCCGAGCGCGGCTCCGGCGTGATCCTCACCCTGAACAGCGGCTCCGCGCACGGCAGTCCGATGATGGGCGGGACCGGGCCCGCCGACGCCGCGATCGACACGCTCGTACGCAACCTGGCGATCGAGCTGGGGCCGCGCGGGGTGCGGGCCGTGGGCATGTGGGCGGCCGGGGTGCCGGAGACGTTCACCGTCGAGAAGCTGTCCGCGGTCAACCCCGCCATCGACGCCGCCGCCGTCCAGGGCATCGTCGAGGGCCTCGCCCAGATGCGCATGACCCGCCGCAACCCCACCCTCGCCGAGGTCGCCGCCACCGCCGTCTTCCTCGCCTCCGACCACGCGGCCGGCCTCACCGGCACCTTCGTCAACGTCACCGGCGGCATGGTGGCCCGCTGAGGGCACGGACGCGAAAGGGCGCCCGGCGGATCGCCGGGCGCCCTTCGTCGTCGTAGCGCTTCGCCTCGTAGCGCTTCGCGTCGTACCCGCGGACTAGACGGCCGCGTCCGCCGCCTGCGCCTTCAGCGCGCGTTCCACGCCCGAGCGGGACTCCGAGACCAGGCGGCGCAGGGCCGCGTTCGGCTCCGCGTCGGCCATCCAGGCGTCCGTGCGGTCCAGGATCTCCTGCGAGACCTGGAACGCCGGGTACAGGCCCACGGCGATCTGCTGGGCCATCTCGTGCGAACGCGACCCCCAGATGTCCTTGACCACCTCGAAGTACTTCTCCGTGTACGGCGCCAGCAGCTCGCGCTGGTCGGCCTGCACGAAGCCGCCGATGACCGCCTCCTGCACGGCGTTCGGCAGCTTGTCGGACTCCACGACCGACGCCCAGGCCTCCGCCTTCGCCTCGGCCGTCGGACGGGCGGCGCGGGCGCTGGCCGCGTGCCGCTCACCGGCGGCCGTCCGGTCCCGCTCGTACTCGGCGGCGATCTCCGCCTCGTCGAACCGGCCGACCGCCGCGAGCCGCTGCACGAACGCCCAGCGCAGGTCGGTGTCGACGGTCAGCCCCTCGACCGTCTGCGAACCGTCGAGCAGCGCCTCCAGCAGGTCCAGCTGCTCCGGCGTGCGGGCCGTGGCCGCGAACGCGCGCGCCCAGGCCAGCTGGTGGTCGCTGCCCGGCTCCGCGGAGCGCAGATGCGCGAGCGTGGCGTCGGTCCAGCGGGTCAGCAGGGCCTCACGGGCGGTCGGGTCGGCGTACATCTCGATCGCCAGCTTCACCTGGCGGTGCAGCGACTGCACGACACCGATGTCGGACTCCTTGCCGATGCCCGACAGGACGAGGGACAGGTAGTCGCGGGTGGCGAGTTCGGCGTCCCGGGTCATGTCCCAGGCCGACGCCCAGCACAGGGCGCGCGGCAGCGAGGACTCGAAGTCGCCGAGGTGCTCGGTGACGAACGCCAGCGAGTGCTCGTCGAGACGGACCTTGGCGTACGACAGGTCGTCGTCGTTGAGCAGCACCACGGCCGGACGGCGCTTGCCGGCCAGCTGCGGTACGGCGGTCAGCTCGCCGTCGACGTCCAGCTCGATCCGCTCCTCGCGGACCAGCTTGCCGCTCGCCTCGTCGAGCTCGTACAGGCCGACGGCGATGCGGTGCGGCCGCAGCGTCGGCTCGCCCTTGGCGCCCGCCGGGAGCGCCGGGGCCTCCTGGCGGATGGCGAAGGAGGTGACGACGCCGTCGGGGCCGGTCTCGATCTCCGGGCGCAGGACGTTGATGCCGGCCGTCTGCAGCCACTTCTCCGACCAGGTGCCCAGGTCACGGCCGGAGGTCTCCTCCAGCGCGCCGAGCAGGTCGGACAGGCGCGTGTTGCCGAACGCGTGCCGCTTGAAGTACGCCTGCACACCGCGGAAGAACTCGTCCATGCCGACGTAGGCGACCAGCTGCTTGAGGACGCTGGCGCCCTTGGCGTACGTGATGCCGTCGAAGTTGACGAGCACGTCGTCGAGGTCGCGGATCTCGGCCATGATCGGGTGGGTGGAGGGCAGCTGGTCCTGCCGGTAGGCCCACGTCTTCATGGAGTTGGCGAACGTCGTCCACGAGTGCGGCCAGCGCGAGGCGGGGTGGTGCGCCTGGCAGGCGATGGAGGTGTAGGTGGCGAACGACTCGTTCAGCCACAGGTCGTTCCACCACTCCATGGTGACGAGGTCGCCGAACCACATGTGCGCCAGCTCGTGCAGGATCGTCTCCGCGCGCACCTCGTAGGCGGCGTCGGTCACCTTGGACCGGAAGACGTACTGGTCGCGGATGGTCACCGCGCCCGCGTTCTCCATCGCGCCCGCGTTGAACTCCGGCACGAACAGCTGGTCGTACTTCTTGAACGGGTAGGCGTAGTCGAACTTCTCCTGGAACCACTCGAAGCCCTGCCGCGTGACCTCGAAGATCGCGTCGGAGTCCAGGAACTCGGCGAGCGAGGGCCGGCAGTAGATGCCCAGCGGCACCGACTGGCCGTCCCTCTCGTACACGCTGTGCACGGAGTGGTACGGGCCGACGATCAGTGCCGTGATGTACGTCGAGATCCGCGGCGTCGGCTCGAACACCCAGACGTCGTCCTTGGGCTCGGGCGTCGGCGAGTTGGAGATGACGGTCCAGCCGGCCGGCGCCTTCACCGTGAACTGGAAGGTGGCCTTGAGGTCCGGCTGCTCGAAGGAGGCGAACACCCGGCGCGCGTCGGGCACCTCGAACTGGGTGTAGAGGTACGCCTGTTCGTCGACGGGGTCGACGAAGCGGTGCAGGCCCTCGCCGGTGTTGGTGTACGCGCAGTCGGCGACCACGCGCAGGATGTTGCGGCCCTCCAGCAGGCCGGGCAGGGCGATGCGGGAGTCCGCGAACACCTCGGCCGGGTCGAGCGCGTCGCCGTTCAGGGTGACCTCGTGGACCGTCGGGGCCACCAGGTCGATGAAGGACTCCGCCCCGTTCTCTGCGACGTCGAAGCGCACCGTCGTCACGGACCGGTACGTACCGCCCTCTTGCGCGCCGGAGAGGTCGAGGTCGATCTCGTACGACTCGACGGTGAGCAGCTTCGCCCGCTGCTGAGCCTCTTCGCGAGTCAGGTTTGTGCCAGGCACGCGGTCATCTCCTCGGTATGTGTCGGTTCGGCGGTCCGGCCATCCTTCCACGCCGGTGGAGGGAAGGCGATGTCCAATAACCGCCGGTGAGCGCGGCGGCCGCGCGCGACCGTGAACACATGACGACCTACACCGCACGACCCGTCGAACCGTCCGTCCTCAAGGAGCTGCGCACCGCCGACGACGCGGGCCGCCCGATGACCGCGTTCACCGACGACGAGGGCGGCGCGCCCCTGCGCTGCTGTCTGCGCCGCAGCGCGCCCGGGGAGCGGATCGCCCTGGTGTCGTACGCGCCGCTGCGCCGCTGGGCGGCCGCGACGGGCGCCGCCCCCGGGGCCTACGACGAGCAGGGGCCCGTCTTCGTCCACGCCGAGGAGTGCCCGGGCCCCGACCTCGACGGCCACCCCTTCGCGAACGCGCACCGCGTCCTGCGCCGCTACTCCGCCGAGGGCCGCATCCTGGGCGGGGAACTGGTCGACGCCCCGGACGACGACGCCTTCCGGACAGCATTCGACGACCCGGCCGTGGCGCTCGTCCACGTCCGGGCCGTCGAGTACGGCTGCTTCCTCTACGAGGTCAGGAGGCCCTAGCTCTTGAGCTCGGCCGCCACCAGTTCCGCGATCTGCACCGCGTTCAGGGCCGCGCCCTTGCGGAGGTTGTCGTTGGAGATGAACAGGGCGAGGCCGTTGTCGACGGTCTCGTCCGCGCGGATGCGGCCGACGAAGGACGGGTCCTGGCCGGCGGCCTGCAGCGGGGTGGGGATGTCGGAGAGCGCGACGCCCGGGGCGCCGGCGAGCAGCTCGGTGGCGCGCTCGGGGCTGATCGGGCGGGCGAAGCGGGCGTTGACCTGCAGGGAGTGGCCCGAGAAGACGGGGACGCGGACGCAGGTGCCGGAGACCTTCAGCTCGGGGATCTCCAGGATCTTGCGGGACTCGTTGCGGAGCTTCTGCTCCTCGTCGGTCTCGTTCAGGCCGTCGTCGACGAGGTTGCCGGCGAAGGGCAGGACGTTGAAGGCGATGGGCCGCTTGTAGACGCCCGGCTCGGGGAAGTCGACCGCTCCGCCGTCGTGGGTGAGCTTGTCGGCGTCGGCCACGACCTTCTGCGTCTGGCCGTGCAGCTCGGCCACGCCCGCGAGGCCCGAGCCGGACACCGCCTGGTAGGTGGCGACGACCAGCGCCTCCAGGCCCGCCTCGGCGTGCAGCGGCTTCAGGACCGGCATCGCGGCCATCGTCGTGCAGTTCGGGTTGGCGATGATGCCCTTGGGGCGGTCGGCGATCGCGTGCGGGTTCACCTCGGAGACGACCAGCGGGACCTCGGGGTCCTTGCGCCAGGCGGAGGAGTTGTCGATCACGACCGCGCCCTGCGAGGCGACCTTTTCGGCCAGCGCCTTCGAGGTCGCGCCGCCCGCGGAGAACAGCACGATGTCCAGGCCGGTGTAGTCCGCGGCCGCCGCGTCCTCCACCGTGACGCCGTCCAGGACCGTCCCCGCCGAACGGGCCGAGGCGAACAGGCGCAGCTCGGTGACCGGGAAGTTCCGTTCCGTGAGGATCCTGCGCATGACCGTGCCGACCTGACCGGTGGCTCCGACGATTCCGACCCTCACGGTGACTCCTTCTGGATGTTCTCGGTGTCTGCGGCTTTTCCATCATGCGGCCGACCCGGTGCCACCTGTCCAATTCTTTGCACGCCATGCCCGAGGAGCGGGACGGCACGGACCGGTCTGCGGCTGCCAAACTCCCGCCACGCCCCTTCTGAGCTGCAGAAGTTCGCCCTACGATCGCCCTTCGCCGCAAGCCGTGCAGCTCCGGGCGCGGGTGTGACGTACGCCTCTACACGTGGCGCCAACCTCCGGCGAACGTTTCCGGGCCGTCCCGCGTCGTAGAGGAAACGCGGTGAGGGGGTGGCTTGTGCTGCGCAGGAAGGCCCGCCGGGTCCAGGAGGACGATCACGGTGATCCCCTGGACGCGGCTCAGGAACGCCGGGTGCGGGCGGTGCTCGCGCTGGGCGGGGTGCCGCAGGCGGACCTGCCGGACGGGGTACAGCAGGTACGCCTGCGGCTGCTGGAGCGGGCGGCGAAGGGCTACGAGGCGCCGCGCGACGTCTCCGCGTGGGCGGCGGTCGTCGCCTCCAACCTCGCCATGGACTGGCACCGGGCCAAGAAGCGCCAGGAGCGGCTGGGGGAGCGGCTGTCCTCCCTGCGCCAGCACGAGCAGCCCTCCGGCGAGGACACCAGCGTGCTGTCCCTGGCCGTCGCCCAGGGGCTGGACGAACTGCCCGACGCCCAGCGTCAGGTCCTCGTCCTGCGCTTCTACGCCGACCTGCCCGTCCGCTCGATCGCCCAGGAGCTCGGCGTCCCGGAGGGCACGGTCAAGAGCCGGCTGCACACGGCGGTCCGGGCCCTGCGCGCCCGCCTGCACGAGGACGAGGTGGTGTGAGATGACCGCCGAACACGAGACCCACGGACCCGGCGACGGCACGGACGCGCTGATGGCCGCGATCACCGGCGAGCGGCCCCCGGACGGCGCCGACGCCGCCTTCCTCGCCGAGCACCGGCGGGCCGAGGCCGATGTGGCCCTGCTGCGCGAGCAGCTCGGGCTGATCGGGGACGCGCTGGCGGCGCGGCCGCGGCCGGACCGGCAGCCTTCGGCGGTACGGGCGCCCCGCGCCCGGCGCCCGGTGCGCAGGTTCGCCTTCGCGGGCCTCGCCGTCGCCGCCGTCACGGGCGTGCTCTCGGGCATGGTCTGGCTGCTCGGACAGGCCGGCGGCGGCATGGGCGCCGACTCGAAGAGCGCGTCCGGCGCCAAGGCCGCCGACTCGGCCGCGCCCCGCTCGCCGTTCTCCAGCCCCGGCTACCTGGCCTGCGCGGGCCTGGTCGCCGAGGGCGAGGTGACCCGGGTGGAACAGGCGCCGGGCGAGGCCGGGCACGAGCGGATCACCCTGCACGTGACCCGGTCGTACAAGCCCGCGAAGGGGAAGGGGGAGGTGAGCCTGCTGGTCGACGGGGAGACCGTCCCCAAGGACCTGCACAAGGGCGACCGCGTCCTGGTCGGCGTGCCGCCGCAGGCCACCACCCCGGACTACGTCCTCGTCGGGGAGAAGGACATCGCCCGGGAGCGCCCCGGGCTGCTCGGGGCCCTGCCGGAGTCGGCCGGCCTCACCTGCTGACGGGCGGGGACGGCGAGGGGCGGGCGCCCGTACGGACGCCCGCCCCCACCTGTGCCGTTCCGGTTACTGCGTGACCTTCTCGATCTTCACGCTGCCGGTGCCCGCGACCGTGCCGCGGGCGTTGACCAGCTGCACCTGGCCGAAGAACGCACGGCCCTCCGGGGCGGCGGCCGCCGCGCTGACCGTGCCCGAGACGGTCGCCGAGGCGCCCGTGCCGAGCTTCACCGGCGCCGACTCGTCGACGGTGACGGTGCCCAGGGATGGGGAGAAGAAGACGTCCTGGTAGTCGTAGGCGGTGGAGCCGGCCGGGACGGAGTAGCCCGCGACCTCGACGGTGTACGTGCCGGCGGCCGGCGAGGCGATGGAGACCGCCTCCTCCGAGTCGCCGTCGGCGGACTGGCCGACGACCGTGCCCGCGGCGTTCCTCACCGTCAGGTCGAGGTCGGCGGAGGCGTCGGAGACCTTGCCGATGGCCACGTCGAGGGACTTGGCGCCCGCCGGTACCTCGACCGTCGTGGTCTGCGTCTCGCCCTGCTTGATGGTCGGGCGTGCCGACTTGGCGGAGCCCAGCGGACCGCCGGCCAGGTGGCCGTCGATCGCGGCGAGCGTGTTCGTCACCTTCCAGGAGACGGGGGCCGGCGTGCCGACCTTCGCCTCGGGCACGGTCACCGTCGCCGGGTCGAAGGCGGCGCCGTAGACGGCGACGTCCAGCTTGTACGGGTTGTCGAGCAGCGGCGAGGTGCGGCGCGACTCGACCTCGATCTCCCAGACGCCGGCCTGCGGGTCCGCGTACGCGCGCACGTCGGGCTTGCAGCCGTTGCCGTCCAGGTAGTTGTTGTAGCAGTACGGCGTGCTGGTGTTGTCGACCGGGACGCCGTAGGGGTGGATCGCGATGAACCGGGTCTGGCTCTTGTCCTTCAGCCCGCCGATCGCGACCTCCAGCGACTTGGCGCCCTCGGGCACGGTCACGAAGTACGACTGGGTGCTGTTGCGCTGCACGGTGTTCGCGGCGGAGAAGGTGTACTTCACCGGCGTCGAGACCACGACGGTGGCCAGGATCTGCTTGTCGACGCCCTCGGTCCGCGGGTCGTCGACCTCCAGGATCGCGCTCTTGAGACCGGCGGAGCGCGGCTTGGCCTGCACCTTGACGGTCACCGGCTGGTTCAGCGGCAGCCGCACCTCGTCGTCGCCGACGATCCGGAAGGTGTCACCGGCGTTGTTGGCGAGGTGCAGCTCGTGGCGGATCGCCTTGTCCGGGCCGGAGGTCCGGGTGACGGTGATGTCGTACGTCTTCTTCTCGCCGGCCTTCAGGCCGCCCTCGCGGTCGTAGAGGCCGGTGCCGAAGCCGGGCGTCTTCAGGGCGTAGTCGATCGCGGTGTCGACCGGCGCCTTGACGGTGTAGTCGTGGGCGGTGGCGCCGTGCCGGATGGCGTCCCAGGCGTCGACGATGTCGATGCGGCCCGCGCCTTCCTCGTACGCCTGAACGCCCTTGATGTGACCGGCCGTCGAGGTCAGCGCCGTGCGCAGGTCGGCGGGGGTCAGGGCGAGGCCCTTCTGCTTGGCGGCGCTCAGCAGCAGCGCGGTGGCGCCGGTGGCCTGCGGGGACGCCATCGAGGTGCCCTGCAGCATGGAGTAGCCGGCCGGCAGCGTGTAGCCCGCCTCGGCGACCGGGGAGCCCGGCAGCCAGGTCTGGGTGGTGTTGATGGCGGCGCCGGGGGCGACCAGGGTGGGCGTGAAGCCGCCGTCCTCGCGCGGGCCGCGGGAGGAGAAGGGCATCATCGCGTACTTCTTCTCCACGGCCGAGCCGTAGTTGGCGGCCCAGGTCTCCTTGGAGATGGCGGCGCCGACGGAGATCACCTTGTCGGCCAGGCCCGGGTCGCCGATGGTGTTGGCGCCGGGGCCGGAGTTGCCGGCCGAGATCACCAGCTGCACGCCGTAGGTGTCGATGAGCCGCGTGTACAGCTCGGAGCGGGCGTTGTTGCCGTCGTTGAGCGCCGGCAGGCCGCCGATCGACATGTTGACGATGTCGACGCCGCGGTTGACGACGAGGTCGATCATGCCCTCGGTGAGCGCGACGTTGGTGCAGCCGCCGCTCCAGGTGCAGGCACGGGAGGAGACGATCTTCGCGCCGGGGGCGGCGCCGTTCATCCGGCCGCCGAACAGGCCGTTGGCGGCGGTGATGCCGGCGACGTGGGTGCCGTGCTCGGACTCGATGACGCCGATGTTGACGTAGTCGGCCTTGGAGCCGGAGGAGTTGTAGACGACGTCCTTGCGGATCTCCACGACGAACGGGATGCGCTCGACGACGTCCGTGGACGGGTCGTCGGTGCCGAAGTAGCCGATCTGGAAGCCGTCCTTGTACGGCTTCATCGGCACGTCGTCGGTGAAGTCCAGGTTGTCGTTCGTATCGACCCGCACGGTGCCGGAGGCCGCGTCGTAGAGCACGCCCCACGCGTCGGTCGTGTCGCCGTCGCGGTTCAGGTCGCCCTTCATGTCGCCACCGGTCGTGGCGGACTCGTACATGTAGTTGAACTTGTACGAGCCCTCGGGCGCCTTGAAGGTCTTGCCGCCCAAGGTGAACACCGGGCCGGAGACCGCGGCGGTCATCCGCCGCCAGGTGCCGTCGCCGTCGGTCACCGGGTCCGTCGCCGTCACCCAGTCGACGATCTTCCGTTCGCCGGTGGTGGTCTTCTGCAGCGCCGGGTGGCCGAGGTCGACGCCCGAGTCGAGGATGCCGATGGTGACGCCGCGGCCGTCCGCCTTCGGGTGGTCCTTCACGAAGTCGACGGCACCCGTCTCGAAGGACGGGTTGTACGGGTTGCGGGCCGGGGTCTTCTTGCCCGGGGCCGGGTAAGTCGTGTCGTGCGAGGCGGACTTGGCGCCGCCGGTCACGGCGGGGTCGTCCAGCGGTATCTCGTTGCGCAGGTCGATGCCGTGCACGGAGGGGAGCTTCGCGGCGGCGGCGATGGCCGAGTCGGCCTTGCCGGTCGGGACGGTGGCGCGGACGTAGCCGAGCTTGTCGTACGTCCTTCCGACCGTGCCGCCCTCGACCGCGTCGAGCTCCTTGGCGACCTGCTCGGTCTGCCCGGGCGCGGTGGCGATCATCATCGTGACGTTCTTGGCGCCGTCGGCCTTGGCGTCGGCGAGCAGGTCCGCGTCGTCGGAACCGAGCTTCTTCTGCGCGGACTTGACGGTGCCGTCCGCGGGCGCGGTGGCGGCGGGCGGGCCGTCGGCGGAGAAGGCCAGGGGTATGGGCCCGGCCGCGGAGAGCGCGGCGGCGAGACCGGCGACCACGGCTGTGCGGGCCACGCGTCTCTGGGGGGTGAGGGTCATCGGCATCCCTTGTACGGAAAGGAACGTGCGAACGACCGCAAAGCTTTACGCAAGGGACAGTTGTTTGGCAGATGTTGACCGAAACGAGATGGATGTATGGGGAAAACCCCCGATGCCCTTTACTGGCATAGGCGATCAAATCGGTTGAACCGCCCGGACCTTCACGCTTCCTTCGAGCGCGCGTAATGCCGGGACGCCTTGGCCCGGTTGCCGCAGGCCGCCATCGAGCACCAGCGTCGCGTGCCGTTGCGCGAGGTGTCGAAGAAGTGCAGGACGCACGCGTCGTGCGCGCAACCGCGGATCCGGTCGGGTGCGGTGGCCAGCAGCTCCAGGTAGTTCCGGGCGGCGAGCCAGGCGGGCCCCCAGGCCGGGTCGGCGAACTCGGCCAGCTCGCCCGGGCCTTCGGGGGTGAGTGTGGCCCGGATCCTGCCGTGCGCGAGGACCGCGTCCACGGCCTGCGCGCCCTCCTCCAGTGACCCGTCGACGGCCTTCTTCAGTGCGTCGCGGGCCCGCAGCAGGTGCCGCAGGGTCGTGGCGTCGGCGGTGAAGCGGTCGTCCAGGGCGTTGGCCGCGAGCCACACCGCGAGCCCGTCGGTGCCGGTGAGCAGGTCCTGAAGCACGCCCTCCCGGTTCCACCGCGTGTTGAGCAGGTCGAGCGCGAGGGGCTCGCCGGTGAGAGGGCGCGGGTCGCGGGCGGGGGGCATGGGGGCTCCTTCCTGGCTAACCGCTCAAGGGTACGTGACCGGTTGCACTCTCGTCCTATAACCCCTAACCTCATGTACGAGGGTTAGATCCGAGAAGGTCCGTCACAAGGAGAGACATGACGACGCTGCGCACCGGCCACATCGGCCTGAACGTCACCGACCTCGACCGTTCGCTCGCCTTCTACCGCGACGTGCTGGGCTTCGTCCTCGTCGCCGAGGGCAAGGAGGACGGCAGGCGGTACGCCTTCCTCGGCGACGGCGAGAACCTGCTCCTCACGCTCTGGCAGCAGGCGGACCAGGCGTACGACGGCGCCCGTGCCGGCCTGCACCACCTCGCGTTCCAGGCGGACTCGGTCGAGCGGGTCAGGGAGTACGAGGCGGCGCTGAAGGCGTACGGCGCCGACTTCGCGTACGAGGGCGTGGTGGCCCACCGCGAGGGCGCCGCGTCGGGCGGCATCTTCTTCCACGACCCCGACGGCACCCGGCTGGAGATCTCGGTGCCCAGCGGGGCCGAGGGCGCGCCCGTGCCGGTCGAATCGGCTCCGACCTGCGGTTTCTTCTAGGCGACGGGGGTGCTCATGGACGTGTATCACGAGGGTGCGCGGGCGCTGCAGGAGCGGCTCGGCGTGCGCGACACCGCCGACCACGTGGGCCGGATGGTGGGGGAGGGCGTCAAGCCGGTGGCGGCGGCCTTCCTGGAGTCGCAGCCGCTGCTGGTCCTGGGCGCGGCGGACCCGGCCACGGGCCGCGTCTGGGCCTCCGCGCTGACGGGCGCCCCCGGGTTCGTCCGGGCGACGGACCCGCACCGGATGTCGGTGACCGGCGCGGTGCGGGAGGGCGACCCGCTGGCGCGGGCGTCCGCGACCGCGGGCACGCCCGTGGGCACCATCGCCCTGGACCCGCGCACCCGCCGCCGCATGCGCCTCAACGGCCGGCTGCGACCGACGGCGCGGGGGTTCGCGGTCACGGCGGAGAAGGTCTTCGCCAACTGCCCCAAGTACATCCAGCGCCGGCAGTCGTACGAGGTGGTGGACGGACGCACGCCGGACAGTCCCCGCGTCGGCACGGAACTGACCGACGGCCAGCGGGAGTTCGTCGCGGCGGCGGACACCTTCTTCCTGGCCACGGCCGGCCCGGGAGGCGTGGAGGTCAGCCATCGCGGCGGCAACCCCGGGTTCGTGCGGCCGGTCTCCCCGCGTGAACTGACCTGGCGGGACTACCCGGGCAACAACATGTTCCTCACCCTCGGCAACATCGAGGCCGACCCCCGTGCCGGACTGCTCCTCCTCGACTGGACGACGGGCACCACCCTGCAACTGACGGGCGAGGCGCGGACGGTGTTCGGGCCCGACGGGGAACGCGCGGTGCGCTTCACCGTGAGTGAGGCCGTCGAGACGCGGTCCGCGCTCCCCCTGCGCTGGTCCGCGCCGGAATACTCACCTGCCAATCCGCCGCTGCCGGGCTAACTTCCCGGTGTGCGACAGAAATTGAGGGTGGCGGCCTACGCCGTGTGCGTCCGCGACGACCGACTCCTGCTGGCCCGCGGCACCGGCTTCGACGGCCGGCCCGAGTGGACCCTGCCGGGCGGCGGCATGGAGCACGGGGAGGACCCCTACGACACCGTCCTGCGGGAGGTCGAAGAGGAGACCGGCTACCTGATCGAGGTCACCGGCCTCCTCGGCGTCCACACCAACCGCTTCCGCGTCCCCCGCCGCCTCGGCCGCACCGTCGACCGCCAGGGCCTGCGCCTGGTCTACGAGGGCCGCGTCACCGGCGGCGACCTGCGCCACGAGATCGGCGGCTCCACCGACATGGCGGCCTGGCATCCGATGACCGACGTGAGCGGGCTGAACCGGGTCCGGCTGGTGGACGTCGCACTGACGCTGTGGCGGGAGCGGCCGGTCACCGGACACGTGACGCCGGGCACTCCCTGAAGGCCGCGGAACACCTCCCCTACCCCGGAAGATGAACACGGAGCGACCGGTCCCCGGCCGGGCGACGAGCACCCGTGAACGCGCGGGGTGCCCGTAGATCCACGTACGGTGATCGGCGTTGCGCGTTGCGGTCTCGTTCACGCGCAGGTCATCCCCGGTGCCAAGCATCCAGAGCGAGCGGGTCGTTCGCGCGAGCGAAAACCCGCGACCACTGCCGACGCGTCCGCACTCGGGGAGATCGCGCCATGTCGCGCACACGCTCTGTCGCCACCAGCACGCCGGCGGTCAACCGCCGTACCGTCCTCGCCGCCACCGGCGCGGCAGCCGTCTCCGCGGGCGTCGGGTTCGCCCTGCGGCCGACCGACAGCCAGGCCGCCGCCGCCACCGAGCCCCACCAGGCGGTCGTGGCGCAGTCCCGCCGGGCCGCGGCCGCCCCCCTCGCGCCCTACACCAAGGGCACCACCCTCGCGACCGTCGCCGCCCCGCGCACCAGCACGCCGTACCGCCGCCTCGGCGACGGGCCCGGCTGGAGCCGCGTGGTGCGCGGCGAGCTCGCCGCCGCCAAGTCCGGCCGCGCCGGCCGCCGTACCGCGCTCGCCGCCTTCGTGCAGCTCACCGACCTGCACCTGATCGATGCCCAGCACCCGATGCGGCTGGAGTACCTGCGCTCCACCGACCCGCACGCCTGGCGCCCGCACGAGGCGCTGACCGTGCAGGGCGCCGTCTCCCTCGTGGAGCGGATCAACGCGCTGCGCGGCGCCCCGGTCACCGGCTCGCCGCTGCACTTCGCCATGACCACCGGCGACAACACCGACAACAACTCCCAGACCGAACTGGAGTGGTTCCTCACCATCATGAGCGGCGGCCGGATCACCCCCAACTCGGGTGACCCGCGCCACTACGAGGGCGTCCAGAACAGCGGTCTGAAGCTGTACTGGCAGCCCGACTCCACGGTCCGCGACGGCGACAAGCAGCTCGGCTTCCCGCACCTCGCCGGCTTCCTCGCCGCCGCCACCCGCGAGGTGCGGAGCCCCGGCCTGAACCTGCCGTGGTACTCCACCGTCGGCAACCACGACGCCATGCCGCTGGGCTGCTACGGCCACGGCGACTCCTGGCTTGCCGAGTACGCCGTCGGCGGCAAGAAGCTCATGTCGCTGTCCGCGTCCGAGGCGAAGAAGCTCCAGGACCACATCAAGAGCGGCAACGACCCCCAGGGCCACGCCTTCCGGGACCTGCTGAAGGCGCACGCCCGCGACATGCGTTCGGTCACGGCGGACGACCGGCGCGCCCCCTACACCCCGGCCGACTACCTCAAGGCCCACCTCGACCCCGCCCACCGCGGCCTGGGACCGGTCGGCCACGGCTACTCCTCCGCCAACCTCGCGGCCGGCACCCAGTACTACACCTTCCGCATCGCCGACGACGTCATCGGCATCAGCATCGACACCACCGACCCCGGCGGCCACTACGAAGGGTCCATCGGGACGGCCCAGTTGAACTGGCTGGACAGGCAACTGCGGGACAACAAGGACTCGTACGCGATCGTCTTCAGCCACCACACCAGCAAGACGATGACCAACACCGGCCACGCCGACCCCTCCCGGCCGAACGAGCGCCGCCACAACGGCCAGGAGGTCCTCGCCCTCCTCGGCCGTCACGCCAACGTGCTGGCCTGGGTCAACGGCCACATCCACCGCAACGACATCACCCCGCACGCGACCTCGGGCGGACGCTCCTTCTGGGAGATCTCCACCGCCTCGCACGTCGACTACCCGCAGCTCGCCCGCGTGATCGAGATCGCCGACAACAAGGACGGCACGCTCTCGCTGTTCACCACGCTGGTGGAGTCCGCCGCCCCGCACCGCACCGACTTCTCCGACCTCACCCAGACCGGCCTGGCGGCTCTCTACCGCGAGCTGTCCTACAACGCCCCCGGCGCCAACAAGACGCTCGGCGGCGGCGCTGGCGACCGCAACACCGAACTCGTCCTCAAGAAGGGCTGACACCCACCGGCATACGAGGAGGGGCCGCCCGGCGGTCGCCGGCGGCCCCTCCTCTCCCCTCCTGATACCGGCCCCGGTCCGTCACTACCGGGGCAGCACCACGACATAGGCGGCCGGGTCCCGGTCGCCGGAGGCCATCAGCGCCGTGCGGACCACCGCCGCCTGCTGCTCCATCGTGTCCCGCAGCTTGCGCGGGGTGATGTGGACGACCGTGATGCCGAGCCGCTCCAGGGTCTCCCGCTTACGGGCGTACTCCGACCACATCGCGTCCTCGTCCTGGCGCGGGGCGCGGGTGTCCAGCTCCACGGCCACCGCCTGCTCCGGCCAGTACGCGTCCAGGCCGCCCAGATGCGGGCCGCCGGGCAGGCGCAGGTCGACGTTCCACACCGGGTCGGGCAGGCCGTGCTCCCGGACCATGCGGTACAGGCGGTCCTCCGCGATCGCGCGCCCCTCCGCGAGCAGCGAGTCCACCGCGTCCACCACGTGCGGCCGGCTCAGCAGCTTGGCGTTGTTCAACTCCCGCACCACCGAAGCCGGTTCGCAGTGCCCGCCGCGCACCGCCTCGGTCAGCAGCCGGCGCACCACGCCCGCGTCCGACAGCTCGGACACCGCGTCGGCCAGCGCGCGCGGCACCGGGGCGACGGGAACTCCCGTCACCGCCTCGGGAGTCGGCAGGGCCGGTGTGCGCACGATCCGCGCGCAGCCCGTCGAGCGCAGCCGGCGCAGCCGGGGCACCAGGACGTCGATCCTCTCGATCGACGGCAGCGGGGGCGCGGACGTGAAGCCGTGCAGGGTCAGGGCCGCCAGCCCCGTGATCATCGCCTCCGGGTACACCGAGCGGCGCGGGTCGTCCGCCGCCGGCTGGGCGGGCACCCCGGGGGCCGACTCCCGCGCCGCGTAGGTCAGCACCGCGTGCAGCCGCTCCTCGCCGGTCGGCGGGCCCGGGTGGAGCAGGAAGACGCCCGGGAGGAACTGCTGCCAGGCGCCGCCGGGGCGGCACCGCTCGTTGATCTCCGCCGACGTCACGCCCTGGGCGCGCAGTTGGGCCGTGGTCAGGACGCGGCGGTGCACTTCGGTCAGGTGGCGGAGGGTGTGGGGGGAAGCCGGGGGGAGCGGCGTGTTGTGGTTCATGGCGAGGAGGTTCCCGCGCCTGGCGCCCCCCGTAACCGCTGTTACACGCCCGTCGACAAATACGGACAAGGCCGCACTAAAGGACGGGTGTTCGGATGCCGAGTAGGGACGGAAAACCCCTGGTCCGTTCGGGTGTGGACCAGGGGTTACGGCTGTGATTGCCTGAATTCCGTAACGGTGACCGAGCGGGCAAGCTCAGGCCAACGATCAGCCTTCGTCCGCCGCCGCGTCGCACGCCTGTCCGCGCAGCGCCCGCGCCAGGTCGTCCCGCGCCTCCAGCACCAGCCGGCGCAGGGCGGGCGCGGACTCCTCGTGGGCGGCGAGCCAGGCGTCCGTCGCGTCCAGCGTGGCCTGCGAGTCCTGCAGCGCCGGGAACAGACCCCGGACCACGTCCATGCCGATCTGGATCGACCGCTCCTGCCACACCCGCTCGATGACCTCGAAGTACTTCGACGCGTACGGCGCGGTCAGCTCCCGCTGCGAGGGCTGGCCGAAGCCCGTGATCGTCGCCTCCACCAGCGCGTTGGACAGCGCGTCGGACTCCACCACCTGGGCCCACGCCTGCGCCTTCACCGCCTCCGAGGGTCGCGCCGCCAGGCAGCGCACCTGGTGCCGCTTGCCCGACGCGGTGTCGTCGCGGGCCAGTTCGGCGGCGAGGACCGTCTCGTCGGCGGCGCCGTGCGCCGCCAGCGGCTCCAGGAACGCCCAGCGCAGCTCCTGGTCGACCTCCAGCCCGTCGATCGTCTCGGTGCCCTCCAGCAGGCCCCGCAGCAGCCGCAGATCGTCCGGCGCCGATGCCACCGTCGCCAGGAACCGCGCCCACGCCAGCTGCTGCTCGCCGCCCGGACCGGCCGCCCGCAGCTCGCGCAGCGCGCCCTCGGCCAGCAGCAGCCCGCCCCTCTCCCGCCACGCCGGAGCCGCGTAGTGGACCAGCGCGGAGTTCGCCCAGGCGTGCAGCATCTGCAGTACGCCGATGTCCGACTCGCGCCCCGAGAAGCGCAGCACGATCCCGATGAACTCGCGGGCCGGCAGCAGCGCGTCCCGGGTCATGTTCCACAGTGCCGACCAGCACAGGGCGCGGGCCAGCGGGTCCGTCATCGCACCCAGGTGCTCGCGCAGGGTGGCCAGCGAGGTCTCGTCGAAGCGGGTCTTGCAGTACGTCAGGTCGTCGTCGTTGACCAGCACCAGCTCCGGCGCCTCGGCGCCCGCCAGTTGCGACACGACCGTACGCGCGCCGTCGACGTCCACCTCGGCGCGCGCGTACCGCTCCAGCGCGCCCTCGGAGGTGCGCCGGTACAGGCCCACGGCCACCCGGTGCGGCCGCAGCTCGGGGTGCGACTCCGCCGCCTCCTGGACCACGGCGAGCTCGTCGACCCTGCCCTCGGCGTCCAGCAGCACCTGCGGCGTCAGCGAGTTGACCCCGGCCGCCTGCAGCCACGAGCGCGCCCACGCACCCATGTCCCGGCCGCTGGTCTCGCCCAGCACCGACAGCAGGTCGCCCAGGCGCGTGTTGCCGTACGCGTGCCGCTTGAAGTAGCGCCGGGCGCCCTCCAGGAACGCGTCCTGGCCGACGTACGCCACCAGCTGCTTGAGCACCGAGGCGCCCTTGGCGTAGGTGATGCCGTCGAAGTTGAGCTTCGCGTCCTGCAGGTCGCGGATGTCGGCGGTGATCGGGTGCGTGGAGGGCAGCTGGTCCGCGCGGTAGGCCCACGCCTTGCGGCGGTTGGCGAAGGTGATCCAGGCGTCCTTGAACCGGGTCGCGCCGACGTTGGCGAAGGTGCCCATGAAGTCCGCGAAGGACTCCTTCAGCCACAGGTCGTCCCACCACACCATGGTGACCAGGTCGCCGAACCACATGTGCGCCATCTCGTGCAGGATCACGTTGGCCCGGGCCTCGTAGGAGGACCGGGTCACCTTGCCGCGGAAGATGTACTCCTCGCGGAAGGTCACCAGCCCCGGGTTCTCCATCGCGCCGAGGTTGTACTCGGGCACGAACGCCTGGTCGTACTTCCCGAAGGGGTACGGGTAGTCGAAGTGCTCGTGGAAGAAGTCCAGGCCCTGCTTGGTGACGAGGAAGACGTCGTCGGCGTCGAAGTAGGGGGCCAGCCCCTTGCGGCACATCGCGCCGAGCGGGATGTCGAGGCGGGTGCCGTCGGGCAGCGTGCGCGCGTAGGAGTCCGTGACGTAGTGGTACGGCCCCGCCACCACGCAGGTGATGTACGTCGAGATCGGCTTCGTCTCCGCGAACCGCCAGATCCCGTCGGCGAGTTCGCCGGCTCCGTTGCTCCACACCGTCCAGCCCTCGGGCGCCCGCACCTCGAAGCGGAACGGGGCCTTGAGGTCGGGCTGCTCGAAGTTCGCGAAGACACGGCGCGCGTCGGCCGGCTCGTACTGGGTGTAGAGGTAGACCTCGCCGTCCTCGGGGTCGACGAAGCGGTGCATGCCCTCGCCGGTGCGCGAGTAGGCGCACTGCGCGTCCACGATCAGCTCGTTCTCCGCGGCCAGGTCCTCCAGCAGGATGCGGGAGCCGTCGAAGACCTGACCGGCGTCGAGGTCCTTGCCGTTGAGTGAGACGGAGGTCACACCCGGCGCGATCAGGTCGGCGAAGGTGGCGGCTCCGGGCTCGTTGCAGCGGAACCGGATGGTGGTGACCGAGCGGAAGGTGCGCGGCTCCGCGTCCGTCCCGCCCACGGCCGACCGCAGGTCCAGGGACACCTCGTACCCGTCGACGGACAGCAGGGCGGCCCGCTCCCGGGCCTCGTCACGGGTCAGATTCTCACCGGGCACGGGCGGTACTCCCTCGACAGGTGTTCGGTATGTGGACACGGTTTCCTGCTGATCCTGCCATGCGGCCTCGGCGGCGGGCACCCGGCAAGGCCGGGAATGGGGACGGCCCCGCCCGGCGTTGATGGTTGAAACGAACACTTTCCTAGGAGAGCCATGCCCGAGACCGCGAGCACCTCCGCGAAGACCCCCGTCGACTTCTGGTTCGACCCGCTGTGCCCCTGGGCCTGGATGACGTCCCGGTGGGTGCTGGAGGTGGAGAAGGTCCGCGACATAGAGGTCCGCTGGCACATCATGAGCCTGGCCGTGCTCAACGAGGACAAGCTCGACCAGCTGCCCGAGGAGTACCGGGACATGCTGGCCACCAAGGCGTGGAAGCCGGTGCGCGTGGTGACCGCCGCCTGGCAGAAGCACGGCGCGGACGTCCTCGGCCCGCTGTACACCGCGCTCGGCACCCGCATCCACAACAACGGCGAGGGCCCGACCCTCGAGGCGATCGCCGGCGCCCTCGCCGACGTCGGCCTGCCCGCCGACCTCATCGACTACGCCGACCAGGAGGGCTTCGAGTTCGACGCCGAACTGCGCGCCTCCCACAAGGAGGGCATCGAGAAGGTCGGCCAGGAGGTCGGCACCCCCGTCATCGCGGTCCCCGGCGCCGACGGCGAGCAGATCGCCTTCTTCGGCCCGGTCGTCACCCCGGCCCCCAAGGGCGAGGAGGCCGCCCGCCTCTGGGACGGCACCCTCGCCGTCGCCTCGGTCCCCGGCTTCTACGAGATCAAGCGCACCCGCACGAAGGGCCCGGACTTCAGCAACCTGTAGGACGCCGGGCGCTAGCTCTTGTCGGGCTCGGGGAACTTGGCGCCGTCCCCCCAGTCCCCGCGCCGCTGGTAGCGGCGGCAGCCCTCACGGGTGCAGACCATGTAGGAGCCCAGGCGGAGGTGGTTCGCTATCCGCCCGCGGACGTACTCCCGCTCCGCGGGAGTGAGCGGGCGGAAGTCCTCGTAGGTCCCGCAGTCGTGGCATCGCCAGGACTCCATGCGTCCCCCTCCGGTTCCCGATGAAGGCTCGGTGACCGCCTCCGGCCCTGTGAGCGTAGGTTCTCGCAGGGCCGGTAGGGTACGCCCGGAATCAGTCCCTTCGCGCCCGTTTCCGGGCCTGCGCCAGCCTCTCCAGGTGGTCTTCGAACTCCTTCGCGTAGTACGCCGCCCGGGACGGGTCCGGTTCCACCACCGTCGTCGGTTCGGTCCACGTCGTGGTGTCGAGGGTCACCCCGTAGCGCGCGGCCGCCGCCAGGACCGCGCCGCGGGCGCCCACTTCGCCCTCGATCACCCGCAGCGGGCGGCCCAGGACGTCCGCCAGCAGCCGCATCCACGCGGGGCTGCGGGTGCCGCCCCCGCAGACGGCCAGCGTGCCGGTCAGGCCGGCCGCCTTCAGGCAGTGCCGGGCCGCGAACCCGATGCCCTCGCAGGTCGCGCGGATCAGGTCGGCCTTCGTCGACTCCAGCGACACCCCGGTCAGTTCGGCGCGCAGCCGGGGCTCCACGAACGGCGCCCGCTCCCCGGACGGGGCGAAGTACGGCAGGACCCGCACCCCGTGCGCGCCCGGCGGCGTCTCGGCGAGCAGGGCGTCGACCTCCTCGTGGGCGACGCCGGTCGTCGTCAGCACCCAGTCCAGGGCCGCCGTACCGACCATCGCCGGCATCGCGCGCAGCCAGTACCCGGGACGGTCGGTGCTGATGTACAGGCCGGCCGGCTCACCGGTCAGGTCGAGGTCGGTCGTCGCGACCAGGCCGGCCAGACAGGTGCCGACGATCAGCAGACCGTCGCCCGGGGAGGTCACCCCGGCGCCGAGCGCGCAGGACGGCAGGTCGTAGGGGCCGTTCGCCAGCCGCGTGCCCGCCGGGAGCCCTTCGCGCGCCTCCGCCGTGGCGACCGGGTCGCTGACGGGGGCGAGCAGACCCCGGCGGTGGGTGAGCCCGAGCAGCTCCACGACCCGGTTGTCGTAGGCGCGGGTGCGCGGGTCCAGGAACGGCATCGAGGCGTCGGACACGTCCGTCGTGGGCCGGGAGCGGCCGGTCAGCCGCTGGAAGACCATGTCCTTGCAGTAGACGGCCGCCCGCGCCGCGTCCAGCGCCTTCGGCTCGTGGCTGTCCAGCCAGGCCAGCAGCGGGCCCGGACAGCCCGGGAACATCGCGCTGCCGGTGCGCCGGAACACCGTCTCGAACGTGCCGTCCGCCAGCCACCGGTCGACCAGTTCATGGGCCCGGCCGTCCATCCAGGAGGCGGCGGCACGCACCGGGCGGCCGTCGCCGTCGACCAGCCAGACGCCGTCGCCCTGGCCGGTCAGCCCGGCCAGGGCGACGGGTCCGGGAGCGCGGGAGGCGAGTTCCCCGAGCACGGCGAGGACCGCGGAGTACACCTCCTCCATGTCCTGCTCGACGACGCCCCCGTGCAGCGCCAGACCCACCGGGCGGGCGGCGACGGCCAGTTGGCGCCCCTCGTCGTCGAACGCGGCGGCCTTCACCATGGACGTGCCCACATCGATACCGACGTACATCTCGCCTCCCGGGTCAGGTCAGACAGTGCGCCAGCGGCTCCCCGCGCACCCAGCGCGCCACTTCCTCCGCGGCGATCCGCGCCGCCTTCTCGGCGACGGCGCGCGAGGCGCCGCCCAGGTGCGGGGTCAGCACGAGGCGCTCGGCCAGCGCGTGCAGCCGCGAGTCCGCCGGCAGCGGTTCCGTCGCGTACGTGTCCAGGGCCGCCGCCGACAGCCGTCCGCCCTCCAGCGCGTCGCACAGCGCGTCCTCGTCCAGCAGCGGCCCGCGCGCCACGTTCACCACCACCGCGCCCTCGGGCAGCAGCGCCAGCTCACGGGCGCCGATCAGGCCCCGGGTCTCGGAGGTGAGCCGGGCGTGCAGGGTGATCACCCGGGAGCGGCGCAGGAGCTCGTCGAGGGAGTGCACGCGCAGGCCGTGGATCTCGCCGCGCACGTAGGGGTCGTGGACCATCACCTGCGCGCCGAACGCGCACAGCGCGCGGGCGACCCGGCTGCCGACGGCGCCGTAGCCGACGAGCCCGACCGGCAGGTCCTCCAGCTCCAGGCCGCTGTGCTCGTAGGTGTAGTACGTCGCCCCCTGCCAACTTCCCCGCCCGGCGAGGAGGTTGTGGGCCTGGGGGATGCGGCGCAGGGCCGACAGCAGCACGCCGACGGTGAACTCGGCGGTCGCGGCGGCGTTGCGGCCGGGGGAGAAGCAGACGCGGACGTCGTGCCGCTTGGCCGCGTCCAGGTTGACGTTCACCGGCCCGCCCCGGCAGACGACGACCAGGCGCAGGCCGGGGCAGGCGTCCAGGACGCGTTCGGTCACCGGGCCCATCTGGGTGACCAGCACCTGGGTGCCGGCCAGTGCCTCGATCAGCTCGTCCTCGGCGTCGCTCGCCTCGGTCACCTCGGCCACCGGGCCGAAGGGTTCCAGCGGCCAGCCGAGGGTCAGTTCGGCCACCTCGCAGGGCAGTTCGTCGCCGATCGCCCGCCGGATCAGCGACGGCAGGATGAAGTGGTCGCCGGCCGCCAGGACACGTACGTGTTCGCTCATCGCAGGGAGTCTCCCGTCTCGGCGTCGAAGACATGGGTGAGGCGCGCGTCGGCGGTGACCCGGACGGCCTCGTCGTGGCTGAGGCGCACCTCGGGGCCGGTCAGGACGACCAGGGGGCGTTCGACACCGGCCAGGGCGAGGGTGGCGATCCCCGCCTCCAGCAGCGGCTCGTGGGCGACGACCCGGGCGGGCAGGCCCTCGGCGCCGGTGAGGGACAGGTCCTCCGGGCGGATCCCGACGACGATCTCGCGGCCGGGCGGGACGGGGACGGGCAGTGCCACGCGCACGGAGCCGGAGAGGCGGGCGTGGGCGTCCTCGTCCGCGACGGCGGGCAGCAGGTTGATCGCGGGTTCGCCGACGAAGTCCGCCACGAACAGGTTCGCGGGGCTGTCGTAGATCTCGTACGGGGTGCCGAGCTGCTGGATCACGCCGTCCCTCATCACCGCGATGCGGTCGGCGAGGGAGAGCGCCTCCTCCTGGTCGTGGGTGACGAGGATGGTGGTGTGGCCCAGGTCCCGCTGGATGCGCTTGAGTTCGCGGCGCGTGGTGTCGCGCTGGGCCGCGTCGAGGTGGGACAGCGGTTCGTCGAGGAGCAGGACGTCGGGTTCGCGGATCAGGGCGCGGGCGAGGCAGACGCGCTGCTTCTGGCCGCTGGAGAGGGTCGCCGGGTGGGAGTCGAGCAGAGGCGTGAGATCGACCCGGGCGGCCATGTCAGCGACCTTGCCGGCCACTTCGCGCCGGTCGCCGCCCCGGCGGGCCCGCAGGCCGAACGCCAGGTTCTCGGCCACGGTGAGGGGCGGGTAGAGGGCGTAGTTCTCGAAGGCGACGCCGATGTTGCGGGCCTGCGCGGGCAGCGCGGTCACGGACTTCCCGGCCACCAGGATGTCCCCGTCGGTCACCGTCTCCAGGCCGGCGATCATGCGCAGGGTCGTCGACTTGCCGCAGCCCGAGGGGCCGAGAAGGCCGAGGAGCTCCCCGGAGCGCAGGGTCAGGTCGAGGCCGCGTACGGCGGTGACCGGCGGCCGGCCCCGGGAGCGGTAGGTCTTGCGCAGGTCACGTAGTTCCAGTTCCGTCATCGCCGCCCCTCATCGCGCAGATTTCGTAGGTGACCTTGTGCTCGTCCAGGTCCCGCAGTGCCTCGGCCGGCGCCCCGTCGTCCACCAGGAGCAGGTCGAAGCGGGAGAGCGGAACGACCCGGTGCAGGGCCGTGCGGGCCAGCTTGGTGTGGTCGATCAGCAGGACGCTGCGGGCGGCCGAGTCGAGCATCGCCCGCTTCACCGACACGATGTGCTGTTCCTGGTGGTAGGCGTAACCCCCGTGCACGGCCGATGTGGAGGCGAAGCAGAGGTCGACGCGCAGCGACTGGACCGCCTCGACGCAGGAGACGCCGAGGAAGGAGGAGTGCAGGGGGTCGTAGTCGCCGCCCAGGGCCATCAGATGGATGCCCCGCCGGCCGGACAGCAGGTTGATCGCCTGGAGGAAGTTGGTGACGACCGTGAGCGGGGTGATCTCGCCGTGGCGCAGGCGGCGGGCTATCTCCAGGGTCGTCGTGGAGTCGTCCAGCATGATCGCCATGCCGGGTTCTATGAGGGCGAGCGCGCGGTCGGCGAGCGCCGCCTTCTCGGCGTGCATGGTCTTTAGCCGGTACTCGACGTTGGACTCGAACACCCCGGACGGCTGGGCCGTCACCCCGCCCCTGAACTTCCGTACGATGCCCTGCCGTTCGAGTTCGTCGAGGTCGCGGTGGATGGTCATCAGGCTCACCCCGAACCGCTCGGCGAGCTCGGCCGCCGTCGCCGAGCCCTCGGCCAGGACCTGTTCGGCCATGGCGGCCTGGCGGGCCGCGGGCCCCTGCTGTGCACCGGTGCTGCTGCTCATCGTTTCCCGATCCGTCGTCCTGGGCCCTCGGGCCCGTCGGCCTCGAACAGCAGCAGGTTCTCAGGCCGCACCGTCAGCCGTACCGGATCGTCGGGCCGCAGACCGGCCGTGTCGCCGCGCGGGGCGACCAGCGAGACGTGCTGGTCGCCCAGCCGGACGGTGACCTCGACGGACCGGCCGAGCACCTCGGTGACGTACACGGTGCCGGTGAGTTCGTGGCCGGGCGCGGTGAGGGAGAGGTCGCGCGGGCGCACGCCGACCAGGACCTGCGTGCCCGCCGGGGCGGCCGCGCGGACGGGCAGCTCCACCTTCCCGTCCGGCGACCGGAAGCCGCCGTCCTCGGTGACCGTCCCCGGCAGCAGGTTGATCCGCGGGCGGCCGAAGGCCCGGGCGACCTCGGTGTCGTGGGGCTCGTACCAGATCTCCTCGCGGGTTCCGGTCTGGACGATCCGGCCGTCGCGGATCACTCCCGTCCGGTCGCCGAGGGCCAGGGCCTCGACCGAGTCGTGGGTGACGTAGAGGGTGGTGGTGCGCTGGACGTCCCCGATCGCCTTCACTTCGGCGCGCATCTGCTGGCGGAGCTTGGCGTCCAGGTGGGAGAGGGGTTCGTCGAGGAGGAAGGCGCGGGCGGGCCGGACCAGGACCCGGCCGAGGGCGATCCGCTGCCGCTGGCCGTTGGAGAGCCGGCCGACGGGCCGGTCCAGCAGGGCGCCGATGCCGAGGAGTTCGGCGACGGCGTGGACGCGGTCGCGGGCCTCGGCGGCGGGCAGGCGGTGCCGGGGGGAGCGGAGCGGGGAGACGAGGTTGTCGTAGGCCGACTTGTGCGGGTAGAGGGCGTAGCTCTCGAAGCACATCGCCACGCCCCGGTCGTAGGGCTCGACGCCGGCCATGTCCTCGCCGTCGAGCAGGACCGTGCCGGAGTCGGGGCGTTCCAGGCCGGCGACCGTCTTGAGGGTGGTGGTCTTCCCGGCGCCGGACGGGCCGAGGAGGCAGAAGAACTCCCCTTCGCGGACGTCGAGTTCGAGCCCGTCGAGGGCGGTGACCGGGCCGTACGCCTTGCTGATCCCGCGCAGCCCGATCACGACTTCACCGCCCCGAAGGACAGGCCCCGCACCAGATAGCGCTGGATGGTCAGGGCGAGCAGCAGCGGCGGTACGACCGAGACAAGGGCCGCCGCCGCGGTGAGGTTGTACTTGGGGCGGTCGCCGCCCAGGAAGGACAGCGCGCCGACGGTCACCGTCTGGGCCTCGTTGGAGGTGAGGATCAGCGGGAAGACGAAGTTGTTCCAGGCGAAGATGAACGCCAGCAGGGACACGGCCGCGACGCCCGGCTTGACCAGCGGCAGCGCCACCTTGAAGAAGGCCTGCTTGCGGGTGTAGCCGTCCAGCAGGGCCGCCTGCTCCAACTCCGGTGTGAGGTCGGCGAAGTAGGACCGCATGATCCACACGATGAGGGGGAGCGTGACCAGTTGCAGAACCCAGATCATGCCGACGTACGTGTCGAACAGCCCGAGCTTCTGGTACAGCACGAACAGCGGGATGATCACCGTCAGTTCGGGTGCGAAGCGGAACGACAGCAGCGTGAACATCAGGTTCTCGGAGCCCTTGAACCGCCAGCGCGCCGAGGCGTAGGCGGCGGGCAGCCCGACGAGCAGGGACAGCGCGACCGCGCCCACCGACACCACCAGGCTGTTGACGAAGAACCGCACGAACGGGATGCCCTCGCTGTCGCCGAGCACCGTCCGGTAGGAGCCGAGGGTGGGGGTGAAGGAGAAGTAGGTGCTGAAGAGCTGGTTCGCGGGCTTGAGGGACAGGATCACCATCCAGGCGATCGGGAAGAGCGCGAAGACGAAGTAGAGGATGAGAGCCGCGTCCGCGAGGACGCCCAGCAGACGTTTCCGCACGGTCATTTGGCCTCGGCCGCCTTCCGCTGGATCCGGCCCAGGTGTTTCACCAGCACCATCGCGGCGAGGTACACCACGGCCCACAGGACGATCGTGTAGCTGATGCCGAAGCTGTAGCGCTGGAAGCGGATGGCCTCCAGGTAGGCGCGGATCTGCAGGACCACCGTGGAGTCACCGGGGCCGCCCTCGGTCAGGGCGTAGATGATGTCGAAGACCTTCAGCGAGTCCATGAACCGGAAGATCACCGCGACCAGCACGTACGGCCACAGCATGGGCAGCGTCAGCCGCCGGAAGGTGTACCACCAGCCCGCGCCGTCCACGGCCGCCGCCTCAAACGGGGAGGTGGGCAGCGACCGCAGACCGGCGAGGGCGAGGATCGCCACGAACGGGGTGTAGACCCAGACGTCCACGGCGATCGACGACAGCAGCGCGCCGGCCGGGGTGTCCGTCCACTGGACTCCCCCCAGTCCGACGGGTTTCAGCAGATGGTTCACCACCCCCACCGACGGCTGGAGCATCAGCTTCCACATGATCGCCGCGATCACCGGGGCGATCATCAGCGGCAGGATGAGGATCTTCTCCAGCACCCGGCCGACGAGCGAGGAGCGGTGCAGCAGCAGGGCGACGGCCACCCCGAGCACGGTCTCGGCGGCTGCGGCCCCGACCGCGTAGAGGACCGTGACCCAGGCCGAGTTCCAGAAGGCGTCCTGGGTGAAGACGGTCTCGTAGTTGTGCAGCCGCACCATGTCCGGCTGCGGTTTGCTCGCCGAGAAGTCGAACAGCGTGTAGTACAGGCCGAGTCCGAACGGGTAGAGGATTCCGCAGGTCAGCAGGAGCGCCGGGACGATCAGCAGGTACGGGCGCAGGGTGAGCCGCCAGCCCATGGCCGCTCAGTCCACCTTGGCGGCGAGGTCGCCCGCCAGCCCGTTCAGCACCGACCGCGCGTTCTGGCCGCCGTAGATCTCCTGCAGGGCCGCCGCCCAGCTGGTGGTGGCGTCGAAGAACTGGGCCTGCGGGGTGAACTGGATCTTCGTCTGGTCGACGACCGTCTCGAAGGTCTCGATGAAGCCGGGCAGGTGCCGCATCTTGTCCTTGTAGGCGGCGTCCTGGCTGACTGATTTGCGCACCGGGTCGATGTGGTTGCCGGTGACGGCCGCCCGGCGCAGGTGCTCCTTGCCGGTCGCCCACTGCAGGAACAGCCAACTGGCGCTCTTCTTCTTCGACTTGGCGTTCATGCCGAGCGACCAGATCCACATGTTGGTGGCGAGCGAGCCGTCCGGGCCCTTGGGGCCGGGGTGGAAGGCGATCTTCCCGGAGGCGGGGCTGGCGCCCTTCACCGCCTGGAAGTAGGCGGCCGTGTCCGCGTCGAAGAGCATGCCGGCCTTCTTCGCGCCGAGGTCGCTGGAGCACTGGTACCAGGTGTACGACGTCCAGGACGGCGGCCCGCCCTGCTTGACCATGCCCGCCCAGTCCCGGGTGAACGCGACGGCCTCCGGCGTGTTCATCGCGGGCTTCAGCTTCCCGCCGTCCACGGTGAAGTCACGCAGGCCGTTGCGGGCGTACATGGTCATGAAACCCGGGTGGATGGTGGCCCAGCTGCGCGAGCCGCGCACGGCGATCCCGTACATGCCGTCGTAACCGGCGCCCGGCGCCTTCCGCTTGATGACGCCCGCGATCTCGCGCAGTTCGTCGAAGGACTCGGCCGGTCTCAGGCCCAGCTTCGAGAACACCTCGGTGTTGTAGGCGACGACGTTCGTCTCCCAGCCCCACGGCAGCGCGTACTGCCCGCCCCGGCCGAGCGGGGCGCCGTCCTTCAGCGACCACTGGTCGGCCTGGAGGAGGTTGGGGAAGAAGTCCGCGCGGTCCCATTCGTCGCCGGTGGCCGAGGAGTTGCGCATCCAGGGGCCGAGGTCCTCCAGCCAGCCCGGCGGGCCGTACTGCCAGACCATGTACGCGCCGAGCATGAAGACGTCGTAGGAGGCGCGGCCGCTGGACAGGTCGACGGTGAGCTTGTCGAAGTAGTTGTCCTCGGGGAAGACGTCGTACTCGACCCTGATGCCGGTCTGCGCGGTGAAGGACTTCAGGTCGGCGATCAGGGCGTCGGTGTACGGGTGCTTGTTGAGCAGGGCCTTGACCGTGCCGCCCTTCTCCCGCTTCCAGTCGAAGGAGCCGGTGACGTCGTCGGCGGCCGAACCGCCGCCCTTGTCGTCGTTGCCGCCGAAACCGGCGCCGCAGGCCGCCAGCAACGGGGTCGCGGCGGCCCCGGCGGTCAGGGCGAGGAAGTGTCGGCGGTCGTGCGCGTGCGTGTCCATCCGTGACCTCCGAGTGGGGTCGGGCCCGGTGCGCAGGCGTGGGGGTAACACGTCGAGTCGACTCGCTAACAGAGGGTGTAACGGCGGAAGTTGCGCGTCAATCCCTCGCGCAGGCGAAAATCCCGCGTCAATATCGTGGGTAGGTGTGAAGTTCACAGACTGGATCGCGATGCCCGGGAGGTCCGGATGCCGGACGAGCAGGAGGCGTGGCTGGGGATCGACCTGGGCACGCAGAGCGTCCGCGTGCTGGCCGTCACCGCAGACGGGACGGTCGTGGGGCGGGGGACGGCCCCGCTCGGCGGGCGGCGCGAGGGGGAGCGGCACGAGCAGGATCCGGGTCAGTGGTGGGAGGCGGTGTGCGCGGCCGCGCGGCAGGCGGTGGGGGAGGCGCCCGGGGCGCGGATCGGCGGGCTCGCGGTGTGCGGGACGTCCGGGACGGTGCTGCTGACGGACGTGGCGGGGCGGCCGCTGAGCCCCGGGCTCATGTACGACGACCGGCGGGCCGCGGCACAGGCGGCGCGGGCGCGGGCGGCGGGACTCGCGGTGCAGGACAGCTGGGCGCTGCCGAAGGCGATGTGGCTGGTGGAGGAGTACGGCGGCCTCGCCGAGGCGCCCGCCAGGGCCCACGCCCACCTCCGGGTCGCCCGGCCGCCCCGCTTCCGGCTCGCCCACCAGCCCGATGTGATCGTCGCCCGCCTCACCGGCGAACTCCCGCCCGCCGACTCCTCCCACGCCCTCAAGACGGGCTACGACCTCCAACAGGACGCCTGGCCGTACGCCGCCCTCGCCGAACTCGGCCTGCCCGACGGCCTGTTGCCCGAGGTCGTGCGCCCCGGGACGCGGCTCGGCACGGTGTGCCCGGACGCCGCCGAGGCCACCGGCATCCCCGCCGGCACCCCCGTCGTCGCCGGGATGACCGACGGCTGCGCGGCCCAGATCGCCTCCGCCGCCCTGCGCCCCGGCTCCTGGAACTCGGTGCTCGGCACCACCCTGGTCCTCAAGGGCGCCTCCACCACCCCGGTCCACGACCCCACCGGCGTGGTCTACAACCACCGTGCCCCGGACGGGACCTGGCTGCCCGGCGGGGCCTCCAGCGTCGGCGCGGGGGTGCTGACGGCCGCCTTCGCGGGCGCCGACCCGGCGGCCATGGACGAACGGGCGGCCGCCCGCGAACCGTCCGGCGCGATCGCCTACCCGCTGGTCTCGCCCGGCGAGCGCTTCCCCTTCCACGCCCCGCAGGCCGTCGCCCTCGTCCTCGGCGAACCGCGGGACGACGCGGACCTGTGGGCCGCGCTGCTGCAGGGCGTCGCCTTCACCGAACGCCTCTGCCTGGACTACCTGCACCACCTGGGCGCCCCGCTGGACGGCCCGCTCACTTTCACCGGCGGCGCCGCCCGCAGCGGGTACTGGAACCAGCTGCGCGCCGACATCCTGGGCCGCCCGGCCCGCGTACCGGCCCAGACCGAACCGGCGCTGGGCATGGCGGCGCTGGCCGCGCACGGCGTGTGTTCCCTCGGGCTCGCGGACGTCGCCGAGCGCATGGTCCGCGTCCGCGCCGTCGTGGACCCCCGCCCGGACCGCACGGCCCTGTTCGCCGAGCCGTACGCGCGGCTGGTCGACGAACTGCATGCCCGCGGCTGGCTCCCCGCCCCGGTCGCGGCGCACGCGCACGCCCGCCTCACCCGCGATACTGCGGACTCATGACCGCCACCCTCCTGCTGGCCCGCCACGGCCAGACCGTCTGGCACGCCGAGAACCGGTACGCGGGGATCAGCGACGTGCCGCTCACCGAGACCGGGTACGCGCAGGCTGAGGCCCTGGGCCGGTGGGCCGCCGCCCACCCCGTCGACGCCGTGTGGACCTCCCCGCTCTCGCGGGCGGTCGTCACCGCCGAGCCCGCCTGCCGGGCGCTCGGCCTCAACCCCAGCCGCGAACCCGATCTGCGCGAATGCGACTTCGGGGTGATGGAGGGCCGCACCCTCGCGCAGTTCGCGCAAACGGACCCGGACGCGGCGGCGGCCTTCCGCGCCGACCCGGTGGCCCACCCCTTCCCCGGTGCCGAGGACCCGGCCGCCGCCGCCGGCCGGGGAGCCGCCGCGCTGCGCCGCATCGCCGCCGCCCACGACGGCGAGCGCGTCCTCGTCGTCGCCCACAACACCCTGCTGCGGCTGGTGCTGTGCCGGCTGCTGTCCATCCCGCTCGGCGAGTACCGGCGGGTCTTCCCCCGGCTGCGCAACGCCGCCGTCACCGAACTGCGCGCGGATGCCGGCCACGTCGGCCTGATCTCGCTGAACGTGCCCTGTGACCGGGAAACGGCGTAGGCGGGTGAGCGGATGACGAAGAGCCCCGACCGCCCCGCCCCGCAGCGGCTTCCTCAGCGGCGCGCGCGGGCGCGCTGCCAGGCGTACCCCACGACCGCCAGGAACACCGTCATCCCGCCCGTCGAGTACAGCTGCACCCGGGTGCCCGGCTCACGGGCCATCAGGACGAAGATCGCCACCATGCCCGCCAGCGCGACCCAGGTCAGCACCGGGAAGGCCCACATCCGCACGACCAGCCGGTCCGGCGCCTCGCGCTCCAGCCGGCCGCGAAGCCGCAGCTGCGAGACGGCGATGAAGATCCACACGACCAGAATCACCGCGCCGATCATGTTCAGCAGCCACGGGAAGACGTCGTCCGGACGCCAGTAGCTGAGCACCACGCACCCGAAACCGAAGACGGACGAGGCCAGTACGGCCGTGCGCGGCACCCCGCCCGACACCCGGCCCAGCGCCTGGGGACCCTGACCGCGCTCGACCAGCGAGTAGGCGATGCGCGAGGAGCCGTAGACGTTGGCGTTCATGGCGGACAGCAGGGCGACCAGGACGACCACGTTCATCAGCTGTCCCGCGCCGGGGATGCCGAGATGGTCCAGGGCGGCGACGTACGGGCCCTTCTCCACCACCTCCGCCGAGTCCCAGGGGACCACGGTGACGACGACCGCCATCGAGCCGATGTAGAACAGCGCGATGCGCCACATCGCCGTACGGACGGCGCTCGCCACGCCCCGCACCGGGTCCGGCGACTCGGCCGCCGCGATGGTGACCGTCTCCAGGCCGCCGTAGGCGAAGACCGAGGCGAGCAGGCCGACCAGCAGGCCCTCGCCGCCGTGCGGCAGGAAGTCGCCGAGGTTGCTCGCCCCGGGGGAGTCCGCGCCGGGCAGGACGCCCGCGATCGCCAGCACGCCCAGGACCAGGAACAGGCTGATCGCACCGACCTTCAGGGCCGCGAACCAGAACTCGAACTCGCCGAAGTTCTTCACCGCGGCGAGGTTGGCGGCGCAGAACACCACCATGAACAGGGCGACCCACCCCCACTCCGGCGTCTGCGGCAGTCACCCGGTCACGATCTTCGCCGCGCCGATGCCCTCCAGGCCGACGGCCGTGCACAGCAGCACCCAGAACGACCAGCCGGCGGTGAACCCTGCCCACGGCCCGAGGGCCCGCTCGGCGTGCGCCGAGAACGAGCCCGACGACGGATACGCGGCCGACATCTCGCCCAGCATCCGCATCACCAGCATCACGAGGAGACCCGACAGGGCGTAGGCGACCACGATCGACGGCCCGGCGGCGGCGATACCGGCGCCGGAACCGACGAACAGCCCCGCCCCGATCACCCCGCCGAGGGCGATCATCGACAGATGGCGCTGCTTGAGACCGTGGGACAGGGCGGTGTCGTCGTCCGCTCGCGGCGGTGCGTCGACCGGGGTGGTGCTGTGCGGCATGGGCGCGGCTCGTCCAATGCGTGAGATGGGCAAAACGCCCACAGTCTGGGCGGCCCACGCGGCCGCGAGGCGGGGCCGCCCAGCATCCGGACGGGCACGCTGCGCGGAGTGATCGACCGGCTACGCGGGCCTTCGGCCGGGTGCCCCGGAGCGCGACGAAGCCCAGGTCACGCCCGCTGAGTGAGCGGTGTCACGCCGGGGCCGGTGTAGCGGGCATCCTTTGTCCGGAGCCCACCAAGGCCCGCCGTCGGCCTTTGTCGGGCGCTGACGGTGATCGCGGGGAGCACTCCGGGTTAGCGTCACGGTGTCCCGCCCGTCCCGACCCCGGAGCCCCCATGAGCACCGCTGCCGTCACCCCCGCCCGCCCCGGACAGGTCCTCGCCGACCTGCTCCCCGCCTCCCGCGTCCGGGACGTGGCCCTCGTGGTCGGCGGTGCCGTGCTCACCGGTCTCGCGGCCCAGATCTCCGTGCCCGTCCCGCACTCCCCGGTGCCCGTGACCGGCCAGACCTTCGCCGCGCTCCTGGTCGGCACGAGCCTCGGCGCGAGCCGCGGACTGGCCTCGCTCGTCCTGTACGCGCTCGCCGGACTCGCCGGCGTGCCGTGGTTCGCGGGCGGCACCTCCGGAGTCTCCGTCTCCTTCGGCTACATCCTCGGCATGCTGCTCGCCTCCGCCGTCGTCGGCGCCCTGGCCCGCCGCGGCGCCGACCGCTCCGTGTGGCGCATGGCGGGCACGATGCTGCTGGGCGAGGCCCTCATCTACGCCGTCGGTGTCCCGTACCTGGCCTACGCCGCCGGTCTGTCCGCCTCCGCCGCGGTCGCGGCCGGCCTCACGCCGTTCCTGATCGGCGACGCCCTCAAGGCCGCCCTGGCCATGGGGCTCATGCCGGCCGCCTGGAAGCTCGTCGGCAGGCGCTGAGGCCGTAGGGGCCGCCGAAGAGGTTCGCCGGGTCGAGGCTCGCCTTCAGCCCGGCGAGCCTCGCGTGCGTTCCGGGGTCGTACAGTCCCTCGCTCCGGTCACCGGCCCCGAAGGCGAAGTTGCGGGCCCGCCCGAGCGTCGTGTCCGCGAGCAGCGCGAGGGCCGGGTCCACCACCGCGCGGGCCGTCTCCCGCTCGCCGGCGCTCAACAGCCGCAGCAGGAAACGCCCTTCGCGATGGGGCACGCAGTTCGGCGCGGGCCGCGCGAGGGCCCCGCCCAGATGGTTGATCTGCACCACGCACATCGGCCCGCCCGCGTCCGGCCCGGTGCGGGCGAGCAGTTCACCGGCCCCGGCGAGGTCCAGTTCGCCGAGCACCGCGCCGTCGCCGTAGTAGGCGTGCGGGAAGTCCGGGTCGCTGTGGATGGTGTGGCTCTGCGCGTACGGCATCTCGCGCAGCGAGTCGGCGAGCACGGGCCCCCACTTCCGCAGCGGCGCCACGACCGCGTCACCGTCGCCGCCGGTGTACGCGACCCGCACCGAGACCACGTACCGTCCGCGCAACCGCGGCGGAAGCGCCGGCAGGTCCGGATACGGTACGGCGGCGAAGGACGAGGTCAGCCCGTCCGGCACGGTCCGGGTCCACTCCTCGTACGCCCGCAGCAGGGCCGCCGGGTCCACCGCGCGCCCGTCGAAGGCGAGCGAGCCGCCGTAGAGCCGGCGCACCGGTACGAGCCCGATCTCCAGCCCCGTCACGACGCCGAAGTCGGCCCCGGCGCCCAGCAGCGCCCAGTACAGGTCGGGGTCGGCGGCGCGGGTCACGTGCCGGTGCCGCCCGTCGGCCGTCACCACGTCCAGCGCGCGCACATGGTCGGCCGCGTACCCGAACTCCCGGGCGAGGATGCCCAGTCCGCCGCCCAGGGTGTAGGAGACGGCGCCGACGCCGGGCGCGGAGCCGTTGAGCGGCGCGAGGCCGTACGGTGCGGCCGCCGCGACGACCCGGCCCCAGCGGACGCCCGCCCGCACCCGGACGGTGCGTGCGCCGGCGTCGACGGCGACGCCGTCCATGCGCCGCGTCGTGACGAGCACGCCGCCCCGCGAGGCTCCGGGCATGCCGTGACCGGTGGCCTGGACGCCGATCGGCAGCCCGCGCCCGGCCGCGTACCGCACGGCGGCGGTCACGTCGGCGGCCGAGGACGCGGCGAAGACCACGTCCGGCCGCTGCTCGAACCCGGTCTGGAAACCGGCGAGTTCGCCGTCGTAGCCCGGGTCGCCCGGACGCAGGACCAGCGGTTCGGTGGGGTTCTCGGCGACATCCATGACCCGCACTGTGCCCGCATAACCTGACAGCCGCCGTCAGCCTTTCGGGAAAGGGTCCGGCAGGGGCGATCACCCCCGCCGGACCCGCGGACATGCCGTCCGCTCAGCCCGGCCGGCGCGGCCGGACCCGCTCAGCCGCGCGGCCGCAGCGGGCCGACCGGCCGCCGGGTCGACCACCACAGCCCGGCCGCACCGGCCGCGACCAGTGCCGCGCCCGCCGCGCCCAGCGGCAGGACGTCCCGCCCGACGCCGGTCTTGGGCAGTTCCGTCTCGCCGCCCGGCGCCACCGGCTTGTTGTCGGTGCCGAGGAGCAGCGGAGTGGCGGGGGCGTTCGGAGAGGGGTTGTTGGTGCCGAAGGGGACCGGCCCCTGCTGCCAGTACGTCTTCTTCCCGTCGCCGGCCTGCACGGGCAGACAGATCTTCCCGGTCTTGCCCAGGTCGTACGTCGCGTCGACGGCGTACGACTTCGACTTACCGGCCGCCAGATTGTCGATGGGGCAGGAGAAACCGCTGTTCGAGCCTTTCGGGAGGCTGTTCTCGCCGATCGCCGAACAGCCGGCGACGTTCTTCACCGTGAGGCCGTCGAAACCGACGACCAAAAGCTGGATCTTTCCGCTGTCCTTGCTCCCCTGATTCTTCACCGTGGCGGTGATCGCCGTTTTCTTCGTGCTGTTGTCGACCGAGATCTTCGAAGGCAGGAGTGTGGTCAGCTCGACGCCCGCCGGCGCCTTGTCCATGACCTTTCCCCCCTTGCTGCTCCCGGGTCCCTGGTCATCCGCGCTGGCAGTGCAGGAAAGGATCACCACCGCCGAAAAAGATGCGGTGACCAGCGATCCTGTGATGACCGTGATGCGGCGAGAACTCATGTTCGGACCCCCCTTGTGCTTCCCCCGGCTGCGCCTGAATTCGCAGTACTTGAAGAGCTACCACAAGATTTCTCCGCACTATGCTGGTACGGCACGAAGTGTGACCATTGTGTTTCAGTGGGGGCGGATCGGAGCGCTACCGAGGTCGTCTCGGGTTTCAGGGGATGTGTCAGTTCATCGAGGGGGCGCCGTGGAATTGCCGGGGAATGCGAGGAGCGGTGGTGTTCAGGGTCTGCTGGTGACGGGGCGTTATCGCCTGGTCGAGAGTATCGGGCAGGGGGGAATGGGGCGGGTGTGGCGGGCGGCCGACGAAATACTCGACCGCCCGGTGGCCGTCAAGGAGATCCGGATAGACGGCCTGGACGGCGAGGACACGCGCACCCGCCGCGAACGGACCCTGCGCGAGGCCAGGGCGACGGCCCGCATCGACCACCCCAACGTGGTGCGCGTCTACGACGTCGTCGACGAGGGCGAACGTCTTTGGATCGTCATGGAGTTGGTCAGGGGCCGCTCGCTGGAACGCATCCTGGCCGAGGACGGCCCCCTCGGTCCCCGGGAGACGGCTCGCACGGGGCTCGGCCTGGTGGCGGCCCTGCGGCAGGTCCACGCCCGAGGCGTCCTGCACCGCGACATCAAACCCGGGAACGTACTCGTCGACGGCTCCCTGGAACCCGACCGGCGGATCGTCCTGACCGACTTCGGCATCGCCGCGATCCAGGACGCCAAGGCCCTCACCATGGTCGGCATGCTGGTCGGCTCGCCCGACTACATGGCACCCGAGCGGATCTCCGGCCGCCCGCAGGGCCCGCCGTCCGACATCTGGTCCCTGGGCGCGACCCTCTGCGCGGCCCTGGGCGGCCGTTCCCCCTTCTCCCGCGGCACGACCCTCGCCACCCTGCACGCGGTCCTCTACGAGGAGCCCGAGCTCCCCGCCGCGGCGGGGCCCTTGAGCGGTGTCCTGGCGGCGCTGCTGGAGAAGGAACCGGAAGCCAGGCCGGGCCTCGCGGAACTGGAGGAGGCCCTGCGCCCGGTCGCCTTCCCACCTCCCACGCCGACCCTGCCGGTGGGCGGGGGCGGCGCGGACACCCCGGAGGAACGGCCGCCCCAGGGCCGTCCGACGGCCGCGGGAACCACCCCGGCACCCCCGGTCACCCCCTCACCGGAGCCGCCCACCCCCCAGCACGGGCCCTCCGGCGAACCATCCGCCCCGGCCACTCCGCACACCCGCCTGGTACGGGCCGCCCGCGACCCCAGGCGCCCCGAGCCCCCGGCGGACGTTCCCCCCACCGTCCGGCAGGAGACGCAGAAACTCCGCCACCACGGCCCCACCCCACCCGAACCTCCTGACACAACCCCCACCCCCGCCGCCCCCTCGGAAGGCGCGCCCGCCCTCACCGCACCGTCGGACGGCCCGCCAGTCTCCACCGCGCCCTTGGACAGCCCGCCCAACCCCTCCGCACCGTCAGACGGCCCGCCAGTCTCCGCCGCACCCACCAACGGTCCGCCGGCTCCCGTCCCTCCGGCCGACGGCCCATCAGCCCCCGCCTCTCGGACCGGTGATCAACCTGCACCCATGCGCCAGTCCGACGGCGCGTCGGCATCAGCGCCCCGGGCCGACGGCGCGCCGGCACCCGCGTCACCCGTCGGCCGCCCGCAACCCGGCGCGTCACCCGTCGGCCGCCCGCAACCCGGCGAGTCACCCGTCGTCCCCACGCGACCCGGTGCAACTCCTGTTCGCCCCGCGGAACCCAGCCCGCCTCCCGTCCGCCCCGCGGAACCCGGCGGACCTCCCGCCGCACCCCCCGCCGCCGCCTCCGCCGAAGTCCCCTCAGAAGTCCCCTCCGAAGTCCCCTCCGAGCTGCGTTCGGAAGCCGGTGCGGAGGCGCCGTCCGTCAACTCCCCGACCGGTGAACCCACTTCACCCCACTCCGCCCCTCCCGGCCCCGGCCCCACCCGCCCCGGCGTCTCCCTGACCCGAGCCCCCGCGGTGACCCGGCAGCGATCGGTGCCGCCGGAGCGCTCGCTGCACGAGCAGGGGACCCGGCCCCAGCTCGGCCCCCATCCGCTGCACGGGAAGACGACCCCTGCCACTCCCGCTCGGCGTCGTCGCCGTGCGGGGCTTCTGGCCGCCGCCGCGCTGGTCGCCGCCGGTGCCGCGGTCGTCGTGACGGTGTTGCTGAACTCCGGTGGGCAGGGCGGCGATCAGGCCGGTCCCACGACCTCCAAGCCCCCCACCACCTCCGGGTCCGGTCCGCCGCCCACCGTCGAGGGCACTTCCCGGCCCCGGACGCTGCCGCCCGGGACCCACGAGGAGGCCGGCGGATACGCGTGGGCGACCCCTGCGGGCTGGAAGCGCAACGTGATGACGGGAGCCGAGGTCCACTACACCTCGCCCGACGGCGCCCAGGAACTCGTGGCCAAGTCCGCCATCGCCCGCGACGACCTGATGGGGACCTGGCGGAAGTCGGAGCAGGACGCCCACCAGGGCCAGAACTACCAGAAGATCCGCCTGGAGCAGACGACCTTCCGCGGTCACCCGGCGGTGGTCTGGGAGTACACCTTCACCCTGAAGGGCGTGAACTGGCACGCGCGGCTGCTCGGCTTCGACCAGGAGGGCAGGTCGTACCAGATCAACACCTGGTACCACCCGGACATCGAGACCCGGGCCGTCGGGGTCTACGACCGGGTCAAGGACAGCTTCACCGTGCTGTGAGCGCACGGAAGGGGCCCGCGGTCCGCACCGCGAGCCCCTTCCGTGCACAAGACGCCGTACGCGTCAGCCGGTCTTGACCTTCCCGGTCTCGTGCCCGGCGTCGGCGGGCACGGTGTCGCCCACGGCCGCCCGGCCGGTCCCGAGAACCTTCTGCCGGACCACGGCGATCGCCACCACGGCCGCCGCGACCAGCAGGGACAACAGCACCGTCTCCCGCCCGTCGTGCTCCGTGTCGGTGAGCATGTAGGCCAGCACGAACACGATCAACGCAGCCGTCGCCCACGTCAGATACGGGTACAGCCACATCCGCACGACCAGCTTCTCCGGCGCCTCGGCCTGGATGATCCGCCGCATCCGCAGCTGCGAGAAGCAGATCACCAGCCACACGAACAGGGCCACCGCACCACTGGAGTTGACCAGGAACAGGAAGACCGAGTCGGGGAACTTGTAGTTGAAGAAGACGGCCACGAAGCCGAACACCACCGACGCCACGATCGCCGCCATCGGCACGCCCCGGGACGGGGTCCGCGCGAACGCCTTCGGCGCGTCACCCCGCTCGCCCAGCGAGAAGGCCATGCGGGAGGCCGTGTACAGGCCGGAGTTGAGGCAGGAGAGCACCGACGTCAGCACGATGAAGTTCATGATCTGACCGGCGTGCGCGATCCCGAGGGAGTCGAGCGCGGCGACGTAGGAGCCCTTGTCCTTGATGGACGGGTCGTTCCACGGCAGGAGGCAGACGACGACGAAGATCGAGCCCAGGTAGAAGACGGCGATCCGCCAGATGATGCTGTTCGTCGACTTCGTCACCGCGCGCTGCGGGTTCTCCGACTCGCCCGCCGCCAGCGTCGCGATCTCGCTGCCCATGAAGGAGAACACGACGAGCAGCACACCGGTGAGGATCGCGCCGGGGCCGTGCGGGAGGAAGCCGCCGTGGCCGGTCAGGTTGTCCAGGCCCGCCTTGTCGCTGTGGACGCCCGGCAGCACGCCGAACACCGCGAGCGCGCCGACGACGATGAACGCGCCGATCGCGACCACCTTGATCCCGGCGAACCAGAACTCGAACTCGCCGTAGGAGCCGACCGAGACGAGGTTGGTGGCGGTCAGCACGACCATCACGATGAGCGCCCAGCCCCACTGCGGGACCGCCGGTATCCAGCCCTCGAGGATCTTGGCGCCGGCGGTGGCCTCCACGGCCAGCACCACCACCCAGAAGAACCAGTACAGCCAGCCGATGGAGAACCCGGCCCAGCGGCCCAGCGCCCGGTCGGCGTGGGCGGAGAACGAACCGGAGGTGGGGTTCGCGGCGGACATCTCGCCGAGCATGCGCATCACGAGGACGACGAGGGTGCCGACGAGGGCGTACGACAGGAGGATGCCGGGTCCCGCGGTGGCGATGCCGGAACTGGAGCCGACGAAGAGGCCGGCGCCGATGACACCGCCGATGGCGATCATCGACAGATGGCGGTTCTTGAGTCCTGCCTGGAGCCCGGAG
>NZ_JAMGBF010000052.1 GCF_023516615.1 Streptomyces panaciradicis
GTGCCGACGAGGGCGTACGACAGGAGGATGCCGGGTCCCGCGGTGGCGATGCCGGAACTGGAGCCGACGAAGAGGCCGGCGCCGATGACACCGCCGATGGCGATCATCGACAGATGGCGGTTCTTGAGTCCTGCCTGGAGCCCGGAGGACTGGTGCCCGGAAGTCATGGGGGAATTCCTTTGCGCCGGGTGAGCGGTCTGAGCGGTTTCCCGCACAGGGGTGTGTACGGGTCGGTCCAGTGAAACGGAGGCAAAGGAATTCGTGAACCTTTGAATCCGGATCGTTATTTGAGGTTTCCTTGAGGTTCCATGGTGAGGGGTGGATTCCTCCGGGCCGACACCCGGGGCTGCTGCCCTGAAACGGCCGTGTCACACTCACAGGCATGCGCGTGTATCTCGGCTCCGACCATGCCGGCTTCGAACTCAAGAACCACCTCGTCGAGTGGTTGAAGGCGGCCGGCCACGACCCCGTCGACTGCGGCCCGCACCTCTACGACGCCCAGGACGACTACCCGCCCTTCTGCCTGCGTGCCGCCGAGCGGACGGCCGCGGACCCCGACGCCCTCGGTGTCGTGATCGGCGGCTCCGGCAACGGCGAGCAGATCGCCGCGAACAAGGTGAAGGGCGTGCGCGCGGCGCTCGCCTGGAGCGAGGAGACCGCCTCGCTCGGCCGCCAGCACAACAACGCCAACGTCGTGGCGGTGGGCGCGCGCATGCACACCACCGAGGAGGCGACGAAGTTCGTCGAGACCTTCCTGGGCACCCCGTTCTCCGGTGACGAGCGCCACATCCGCCGCATCGACATGCTCGCGGACTACGAGACGACGGGCGACCTGCCCCCGATCCCGGCGCACCACCCGCAGCAGGACTGACGCCCCTCGACAGGGGCCGGAAAGGAACGGGCACCGTGCCAGAGGGGCACACGATCCACCGGCTGGCGTCCGACTACGCCGGCCGCTTCTCCGGCACGGCGCCGCGCGTCACCAGCCCCCAGGGCAAGTTCTCCGACGCGGCCGCCCTGCTCGACGGCGCCCGGCTCACCCGTACGGAAGCCCACGGCAAGCACCTCTTCCTGGGCTTCCGCGACGGCGACTGGGTCCACATCCACCTCGGCCTGTTCGGCAAGGTGACCTTCGGCGCCGCCCCGGCGCCCCCGCCGACCGACACCGTCCGGCTGCGCCTGGCCAACGACACCTCCTACGTCGACCTGCGCGGCCCGACGACCTGCGCGCTCGTCACCGACGCCGAGAAGGAGGCGATACACGCCCGCCTCGGCCCCGACCCGCTGCGGGACGACGCCGACCCGCAGGTGGCGTACCGGCGGATCTCCCGCAGCCGTACGACGATCGCCGGGCTGCTGATGGACCAGAAGGTGATCGCCGGCGTCGGCAACGTCTACCGCGCCGAGGTCCTCTTCCGGCACGGCATCGACCCCTACCGGGCGGGCAAGGACCTCACCCCGGCCGAGTGGGACGCGATCTGGGCCGACCTCGTCGCGCTGATGCGCGAGGGCGTGCGCCACAACCGCATCGACACCGTCCGCCCCGAACACACCCCGGAGGCGATGGGCCGCCCGCCCCGCGTCGACGACCACGGCGGCGAGGTCTACGTCTACCGCCGGGCCGGCCTGCCCTGCCACCTCTGCGGCGGCGAGATCCGCACCGCCGACCTCGCCGCCCGCAACCTCTTCTGGTGCCCCACCTGCCAGCGCGCCTAGAAGCCGTGCGGCAGCCACGGGGCCACCGTGGACGCGAAGGCCAGTGACGCCTCCGCCAGCGCGCCCTGGCGCAGCTCCCGCACCCGCCCGGCCGCGGCGAGCGCCTCCAGGGTGACGCCGCCGAGATACGCCGACCCCAACTCCCTTACCGACAGGGCGAGATCGGGGGCGTCCTCGGTGCGGGCGCAGGAGGCGCCCTTCGGGTCGCCGGTCAGCCGCCAACGGCCCTCGTTCCAGGGGCAGAAGGCGTCCTCGACCGCCAGCACCACGTCCACCGGCGCCTGATAGGTCCGTGCCTGGAGCGCCGCGCCGACGTCCACCAGCCGTACGTGCAGGGAGTCCCGCGTCCGCAGCGAGCACCGCCGGATGTCGGAGACCAGGTGCTGCCAGCCCTCGTCCAGCGGCCGGCCCCGGGCGAACACCTTCGACGTGAGGTCGATGTCGCACAGGAACCGCCACAACGCCGCGTGCGCCGCCGGATCCAGCGCCTCCACGTCCTGCACCACCACCGTGCCGTCGGGGCCGGTCGGCTCCCAGTCCGGCTTGACGCGGAACCGGGCGTAGCCGACGACCTCGCCCTCCCGTTCCGCGAGCACGCACTGCTGCGGCGACGCGCCGCCCCGGTCGCTCTCCGGGTCCAGCACCCCCAGCCGCTCCCAGCCCGGCCCGCGCACCAGCATCCCGGGCCGCCGCGGCACGAGCCGGGCGTACAGCGCCTCGCAGGCGTCGAGCACGTCCCCGGGGCGCGCGTACCGCAGCCGCACCTCGTCGGTGCCGGGCGGCACGGACAGCCGGACGCGGGTCGTGTCGATCTCGGCGTTCACGTGGAAGGTCGCCGTCCCGTAGCCGAACCGCCCGTAGATCGCGGGCTCGGAGGCCGTCAGCACGGCCAGCGGCTCGCCCCAGGACCGCACGTCGTCCAACTGCCGCCGCATCATGGACGTCAGGACGCCCCGGCGCCGGTGCGTGGCGGCCACCGAGACCATGGTGACGCCGGCGGCCGGCACCGCGGCCCCGCCGGGCACGGTCAGCCGGAAGGCGAACGCCCCGGCCGTCCCGACGCACGCCTCACCGTCCCAGACGCCCACGCACCGCCGCGGATCGATCAGCTCGCGCCACAGCGCGCGCTCCTCGTCCGACTCCGGGACCCCGCCGAAGGCGCGGATCAGGTTGTCGTACCACTCGTCCCATTCGTCCTGCCGCAGCGCGCGCACGTCGTTCCCCATGAACCATGCCTACCAGGGCCGCACGGGAGGAGCGAGGGAATTTACGGCGCAGGCCGAAAGGCTCAACGGGCCCGTACAAAACGGTCTATTCACGGCCTTCACGGTGCCTGTGAAGTTGAACCTCGGATGGGGGACAAGTCGTACCTCCTGTGCCAAGTGGCGGGTCCGACGGATAAGGTCCCGAACTAATGGCAGCAGGACGAGAGCGGCGCGCGGAAGCCGAGACGTTCACGGCCCGGTTGAAGATGCAGTGGCACCGGGCCCGGGTCGGCGTGCGCAGAAGCGCCGTCGACTACTTCCGCGGGGACGGCTCGGAATGGATCGCCCTGGGCCTGCTGCTGTTCACCATCCCCGTCATCGCGGCTGTGACCCTGGCCAATTCGGTGTGGTGCTCCCCGGCCCTGCTGGTCGTGCCGATCGTCGCGGGCGGCCTGCTGCTGCGTCCGGCGAGCCTGCTCGGCCTGTACGCGGCGGCGGCCACGGCGCTGATCGTGGAGTCGGTGAAGCTCGGCCCCTACACGGAGGGCCCCTCGCGGGTCACCCCGGGCGTGGTCCTCGTGGTCGCCGCCTGCGGCTTCTTCGGCCTGCTGGTGGCCCAGTTCCGCAGCCGGGTCGGCGTGCCCTGGCGGCGCGGCGGCACCATGCTCTTCGACCTGCGCGAACGCATCCGCGTCCAGAGCAAGCTGCCCACGCTGCCCGGCGGCTGGCACCGCGAGATGGCCCTGCGCCCGGCCGGCGGCCAGTCCTTCTCGGGCGACTTCGTGGTCGCGGCCCGCACGAACGGCGGCCGCACCCTGGAGGTCGTCCTGACGGACGTGTCCGGCAAGGGCATGGACGCCGGTTCGCGGGCCCTGCTGCTGTCCGGCGCCTTCGGCGGCCTGCTGGGCTCGCTGCCGCCGCACGCCTTCCTCCCGGCCGCGAACGGCTACCTCCTGCGCCAGGACTGGGACGAGGGCTTCGCGACCTCCATCCACCTCGTGCTGGACCTCGACTCCGGCGACTACGAGCTCTACTCCGCCGGCCACCCGCCGGGCCTGCAGCTCAGCGCGGGCAGCGGCCGGTGGGAGGAGAAGGCGGCCGAGGGGCCGCTGCTCGGTGTGTACGACGGCGCGCAGTTCGACCCCGTGAAGGGATCGCTCCGCCCCGGGGACGTGCTGATGCTGTTCACGGACGGTCTGGTGGAGACCTCCGACCGGGACATCGTCGAGGGCATCGACCGGCTGACCGGGGAGGCCGACCGGTATGTCGCGGGCGGCTTCCACGGCGCGGCCTGGCATCTGATCGAGGCGGTGGCCAAGGACGTCAACGACGACCGGGCCCTGCTGCTGATCTGCCGCGAGGGCCCGACGGCCGGGCAGCCCAGGCTGGTGTAGCCGCCTGCGGGAGCGGTCCGGCGCCAGGACAGACTGGGGCCATGACACTGTCGCTCCTCGAAGTCGAGACGATCGCGCGCTGGGCGCACGCCACCCAGACCGACAAGCAGGACCGCCCCTACGTGGAGCACCTCGTCGCCGTCGTGGCGGGCGTACGCGCCTGCGCGGGGGACGAGGACCAGCTGAAGGCGGCCTGGCTGCACGACGCCGTCGAGGACACGCCGCTGACGGAGCGGTGGCTGCGCGGCCTCGAACTGAGCACCCGCACCCAGGACATCGTGCTCGCCCTCACCAAACGGGACGGCGAGCCGGCGCGGGAGTACGCCGACCGGATCCTGGCCACCCCCGGCGCGCTCCTGGTGAAGGCCGCGGACATCGCCCACAACGCCGACCCGGCACGCGTCGCGGGCGTCGCCGACGAGGCCACCCGCACACGACTGACCGAGAAGTACGCCGGCATGCGCGCACTTCTCGGTCTGGACGCCGCGGCGCCGGGCTGGGGTGTGGCTAGGCGCTGACCTTCTCGCGCGGGGCGTTGACCCGGCCGCGCGCCGCCTCGACGGAGTCGGGCCGGAAGGCCCACTTCATCTCCGGCTCCATCGCGAACCGGAACACCCGCTGCACCGGCCGGGTGCACAGCACCGTGACGACGGCGGCCGCGGCGAGCGTCACGAGGATCTCGCCGAGCGGCCGGCGCATCCAGCCGTAGTCGAACCAGCCGTAGAAGTCACCGGCCTTGACCACGAAACCGTGCAGCAGATAGCCGTACAGGGTGCCCGCGCCGAGTGTCGTGAACCACATCCGCCGGCGCGGCACCCAGGCGAAGAAACAGGCGGTCAGCAGCAGCGAGCAGCCGAACAGCGCCAGCGTCATGACCGGCCCCGACCACCAGGGCGCGCCCAGGTTCTGGGCGGCGTCGCGGTGGTAGAACCAGGCGGTGTTCATCCGCGGCACCGCCCACCAGCCGACGGCCAGCGCGGCCGCGAAGACCGGCACGGACAGCATCCGCACCCGGCGCGTGCGCACCCGGTGGAAGTGCTCCGGCTTCATGCACAGACCCAGCACGAAGTAGGGCAGGAACTGCAGCACCCGCTGCAGGTCGAGGTCGTCGCCGATGTCGGGGGAGACGGACGCCAGCATGGCGACGGCGAGCGCGAGCGGCAGCGGCCACCGGACCGTCTTCCACAGCGGGGTGGTCAGCCGCCAGACGAACAGCGCGATCAGGAACCAGGTGAGGTACCAGGGATCGAGCAGGCTGACGTCCATGCCCGGATCGTGGTCGCCGTAGCGCTTGAACAGCGAGTACGCCGTCTCGAACACGACGTAGGGCACCAGGACGCCGGTGACCAGGCGCCGGAGGCGGTCGGGGCGCATGTCGAAACTGCGCGAGAAGAAGCCGGAGATGATGATGAACGCCGGCATGTGGAAGGCGTAGACGACCGTGTACACGCCCTCCAGGACGCGGCTGTCGCCCTTCAGCGGCTCCCAGGAGTGGGCCATGGCCACCAGCACGATCGCCAGGTACTTGGCGTTGTCGAAGAAGGCGTCGCGCTGCTTGCCGGGCCGGGCCGGCTGTCCCTGGGCCGCACGCGCCTGCTGACTCTGCGGCGAACGCGGACTCGGCACTCCCGACGCCGGCGACTGTGCCGGAGGGAGCGGCGTTCTGTGCTGACCGGGGGACGAGGCGGCGTGAAACATCTGAGGCACCCTAGCGTTGTCTGTGGCTATTCGTGAAACCGTCCATGTCATTCCTGCTTATGGGCTTCGTGTGCCCCGAAATTGCGGGGAGTTGACCTCACGATTCGTCCCGGCAAAGAGGCATGAAGGGGACATTCCACCAGAGTCGCTCGCTGGCCTTATGGGTGGCTTAGTCCGGATGAATCATGACAACTAGGTCGGCTGTCGCTCGGCTTTGGTGTGCCCGTGACGACAATTCGAAATAACTGCGAACGCGTTGTGTGGACATGGAAACGATCGCGCCGAATTGCCTGGGCGGGTGGGTCCTCGAATTGCCGTGCGGACAGCCCGTGTTGGGGCCCGCGGTGCCCGTGCGTCCGTATGGTTCAGGCAAAGCTGTGACACAGGTGCCGCGCCGATGTCCCACCAGCCGCATACGCAGGCCCTGTTGGTGGCACGATGGTTCTGGCGGGGGTGCGCGGGCATGCGCCCCCGGGCCGGGAGAGCGGACCGACCAAGGGTGTGTGATCAGTTGTGGCCATTTCACTGTCAGTGGTGCTGCTGTTGGCGATCATCCTGGTGGTCCTGATCCGGGGTGGATCGATCAAGGCCGGACCCGCCATCGTCGCGGTGCTCTTCGGCTTCTTCCTCGCGTCGACCGGCATGGCCCCGTCGATCAACCGCTTCCTGAACTCGATAGCGGAAACGATCAACTCGATCAGCTTCTGACGGTGAGCCCCACCGAACGCCCGTTCCTCGGGTGCCCGGCGGCGGCTCCGTCATGCCGACACGCGCACGCCCGGCGCCACGGTCGCGGACCGCGCCGGGGTCTGCCGACCCCGGAAACCACCCGGGGCCGGACACGAGCATCATGCTCGTGTCCGGCCCCGGGCCGTATGGAGCGGGCGACGGGAATCGAACCCGCGTAGCCAGTTTGGAAGACTGGGGCTCTACCATTGAGCTACGCCCGCACACAGCGCGCCGCAGGTCGGGAGACCGCGGCACTGAAGGCATCGTAGCGGGTCGGCCCGCCTCGCCGCACACCCCTTCGCCGCCCGGCCGGCCGAGAGCGGCGGCACTCCGGGAAAACCGGCGGTCGCACAGCGTGCAGGCATGTACCCTACGTGTCGCACCAGACGGGGTGTGGCGCAGCTTGGTAGCGCGTCCGCTTTGGGAGCGGAAGGCCGTGGGTTCAAATCCCGCCACCCCGACCATGTGATCACCGAGTGATCGCCTTTGGGGCGTGTCGCCGCTGCCGTTACTATGCAAGCTGCACGCCCGTGTGTCTCTCCTCTACGAAGTAGTCCTCCGGGCGGCGATCCGCCGGAGCCGCTCTGGCCCCGGCAGAACCCAAGCAGTCAGCCACCAAGGAGACCGAACCGTGAAGAGCGCCGTGGAGACCCTGAACCCGACTCGGGTTCGGCTCACTGTCGAGGTGCCCTTCGAGGAGCTCAAGGACAGCCTCGACGCGGCGTACAAGAAGATCAACCAGCAGGTCACGGTGAAGGGCTTCCGGAAGGGCAAGATCCCGGCCCGCGTCATCGACCAGCGGTTCGGCCGCGGTGCGGTCCTGGAGGAGGCGGTCAACGACGCGCTTCCGAAGTTCTACACCGAGGCGGTCAACGAGGCGGAGATCGACGTCCTCGGCCAGCCCGAGGTCGACATCACCGAGCTGAAGGACGGCGAGACGCTGAACTTCACCGCCGAGGTCGACGTCCGCCCGACCATCGAGATCCCGGACTACTCCGGCATCGAGGTCGAGGTCGACGCCGTCGAGGTCACCGACGAGGACGTCGAGAAGTCCGTCGAGCAGCTCCGCGAGCGCTTCGCCTCGACCTCGCCGGTCGAGCGCGCCGCCGAGGACGGCGACGTCGTCACGATCGACCTGCAGGCCAAGGTCGAGGGCGAGGTCCTCGAGGACGGCGTCGCCGACGGCGTCTCGTACACCATCGGCTCCGGCGAGCTCCTCGACGGCATCGACGACGCCGTCAAGGGCCTGTCCGCGGGCGAGGAGGCCACCTTCACCTCCGAGCTCAAGGGCGGCTCCGCGGCCGGCAAGGAGGCCGAGGTCACCGTCAAGGTCACCCAGGTCGCCGCCCGCGAACTGCCCGAGCTGGACGACGACTTCGCGCAGCTCGCCTCCGAGTTCGACACCCTCGAGGAGCTCAAGGCGGACAGCCGCAAGCGCCTCGAGAACATGAAGCAGTACGACCAGGCCACGCAGGCCCAGGAGCGCGTCCTGGAGAAGCTGCTGGAGCTCGTCGAGGTGCCCGTCCCCGAGAAGCTGCTCGAGGACGAGATCAACACCCGCAAGCACAACCTGGAGCACCACCAGCTCGGCCAGATGGGTCTCGACCTCGCGAAGTACCTGGAGATCCAGGGCAAGACCGAGGAGGAGTTCGACACCGAGACCAAGGAAGCCGCGGTCAAGGGCATCAAGACCCAGTTCGTCCTCGACGAGCTGGTCAAGCAGGAGAAGCTGAACGTCAACCAGGAGGAGCTCACCGAGCACCTCATGCGCCGCGCCGCCTCCTCCGGCATGTCCCCCGACCAGTTCGCCCAGGCCGTCGTCGAGGGCGGCCAGGTGCCGCTCCTGGTCGGCGAGGTCGCCCGCGGCAAGGCCCTCGCGGTCGTCGTCGAGGCCGCCACGGTCAAGGACACCAACGGCGAGGTCGTCGACCTGGACGACGAGGAGGAGACGGAGGCCGCCGCCGACGTCGCCGCCGAGGCGACCGAGGCCGACGCCACCGACGCCGACGAGACGGACAAGACCGAGGGCTGAGACCCCGACGGCGCCGCGAGGCGTCGTAGGGAAGCCGTGGGAAAGCCGTAGGGAAAGGGCCCGGGGACACGCTCCCCGGGCCCTTTCCCGCGCTCGTGGCCGCCCGCCGTCCCACGGAGCAACCGCACATGCGCTGACAGCGAACAGTCCGGGAACCGGGATGGCACTGTCCGGCCTGCGCGTTAGGGTCCATGTACGAGGGCAGGGGAGTCACCAGAACTAGCCCGCCCCCGGATGGGAACACGTGAGACGGCCCGGCGCCGTCGTAAGACGAGCAGGTGGATACGTGACGAATCTGATGCCCTCAGCCGCCGGCGAGCCTTCCATCGGTGGTGGCCTCGGCGACCAGGTCTACAACCGGCTGCTCAACGAGCGGATCATCTTCCTCGGCCAGCCGGTCGACGACGACATTGCGAACAAGATCACCGCGCAGCTGCTGCTCCTTGCCGCCGACCCGGACAAGGACATCTACCTCTACATCAACAGCCCGGGCGGTTCGATCACGGCCGGTATGGCGATCTACGACACCATGCAGTTCATCAAGAACGACGTGGTGACCATCGCCATGGGCCTCGCGGCCTCCATGGGGCAGTTCCTGCTCAGCGCGGGCACCCCCGGCAAGCGCTTCGCGCTGCCGAACGCCGAGATCCTGATCCACCAGCCCTCCGCGGGCCTGGCGGGCTCGGCCTCCGACATCAAGATCCACGCCGAGCGGCTGCTGCACACCAAGAAGCGCATGGCGGAGCTCACCTCGCAGCACACCGGCCAGTCGGTCGAGCAGATCACCCGCGACTCGGACCGTGACCGCTGGTTCGACGCCTTCGAGGCCAAGGAGTACGGCCTCATCGACGACGTCATCCCGACGGCCGCCGGTATGCCGGGCGGCGGTGGCACCGGCGCGGCCTGAGGCCACCCTGCCGAGCCCCCAGCCGACCGCCCAAGCCCCTAGGAGACAGACAGTGAACGACTTCCCCGGCAGCGGCCTCTTCGCGCGCCCCGAGGCCGAGTACACCGGCCCGCGCGCCGAGTCCCGCTACGTGATCCCGCGCTTCGTCGAGCGCACCTCGCAGGGCATCCGCGAGTACGACCCGTACGCGAAGCTCTTCGAGGAGCGGGTGATCTTCCTCGGCGTCCAGATCGACGACGCCTCCGCCAACGACGTCATGGCGCAGCTGCTGTGCCTGGAGTCGATGGACCCCGACCGGGACATCTCGGTCTACATCAACAGCCCCGGCGGCTCCTTCACGGCGCTGACGGCCATCTACGACACGATGCAGTTCGTGAAGCCCGACATCCAGACGGTCTGCATGGGCCAGGCGGCCTCCGCCGCCGCCATCCTGCTGGCCGCCGGCACGCCGGGCAAGCGCATGGCGCTGCCGAACGCCCGCGTGCTGATCCACCAGCCCTACAGCGAGACGGGCCGCGGTCAGGTCTCCGACCTGGAGATCGCCGCCAACGAAATCCTCCGGATGCGTGCGCAGCTGGAGGAGATGCTGGCCAAGCACTCGACCACGCCGATCGAGAAGATCCGCGAGGACATCGAGCGCGACAAGATCCTCACGGCCGAGGACGCGCTGTCGTACGGCCTGATCGACCAGATCATCTCCACCCGGAAGATGAACAACGCGGCCGTCCGCTGACAACGGAAGCGGTGCGGAAGCTGTATCGTCTGCCGCCCCTTGGCACGGTTGGTGTGCTTTGACACGCTGCACGTCACAGTGAACCGCGCCAAGGGGGGCCCGAACGAGGGGCCCGGCAAGGTACCGTCGGAATAGGCAGCACCAGGAGCCGCTGGATCTAGGCGTCTCCCAGGCGAAGGGGAAGCACACCGTGGCACGCATCGGTGACGGCGGCGATCTGCTGAAGTGCTCGTTCTGCGGCAAGAGCCAGAAGCAGGTCAAGAAGCTCATCGCAGGGCCTGGTGTGTACATCTGCGACGAGTGCATCGATCTCTGCAACGAGATCATCGAGGAAGAACTCGCGGAGACGAGCGAGGTGCGCTGGGAGGAACTTCCCAAGCCGCGCGAGATCTACGAGTTCCTCGAGGGCTACGTGGTGGGCCAGGAGGCGGCGAAGAAGGCCCTCTCCGTCGCGGTCTACAACCACTACAAGCGCGTCCAGGCCGGCGAGAACGGCGGCGGCAGCGGCCGTGACGACGCGATCGAGTTGGCGAAGTCCAACATCCTCCTGCTCGGCCCCACGGGCTCGGGCAAGACGCTCCTCGCGCAGACCCTGGCCCGCATGCTGAACGTCCCGTTCGCGATCGCGGACGCGACGGCGCTGACGGAGGCCGGTTATGTCGGCGAGGACGTCGAGAACATCCTGCTCAAGCTGATCCAGGCGGCCGACTACGACGTCAAGAAGGCCGAGACCGGGATCATCTACATCGACGAGATCGACAAGGTCGCGCGGAAGAGTGAAAACCCCTCCATCACGCGCGACGTGTCGGGCGAGGGCGTCCAGCAGGCCCTGCTGAAGATCCTGGAGGGCACCACCGCCTCCGTCCCGCCCCAGGGCGGCCGCAAGCACCCCCACCAGGAGTTCATCCAGATCGACACGACGAACGTCCTGTTCATCGTGGGCGGCGCCTTCGCGGGCCTGGAGAAGATCATCGAGTCCCGGGCGGGTGCCAAGGGCATCGGCTTCGGCGCGACGATCCGCTCCAAGCGCGAGCTGGAGGCCAAGGACCAGTTCGAGGACGTCATGCCCGAGGACCTGGTCAAGTTCGGCATGATCCCCGAGTTCATCGGCCGCCTCCCGGTCATCACCTCGGTCCACAACCTCGACCGCGAGGCCCTGCTCCAGATCCTGGTCGAGCCGCGCAACGCGCTCGTCAAGCAGTACCAGCGCCTGTTCGAACTCGACGGCGTGGAGCTGGACTTCGAGCGCGAGGCCCTGGAGGCCATCGCCGACCAGGCCATCCTCCGCCAGACCGGCGCGCGCGGCCTGCGCGCCATCATGGAGGAGGTCCTGATGTCGGTGATGTACGAGGTCCCGTCCCGCAAGGACGTGGCCCGCGTGGTCATCACGGCCGACGTCGTCCACTCCAACGTCAACCCGACCCTGATCCCCCGAGACGCCCGCAACGGCCGGGGCCCGGGCGAGCAGAAGACGGCGTAACGACCCGAGACGAACGAAGGGGCCCCGGTCAACAGACCGGGGCCCCTTCGCAGTTGAACGGTGTGACGTCCGTCAGGCCTTGACGCGGACCTGGTTGCGGAGCTTGGCGGTCGTCTCCGCCGCCTCCGTGGGGTCGGTCGCGTTGCCCGCCGCGATGTCCGAGTACTTCATCGGCATCACGAAGCCGAGCGTGCTGTGGTCGCCCCAGACGCAGTACGTGACGCCCATCTCCTTGGCCATGCCGGACCCGGCGGCCGACGAGTTCTCGACCTTGGCGCCCTGGCACTTGAGGACCGCGCCGCTCAGGCCCGCGGGCTTGTACTCCTTGGGGCTTCCCTCGAAGGTGACGTTCTCCTTCTTGGAGTCCTTCTTCATGAAGCCGAAGAAGCCGTCGACGGCCTTCTCGGGATCGTCGATCGTTCCGTAGACACCACCGAACGAGAGGATCTTCCCGCCCAGCGGGTTGCTCGCGTCCTTCACCTCGTAGGAGGCGCTGACGTCCTTGGCGTCCTTGACGCCCCAGGACGCCGCGTCCTGCAGGTCGGACTTGGTCATCGTGTTGCTGTCGCTGCTGGACTTCTTGTACTCGGTGAGCACGACCGACGGCGTCGTCAGCTTGTGCGGGCCGTCGTCGGCGACGGTCGAACCGCCACCACCGGAGCCACCGCTCCCGCCGACCACCAGGTAGATCCCCACGCCGATCGCGGCCACGACCGCCACCGCGCCGATGATCAGGCCCGTCTTCTTCTTGCCGCCGCCCGGGACCGGGGGCTGCGGGACCGTGTAGGGCTGCTGGCCGTACGGCTGCTGGCCGTAGGGCGGCTGCTGCTGCCCGTACGGGTTCGGCTGCTGCGGCGGCACGCCCTGCGGGGGCGTCTGCGGGTAGCCGTAACCCGGCTGGGGTGCCGTCGGCGGCTGCTGGGGGTAGCCGTAGCCGGGCTGGGGGGCCTGCGGCGGCTGCTGGCCGTAGGGTCCCGGCTGGCCGTACGGCCCGGGCTGCTGGGGCTGCCCGCCGTACGGGCCCGGCTGGTTGTGACTCATTTCTGGGTTCCCCTCCAGATGCTTATGTGGCCCTGACATCCTGGCGCAGCCGCGATGGACGCAGTGCATCGGGGGCCGCACCGTTACAGAACAAACGCGTTTCGGGACACCCCCGCGACACCCCTAAACTGACCCCGTGACCGAGAACGCTCAGCAGCAGCCATCAGCGCCCAGCACCGAACTGCCGACCCAGTACGCGCCGGCCGATGTAGAGGGGCCGCTGTACGAGCGTTGGGTGGACAAGGGGTACTTCGCCGCTGACGCCAAGAGCGACAAGCCGGCGTACACCATCGTCATCCCGCCGCCGAACGTCACCGGCAGCCTCCACCTGGGCCACGCCTTCCAGCACACGCTCATGGACGCCCTCACCCGCCGCAAGCGGATGCAGGGCTACGAGTCGCTGTGGCTGCCCGGCATGGACCACGCCGGCATCGCCACCCAGAACAAGGTCGAGCAGCAGCTCGCCGAGGAGGGCAAGTCCCGCCACGACCTCGGCCGCGAGGAGTTCGTCGACCGCGTCTGGCAGTGGAAGGAGGAGTACGGCGGCAAGATCCTCGGCCAGATGCGCCGCCTCGGTGACGGCGTCGACTGGGACCGCGAGCGGTTCACCATGGACGAGGGCCTGTCCAAGGCCGTCCAGACCATCTTCAAGAAGCTCTACGACGACGAGCTGATCTACCGCGCCGAGCGCATCATCAACTGGTGCCCGCGCTGCCTGACGGCCATCTCGGACATCGAGGTGGAGTACCAGGAGGACGACGGCGAGCTCGTCTCCATCAAGTACGGCGAGGGCGACGAGACGCTGGTCGTCGCCACCACCCGCGCCGAGACGATGCTCGGCGACACCGCCGTCGCCGTCCACCCGGATGACGAGCGCTACAAGCACCTGGTCGGCAAGCGCATCAAGCTGCCCCTGACGAACCGCGCCATCCCGGTCGTCGCCGACAGCCACGTCGACCCCGAGTTCGGCACCGGTGCCGTCAAGGTCACCCCCGCCCACGACCCGAACGACTTCGCCATCGGCCAGCGCCACGGCCTGGAGTCGATCACCGTCATGGACGAGCGGGCCGTCATCACCGCCCACGGCCCCTTCCAGGGCCTGGACCGCTTCGAGGCGCGCAGCGCCATCGTCGCCGCCCTGCGCTCGCAGGGCCGGATCGTCGCCGAGAAGCGCCCGTACGTCCACTCCGTCGGCCACTGCTCGCGCTGCAAGACCACCATCGAGCCGCGTCTGTCCATGCAGTGGTGGGTCAAGGTCGGCCCGCTGGCCAAGGCGGCCGGCGACGCGGTCCGCGACGGCCGGGTCAAGATCCACCCCGAGGACATGTCGAAGCGGTACTTCGACTGGGTCGACAACATGCACGACTGGTGCATCTCACGGCAGTTGTGGTGGGGCCACCGCATCCCCGTCTGGTACGGCCCGAACGGCGAGGTCGTCTGCGTCGGACCGGACGAGGAGCCCCCGGGCGGCGAGGGGTGGAAGCAGGACACCGACGTCCTCGACACCTGGTTCTCCTCCGGCCTGTGGCCGTTCTCCACGCTCGGCTGGCCCGAACAGACCGAGGACCTGCGGAAGTTCTATCCGACCGACGTCCTGCTCACCGGTCACGACATCATCTTCTTCTGGGTCGCCCGGATGATGATGTTCGGCCTGTACGCGATGGACGGCGAAGTCCCCTTCCGCACCATCGCGTTGACCGGTCTGGTCCGTGACGAGCGCGGCAAGAAGATGTCGAAGTCCTTCGGCAACGTCGTCGACCCGCTGGACTGGATGGACAAGTACGGCTCCGACGCCGTCCGCTTCACCCTGGCCCGCGGCGCCAACCCCGGCACCGACGTCCCGATCGGCGAGGAGTGGGTCCAGGCCTCCCGCAACTTCGCCAACAAGATCTGGAACGCCACCCGTTTCGCGCTGATGAACGGTGCGACGGTGGACGGCCCGCTGCCGGCGCCGGAGAAGCTGTCGGCCACCGACCGCTGGATCCTCTCGCGCCTCAACGAGACGGTCGCGCAGGTCGACGCGCTCTACGAGGACTACCAGTTCGCGAAGCTCTCCGACGCCCTCTTCCACTTCGCGTGGGACGAGGTCTTCGACTGGTACGTCGAGCTGTCCAAGACGACGTTCCAGGCGGGCGGCGAGGCGGCCGAGGTCTCCCAGCGCGTCCTGGGCGAGGTCCTCGACGTCACGCTCAAGCTGCTGCACCCGATCGTCCCGTTCGTCACCGACACCCTGTGGACCACGCTCACGGGCGGCGAGTCCGTCGTCGTCGCCGAGTGGCCCCAGGACTCCGGCTTCCGGGACGCCGCCGCCGAGCGCGAGATCGAGACGCTCCAGTCGGTCATCACCGAGGTCCGCCGCTTCCGCGCCGACCAGGGCCTGCAGCCGGGCCAGCGCGTCCCGGCCCGCCTCAGCCTGGACGGCACGGCACTGGCGCCCCACGAGGCCGCCATCCGCCAGCTGCTGCGCCTGCAGCCGGAGGGCGACGCCTTCACGGCGACGGCCACCCTCCCGGTCGCGGGCGCCGAGGTCGCCCTCGACCTCTCCGGCACGATCGACGTCGCGGCGGAGCGCAAGCGCCTCGCCAAGGACCTCGCGGCGGCGGAGAAGGAGAAGGCCCAGGCGACGGCCAAGCTGGGCAACGAGGCGTTCCTGGCGAAGGCCCCGGACAACGTGGTCGACAAGATCCGCACCCGCCTGGCCAAGGCGGAGGAGGACATCACCCGCATCCAGTCCCAGCTGGACCGCCTGCCCCAGCAGTAACCGACCCAGCAACGCGGGCCCCCGGAGCCGACAGGCGCCGGGGGCCCGCGCTCACCCCGGCGCGCGACCCTCGGAACTGTTCAGCCCCGGGCGCCGCCGCCCACCCAGGGGCGCGGGGAACTGCGCGACAAGCCCCCACCTCCCCGCGCCCGCCGACCGGGACCAGCACCCCTCCCCTCGGGCGCCGACAGGGACCAGCCTCTTCCCCTCGGGCGCCGACAGGGACCAGCCACCCCTCCCCTCGGGCGCAGCCCTAGACTGGCCCTGTGAGTGACAGCGACCCCTTCGACGAGATCATCGCGGAAGAAACCACCCGTGACCCCGATCTCGCGGTCATCGAGGCCGGCAGCCGAACCCTCCGCACCCAGGGCGGAGCCCCGAGCGCCGACGTGCCCGCCCGCCCCGAGGACCCGGAGGTCGACAAGGCCCTGCGCGCGGTCGAGGCCGACCTGGCGACCCGCTGGGGCGAGACGAAGCTGGAGCCGTCGGTCAGCCGGATCGCCGCGCTGATGGACGTGCTGGGCGAGCCGCAGCGCTCGTACCCCTCGATCCACATCACGGGCACGAACGGCAAGACCTCCACCGCCCGCATGATCGAGGCCCTCCTCGGCGCCTTCGAGCTGCGCACGGGCCGCTACACCTCCCCGCACGTGCAGTCGATCACCGAGCGCATCAGCCTGGACGGCGCCCCGATCTCCGCCGAGCGCTTCATCGAGACGTACGACGACATCAAGCCGTACGTCGAGATGGTCGACGCCTCGCAGGAGTACCGCCTGTCCTTCTTCGAGGTCCTCACCGGCATGGCGTACGCGGCCTTCGCGGACGCCCCCGTGGACGCGGCCGTCGTCGAGGTCGGCATGGGCGGCTCCTGGGACGCCACGAACGTCATCGACGCGGACGTCGCCGTCGTCACCCCGATCGACCTCGACCACACCGACCGCCTCGGGGAGACGCCCGCCGCGATCGCCTCGGAGAAGTCCGGGATCATCAAGCAGGACGCGACGGTCATCCTCGCCCAGCAGCCGGTCGACGCGGCCCAGGTGCTGCTGAAGAAGGCCGTCGACGTGGACGCCACCGTGGCCCGCGAGGGCCTGGAGTTCGGCGTGGTCGCCCGCCAGGTGGCCGTCGGCGGCCAGCTGCTCACCCTGCGCGGCCTCGGCGGCGAGTACGGCGAGGTCTTCCTCCCGCTGCACGGCCCGTACCAGGCCCACAACGCGGCCGTGGCGCTGGCCGCCGTCGAGGCGTTCTTCGGCGTCGGCTCGCAGCGCCCCGAGCCCCTCGACATGGACACGGTCCGCAAGGCCTTCGCGTCCGTGTCCTCCCCGGGCCGCCTGGAGGTCGTACGGCGCTCCCCGACGGTCGTGCTGGACGCGGCCCACAACCCGGCGGGCGCCCGGGCCACCGCCGAGGCCGTCGGTGAGGCGTTCGACTTCAGCCGGCTGATCGGGGTCGTGGGCGCCAGCGGCGACAAGAACGTGCGCGGGCTGCTGGAGGCCTTCGAGCCGATCTTCACCGAGGTCGTCGTCACCCAGAACTCCACGCACCGCGCGATGGACGCCGACGAGCTCGCCGCGATCGCCGTCGAGGTCTTTGGCGAGGAGCGCGTCCAGGTCGAGCCGCGGCTGCCGGACGCCCTGGAGGCCGCGATCACCCTGGCCGAGGAGGAGGGCGAGTTCGCGGGCGGCGGAGTCCTCGTCACCGGCTCCGTCATCACCGTGGGCGAGGCCCGACTGCTCCTCGGGAGGGGCTGACACCGTGCGTACGCTGTGTTCCTCGACGCTGATCGGCGAGTTCTTCGTGATCGGGTTCGCCGGGCTGGTCGCCATGAAGGACCCGGACCTGTCCGTGGCGACGGTGTGGACCGTCAGCGGCATCGCGATGTTCCTGTGCCTGGTGCTGTGCGGCATGGTGACCCGTCCGGGCGGCGTCGCGCTGGGCTGGGCCCTCCAGGTAGCGCTGATCGCCTCCGGGTTCGCCGTGCCGACGATGTTCTTCCTCGGCGCGATCTTCGCCGCCCTGTGGTGGGCCTCGGTGCACTACGGCAGGAAGATCGACGAGGCGAAGGCGAGATTCGCCGCCGAGAGCGCCTCCTCTACACCTGACGCTGCGTGACGAGGGCCCCGACACGCCCTGTAATCTTCGAACACCCCGCACGACTCTTGATCACTAGGAGCCCGCAGTGAGCCAGCGCACCCTCGTCCTGCTCAAGCCCGACGCAGTCCGCCGCGGCCTGACCGGCGAGATCATCAGCCGCATCGAGCGCAAGGCCGGCTGGCAGATCACCGCGCTGGAGCTGCGCACCCTGGACCAGGAGACGCTGGAGCAGCACTACGGAGAGCACAAGGGCAAGCCGTTCTACGAGCCGCTGGTGGAGTTCATGGCCTCCGGCCCGGTCGTGGCGCTGATCGTCGAGGGCGAGCGGGTCATCGAGGGGCTGCGCGCGCTCGCCGGCCCGACCGACCCGATCGCCGCCGCGCCCGGCTCCATCCGCGGCGACTACGGCGTCATCGTCCGCGAGAACCTGATCCACGCCTCCGACTCCGAGGAGTCCGCCGAGCGCGAGGTGAAGATCTTCTTCCCGGGCCGCGCGTAACCCGGGCCCCGCGGGACGGCGAGTCCGGGGGCGGTGACCCCCGGACTTTCTGGCATATGCGTGGCGATCGAGGGAACGAGCACCCCCGAACGCCCCTCTCACCAAGCGAACGCACCCAGCATCTGCTGACAATGGCGGAGACCCTTACGCCGTGTCCGTGCGGGCGCCGATAGCATGGAAGCCTTCACGTCACAGCACATACTTCGCCTACCTGAAAAGCCCTCAAAAGCTCCCAGGAAGGCCAGACGAATCCTGATGGGGAACTCAATGTCGTTCATCGGCCGTGACATGGCTGTCGACCTCGGGACCGCCAACACGCTGGTGTACGTCAGGGGTCGCGGGATCGTACTCAACGAGCCGTCCGTAGTCGCGATCAACACGAACACCGGTGGCATCCTCGCGGTCGGTGCCGAAGCGAAGAAGATGATCGGCCGCACGCCCGGCAACATCGTCGCCGTCCGCCCGCTGAAGGACGGCGTGATCGCCGACTTCGAGATCACCGAGCGGATGCTCCGCTACTTCATCCTGAAGATCCACAAGCGGCGGTATCTGGCTCGTCCGCGGGTCGTCGTCTGTGTGCCCTCGGGCATCACCGGCGTCGAGCGCCGCGCCGTCATCGAGGCGTCGTCCCAGGCCGGCGCCCGCCAGGTGCACATCATCGAGGAGCCCATGGCCGCGGCCATCGGTTCCGGCCTGCCGGTCCACGAGGCCACGGGCAACATGGTGGTGGACATCGGCGGCGGCACGACGGAGGTCGCGGTCATCTCGCTCGGCGGCATCGTCACCGCCCAGTCCATCCGCGTCGCGGGCGACGAACTGGACAACGCGATCATCCAGCACATCAAGAAGGAGTACAGCCTTCTTCTGGGTGAGCGGACTGCCGAGCAGATCAAGATCACGATCGGTTCGGCGTACGACCTCGACGCTGACGAACACACCGAAATCCGCGGCCGGGACCTGGTGTCCGGGCTGCCCAAGACCGTCGTCATCTCGGCCGCAGAGGTGCGCAAGGCCATCGAGGAACCGGTCAACGCCATCGTCGACGCCGTCAAGACGACCCTCGACAAGTGCCCGCCGGAGCTGTCCGGCGACATCATGGACCGCGGAATCGTTCTGACCGGCGGCGGAGCCCTGCTGCGCGGCCTCGACGAGCGGCTGCGGCGCGAGACGGGCATGCCGATCCACATCGCCGAGGACCCGCTGGACAGCGTGGCGCTCGGCTCCGGCAAGTGCGTGGAGGAGTTCGAGGCGCTCCAGCAGGTGCTGGACGCCCAGCCGCGCAGATGACGTAACTCTTCGATTCCGCCGTACGAGATGATCTCCTCTCGTGCGGCGGATCGTTGATATAGAGGCATAAGCTCACGCATAAGCCTTCGCACCCTTCGACACCTGAACACCCGCACATTCCTATGAGGAAGGCACGGCCGCCGCACGTGAGGGACACGAGAGAGAGCCGGCTGCTCCTGGTGCTGTTGATCGCCGTCGCGTTCGCGCTGATCACTGTGGACATCCGCGGCGGGGAGGACTCACCGGTCGACGGTGCCCGCCGGGCGGCGGCCGCGGCCTTCGGCCCGATCGAGAACGGCGTGTCGGCGGCGGTCGATCCGGTCGGCAACGCCGTCTCCGCGGTGCGCGACTCCGGCACCAAGCACGACCGGCTCGCCCGGCTGGAGAAGGAGAACGCGGCCCTCAAGGCCAAGCTCGGCAGCGACGACCGCAACACCAGCCGCCTCAAGCAGCTCGACAAGATGCTGAAGATCGCCGGCGAGGGCCAGTACGGCATCAAGGGCGCCGAGGTCATCGCCATAGGAGCGGCCCAGGGCTTCTCCTGGACCATCACGATCGACGTCGGCGCGAACGACGGCATCAAGCGCGACATGACCGTCCTCAACGGCGACGGCCTCGTCGGACGCGTCACGACCGTCGGCCCGAACACCTCCACCGTCCTGCTCGCCAACGACCCCGACTTCACCGTCGGCACCCGCATGGAGAACAGCGACGAACTCGGCTTCGCCTCCGGCCAGGGCGACCGCCCGCTGCGCGTCGAACTCCTCAACGGCAAGGCGGACGTGAAGAAGGGCGACCGGCTCGTCACCTTCGGCTCCGAAGCCGACAAGCCCTTCGTGCCGGGCGTCCCGGTCGGCGTGGTCTCCCGCGTCCAGCCCTCCGAGGGCGGCCTGACCCGGACCATCTACGTCACGCCGTACGTCGGCTTCACCAAGCTCGACATCGTCGGCGTCGTCGTCGAGGCCCCGAAGAAGGACCCCCGCGACACGGTGCTGCCGAAGAAGCCCAAGCCGACCCCGACGCCGACGGTCACCGTCACGGTCACCCCCTCGGCGAACGCGCCCACCAACGGCCCGACCCCGTAGCAGTAGGAGCTGAATCCCCATGCGTGTCAACCGGATCCTGCTCTCCTCAACACTGGTGGTCGTCGCCCTGGTGATCCAGGTGAGCGTCCTCTCCCGGCTCCATCTGCCGGGCGCCGTACCCGACTTGCTGCTCCTGACCGTCCTGGCCCTGGCCATGGTCTACGGCCATGTCGGCGGCGCCCTCGTCGGCTTCGGCGCCGGCCTGCTCGCCGACCTCGCGCCCCCGGCCGACCACGCGGCCGGCCGCTACGCCCTGGTCCTGTGCGTCATCGGCTACCTCGCCGGCCTGATCAAACCGGAGAACGGCAGACTCAAGTCGGCCACCGGCCCCATGGTCGTCGTGGTCGCCGCCGCCATCGGCTCCACCCTGCTGTACGCCGGGGTCGGCGCCCTCGTCGGCGACACCGCCGCCCGCCATGTGGGCCTGGCCGGCCTGCTGTTCACGGCCGCCCTGTACGACCTGCTGCTCGCCCCCTTCGTGGTCCCCGGGATCATGGCCCTGGCCCGGCGCGCCGACAACGACCCGCTCGCCGAGGCCGGTTCCGCCGGAAAGAAGGCCACCGACATCTCCTCGGGGTGGATCTCCGCGGGCACCGGCCTGAAGATCGGCGGCCAGCGCGGCGGCCTGGGCGCCCTGAAGACCAAGGCGCGCACCCGCACCGCCCGGGTGGGACGCATCAAGGGGGTCAAGCGGCTGTGACAGCGGGTCAGTTCACCCGAACGGGGCACTTTTCGCGGAACGGCGCCGCACAGGTCCGTCGTTCATCATGCGTACGCGCCGACACATTCGCGCACTGAGAGGGGGAGGCAGCCAACGTGACCAACATTCCCGAGACCGGACGGACGCCACGCGTCCAGATCCGCCTCGTCGTCATCCAGATCCTCGTCCTCTCCCTGCTCGGCACCCTCGGCGGCCGCCTGTGGTACCTGCAGATCCGCGAGGGCGCCTCGTACCAGAAGGAAGCCTCCGGCAACCACGTCCAGCAGGTCGTCGAGCCCGCCGTGCGCGGCTCCATCCTGGACGCGCGCGGCGTACCGATCGCGGACAACGAGACCCGGCTCGTGGTCTCCGCCTCCCGCACCGACCTGCTGAAGATGAAGGACGACGGCAGGGCCGTCCTGACCAAGCTGGCCGGCGTCCTCGGCATGAAGCCAGCCGACGTCATGCAGAAGGTCCGGCTGTGCGACGCCAAGACCCCGCAGCCCTGCTGGAACGGCTCGCCGTACCAGCCGATCCCCATCACCGACGAGGCCACCCCGCGCCAGGCCCTGCAGATCCGCGAGCGCTCCGAGGACTTCCCCGGCATCACCGCCGAACCCGAGGCCGTGCGCCGCTACCCGGCCCCCGGCAAGGCCAACACCGCCCAGGTCCTCGGCTACCTCTCCCCGGTCACCGACGACGAGATCCAGCAGGCCAAGGACACCGACTCGCCCTACCTGCGCTCCGACCAGGTCGGCCGCTCGGGTCTCGAGCGCCAGTACGACAAGGAACTGCGCGGCAAGGCCGGCGTCACCCGCTACGAGGTCGACAACCTCGGCCGCGTCATCGGCAAGGCCAAGTCCGACGCCGCCCAGCCCGGCGCGAACCTCGTCACCAGCATCGACTCCCGCGTCCAGCGCGTCGCCGAGTACGAGCTGGACAACGCGATGAAGATCGCCCGTACCCAGTTCGACAAGATCACCGGCGAGAACTACAAGGCCGACTCCGGCGCCGTCGTCGTCATGGAGGCCAAGACCGGCCGCATCGTCGCCATGGCGTCCGCCCCGACCTACGACCCGAACGTGTGGGTGGGCGGCATCTCCGCCAAGGACTACAAGGCGCTCACCGGCAAGAAGTCCGACTACCCGCTGCTGAACCGCGCCATACAGGGTCAGTCCGCGCCCGGTTCGACCTTCAAGGTGGTCTCCACGGCCGCCGCGGTCGAGGCCGGCTACGTGTGGGACGGCGGCTACCCCTGCACCAGCTCGTACTCCGTGGGCGGCCAGGTCTTCAAGAACTTCGAGGGCGAGAACTTCGGCCCGATCTCCCTGGGCCGCGCCCTGGAGGTCTCCTGCGACACCGTCTTCTACGGCCTCGCCGACCAGCAGTGGAAGAAGGACGGCGGCATCAACCCCAAGAAGGGCCAGCCGAAGGACTACTTCTACAAGGCCGCCCACCAGTTCGGCCTCGGCAAGGAGACCGGCGTCGACCTGCCGAACGAGGTCACCGGCCGCGTCCCCGACCGCCAGTGGAAGGAGTCCTACTGGAAGGCCAACAAGGACGCCTGGTGCAGGACCGGCAAGAAGGACGGCTCGTACGTCGAGAAGATCGCCTACGAGAACTGCCTCGAGGGCAACAAGATGCGCGAGGGTGACTCGATCAACTACTCCATCGGCCAGGGCGACACCCTCGTCACGCCGATCCAGGAGGCCATGATCTACGGCGCCCTCGCCAACGGCGGCACCGAGTACGTCCCCACCATCGGCAAGGCGGTCGTCAGCGCCGACGGCAGGACCGTCCAGGAGATCAAGCCGAAGGTCAGGGCCAAGCTGCCGGTCAGCCAGGCCACCCTCAAGGGCATGGACAAGGCCCTGGCCGGCGTCATCACCAGCGGTACCGCCGCCTGGAAGTTCGGCGGCTGGCCGCAGGACAAGATCGAACTGCACGCCAAGACCGGTACCGCCGAGGTCTACGGCAAGCAGACCACCTCGTGGCTCGCCACGTACTCCAAGGACTACACGGTCGTCATGACCATCGCCCAGGCCGGTACGGGTTCCGGCGCCTCCGGTGAGGCCGTGCGCAACATCTACAGCGCGATGTACGGCGTGCAGCCCGACGGCTCCATCGACAAGAAGAAGGCACTGCTGCCCACCCCGCAGAAGGGGCTGCCGAAGATCCAGACGGACGGCACCATCGCCTCCCCGAAGGTCGCCAAGGACCCCGTCAAGGACCTGCAGAAGGCCGACAAGCAGGACCCCACGTCCCCGGACGGCACCCAGCCCGGCGCGACCACCGCCTCGCCCACCGCGACCAACCGCACCACGCGCCGCAGGCAGCGCGGAAGGGGAAGCCGGAGGATGCTCACATGACCGGTGCCAACAGCTTCTCCGTCTCCGGGTACGGGCCCGAGCGGGCCGGCTGGACGCGGATCTTCGCCCGCGACTCGGTCGCCCGCCGCCTGGACTGGCCGATGCTCCTGTCGGGCCTCGCCCTGTCCGGCCTCGGCTCGCTCCTGGTCTTCTCCGCGACCCGCAACCGCACGGAGATCAACCAGGGCGACCCGTACTACTTCCTGATCCGCCACGTCATGAACACCGGCATCGGGCTCGCCCTGATGATCGGCGTGGTCTGGCTCGGCCACCGCACCCTGCGCACGGCCGTCCCGATCCTCTACGGCGTCTCCCTGTTCGGGGTGCTGCTGGTCCTCACCCCGCTCGGCGCCACCATCAACGGCAGCCGCAACTGGATCGTCTTCGGCGGCGGGTTCTCCCTGCAGCCCGCCGAGTTCGTGAAGATCACGATCATCCTGGGCATGGCGATGCTGCTGTCGGCCCGGGTCGACGCGGGCGACAAGAAGTACCCCGACCACCGCACGGTCCTGCAGGCCCTCGGACTGGCCGCCGTACCCATCCTGATCGTGCTGCTCATGCCCGACCTCGGCACCGTCCTGGTCCTGGTGACGATCATCCTGGGCGTGCTGCTCGCCTCCGGCGCCTCCAACCGCTGGATCTTCGGCATGATCACGGCCGGCGTCGTCGGCTGCATCGCCATCTGGCAGCTGCACATCCTGGACGAGTACCAGATCGCCCGCTTCGCGGCCTTCGCGAACCCCAGCCTCGACCCGGCCGGCGTCGGCTACAACACCAACCAGGCCCGCATCGCGATCGGTTCGGGCGGCCTGACCGGGGCCGGCCTCTTCCACGGCTCGCAGACCACCGGCCAGTTCGTGCCCGAGCAGCAGACCGACTTCGTGTTCACCGTCGCGGGGGAGGAGCTCGGCTTCGTCGGCGCGGGCCTGATCATCCTCCTGCTCGGCGTGGTCCTGTGGCGCGCCTGCCGCATCGCCCGCGACTCCACGGAGCTCTACGGCACGATCGTCGCCGCCGGCATCGTCGCCTGGTTCGCGTTCCAGTCGTTCGAGAACATCGGCATGACCCTCGGGATCATGCCGGTCACCGGCCTGCCGCTGCCGTTCGTGTCCTACGGCGGCTCCTCGATGTTCGCGGTGTGGATGGCCGTGGGCCTGCTGCAGTCGATCAAGGTCCAACGACCGATGTCCGCCTGATCGCAGGCCCGATCGGCCCTGCCGTCCGGACCCGGATCCCACTAGATTCGGGTCATGGCGGACACCAAACGCGAGATCGAGCGCAAGTACGAGTCGGACGACAGCGGGCTGCCCGACCTGACCGGCGTCGCGGGTGTCGACGCCGTGGTCGACAAGGGCGTCGCTCACCTGGACGCCACCTACTACGACACCGCGGACGAGCGCCTCGCCGCCGCCTCGATCACGCTGCGCCGCCGCACCGGCGGCGCGGACGCCGGCTGGCACCTGAAGTTCCCCGTCGCCCCGAACGTCCGCGACGAGATCCGCGCCCCGCTCTCCGACACCCTCCCGCCCGTCCTCGCCGGCCTGATCCGCTCCCGGGTCCGGGACGCCGAGGTGCTGCCCGTGGTCCGGCTGCGCTCCGACCGCGACGTCAGCGAACTCGTCGACGCCACCGGCCGCGTCCTGGCCGAGGTCAGCGTGGACGCGGTGCACGCCGAACGGCTCACCGGCGCCGGCGGCACCGCCCAGTGGACGGAACTGGAGGTGGAACTCGCCGACGACGGCGACCCGGCCTTCCTCGAGAAGGTCGACAAACGACTGCGCAAGGCGGGCGTACGGCCCTCCGGGTCGGCCTCGAAGCTGGCCCGGGCGCTGACGGAGACGGCGCCGAAGAAGAAGCGCGGCAAAGGCACGCCGACGACGCCCCCGCCGGTGAGCGCAGGCGACCATGTCCTCGCCTACGTCCGCGAGCAGCGGGACACGATCGTCGCCCTCGACCCGGCGGTACGCAGGGACGTCTACGACGCCCTGCACCGCATGCGCGTGGCCACCCGCCGCATGCGCAGCGCCTTCCGCAGCTACGCGAAGGTCCTCGACCGCGCCGTCACCGACCCCGTCGGCGAGGAACTGAAGTGGCTGGCCGGCGAACTCGGGGTGGGACGCGACAGCGAGGTCCTCGCCGAGCGCCTGACGGCGTCCCTCGACGGACTGCCCCGGACGCTGGTCACCGGCCCCGTCCGCGGCCGGCTGCGGAGGTGGGCGACGGACCGCCGCGGCGGCTCACGCCGCCGGCTGACCGGCGTACTGGACTCCGCGCGGTACCTGGCCCTGCTCGACACCCTGGACGCGCTGGTCGACGAGCCGCCCCTGCTGAAGGCTGCCGGGGGCACACCGGAGAAGGTGATCGCCAGAGCCGTACGCAAGGACTTCGGGAAGCTGGCGGAGACGGTGGAAGCGGCCCTGGCCCTCGACCCCGGCACCGAACGCGATCTGGCGCTGCACGAGGCCCGCAAGAAGGCCAAGCGGGCCCGGTACTCGGCGGAGGCCGCCGTCGGAGCCCTCGGCGACCGCGCGTCCACCCTGGTCAAGTCCATGAAGTCGGTCCAGACCCTGCTCGGCGACCACCAGGACAGCGTCATGGCCCGCCAGACGCTGCGCGAGCTGTCCGCGGTGGCGCACGCGGCGGGGGAGAGCGCGTTCACGTACGGGGTGCTCTACGGGCGCGAGGAGCAGCGGGCGGCGGCCGCGGAGGGGGCGCTGCCCGTCGCCTGGCGGGGGATCACGGAGGCCACGGACATCTGAGGGCCGGCCGCGGACGGCGGGCCCGGCCGGTGCGGGCGTCCGGGCGGTCGGGGAAGGGCCGGGGCCGCGTTAGTCTTGATGGTCACCCCTGTCCGTTGGATCCATCCCACGAAGGTTCGCGAGATGCCTGCCGAAGTCGCTGCGTCGGTGTTCCCGCAGCTCGAAGCTCTGCTCCCCCATGTGCAGAAGCCGATCCAGTACGTCGGCGGAGAGCTCAACTCCACGGTCAAGCCGTGGGAGTCCTGCGACGTCCGCTGGGCGCTGATGTACCCGGACGCCTACGAGGTCGGCCTGCCCAACCAGGGCGTCATGATCCTCTACGAGGTCCTCAACGAGCAGGAGGGCGTCCTCGCCGAGCGCACGTACAGCGTGTGGCCGGACCTGGAGGCGCTGATGCGGGAGCACGGCGTCCCGCAGTTCACGGTGGACAGCCACCGCCCGGTGAAGGCGTTCGACGTGTTCGGCCTGTCCTTCTCCACCGAGCTCGGCTACACGAACATGCTCACCGCGCTGGACCTGGCGGGCATCCCGCTGGAGTCGAAGGACCGCGGCCTGGACGACCCGATCGTCCTCGCGGGCGGCCACGCGGCGTTCAACCCGGAACCCATCGCGGACTTCATCGACGCGGCGATCATCGGCGACGGCGAGCAGGCCGTGCTGGACATGACGCGGATCATCAAGGAGTGGAAGGCCGAGGGCCGCCCCGGCGGCCGCGAGGAGGTCCTCTTCCGCCTCGCGAAGACCGGCGGGGTCTACATCCCCGCCTTCTACGACGTCGAGTACCTCCCCGACGGCCGTATCGCCCGCGTGGTCCCCAACAAGTCGGGCGTCCCGTGGCGCGTGTCCAAGCACACCGTCATGGACCTCGACGAATGGCCCTACCCCAAGCAGCCGCTGGTCCCGCTCGCCGAGACCGTCCACGAGCGGATGTCGGTGGAGATCTTCCGCGGCTGCACGCGCGGCTGCCGCTTCTGCCAGGCCGGCATGATCACCCGCCCGGTGCGTGAGCGCTCCATCACCGGCATCGGCGAGATGGTCGACAAGGGCCTGAAGGCGACGGGCTTCGAGGAGGTCGGCCTCCTCTCGCTGTCCTCGGCGGACCACAGCGAGATCGGCGACATCGCCAAGGGCCTCGCGGACCGCTACGAGGAAGACAAGATCGGCCTCTCGCTCCCCTCGACCCGCGTCGACGCCTTCAACGTCGACCTCGCGAACGAGCTCACGCGCAACGGCCGCCGCTCGGGCCTCACCTTCGCCCCCGAGGGCGGCTCGGAGCGCATGCGCAAGGTCATCAACAAGATGGTGTCCGAGGAGGACCTCATCCGCACCGTCGCCACCGCCTACGGCAACGGCTGGCGCCAGGTGAAGCTTTACTTCATGTGCGGCCTGCCGACGGAGACGGACGAGGACGTCCTGCAGATCGCCGACATGGCGATGAACGTGATCGCCAAGGGCCGCGAGGTCTCCCGCTCCAACGACATCCGCTGCACGGTCTCGATCGGCGGGTTCGTCCCCAAGCCGCACACCCCCTTCCAGTGGGCCCCGCAGCTCTCCGCCGAGGAGACGGACGCCCGTCTGGAGAAGCTCCGCGACAAGATCCGCGGCGACAAGAAGTACGGCCGCTCGATCGGCTTCCGCTACCACGACGGCAAGCCCGGCATCGTCGAGGGCCTGCTCTCCCGCGGCGACCGCCGGATCGGCGCCGTCATCCGCGCCGTCTACGAGGACGGCGGCCGCTTCGACGGCTGGCGCGAGCACTTCTCCTACGACCGCTGGATGGCCTGCGCCGACAAGGCCCTGGCGCCCCTCGGCGTGGACGTCGACTGGTACACCACCCGCGAGCGCGCCTACGAGGAGGTCCTCCCCTGGGACCACCTCGACTCGGGCCTGGACAAGGACTGGCTCTGGGAGGACTGGCAGGACGCCCTCGACGAGACAGAGGTCGAGGACTGCCGCTGGACCCCGTGCTTCGACTGCGGGGTGTGCCCGCAGATGGACACCCACATCCAGGTCGGACCCACCGGGAAGAAGCTGCTGCCGCTCACGGTCAAGAACGCCGGTCCGGCGCCGGCTTCGAGTGGGCACACGCACTGAGGTGAGCGAGGACGAGGTGGACACGGCCCCGCCGGGTCGGTCGTACGGCCCGGCAGCCACCTCAGGACGGCAGGATGTTTCGGCCATACCATGACAGGGCCGTCGCCACCGGGATCTTCGTCTTTCACATGGCCCTCTGCGCGGGTACGGCTGTTCCGGCGCGCTGGACGGGTTACCGTCTGCTGACGGCCGCCATGAACGGAGAGCGCGATGGTGGAGGACCTGGGAGGTGAAGGGCGGCCGTGGCCCGCGGCCGGGCCGGGGCTCTGGTCGCGCGTCGTCGAGCAGCTGGGCACCGCCCTGATGGTGGTGGATCCGGCCGGGCGGATCCTCGCCGTCAACCCGGAGACCGAACGCCTGCTGGACCGGCCCGCGCACGCGATGCGCGGGATGGACGCCCACGAGCTGCTGCACCGGGACCCGGACGGGGGCACGCTGCCGCGCAAGCAGTGTGCGCTGCTTCAGTCGCTGGCCGCGGGGGTCGCCGCACGCGGGGAGGGCGACAGCTATCTGCGCGGTGACGGGCGCCTGGTCACGATCTCCTGGTCCGCTTCTCCGCTGCTGGCCGACGGCTCCCTCGAGGGCTTGGTCCTGCTCTTCACCGACGTACAGGGCGACCACGGCGCACGCCGTGAACGTGCGGCCTACACGAGTGCTCTGGAGAACCTCAACGAGCGGCTGACGCTGGTCGCGGAGATCACCGACGTGCTGGGGCAGACCCTGGAGACCGACGAGGCCCTGGCCCGGCTGGGCCGCCTGCTGGTCCCTCGCCTCGCCGACTGGGCGGCAGTGGATTTCCGGACCGGTTCCGACCAGGTCCACCGGGTGACGGTGTCGGGACCGACGGGCCGGGAGGCCAAGCTGGAGGGCGGGCGCGAGCGCCTGCCCGAGCCGGCTGAGGCGGACGGCTCGCCTCTGGTCCAGGTGCTGAACGGCGGATCCCCCGTTCTGTGGCACGAGCAGGACGACACGCAGAGGCGGGACACCCGGACGTACGACACCCAGGCGGGGGCCCTGTCCGGCTCCCCCTTGGCCGCCCTCCACAACGACTTCCTGCGGACGGTGCACGCGACGTCCTTCATCACGGTGCCGCTGGGCTCCAGACGGCCGGTCACCGGCGCCCTGACGTTGGTCCGCACCGACGCGGCGCACCCCTTCGACACCGCCGACCTGGGCGTGGTGAGCGACATCGGCCGCCGCGTCGGCCTGGTCGTCGACAACGCCCGCCGGTACGGGCGCCAGCGCGCCGTCGCCGAGGCGATGCAGCGCAACCTGCTCGCCCCGCTGCCCCAGCCGGGCCGGCTGCGACTGGCCGCCCGCTACCAGCCCGCCCCGGTCGGCTCCCAGGTCGGCGGCGACTGGTACGACGCTTTCGAGCTGAAGGACGGCGCGCTCGCGCTGGTCATCGGTGACGTCGTGGGCCACGACCTGACCGCGGCGGCCGGGATGGCCCAACTCCACGGCATCCTGCGGTCCCTGGCCTGGGACCGCAGGATGCCGCCCGGCGCCGTCGTCGACCGCCTCGACGACGCCATGCCCGCCATCACCACCGTCCCGATGGCCACCCTCGTCCTCGCCCGGATCGAAGGCGACCCGCACACCGGCCCCTGGACCCTGCGGTGGACCAGCGCCGGACATCCGCCGCCCCTCCTCCTGGTCCCCGGCGGACAGGCGCGGTACCTCGAAGCCGGACAGGGACTCGTCCTCGGCGCCCCCGCGACCGCCGGCGCGGGCAGGCCGAACGCCACGCTGCCCCTGCCGCCGGGCTCCACCCTCCTGCTCTACACCGACGGCCTGATCGAGATCCCCGGCAGCGACCTCGACTCCGGTCTGGTCCTGTTGCGCCACCACGCCCTCGCGCTCGCCGACGCGCCGCTGGACACGCTGTGCGACGAGCTGCTCGCGCGTATGCCCCCCGGCAGTACGGACGACGTGGCCCTCATGGCTCTGCGACTGCCGACGCCGTGACCGGGGCGAGCGCCGGGGCCCGAGGAACGTCGCGGGGCCCTGGTGCACGCGGTCGCCTCAGGTGTCACTCGGCACCGCCGGAACAAGCCATGTGCCCGGCTGCCCCGCCGTCGGGCCCCGCCGCCCGTGTGCGCGGCAGTAGGCTGGAAAGACGGCCGCCCGTGCCCCCGGCCCTCTCCGTGCACCACCGTCCCGCGCAACAGAGGCCCTGCGCGAAGCCGAAGCCACTCTCCCGAGGAGATGGGCGCGCATGAGCGATCTGTTCGAAGAGTGCCGCGTGGTCCGGGCCGGTGCCGAGCCGGACGAGACGACCGCGCCGGCCTTCGCGCGCGATCTGGAGGCCGCCCGCCGCTCCGGCTGCCCGCCGTTCCTCGTCGTCGACCCGCGCGGTGGGACGTTCGGCCCCCGCGACGCCTGGCGGGGCATCCCGGCCGGCATCGCGGTGCCGGGCGGCACGGAGTCCGGCCCGTGGCAGAATCGGGCACCGTGATCAGCGACGGCATGGCCGAGGTCCTGCGTCGGCTGCACCTCGACGGGCCCGGTGATCCGACGCCGGCCTGGGCACGGGCCCTCGGGGCCGAGGGCGTCGCGCTGACCCTGCTCGTGGGCGCCGAGCGGACGCCGGAGCCACTGTGGTGTCACCCCGATCTGAGCGCGCGGTTCGAGGAGCTCCAGTTCACGCTGGGCGAGGGCCCGGGTCCGGAGGTCATCCACAACGGCCTGCCCGTCCTGGAGCCGGACCTGGACCGGGTGCGCCTCGAGCGCTGGCCCGCGTTGTTGCCCGCGGCGGCGAACATGGGTGTGCACGGCGTCTGCTGCTTCCCGCTCGGCCTCGGCGCCATCCGGGTCGGTGTGCTGACCGTGCTGTGCGACGGGGAGCGGCGGATGGGCGCGCAGCAGTACGCGGACGCTGGTGCCCTCGCGGCGGCGCTGACCAGTGCGTTCCTGGGCGGGGACCTGCGCCGCGACGGAGACGGTTCGGCGCTCGACATTCCGGAGCCGCCGTCGGGCCTGCATCGCCCGGCCGTGCACCAGGCCACGGGCATGATCAGTGTCCAGCTCGGCGTGTCCATGCAGGAGGCGCTGCTGCGCCTGCGGGCCCACGCCTACGGCAGCGAACGCCCCCTCGGGGAAGTGGCCCAGGACGTGGTCGCCCGCCGGCTCCGTTTCCGCGACGAACCCACCGGCGACTGCACGGGCGACTCCACCGGCGACTTCACCGACGACTTCACGGACGACTTCGACGACGATGGAAGCGGGCCGCATTCGCCCGACGGAGGAAAGGGATGATCGGCATGGCCCGCGAACGACGTCTGGCCGAGATCTTCGTGGAGGTCGCTGACTCCCTCGTCGACGACTTCGACGTGATCGACCTGCTGCAACGGCTGTCCACACGCTGCGTCGAGCTGCTCGACGTGGCGGCGGCCGGCATCCTGCTCGCCGACGCGAACGGCGAACTGCAGATCATCGCCGCCTCGGACGAACACACCCGGCTGCTGGAGCTGTTCGCGCTCCAGCACGACCAGGGCCCGTGCGTGGAGTGCTACCGCACCGGCAACGCCCGCACCAACATCGACCTCACGCGCCCGGAGACGACCGTGGCCTGGCCACGCTTCGCCGCCCGCGCCCGCACGACCGGGTACGTGGCCACGCACGCGATCCCCCTGCGCCTGCGCAGCCGGGTCGTCGGCGCGCTCAACCTCTTCCAGACCAGGGCGCACCGACTCGGCGACGACGACATCGCGCTCGCCCGCGCCCTCGCCGACGTCGCCACCATCGCGATACTGCAGCAGCGCACGCTGGAGCAGTCGCACGTGGAGAACAGCCAGCTGGAGACCGCGCTGAGCAGCCGCATCCTGATCGAACAGGTCAAGGGCGTGCTGGCGGAGCGCTGGGACAGCTCCGTCGACGACGCCTTCGCCGCGTTCCGCGCGTACGCCCGCGCCCGTCACCTGCGTCTGTCGGAGTTCGCCGCGCAGATCATCTCGGGCGGCTTCGACACCGCGGACATCCCGCCACCGGCACCGGATCGTTCCGCGGACCGCCCCGGCTGACCGCTCTCACGCCCCGGTGCCGGTGTCGATGAGGATCTGCGCGGCCGGGGTGACGTTGTCGGCGCGTACCGCCGCGGCCATCGCGGCGCGTGCCGCCTCGGGCGTGGCGTGGGGCGGGACCACGAGGAGGGAGAAGTGGTCCGCCTCGCCCCGGGTGATGAGGACGGTGTCGTCACCGACCGGGAAGGAGTCGACGCGGACGACGCGGTCGCCGACGACCAGTCGCCTCGGCAGTTCGTCCCAGGCGTCGGTGTCCAGGCCGACCCGTGTGACCGGGCCCAGCAGGTCGGTCAGGGCGGTGATCAGTGCGGGCAGCTCGGCCGCGATGTCACGGGAGCGCGGCCACCACGCCCCATCGAGAACGCCCTGCCGGTCGGTTGTGGTCTCCAGCCGCACGACGGCCGTACCGGGCTCCACGGGCTGGGGGAGGGCGGCGTCCGGCGGGAGCGAGGTCACCCGGGGGGAATCGGATCCGGTGCCCATGGCGAGCCTCCCCCGATGGTGTCCGCCGCGGCCGCCATGAGCGGTTCCGCGGCCTCCTCGGTGGTGTCCGGGGGCACCACCAGCAGATCCCAGCGACCTCGGCCGGGGGCGAGCAGGACGACGGTGTGCGGGGCGGACGCGGCCACGTTCCTGCGCAGCCGTACGACCTGGTCGGCGACGAAGATCCGGCCGGGCCCGGCGGCCCAGGTCGCCCCGTTGACGGTGACGTTGGTGACATGACCCCACTCCCGGGGCAACCCGGCCAGCAGGCGCGGGAGTTCGGCGAGGAGGTCGTAGGAGCGCGGCCACCACGCCCCGTCGATGGACCGGGGCGGGCCGTCGGGGGCCAGGCGCAGGCGCAGGACAGGGTGTGAGGGGAGCGGGGGTTGCAGTGCGGCGGTCATGAGGGGCTCCTGTCGGCTGCCGTGCGGGAGTGGACGGTTGGCGTCAGACGCGGCGGGCCGCTATCCGGTCCGGGCTCGGCCAGCGCACGTCGTGCACCCAGCCGAGGCGTTCGAAGAGGCGGATGACGGCGGCGGACAGGTCGATCTGGCCGCGGTCGACTCCGTGCCGGGCGCTGGTGGGATCGGCGTGGTGGAGGTTGTGCCAGCTCTCACCGAAGGAGAGCAGGGCCAGCGGCCACAGGTTGGTGGCCCGGTCGTGACGGCGGGTGCGGAAGGGGCGCTCACCGATCAGGTGACAGAGGGAGTTGACGCTCCAGGTGACGTGGTGGAGCAGGGCGATGCGGACAAGTCCCGCCCACAGCAGGGCGGTCACGCCGTACAGCCAGCTGCCGCCGATGGCCCATCCCAGCCCGAAGGGCAGGGCGAGCGTGAGGACACTCAGCAGGGGGAAGGCGCGGGAGACGGCGCGGATGTCGCGGTCGGCGAGCAGGTCGGGGGCGTACCGGTCGGCGGGGGTGCCGTCGTTGCGGAACAGCCAGCCGACGTGGGCGTGCAGCGCCCCGCGCAACTGGCCGCGCAGGTGGGTGCCGTAGCGGTACGGCGAGTGCGGGTCGCCGGGGCGGTCGGTGAAGGCGTGGTGGCGGCGGTGGATGGCGACCCAGCCGATGACGTCGCCCTGGAAGCTCATCGAACCGGCCACGGCCAGTGCGATCCGTAGGGGGCGGACGGCCCGGTAGCCGCCGTGGGTGAGTCCGCGGTGGAAGCCGACCGTGACGCCGAGGCCCGTGATCGTGTAGAGGACGGCGGCGAGCACGATGTCGGTGGGGTGGATCAGGCTGCCCCACAGCAGCCAGCCGGCCAGGCCGAGGGCCACGAAGGGCAGGACGACGATCAGCCCGGTCACGGCCACGTACGCGCGGTCGGCGCCGGTGCGGGGCGGGGACGGTGCGTCCGCGGGGAAGGGGGAGGTGCCGTCGTAGCCCTGGGGCGGCGAGGCGGTGTCCGGCGGGGGCGCCGTGACGGACGTGATGGAGCTGGGTGACATGGCCGGGGCTCCTGCCCTCGATGAGGCCGCTCTGAAGGAGGTGCGGCCGGGGTCAAGGGCTGCCCCTGGGGTGGGTGGTGTGCTGAGGACGACGTGTCGGGTCCGCACGCCCCACCCTCGTACTCCTCACAGTACTCCTCGCGCCGGGGGGCACCCGGACGTCGCTGGTCAGCAGGCCCTGGTGGCAGGGCTTCGGAGTGCACCCGGACGGTGGTGGACCCCGCGCAGCGGTGTCACCGGTGGTCGGACCGGGGCTGGAAGGCGTGGAGGGTGTCCTGGCCCGGATGGACGATGCCGTAGCTGCTTTCGGGGACCTCGTTCCAGGCCCCGGGGAGGTCGCCCAGGGGTTCGGACACGACCAGGCGGGTTTCCTCCCCGACTTCGCGCAGGAACGCGGCGTCCGGGTGGAGGGCGCGCAGGGAGTCGACCCGGGTGCTGTAGTACAGGGACCGCGAGGAGCCCTCGCTGGAGTAGCGGAAGGCCCACAGGCGATCGCCGTCGGACACGGCGAGGGTCATCTGGAGCGGGTGCCGCACGCCGTGCTTGTGTCCCGTCTCCTCGACCAGGCCGGCCATGCGGGCCACGGCGTCCGGCGGGTCCTCGGTGAGACCGAAGGTCAGGGCCAGGTAGAACATCAGCTCCGAGTCGGTGGAGCCCTCGATGTCGGAGTACAGGGAGGGGTCGACGGCCAGCGCCAGGTCGCGGCGGAGCCGGGGGAAGTCGCTGATCACGCCGTTGTGCATCCACAGCCAGCGATCCCACCGGAAGGGGTGGCAGTTGGTCTGCTGCACGGCCGTTCCGGTCGTCGCCCTGATGTGGGCGAAGAACAGGCCCGAGCGGACGTGGTGGGCGACCTCCTGCAGGTTGCGGTTGTTCCAGGCGGGGCCCACGTCCCGGACGACCGCCGGGGTGGGGAGATCCGCCGCGTACCAGCCGACCCCGAAGCCGTCGCCGTTGGTGGTCTCCACGCCCAGGCGGGAGTGCAGACTCTGGTCGATCAGACTGTGCTGCGGCTCGAACAGGACGCGGCTGAGCAGGATGGGCGTGCCCGAGTAGGCGATCCAACGGCACATGTCCGCACCCACCTCCCTCTGACGGAGGATGGCGACATTCCTGCCACAAGTATGGACTTTCCCGGCAGGCGCGGCACGCGCGGCTCGGTCGTGGCCGGCCGTCCGTGGTCAGCCGGTGGTGGAGTGCAGGAACGGCGGGATCGGCCGGTGCAGGTCGGTGGCCTCGATGGTCAGGGTGTCGTGCGCGACGTCCGCCCCGTCGCTCATCGACACCTGAATGGTGTGCTTCTCGCCGGTCCGCCCGAGCCGCCCGGTGACCGTGACCTTGTGGCCCTCCACCGAGACCCGCAGGTCCGAGCCGGCGGACGCGGACGCGCTGACGACGTGCCGTGGCCCGGCGGGCCACACGCTCACGGACGAAGTGAACTCTTCTCCGGCCGTGACCTCGATCTGCGACGGAGTGAGGATCATGAAGCCCTTCAGGTGCCATGACCCGGTGCCTGGGGATGTGTGATTGCCGGTCATGTGGTCAGCGTGCGCCGCCGGCGCGGCCGGGTGCAGATGACGGTAGGCCCGTTCCCAGGGCCTGTCGCTGCCACGGTGGGGGCCGTTCGGCCCCAGGACCGCGTACGGACCGCATCCATCCGGGCCGCCTGCGCGTCTACGTCGGTATGGACCTGGAGAAATCCCCGCAGCCGCCCGGGCGGCAGGCACCGGAGGGGTGTCTCGCCGTGGCGATCCGCCTGCCGGTGCGGATCGTCGTGCTCGTGCTGGTCGTCCCGGTGCGCATGGTGTGGGACGCGCTGGTGGTGGCGGGCAGGTTCCTGACGGACACCGTCCTCAGGCCGGTCGGGCGGGCCCTGCTGTGGCTCGGGCGGGCGCTGTTCGTCTGGCCCCTCATAGGACTGTGGCGATACGTCGTCGTACCCGTCGGCAAGGGTCTCGGGCTGCTCGGCAAGGTGCTCGTCGTCATCCCGCTGACCTGGTTCCACCGGTCGGTGCTGACCCCCCTCGGACATGCCCTCCTCCGGGTGTACGCGCGGGTGCTCACCCCCGTCGCGCGGGGCGTGTGGTGGCTGTTCGCGGCCGTCGGGACCGGGGTGTACACCGGCCTCGCCTGGCTGGCGCGGTACCTCCTCGTCGTCCCCGCGGGCCGGCTGTACGCGTGGATTCTGACGCCGTTGGGACACGCGATCGCCGCGTGCGCCAGGGGACTGGCGTGGCTGGTGGGCACGGTCGCCACGGGCGTCGGCGTCGCGCTGTACTGGATCGCCCGCGTGGCGCTGGTGCTGCCCGCGCTCGCGCTGTGGCGCTGGGTCCTCGTCCCCGTCGGACGCGTCCTCGCCGTCGTCGCCCGCGAGGTCGGGGACGCCCTCGGGCACGCCTGGCGGGTGGCCGGGCGGATCTCGCTCGCCGTCGGACGCGCCCTCGCCGCCCTCTTCCGGCTGGTCTTCGTGGAACCGGTGCGGTGGGTGTACCGCACGGTGCTCACCCCCGTCGGCCATGCCGTCCGGGACGCCGTGCTGAGGCCCGCCGCGGCCCTCGCCCGCAGCGCGGGACGGGCGACCCGGGAGGCGCTGGCCGCCGCCCGGGAATCCGTACGGCAGGCGCGGGCGGACTTCCGCCGGATGCTGTTCGGGGAACCCGAACCGGCGGAGAGGATCGACCGGCGGGAACCCACGGGCCGCGAGACACGTACTCTTGGTAGAAGTACGACCGCTCTCACGAAGGACTGAACGACACTGGGCAAGCGACAGCCCGAAGGCCCGCCGCCCGCACCCGCGGTGCAGCGCATCCGACTGCGCTACACCAAGCGCGGCCGCCTCCGGTTCACCAGCCACCGTGACTTCCAGCGCGCCTTCGAGCGTGCGCTGCGCCGAGCCGAGGTGCCGATGGCGTACTCGGCGGGGTTCACGCCGCATCCGAAGGTGTCGTACGCCAATGCCGCACCCACCGGCACGGGCAGTGAGGCGGAGTACCTGGAGATCGCCCTCACCGAGGCGCGGGACCCGGAGAAACTCAGGGTCCTGCTCGACGAGTCGCTGCCCCCCGGGCTCGACATCGTCGACGCCGTCGAGGCCCGCACCTCCGGGCTCGCCGACCGGCTGACCGCCTCCGTGTGGGAGCTGCGCCTGGACGGCGTGGCGCCCGAGGAGGCCGAGCGCGCGGTCGCCGCCTTCAAGGCCGCCGGGACCGTGGAGGTCCAGCGGACGACGAAGAACGGCGTCCGGACGTTCGACGCCCGTTCCGCGGTCGCGGATCTCGACCTCCGGGCGGATCTCGAAACGCACAGTGATCCGGCTGATAGGCCGACCGACCAGCCCTGTGCGATACTGCGGCTGGTTGTTCGGCACGTGACGCCTGCCGTACGACCCGACGACGTCCTGTCCGGTCTCCGCGCCGTGGCCGACCTGGCGCCGCCGGTCCCCGCAGCGGTGACCAGGCTGGCGCAGGGGCTGTTCGATGAAGAGACCGGCACGGTGACCGACCCGCTCGCGCCCGACCGCGAGGCAGCTGAGGCCCCAACGGCCGCTGCCGCCGCGACGGCGCCGGCGTAAGGCGGTCCCGCGAAGGACGCACGTCGTAGCGCCGCCCTCGTACTCGGGAGCCACCTGGGTCGGGCAGCGCACCGACCAGAAGACTTTCGCCAGGCCGTACCCAACAGGGTGTACGGAACCGGCGAGACAGGACACAGAGAGCTCCCGTGCGGCGCCCGCGCCCCGGACGGCGGCACCGCGCAACGCGCGAGCCGCGGACGTCAACGGCGGTCGAGTCATCGACGCCGGACCAGGCGCGGAGCCCGGGAGCCTGACGGGAGACAAGCCCGCATGCTCGAACCGACCGAACCCACCGAGGGTTCCGAAGAACTGAACACTCCGAGCGACACCCTGCCGCCGCGTCGTCGGCGCCGTGCCGCTTCCCGCCCGGCGGGCCCGCCCTCCGGGGCCGAAGGGACGCCGGAGGAGGTCACCGCGCCCGCCGTACCGGCCGAGGGCGAGGACCTGGCCGTGGAGCCGCAGGAGCTCGACGAGGCCGAGGACGCCGAGGAGACGGCGGCCGCCGCACCGGCGCCCGTCGAGGAGCCCGCGCCCGCCGCCCGCACCCGTCGTCGTGCCACGCGCCGCGTGTCCGCGCCGACCGCCTCCCCGGCATCCGCCGAGGCGGCCGAGACGGTCGTGCCCGCCGCTGCCGCCGAGGTCTCCGAGGCTGCCGTGCACACCGACACCGAGCAGGCCGTCGTGACCGGCGAGGACGCCGCTCCGCCGCGTGCCCGCCGTCGCGCCACCCGCCGGGTCACCTCGCCGACCGCCACCGCGGAGGCCGCCGAGACCGTCGTGCCCGCCGTCGCCGAGAGCGAGATCACCGAGGAGCCCGCCGCCGTGGCCGAGACCCCCGCCGAGGAGGCCGCGCCCGCTCCCCGGACGCGCCGTCGTGCCACCCGGCGCGCCACCGCGCCCACCGGAGCCCCCGAGGCCGCCCCGGCG
>NZ_JAMGBF010000053.1 GCF_023516615.1 Streptomyces panaciradicis
GGCCGCGGTGTGGACGGGGGCCGCGGACACGGCGGCCGGTGCGGGAGCGGGCACCGGTGCGGAGGCGGGCACCGGTGCGGGAGCGGGCGCGGGTGCGCCGCTGGCTCCGTGGCCGGCGGGGGCCGGTCCCGTCGGCGTACCGGCGCCCTCGCTCCCGGGGGCGGGGTGCGGGGAAGCGGGTTTCGGCCCTCGCACCCAACCTCCCCGGCCCGACGGCGTCGCCGAAGGTGTGCCCATGTGTGCCCCGCCCCCCTCTTGCCTCGTACGTCCGCTGCTCTGACTCATTTGGTTTCCACCGTTTTGAACTTATTTGTTCTGAGGCCCGTTTCGATCTGCCGAGCCCGACGGACAGCACAACGGGCCGTTGCGGCACAGCGGTTCAAGGCGAGGGGAAGAAGGCGGACACCCATGGGCGTGGACACGGACGAGCAGGGCGGCGCTCCGGCGCAGGCACCGGCTCAGCCGGACGGGGAGGGCGGGTCGAACGCCGTCAGGAACACGGCGATCGCCGCCGGCGGCGCGGGCTGCCTGCTGTTCCCGGTCGGCCTGGCCGGCGGGACGGTCATCGTCATCGTGTTCTGCGGTTTCGGTGTCCTGCTGGCCCCGCTGATCGCCATCTACCTGCTCTTCCACAGCATCTTCGGCGGCGGTGGCGGGGGCGGTGACCTGCCCGGCCCGAGCGACGCGAGCTCCGTGCTGGCCGTCTTCCAGGGGGACGGCCACGGCGACCTGGACACCTCCACGGTCCCCGAGGACCTGGTCGACCCCATTCAGAAGGCCGGCCAACTGTGCGGCGCCATCGGGCCGATCGTGATCGCCTCCCAGATCGAGAGGGCGTCCGGCTTCAACGCCTCCCTGGTCGGCCCGGACGGCAGGCAGGGCATCTCGCAGCTGCCGCCCGACATCTTCACCAAGTACGGCAAGGACGACGACGACAACGGCAAGACCTCCGCGCTGGACGCGAAGGACTCGATCATGGCGCAGGGCCGCTACATCTGCGCCATGGCCGACGAGGCCCAGAAGATGATCGACGCCAACGAGGCCACCGGCAGCGTCCTGGACCTCGCCCTCGCCGGCTACGACGTCGGCATGGACGCCGTCCGCGCGGCGAAGGGCGTGCCCAGGACCGCGGAGGCCCAGGGCTATGTAGCCGCCGTACGCGCCCAGTTCGCCAAGTACGCGGGGGTCGCCGCCATCCCGTCCGGCACGTCCACCCCCACCGGCATCCAGACCTCGCTGCCCACCCCCGTCCCCACCGAGTCCCTCACCCCCACCCCCACTCCCTGAGGAGGAACGCCATGGACCGCTACGAGGTGTACATCTCCGACGAGGGGCTCGCCGCGATCGACGGTGAACCCCTCCTCCCCGCGCCGGGCCAGTCCCTGCACGAGGCCGTCCTGGACCGGCTGCAGCGGTACGCCGCCGAACGCGGCGAGGCCGTCGAGGCGACGGTGAACGACAGCCCCGACACCGGCCACTTCGTCCTGGAGGTCGCCCCGGACGGCTCCAGCCGCGTCCTGGACCCCACGGGAGCGGAGGATCTCGAAGGGGAGGGCGGGCCCGAGGCCGGCCCGGCGGCCGAGGCGGAATCCCCGGCCGCGGCCGCGTACGGATCGCTTGCCGAGCCGGAACCCGAAGTCGCGCCTCAGGCCGGCCTCGAGCCCGAGCCGGAGGCGGATGCCGAGGCCGAGGCGGAGACCAGCCTCCCCGTGTCGGAGCCGGGCCTCTCCACGCCGGAGCCGGGCCTCCCCGTGCCGGAGACGGGCCTTCCCGTGTCGGAGATGGGCCTTCCCGTGTCGGAGCTGGGCCTTCCCGTTTCGGAGACGGGCCTCCCTGTGTCGGAGACGGGCCTCTCCATGCCGGAGGCCGGCCTTCCCGTGTCGGAGACGGGGGTCGGCGCCGAGGCCGTAGCCGTTCCCGGGCTGATGCCCGAGGGCGCACCCCGGGATGGGGCCGCAGCCCCCGGCCCCGGCCGCCCGGCCACGCCCCCCACCGCCCTGGGCTCGGCGGTCGCCACCGCCGTCGCCCGTGCCACCGCCGTCGCCCGGGCCGCCGCCGAGCGCCAGGTGGTCGCCCCGAGCCGCGCCACCGGTTCCGTCCCCGTCGTCGCGCCGCCCGCCGAACTCGCCGGGCCCGTCGGCCGGATCAACGCCCTCGTGACCGTCGGACGGCTGGAGGAGGCCCACCTCCTCGCGAGCCGGCTGCGCGAGAACCTCACCGAGGAGGCGGGGGCCGAGGATCCGCGCGCGGTGGAGGCGCGGGCGGTGGAGGCCTACATCGCCCACCTGCGCGGCGACCACCGGGAGGCCACCGTGCTGGCCCTGGCCGTGGCGAGGATCCGGTGCCGGGCCGGGGACCTGCGGGCGTCCGAGGAGGTGGCCCGGGCGGCGGCCGCCTGGCAGGGCATCGACGACGACCGCGCGGCCGTGGCCCACGGCCGCGAACTGCTGCACATGTGGGACCGGTTGCACCGGCGCGGCCTGCTGGCGTCGGCCGACGCGGAGCTCGCCGACCGGGTCCGCAGACGCGTCGACGCTCTGGAGGCCGCCTACGTCTGACCGCGGCCCCGCTCTCCTTTGACGCCGCGACCTGCGCGTATATCGATCCGTCCACCGCGTGGACCGATCGTCAACCGGCTCGTGGCCCGCTCGTCGAACGAATGTGCATCGCCCGTCGCAACACTCCGAGCTCCAGGCGGCCCCGCCCCCGTCCGCGGACCGGGGCAGGCCGCCCCGAAGGAGCAGGAGCACACCATGAACGTGACGGTCATCGGATCCGCGAGCGCGGTCTCGCCCGAGGAACGGGCGCTGCGGGACCTCTACCTGGAACACGGTCCGGCGCTCTACTCGTACGTCCTGCGCATGCTGGGCGGAGACACCCACCGCACGGAGGACATCCTCCAGGAGACCCTGCTGCGCTGCTGGAACAAGCAGACCCTCGCCGACGGCGAGGGCATGGCGGTACGGCCGTGGATGTTCCGGGTCGCCCGCAACCTCGTCATCGACGCGCACCGGACCCGGACGGCGCGGCCGACGGAGATCAGCGGCAACTCCTGGCTGAGCGACATGTGCGCCGAGGCCGACGACATCGAGCGGATGCTGTCGTCGATCGTGGTGCAGGACGCCCTGCGGTCGCTGACGCCGGCCCACCGCGAGGCCCTGCGCGCCACGATCTTCGCCGACCGCACCACGCAGCAGGCGGCCGAGGTGCTGGGCGTCCCGCAGGGCACGGTGAAGTCGCGGGTCTACTACGCCCTGCGCAGCCTGAAGGCGGCCCTGGAGGACAGCGGGGTCAGGTGAGCGCCGTGCCTCAGGCCGCCGGTTGCCCCGGGGGCCGTTCGGCCGGCTCGCTCAGCTCGCGCAGTTCCCGCCGTGCCTCGTCCGCCTGCGCGTGGCCGAGTTCCTCCAGCAGGGCCAGCGCGGCCCGCCGTGCCGCGCGGGCGGCGTCGCGGTCGCCGGTGGCGAGATGGGCGTCGCCGAGGTGCCGCAGCACCTCGGACTCGAGATAGCGGTCGCCGATCCCGTGGAACAGCCGCGCCGAGCGCTCGAAGTGCCCGATGGCCTCCGCGTGGAGCGCGAGATGATGCAGGGCGTAGCCGAGTGTGTCCTGCGTCGACGCCTCGCCGTAGGGGTCGCCGAGCTCCTGGTAGGACAGGACGGCCTCCTCGCAGTGTTCGAGGGCCTTCTCGTGCTCTCCCAGCAGGATGTACGTCCACGCGACCTGGTTGAGCACACCGGCCTCGCCACTGCGGTCGTCCTCGCACCGGTACAGCTCGATCGCCCGCGCGTAGTGGTCGAGCGCGGCGTGGCGGCGGTCCGTGCGGTTGCACAGATAAGCGAGACCGCGATGCACCCGGGCCTGCCCGCCGGCGTGGTCCGCCGACCGGAACAGCTCCAGCGCCTCCTCCAGAAACCGCTGCGCCTGCGCCGCGTGGTCGAGCTGGGAGTGCGCGACGCCGAGCCCGCACAGCGAGTACGCCTCACCCGTCACGGAGCCGGCCGCCCGGGCGGAGCGCAGCGCCGCGCCGTTGATCTCGAGGAGATCGTGCCAGTAGCCGAGCCGGTTGAAGTAGACGTCCAGGGCCGCCGCCGTACGCCACGCGTGCGTGTCGAAGCCGTGCGCGGCGGCGTGCGTGACGATCTCGCGCAGCACGTACCGCTCCGTGCGCAGCCAGGCGGTCGCCTCCGCCCGGTCGTTGAACCGCAGGGGCGCGGACTCCGTTGTGCTCGCCGGGAGGGGGATGGCCTCCCGGAACGGGTCGAGGACCATGGAGGCGCCGTGGGCGGTGAACAGGAAGTGATCGTGCATCCGCAGCAGCGCCGCCCCGCACACCGCCTCGTCGTCCTCGGCCTCGGTGAGCTCCGCCGCGTAGGCGCGCAGCAGATCGTGGAAGACGTACCGGCCCGGAGCGCGTTCGATGAGCAGGCTCGACCCGGTCAGCTCGGTCAGCAGGGCGCGGACCGTGCGACGGGGCACGCCGGCCAGTGCGGCGGCCGCGGCGACGGTGATGTCCGGACCGGGGTGCAGGGCGAGCCGCCGGAAGAGGGCGGCCGCCTCCGGCGACAGGGCGTGGTACGACCAGGAGAAGACGGCGCGGGCGTCGGTGCCGGCGTCGCCGCCGGCGAAGGCGTCCAGGCTGCCGTGGTCCTGACGGAGTTCGGCGGCGATGCCGGCGAGCTGGAAGCCGGGGTGGAGGGCGGCCCGCGCCGCCACGATCGACAGGGCCAGCGGCAGCCCGGCGCACAGGCCGACGATGGCCCGGGCGGCCTCCGGCTCGGCGTCGACCCGGGCGTCGCCCAGCCGCCGGGCGAGCAGTTCGAGGGACTCCTCGGCGGACAGCGGGGCGAGGGCGAGGGGATGCGCGCCGTGCCGGGCGACCAGGCCGCTGAGCCGGCTGCGGCTGGTGACGATGACGAGGCAGCCGGGGGCGGCGGGCAGGAGCGGTGTCACCTGCTCGCTGTCGGCGGCGTTGTCGAGCACGATCAGCACGCGCCGGCCGGCGAGGACACCGCGGTAGAGGGCGGCCCGCGCCTCCAGTTCCTCGGGGACCGCCTGCTGGGCGACGCCGAGCGCGACGAGAAACGACTCGATCGCCTCGCCGGGGGCCATCCGCGAGCCGGACGGGTCGTAGCCGCGCAGGTTGACGTAGAGGCTGCCGTCCGGAAAGCGGTGGGCGATCCGGTGCGCCCAGTGCACCGCGAGGGTCGTCTTGCCCGAGCCGGCCATTCCGCTGATCAGCCCGATCACGCTGGTCCGCGGCTGCCCCCGGTCGGGCAGCAGCGCGACGGCATTGTCCAGTTGGGCCCTGCGCCCGGTGAACGTCGCCAGGTCGGTGGGCAGTTGGGACGGCCGTACGACACTCCCACCCGAACCGGCCCCGCCCGGACCGGGACCGTCCGAACCGGGACCGTCCGAACCGGGACCGCCCGAACCGTCGCCGGTCCCGTCCGCGCCTCCCGCGTCCGTGAGCCCGCCCCCACCGTCACCGAGGGGCACTTCCTCCGGCCCGCCCGCTTCGGCCACCGCGCCGAAGGGTGCGCCGGTCCCGGTGGTCGGGCCGGATACGTCGTCGTCGCCCGTTGCCGAACCGGAACCCCCCTCGGTGAGAAGCCCGGCACGCAGAGCCCGCAGCGACGGGCCCGGTTCGATGCCGAGTCCGTCGACGAGGGCGCGCCGGGTGCGGTCGTACACCGCGAGGGCCTCCGCCCGGCGTCCGCCGCGATACAGGGCGTGGACGAGGAGTTCGCACAGCGCCTCCCGCAGGGGGTGCGCCTCGTGCAGGGCGGTCAGTTCGGGCAGCACCCGGGCGTGCCGGCCGAGGTCCAGCTCGATGCGCAGCCGCGTCTCCAGGGCGGTCAGCCGCCGTTCCTCCAGCCGGCGCCGCTCGGTCTCGGCACCCGGTCCGGGCACCCCGGCCAGCGGGGTGCCCTGCCACAGGTCGAGCGCGGTGCGCAGCAGTTCCACGGCGGCCAGGTCGTCGCCCTCGGCCTGCCGCGCCCCGGCCCGGGCGACGAGGTCCTCGAACCGTTCGAGGTCGCTGACGACGGCGTCGGTGCGCAGGGCGTACCCGTCGCCCAGGGTCAGCAGGAGCCGCGGTGACCCGTCCGCGGGCCGGTCGGGTTCGAGGAGTCCGCGCAGCCGGGAGACGTAGGTGCGCAGCACGGAGACGGCGGCCGTCGGCGGGTCGGCGCCCCACAGCGCGTCCACGAGTTCGCCGACGCCGACCGTCCGTCCCCGGCGCAGCAGCAACAGTGCGAGTACGGCACGCTGTTGAGGGGGGCCGAGCGCCAGCTCCGCGTCCTGCCGCCAGGCGCGCAGCGGACCCAACAGAGAGAACCGGAACGACACCATTGCACTTGTGTCCACGCCGGGGACAGTAGCCGCAGAAACCGTGGCTCGTACCTTCGAACAGCTATTCCCGGACAGGGGTCAGGACAGCGCCGCCCCCGACACCGCGGTGGCCGTCACCGTGTTGTCGCACTCGGCGAACACCCCGTCGTCCAGGGCGACCTGGTGGGCACCGGCGCCCGGCAGGCCGATCACCATCGTCGGGTACGTCGTCGGTGTGGCGCCGGACTTGCAGTAGCCGTCGGCCTCGCCCTGGACCTGGACGAACGTCAGCTTGAGCCACGCCTTGCCGCCGGGAGCCAGCTTGACCGGGGTGGCGGTGCCGGTGGGTGTCACCTTCAGCGGGGCGTTGTGCTGCGGGGAGCCGTTGCCGGCACCGGCCACCGTGGGGTGGCCCTGCAGGACGCAGGTCTGCTTGGAGGTGTTGGTGAACTCGAAGACCGCGGCACCCGTCCCGGTGCCGACCGGCCGGTTGGCGGCCTGGTGGGCGGTGACGTTCAGGGCGGTCGCCGCACAGGTCTTCACCGCCGTACCCGAGGAGCCGGAGCCCGAACCGGTGCCGGTGCCGGTGCCCGTACCCGTGCCGGAGCCCGTACCCGTGCCGGAGCTGGAGTGGGAGGCGGGGGATGCGGTCGCGGGCGGCGCCGAGGAGCCCGGCGTGGAGGAGGCGGGCGCCGAGGCGCTGGGCGTCGGCGAGGAGCCTCCGGCGCCGGACGTGGAGTCGCCCGGCTGGCAGGCGGTCATCGCCAGCGTCGCGGAGAGCGCGGCCACCGCCAGCGCGGCCTTGCGGACAGTGTCGACGTGGTGCATGAGGTCCCCCGAGGTCGGTTCGCACGAGCCGGTCTCCGCCGGCTTTCGCCGAGGGAGACCGATCTCGGGTGCGACGGGTTTCCCCTGTGGGTCACCTGTGACGCAGCGGTGACACAACGCAGGTCAGGCCGTCACCACCGCCGCTTCCTCCTCCTTGGCGATGCCCACCGTCGCGTCCTCGTCGCCCTTGCCGCCCAGCGCGATCACGCTGAGCAGGCAGCAGGCCAGGGCGGCGACACCGCAGACGACGTACCCGATCGCGTAGCCGTTGCCGAGGGCCTCCAGCGCGATCGGCACCCCGCCGCCCGGCGGGGACGCCGGCGGGACCGAGTTGGAGGCGAGCGGGCCGCCCTCTGCCGCGACCTGCGCCGCCGCGGCCTTGGCCTGGGCGGACAGGTCGGAGGCGGCGAGCTTTCGGGTGAACTCGTCGGCGGCGCGGCTGAGCGCGATCGCGCCGATGACCGCCGGGCCGAGCGTGAAGCCGAAGTCGCGCAGCAGGCTGGTGGAGGCGCTGGCCATGCCCGCGTAGCGGACCTCGACCGTGTTGACGGCGGTCGCCGTGATCGAGGAGACGGTCAGCGCGAAGCCGATGCCGACCAGGCCGATGGGCAGGATCAGCGAGGTCAGGGCGCGGTCGTGGACGGAGAGGGTGGCGGCCACGAAGTCGCCCGCGGCCATCAGGCCCAGGCCGGCGCCGAGCACCCAGCGCGCGCTGACCCGCTCCAGCAGCCGGGAGATCAGCGGCATCAGCAGCAGCGTCCAGGCGTTGAGGAGGATGAACGCGAACGAGCCGCGCAGCGGGCTCTGGTGCTGGATCGGGCCGAGCCTGATGCTGGTGGCGTACGCGGTGCCGAGGTAGCTGAACATGCCGACCACCGCGACGAACGACGCCACCGCGAACGCCCTGTTGCGGAACAGGTCGAGGCGCAACAGCGGTGCCTCGGCGCGCAGTTCGGCCACCACGAACAGGCCGATGAACAGCACGGCGACGACGTACGCGATCACCACCGGTGTCGCGGTCCAGCCGTCGGCCGGGCCCTGGATCACCGCGTAGAGCAGGGCGAACATGCCGACGCCGATGGTGATCTGACCGGCGAGGTCGAGCGAACGGCCTTCCGGGGCGCTGGAGTTTTGGGCGAAGAGTTGGCTGAGCAGCGTGCTGACCACGGCGAGACCGGTGACGACGATGAAAGCCCAGCGCCAGGAACCGTAGTTGCCGGTGATGCCGCCCAGGACGGGGGCGACGAAACCGCCGCTGGACAGGGCGGCGGCCCACAGGGTGATGGTGCGGGCCCGGTCCCGGGCCGAGTGCGTGCCGGCGGCGATCATCGCGAGCGACGTCGGGAACAGCGCGGCCGCGCCCAGGCCGGCGATGGCCTGGCCCAGCCACAGGACGTGGATGCCGGTGCTGGCGGCGGCCAGCGCCTCACCGAGTACGAGCAGCGCGCCGCCGCCGACCAGCAGCCGCTTGCGGCCGAACAGGTCGCCGAGGACGCCGAACGTCAGCTCCAGCACCGAGACCGGCAGCAGGAACGCGTCCGAGATCCAGGTCAGCTGCGAGCCGACGGGGTGCAGGTCCTCCTGGAAGAGACCGTTGAGCGTGGCCGGCATGGCGAGGGCGATCTGGGCCAGGCAGACCGCGAAACAGCCGGCCACCAGCGTGCCGACGGGCAGTTTGCCGGATGCCGGTTCGGTGGCGGTGCCGTCGGCTTGGGTGCGGGTTTCGGTGGACACGTGGGGCTCCCCTTCGAGCGGAGGACGGGGACGGGGCGGCGCCGGGAAACGCTGCGAATGTAGGCAGTATTTCTGCACCGGTCAATGAGTTGCCCAATATCCGCGCACACGGCTGCCCACGGAGAACGTCCAGTACGTCCTTCAGCTGCGGAAACCCGCGTCAGAGCCCCGTCACTCGCCCCCGGCCGATTCCGGCAGGCGCCCCGCGACGTACTCCTCCCGCAGCGCGGTCTTGCGGATCTTGCCCGAGCCCGTCAGCGGGAAGGCGTCGACGAACACCCAGGTGCGGGGCGTCTTGTGCGGGGCCAGCTGCGCGCGGACGTGGTCGAAGAGCTCCTTCTCGCCGACTCGGCCGCCCGGTGTGCGGCGGACGAAGGCGGCGACCCGCTCGCCCCAGACCGGGTCCGGCAGCCCGACGACGGCGGCCTCGGCGACCGCGGGATGGGCGGCGAGGACCTGTTCGATCTCGCGCGGGTAGATGTTCTCGCCACCCCGGATGATCATGTCCTTCAGCCGGCCCTCGATGCGGCAGTACCCGCGGTCGTCCATCGAGGCCAGGTCGCCGGTGTGCAGCCAGCCGTCGGCGTCCACGGCGGCGGCCGTGTGGTCCGGGGCGTCCAGGTAGCCGGTCATGACGTGGTAGCCGCGGGTGCACAGCTCGCCGGTGACGCCGGCCGGCACGATCGCGCCCGACGCGTCCACGATCTTCACCTCGGTCCGCGGCAGGGGCCTGCCGACCGTGTGGGCGCGGTCGTACGGGGTGTCGTCGAGGCGGGTGATGGTGATGCCCGGGGAGGCCTCGGTCTGGGCGTAGACGACCGCCATCGGCACGCCGAAGGCCTGCTCGACCCGGCGGACCAGCTCGGGCGGCACGGTGGCGCCGCCCGACAGCACGAAGCGCAGCGAGGAGAGGTCGGTCTCGGGGAACGCCGGGTGCTCCAGCATGGCCAGGAGCATGGTCGGCACACCACCGGTCATGACGGGCCGTTCGGATGCGGTGAGTTCCAGCATCAGCCCCGGGTCGAAGTACGGCGGCAGCACCTGCGTGCCGAGACCGGCGATCGCCGACAGGGTGGCCAGCACGCAGCCCGCGGTGTGGAACAGCGGCATCGGGTTGAGCGCGGCCTCGCCGGGTTGCAGGCCGAAGGTGCGGACGTAGGCCAGGCGCGCGTTGTCGGTGATGCCCCGGTGGTGCAGCACCACGCCCTTGGGTACGCCGGTCGTGCCCGAGGTGTACTGGATCTGGGCCGGCGACGAGGACGCGACCTCCGGCAGCGCCAGGCCGGGGGAGCCCTCGGCGCAGAACTCCGCCCAGTCCTCGAACAGCACGCTCGTGCGCAGGCGGGGCAGGTCGGCGCGGATCTCGTCCAGCGTCGCCGCCATCGGGTTCCCGCGGTACTCCCGGCGCAGGAAGACCCCGCTCGCACGCGAGTGGCCCAGCACGTGCCGCAACTCCGCAGCCCGCAGCGCCGGGTTGACCGTGACCAGCGTGATGTCCGCGAGCGCGGCGGCGAGTTCGAGGATCACCCACTCCGGGATGTTGTTCGCCCACACCGCCACCCGCTCGCCGGGCGAGAACCGGCCGAGCAGGGCCCGGGCCGCGCGCTCGGCCTCGTCGAGGAGGGCCGCGTACGTCCATCTGCGCCGTGCGGCGGGCTCCGGTACGCCCTCGACCAGGGCGACCGTGTCCGGCGCCAGCCCCGCCGCCCGGCGCAGCAGCGCCCCCACGGTCTCGCCGAGCAGTTCCTCGTCGGATGCGCCCTGCTGGTACGACGTCGCCATCATGGCGTCAGTATCCGGCGCAAGTGGCGTGCGGCACAGACTGTTTGACGCCCCGTCACCGGGGCGCCGACGGTCCGGGGGAGCGTTCCGTGACCTTCTCCAGATGCCGGTTGAACACCTCGCGGGCGTCCGGGGTGAGCGTGCGCAGGGCCACCAGGGCCGTGATCACCACGTCGCACAGCTCGCCCTGGACGTCCTCCCAGGTGTGGGTCACGCCCTTGCGGGGGTTCTGGCCGGTCACGCCGATCACCGCCTGGGCGACCTCGCCGACCTCCTCGGAGAGCTTGAGGACGCGCAGCAGGAGACCCTCCCGGCCGCCGTGCGGTTGTTCGCCGTCCAGCCAGGTCCACAGGGCGTCGACCGAGGACCAGACGTCGGGGGAGGAGGGGCGGGAGTGCTGATCGGTCATGGGGCCCAGCCTGCCACCCGTCCGACGAAGGAGGGTCACTCCCCGGACAGCGGCTCCTGGGCGTCGAACCGCCCCGCCGCGTCGTCCTGCTCCGGCTTCCTCAGCCTGCGGTTCCGCGCGCCCACGACCATCGCCGTGACGGCCGCCGTCGCACCGAGCGCCGCCGGGACCATCCAGCCGCGGTCCAGGGCGTGGCCGAGGGCGTGGTCGAGGGAGAGCCGGCCGGGGCCGGTGACCGCGAGGCCGGTGGCGGCCAGGCCCAGGGTGGCCGCGTACTCGTAGCCGCCCTCCTGGTTGAAGAAGCCGTTCGGGGCGTGCACGGCGGCCGCTCCCGCCATCGCACCGGCCGCCGCCGCACCGGCCGCGGGCGTCGCCAGGCCCAGCGCCAGCAGCATGCCGCCACCGGCTTCCGCCAGGCCCGCCGCCGTGGCGCTCGCCCGGCCCGGCGCGTAGCCGACGGACTCCATGAACTTGCCGGTCCCCTCGATGCCGTGGCCGCCGAACCAGCCCAGCAGTTTCTGCGCGCCGTGCGCCGCCAGGACCCCTCCGGCCCCCAGCCGGAGCAGCAGCAGGCCCACATCACGTCGGTCGAAAGCGGTCACGATGACTCCCGGGAAGAACAGGAACGGACAATGGCGGCAGACGCGGGACAGTCCCCTCCGCATACTCACCGTCGCACCGCCGGCCCCCGGCGGACCGTTCCGCGCCGCCGTTCGGGTGGCGGCGGCAGGGGAGCGGTGTGAGCCTGACCGGTATGACGATTCAACCGGCCAAACTCAGCGACCCGGTCGTGCGCGCCTTCGTCACCGCCGTCAACGCCCACGACCGCGACGCGTTCATGGCCCTGCTCACCGACGACGCCACCATGTCGGACGACGGCTCAGAGCGCGACCTCGGCGACTGGATCGACCGGGAGATCTTCTCCTCCCACGGCCACCTGGACGTGGACAACGAGTCCCGGGGCGGCCGGGCGTTCGTCGCCCACTACCGCAACGACACCTGGGGCGAGATGCGCACCCGCTGGAGCTTCGACGTCACCGACGACGGCAGGATCGCCCGGTTCGAGACCGGGCAGGCGTGACACGTCCGGTGAAAGGGCTTGCCCTGGAGTGCGCTTCAACTCCTAGCGTCTGTGCCCATGGAGACCAACAGGACTTTGGGACGCAGCGGCATCGAGGTCAGCGCCCTCGGCTTCGGCTGCTGGGCGATCGGCGGTGAGTGGTCCGACCTGAGCGGGCAGCCTCTGGGCTGGGGAAAAGTCGACGACGAGGAGTCCGTACGGGCGATCCACCGCGCCCTCGACCTCGGGGTGACCTTCTTCGACACGGCCGACACCTACGGCGCCGGGCACAGCGAGCGTGTCCTCGGCCGCGCCCTCGGCAAGCGGCGCGACGAGGTCGTGATCGCCACCAAGTGGGGCAACGTCTTCGACGAGACCACCCGCACCCTGAAGGGCGCGGACGTGTCGGCCGAGTACGTCCGTGAGGCGCTCACCGCCTCGCTCGCCCGCCTCGGCACCGACCATGTGGACCTGTACCAGCTCCACATCTCCGACGCCCACCCCGAACAGGCCGCCCGACTGCGCGACGCCTGCGAGGAGTTGGTGCTGGAGGGCCTGATCCGCGCCTACGCCTGGAGCACCGACGACCCCGACCGCGCCGCCGTCTTCGCCGAAGGCGCCCACTGCGCCGCCGTCCAGCACGCGCTGAACGTCTTCCAGGACGCCCCCGCCATGCTCGCGCTGTGCGAGGAGGCGGACCTGGCGAGCATCAACCGCAGCCCCCTGGCGATGGGGCTGCTGGCGGGCCGGCGGCAGGGCGAGCTGGAGGCGGGCGACATCCGCAGCAGGCCGCCGGCCTGGCTGCCGGGCTTCGAGGAGGGCTCGGGAGCCGCCTCCGACTGGCTCTCCCGCGTCGACGCGATCAGGGAGATCCTCGGCAGCGACGGCCGCACCCTCGCCCAGGGCGCCCTCGGCTGGATCTGGGCCCGCAGCCCGCGCACGGTCCCCATCCCCGGCTTCCGGTCGGTCGCCCAGGCCGAGCAGAACGCCGGCGCCCTCGCCAAGGGGCCGCTCACCGCGGGCCAGTTGGCCGAGATCGACCGGATCCTGGGGAGGTGAGCGGCCCCGGCGGGCCCGCCGGACGGGGTCAGTGGGCGATCTGACCGTCGTACGCCCCCACGCCGTACGGCTGTTGCTCCGTCAGCGTCAGTCGCCCCGCCGCGATGGTGGCCAGACGCGGGGCGCGGCGGGCGATGGAGGAGTCGTGGGTGACCATGACGAACGTCAGCCCGTGCTCGCGCCACAGCCCCTCCAGCAGGGCCATGATGTCGTCGCGGGTGCCCTCGTCGAGGTTGCCGGTGGGCTCGTCCGCCAGCAGCACCTTCGGCTTCTTCACCAGCGCCCGCGCGATGGCGACGCGCTGCTGCTGGCCGCCGGACATCTCCGAGGGGGCGTGGCCGAGGCGCTCGCCGAGCCCGACCGAGCGCAGCGCCTCGGCGGCGCGCTCCCGGCGCTCGGCGGGCTTCACGCCCAGCGGCACCAGGGCCGTCTCGACGTTCTCCTGCGCGGTCAGGGTCGGGATGAGGTTGAACGACTGGAAGATGATGCCGATGTTCTCGGCGCGCACCCGGGTCAGCCTGGTCTCGCCGATGCGGGCCAGGTCGACGCCGTCCAGCTCGACACTGCCCTCGGTCGGCCGGTCCAGGCCGCCGATCATCTGCAGCAGGGTGGACTTGCCGCCGCCGGTGGGGCCCTGGATGACCAGCTGGTCGCCGTCGGCGATGGTGAGGTCGACGCCGCGCAGCGCCTCCACGGTCTCCTTGCCCCGCGTGTAGCGCTTGGTGACGCCGGTGAGTCGGTACATGGGCTTCTCCACAGGAAGGTAGGGGTGGGGCGCCGCCTCCCGGGGGATGTACGGAGGCGGCGCCCCGGTTCGGGGGGGCGGGGGTGCTACGAGACGCTGCGCAGGGCGTCCGCCGGGCGCATGCGGGAGGCCCGCCAGCCGCCCATCGCGCCGGCGATCAGGCCGCCGGTGACCGCCAGGCCCACCGCGAGCGCGATGGTGGTCAGGGAGACCGGGGCGGACAGGGCGATCTCCATGGAGCTGGAGGCCGACTGCTGACCGGGGCCGCCGCCGGGACCGCCGCCCGCCCCGCCCATGCCGCCACCGCTGCCGCTGCCGAGCTGCGCGGTCAGCTTCGGGCTGATCGCGGTGACCGTGTAGGCGGCCGCGAGGCCCAGCGCGATGCCGAGACCGCCGCCGATCAGGCCGTTCACCATGGACTCGCCGACGACCTGCCGGGTCACCTTGCGGCTCGGCCAGCCCAGCGCCTTCAGGGTGCCGAACTCACGCACCCTGCGGGAGACGGCGGCGGAGGTCAGCAGCGCCGCCACCAGGAACGCAGCGGCCAGCACGGCGACCGACAGCCACTTGCCGACGCTGGTCGCCAGGTCGGAGGCGGTGGACAGGGAGCCGGAGACGGTGGACGCCAGGTCGGCGGAGGTGGTGACCGTCGTCCCGGAGATGTGGGACTGGATCGCCTTCTTCACGGCCGCGATCTGCTGGGAGTCGGTCGCCTTGACGTAGATCGTGGTGACCTTGTTCTTCGCGTCGCCCAGCGTCTGCGCCTGCTTGAGCGGGACGAACACGTCGGTCGTGGAGTCGCCGCTGTCGGGCGTGGCGATGCCGATGACCGTGAACTTGGTGCCGGAGATCGTGAAGGTCGAACCGACCTTGTACTTCTTGGTCTTGGCGAAGGACTTGCCGACCACCGCGACCTTCGCGTTCGTCTGCGCGGAGGTGAAGGTCGTACCCGAGGTGATCTTGGAGGTGGCCAGCGGGCCCAGGTCCTGGTTCGTGACGTCGATGCCGGCCACGGAGTAGGAGTTGACGCTGAAGTCCGCGCCGCCGCCCTGGACCTGCGGCTGACCGCCGCCGCTGCTCGTGCCGCCGCCCGGGCCGCCCTGCTGCTGGGAGCCCGAGGAGGAGGACGTGGAGGACTTGGCCTTGCCCTGGGTGAAGGAGCCGTCGACCTTGGTGACGTTCAGCGTGAGCGCTCCGACCGCGCTCGCCACGCCCTTCTGCGCGCCCACCTTGCCGACCAGCGAGGACGACAGGGCCTGACCGCCCTGCGTCATGACGCGGTCCGAACTCTGCTTGTTGCTGCCGCTCGACTTCGCGTCGAACTTGAAGTTCGGGCCCTGCGAGCTGCCTGCCTTGGGGGCCGACCGCGCCTTGGTCACGGTCATGTCCGTGCCGAGGCCGTAGAGCGACTTGAGGACCTTGTCCTGTGCCTGCGTCATGCCGGCCGACACCGAGTCGACGGTGATGACCAGCGCGATTCCGAGCGCCAGACCCAGTGCGATGACCAGGGCCGCCTTCTTTCTGCGGCCCAGTTCGCGCTTGAGATAGATGCCAAACATCCCGTTCCTCGAAGGTTCTTGGCGCCCGCTGTGGGCGCTGCCACAAGCTAGGGAGGAACCTTTGCGCGGGACTGAGTAAAGGATGTGTCACAGCTGAGAAAGCGGGGGGCGCCCTCAGAATTTCGTCAGACAGGCGATTCCTGGGCCGCAGAGGGGCTCCTGCCAGGAAACCCCGGTCGAGTGGCCGGGGGTCCGAGGGCCGTCCCTCAGAAAGATGCAGTACGGTCCCGGGGTGCATGGTTCTTCACCCCTGTCCCGGCGTGCCGTTCTGGGCCTGGCCGCCGCCGCGCTGCCGCTCGCCGCGGCGACTCCCGCGCACGCCGCGACCGTCGTCGGCGGGGCGCGTCTGGCCCGCCCCGGAGTCCAGGGCGAAGGGCTGCCGAAGAAGCTCAGCGCCGCCGCCTGGCTCGTGGCCGACGGCGACACCGGAGAGGTCCTCGCCTCCTGCGACGCGCACAGACGGCTCGCCCCCGCCTCCACGCTGAAGATGCTCTTCGCCGACACGGTCCTGAAGAAGTTCGACCGCGCCGAGCGCTACAAGGTGACCGACGCGGACCTCGCCGACGTCCCCTCCGGATCCAGCCTGGTCGGCATCAAGCCCGGGATCACCTACACCGTCGAGCAGTTGTGGCAGGGCGTCTTCCTGCGCTCCGGCAACGACGCCGTGCACGTGCTGGCCCACATGAACGGCGGCATCGCCAAGACGGTCGCCGAGATGCAGGCCAGGGCCGAGGACCTGCAGGCCCTCGACACCCATGTCGTCAGCCCCGACGGCTTCGACCACAAGGGGCAGCTCTCCTCCGCCTACGACCTGACCCTCTTCGCCCGGCACGGCCTGAAGAACGCCGACTTCCGCGCCTACTGCCACACCAGGACCGCGGACTTCCCGGCCGGCGGGAAGAAGACCTTCCAGATCCAGAACACCGACCGCCTGCTGACCGGCGCGTGGGGCGTGAAGACGTACGACGGGCTGATCGGCGTCAAGAACGGCTACACCAGCCACGCCGGCAACACCTTCACCGGTGCCGCGACCCGCGGCGGCCGCACCCTGCTGGTGACGGTGATGCACCCCACCAGCGGCTACAACGCGGTCTACGAGGAGACGGCCGCGCTCCTCGACTGGGGATTCGGGCGCGGGAGTTCGGTGGAGGCGGTGGGCCGGCTGGTCGAGCCGCTGAGCGAGGGCGGGGCCCGGGCCACGCCGAGCCGCACGGCGGTGCAGGCGGCGGCCGGCGCTCCCGGCGCGGGCTCCGGCGCGCCCTCGGGCTGGCGGCTGCTGGAGGGCGCGGGCGGCACGGTCGCGCTGCTGGCGGGCGGGGCGTGGGCGCTGCGCCGGCGGCGCAAGGACACGGGCGAGCACGCCGGTTGATGCGGGCGGGGCCGCCGGTGGGATGCGTGCGGCAGCCGTTCCGCGCACCGGTGCGTATCCCGCGGTTTCCCGCGGAATCCACCCCCACCCGATGCGGCGGAACGACTGCCGCCTCCCCCCTCGGTTTGGCCTTGCGAGACGTGCGAGCAGCCTGGGCCTACGGAACCTCACTGCTCCAACTGTGAAGCTCTTGTGTAGGAGATTTGAGCATAGATCCACGACCGGCCGCAATGGTCCGGACGCTTCAATTCCGTTTGTGCAAGTTGAGGAGTTGACGGTTCTTCGGCGCTTCAGGAAGCCGCTCAGCCGCGACCGATGTACGGCATCGCGGTCGCCAACACCGTCGCGAACTGCACGTTCGCCTCCAGCGGCAGCTCCGCCATGTGCCGCACGGTGCGTGCCACATCGGCGACGTCCATCACCGGCTCGGGCGCAATGGAACCGTTCGCCTGCATCACGCCCGCCTGCATCCGCTGCGTCATGTCGGTGGCCGCGTTGCCGATGTCGATCTGCCCGACGGCGATCCGGTACGGCCTCCCGTCCAGGGACAGCGACTTGGTCAGGCCGGTCAGGGCGTGCTTGGTCGCCGTGTAGGCCACCGACGACGGCCGGGGCGTGTGCGCGGAGATCGACCCGTTGTTGATGATCCGCCCGCCCTGCGGCCGCTGCTCCTTCATCTGCCGGAACGCCGCCTGCGCGCACAGGAACGCCCCGTTGAGGTTGGTGTCCACCACATGCCGCCAGGCGTCGTACGACAGCTCCTCCACCGGCACCCCGCCCGGCCCGAACGTCCCCGCGTTGTTGAACAGCAGGTCCACCCGCCCGAACCGCTCCACGGCGGCGGCGAACAGCGCGGTGACGTCCTCCGGCCGCGAGACGTCGGTGCGTACGGCGACGCAGGCACTCTCGGGCACCAGCTCCGCCGTCGCCGCCAGCGTCTCGGGCCGCCGCCCCGCCAGCGCCACGGACCAGCCCGCCCGCAGCAGTTCCACGGCGACCGCCCGCCCGATCCCCGATCCGGCGCCGGTCACCACCGCGGTCCTCGATCCCGTCTCAGTCATGCCCGGCAGCGTAGGCGAGTGTCCGGCATCCGGGACCGGCACGTCCGCCATCCGGGTGTTGTGCACCCGACAAGGTGTGTCGGCCGTGGCCGGTGACATCCCCGCTCCCTCAACTGTGAGGGGAGGACTGGATGACCATCACCACACGCCGTTCGCGGTGGCACACCCCCGAGGTCCGTGCCGCCGCCCGGCAGCTCGGCCGCCGCCGCTTTCTGACCCTGACCGCGGCCGCCGCCGCGCTCGCCTTCGCCGTCGACCTGCCGGCCACCGGCACCGCGACCGCCGCCACCCTGGACGCGGCCCGCATCGACAGCGACCCCTTCACCCTGGGCGTCGCCTCCGGAGACCCGCTGCCCACCTCGGTGGTGCTGTGGACCCGGCTCGCGCCCGCCCCCTACCAGGCCGACGGCGGACTGCCCGCCCAACCCGTCGACGTCGACTGGGAGATGGCCCAGGACGAGAACTTCGTCCTGACCGCGGCCAAGGGCACCGTCATCGCGCACCCCGAGTTCAACCACAGCGTCCACGTGGAGGTCGAAGGCCTCGACCCCGACCGCGCCTACTACTACCGCTTCCGCACCGGCACCTGGCTCAGCGAGACCGGCCGCACCCGCACCGCCCCCGCGCTCGGCGCCGCCGCCTCCTCGCTCTCCTTCGCCGCCGTCTCCTGCCAGCAGTACCAGGACGGCTACTTCACCGCCCACAAGCACCTCGCCCAGGACGACGTCGCCCTCGTCTTCCACCTCGGCGACTACATGTACGAGTACCCGGTCGACGCCGCCGGCGGCGCCCGCAAGTACACCGACCGCGTGCTGCCCGACCTCTACAACCACGAGACCGTGACGCTGGAGGACTACCGGCTGCGCTACGCCCTCTACCGCTCCGACGCCGACCTGCGCGCCGCGCACGCCATGCACCCCTTCGTCGTCACCTGGGACGACCACGAGACCGACAACAACTACGCGGGCGCGATCCCCGAGGACGGCACCCCGCAGGCGGAGTTCCTGCTGCGCCGGGCCGCCGCCTACCGCGCGTACTGGGAGAACCAGCCCCTGCGCGTCCCGCAGCTCCCGGTCGGCCCCGACGCCCGGCTCTACCGGCGCCTGCGGTGGGGCGGGCTCGCCCAGTTCGACGTCCTGGACACCCGCCAGTACCGCTCCGACCAGGCCTACGGCGACGGCAAGCACGTCCCCGGCCCGGAGTCCGAGGACCCGGCGCGCACCATGACCGGCACCGCCCAGGAGCAGTGGCTGATCAGCGGCTGGCAGGCCTCGACGGCCGTGTGGAACGTCGTCCCGCAGCAGGTCTGCTTCTCCCAGCGCAAGCTGGACCTCAACGCCGTCGCCAAGGTCTCCATGGACGCCTGGGACGGCTACCCGGCCTCCCGGCGCCGCATCCTCGACGGCGCCAAGGCGGCAGGCGTCGCCAACCTGATGGTGCTCAGCGGCGACGTGCACGTCGGATACGCCTTCGACATCAAGGACGACTTCGACGACCCGTCCTCGCGCACGCTGGGCACCGAGATCGTGGCCACCTCGATCGCCAGCGGCCAGGACGGCACCGAGAAGCCGTCGAACTGGTCGACGTACATGACCGCCAACCCGCACCTGAAGTTCTACGACGGCCGGCGCGGCTACGTGAAGGTCACGCTCGACCAGGCGCAGGCGCGCGCCGACTTCAAGACCGTTCCGTACGTGACCACGACCGGCGCGCCGATCTCCACGGCCGCCTCCTTCGTGACGGAGGTCGGCGACCAGGGGCTCAAGCCGGCGTGACGGCCTCCACCGGCCGCAGCGGGCCTTCTCCTTCCGGGCCCTCGCCGGGGTAGCGGACGCCGACGCGCTCCCGGATCGCGTCCAGCGTCCGCATCACCGCGAGCGTGCCGTCGAGCGGGACGAGCGGGGACTCGGTCTCGCCGGCGCGCAGGGCCCGCATGACCTCCCTGGCCTCGTGCCGGAGGCTGTTGCGCGGGCCGTCGGCCGGGTCGGCGGTGAACTCCTCGGGGTCGCGGCCGTCCCGGTGCAGCACGAAGCGGTCCGGGAAGAAGAAGCCGTTCGGGATGTCGATGCGGCCCTGCGAGCCAGTCACCGACGCCGAGGTCGCCGTACCGCCGACTATGGAGCAGTGCACCGAGGCGAGAGCACCGCTCTCCCATGAGAGCAGTGCTCCGGTCTGCAGATCGACGCCCTCGTCGGAGAGCACCGCTCTCGCCGTGACGTCCGACGGCTCCCCCAGCAGCAGCTGCGCGAACGACACCGGATACACGCCGAGATCCAGCAGCGCCCCGCCGCCCTGCAGCGGGTCGCGCAGCCGGTGCGAAGGAGGGAACGGCCCGGCCAGCCCGAAGTCCGCCTGCACATGCCGCACCTCGCCGACCGCGCCGTCGTCGACCAGCGCCTTCAGCCGCCGCACCAGCGGATTGCAGTACATCCACATCGCTTCCATCAGGAAGCTCCCGCGCCCCCGCGCCAGCGCGACCAGTTCCTCCGCCTCGCGCGCGTTCAGGGTGAACGCCTTCTCGCACAGCACGTTCCGCCCGGCCTCCAGGCACAGGCCGGCCGCCGCCCGGTGCGCCGCGTGCGGGGTGGCGACGTACACGACATCGATGTCCGCGTCCTCGGCCAGCGCGCCCCACTCGCCGTAGGCCCGCTCGATCCCGAACCGTTCCGCGAACGCCTCCGCCGACGCCCGGGACCGCGAGGCCACCGCGACGACCTCCGCGTCCGGCAGATCCACCAGGTCCGCCGTGAACGCGGCGGCGATCCCGCCGGTCGCCAGAATCCCCCACCGCACGCTTTCCGCCGTCATGCCACCCTCGCTCAACTGACGCCCGGCACCCTGTACGAGCTGAGAGCATAGGTGCCGGACCACTCGGAAAGGGAGGGGCGCATGCCCGAGCAGGGCGCACCGACACCCCCCATACAGCGGGCGGCCGGTCCGGGCACGGAACCGGCCGCCGGTGCCGCCGCGCGCCGCACCGGGCTTCTGGTCACCCTCGTCCTGGGCGGCCTCACCGCCACGCCCCCGCTGGCGATGGACATGTACCTGCCCTCCCTGCCCGAGGTCACCCGCTCCCTGCACGCCCCCGCCGCCACCGTCCAGCTCACCCTCACCGCCTGCCTGCTCGGCATGGCCCTCGGGCAGCTGGTGGTCGGCCCGATGAGCGACAAGTGGGGGCGCAGACGGCCCCTGCTGACCGGCCTCGCCGTGTACGTCGTCGCCACCGCCCTGTGCGCCCTCGCGCCGACCGTCGAGGCCCTGGTCGCCTTCCGGCTGGCGCAGGGTCTGGCCGGCGCGGCCGGGATCGTCATCGCCCGGGCCGTCGTACGCGACCTGTACGACGGGGTGGCGATGGCCCGCTTCTTCTCCACCCTGATGCTGGTCTCGGGCGTCGCGCCGATCGTCGCGCCGCTGATCGGCGGGCAGATCCTGCGGGTGACGGACTGGCGGGGCGTGTTCCTGGTCCTCACCGTCGTCGGGCTGCTGCTGGGCGGCCTGGTGTGGGCGCGGCTGCCCGAGACGCTGCCGGCCGGCGAGCGGCACGGCGGGGGAGTGGCCGACGCGCTGCACTCCATGCGGCGGCTGCTGGCCGACCTGCCGTTCAGCGGGTTCATGCTGGCCGGCGGGTTCGCCTTCGCGGCGCTGTTCGCCTACATCGCCGCCTCGCCGTTCGTGATCCAGGAGATCTACGGCGCCTCCCCGCAGACCTTCAGCCTGCTGTTCGGCCTGAACTCCGTCGGGCTGGTCGCGGTCGGCCAGATCAACGGCAAGGTCCTGGTGGGACGGGTCAGCCTGGAGAAGGTCCTCGGGATCGGCCTCGCGGTCGTCATCGCGGCCGCCACCGCCCTGCTGCTGATGGCGACGGGCGTCTTCGGCGAAACCGGGCTCGTGCCGGTCGCCGCCGCGCTGTTCGTGCTGATGTCGGCCATGGGCGTCACCCTCCCCAACGCCCAGGCCCTCGCCCTGATGCGCACCCGGCACGCCGCCGGGTCCGCGTCCGCGCTGCTCGGCACGACCTCCTTCCTCATCGGCGCCGTCGCCTCCCCGCTGGTCGGCATCGCCGGCGAGCACTCCGCCGTCCCGATGGCCGTCGTCCAACTGGTGGGCGCACTGGTGGCGCTGGCCTGCTTCGTGGGAATGTGCCGTCCCTGGAACAGCTGTGCGACGGCGGAGGGAGCGGAGAGCTGAGCGCGCCGAGACTGCGGGTCGACACCCCGGAACGGGCCGGCCTGGACCCCGGGGAGCTGCGCCTCCTCGCCCGGGAGGCCCACGCCCTCACCGCCGGGGAGCGCCCCTGGGCCGCCGGGGTCGTGGTGGTCGCCGGGCGCGGACCGGTGATCGCCGTCGAGGAGGCGGCGGGCTTCGCCGTGCGCTACTCCGCCTACGACCCCGACACCGACACCGGCGTGGAGCTGCCCGCGCGGGACCGGGTGCCGATGACCGTCGACACCCCCTTCGACCTGGCCTCCCTCACCAAACTGTTCACCTCCGTCGCCGCCGTGCAGCAGATCGAGCGCGGCACCCTCGGCATCGACGCGCGGGTCGGCGCCTACCTGCCGGAGTTCCGCGCGGCGGCCCGGCACGGCATCACCGTGCGGGAACTGCTCACGCACACCTCGGGGCTGCGGCCCGAACTCCCCCTGTACGACTGCGCCGACGACGCCGAACGGATGGCGATGCTGCGCGCCGAGGCCCCCATCGGGGTGCCCGGCACCTACACCTACTCCGACCTCAACATGCTGCTCCTGCAGCACCTCCTGGAGCGCATCACCGGCCGGACCCTGGACGTCCTGATCCACGAGGGCATCACCCGCCCCCTCGGCATGACCGCCACCGACTTCGGGCCCTGCCCCGGCGCGGCGGCGACCGAGGACCAGCGGCGGCCCTGGGCCAAGGCGGACCGGGGGATGCTGCGGGGGATCGTCCACGACGAGAACGCCTGGGCGCTGGGCGGGGTCGCCGGACACGCCGGACTGTTCTCCACGGGACGGGACCTGGCGGTCTTCTGCCGGACCCTGCTCGCCGGGGGGTCGTACGGGCCCGCGCGCATCCTCGGCCCCGACTTCGTGGAGCTCCTGCTGAACCCTCCCGGGCTGGGGTTCGCGGTGGACCAGGCGTGGTTCATGGGGGAGTTGGCCGGGCGGGGGGCCGCGGGGCACACCGGGTTCACGGGGACGTCGCTGGTGCTGGACCCGGCCACGGACACGTTCGTGGTGCTGCTGGGGAACACGGTGCATCCGAGGAGGCGGCGGGCCGACAGCGGGCCGCGGGCGGCCGCGGCGACGCGGGTGGCGCGGGCCGTCCTGGGGGCGCTGCCCCCAGACCCCCGTCGGCCCTGAACGGGCCTTGTCCTCGAACGCCGGACGGGCTGAGGACGCCTGACCGGGGTCACCGCGGGACGCCTTAGAATCGCCCAGTGAACGCCCCCGTATCCCCGGCCGAGACCCTGCGCGGCACCCTCGCCGACCTGCTCGACGGTCTGCCGCCCAGGCAGGCCGCGCAGGCCGTCGAGCGGCTGATCGCCACCTACCGGGGCGCCACCCCGACCGACGCCCCCATCCTGCGCGACCGGGCCGACGTCGCCGCCTACGCCGCGTACCGGATGCCGGCCACCTTCGAGGCCGTGCGGTCGGCCCTCGCCGCCTTCGCCGCGGCCGTGCCCGGCTGGGTGCCCGGCAGCCAGGTGGACGTCGGGGGCGGCACCGGCGCCGCCACCTGGGCCGTGACCGACGTCTGGCCCGGCGCGCGCGAGGTGACCGTGCTCGACTGGGCCGAACCCGCCCTCGCCCTCGGCAAGGAGCTCGCGGCCGCCCACCCCGACCTGCGCGACGCCCGTTGGCAGCGCTCTCGGATCGGAGCGGCGCTCACCGTCGAGAGCACTGATCTCGTCACGGTCTCCTACGTCCTCAACGAGCTGACGGAGACCGACCGCGCCGCCCTCGTCGACGCCGCCGCCTCCGCCGCCCAGGCCGTCGTGATCGTCGAGGCCGGCACACCCGCCGGCTACGCCCGCGTCATCGAGGCCCGCGACCGGCTGATCGGCGCCGGCTTCCGGATCGCCGCCCCCTGCCCGCACAGCGCCGCCTGCCCGATCGTCCCCGGCCAGGACTGGTGCCACTTCTCCGCCCGGGTCAGCCGCTCCTCGCTGCACCGCAGGGTCAAGGGCGGATCACTGCCCTACGAGGACGAGAAGTTCAGCTACGTCGCCGCCGCCCGCTTCCCCGTCGCCCCCGCCCCCTCCCGCGTCGTACGCCGACCCCAGATCCGCAAGGGGCAGGTCCTGCTCGACCTGTGCGAGACCGAGGAGCGCCTGAGCCGCACGACCGTCACCAAGCGGCACGGCGACCTGTACAAGGCCGCCCGGGACGCCGACTGGGGCGACTCCTGGCCGCCACGCGCGGCACGGCCGTAGCCGCCGAGCCGATACCGTCGACCCATGGTCAAGAAGCCGGCCCCGGACGCCACCCGCCGCAGCGAGAGCTCCCGTCGCGCGATCCACGACGCCGCCCTCGCGCTGGTCGGCGAGGTCGGCTACCCCAGGACGACCATCGAGGCCATCGCCGCCCGGGCCGGCGTCGGCAAGCAGACCATCTACCGCTGGTGGGGGTCGAAGGCGGACGTGCTCCTGGAGGCGTTCCTCGACCTCAGCGCGCAGGCCGCGCGGGAGGCCGGCGGGGAGCCCTACGTCATCCCGGACACCGGCGACCTAGCCGCCGACCTCAAGACCGTGCTGCGGGCCACCGTCGACCAGCTCACCGACCCCCGCTTCGAGGTGCCCTCCCGGGCCCTGGCCGCCGAGGGCCTGGTCAACGAGCAGGTCGGCCGGGTGTTCGTCGCCAGGCTCCTCGAGCCCAGCCTCCAGCTGTACGTCGACCGGCTGCGCGCCGCCCAGGAGGCGGGCCAGGTGCGCCCGGAGATCGACCCGCGCATCGCCCTCGAACTGTTCGTCTCCCCGCTCGCCCAGCGCTGGCTGCAGCACACGGGCCCGATCTCCCACGACTACACCGACACCCTCGTCGACTACGCCCTGAACGGCCTCGCACCCCGCTGACCCGGTGGTCGCCTCGTACCGCTCGTCCCCCCTGCCCCGATTCATGGCTCCCGGCCCCCGATGCGCCGGATGGTGGGACCATGAGGCATGCTGGAGCGCACGACGGCGAGGCGAGGGGATAGATGAGCGGGGACGCAGGCGGCCGGACGGGCCGGCAGGGCAAACTCTCCCAGTGGCTGCGCGGACGCCGCCCGAAGGAGGCCGCCGCGCAGGACCGCGGCCGCGAGGCCCTGCTGCTCGCCGCCGCCGAAGCGGGCCTGCCGCTCGCACCCGCCGCCCACCCGGGACCCGACTACCGCTGCTCCTGCGACCGCGTGGGCTGCCCCACCCCGGCCCGGCACCCGGTGTCCTTCGCCTGGCAGACGCAGTCCACCACCGACCGCGCGCAGATCGAGCGCTGGGCCCGGCACCAGCCGCAGGCCAACTTCATCACCGCGACCGGCATGGTCCACGACGTCCTCGACGTACCCCTGGAGGCGGGCCGGGAGGCGCTGGAGCGGCTGCTCTCCGCCGGGATCGAGGTCGGTCCGGTCGCCGAGAGCGACGACGGCCGCATGCTGTTCTTCACCCTCACCCGCGGCACCCCCGAGGACGAGGACGAGTGGTGGCCCTGCGAACTGGACTGCCACCCCGAGACCATGGACGAGCACCCCGGCCTGCGCTGGCACTGCCGCGGCTCCTACGTCCTGGTGCCGCCCGCCCGGCTCCCCGGCGACCAGAGCGTGCACTGGGTGCGCGGCCCGGAGCACCCGCTGCCCGACCCGCTCACCCTGCTCGAGGTCCTCACCGACGCCGGCGCCCGCCACGTCGGCGAGGAGGCCGACCACACGGGCGCGGCCTGGCCCCTGCGCCGCTGACGGAACCGACGGGCCCGGGGCCCGTCGGTCGGACAGGCCCTAGCTGCCCTCGGCCGAGGTCATGCCCTCCAGCCGGGACAGGACGGTGACCTGGCCGTCGCCCGCCGGGACCTGGGCCACCTCGTTCGACATGAACTGCATGGTGAGCGACTGCTTGACCTCACCCGTCGTCAGCGCCCGCACGGCCGGGTTCTGCGGGGGGATCGAGGAGTTCGGGGCCGCGGTCATCTTCGCGAAGCGGCGGTGGGCGAAGAACACCAGCGCGCCGCCGTCCTGCGTGCGCAGCGCCAGCGGGGCGTAGGCGCCGCCGCTCAGCGGCTGGTCGAGGAACTGCGTGGCCAGGCCCGGCTTCTTCTCGTTCTTGGCGCGGGCCGCCCGCCACTCGCTGGTGTGCGGGCCGTCGGCGAAGGTCTTGCCGCCGTTCTCGAGGTAGGCGGTGTAGTCCTTGCTCAGGTCCTCGGGCGCGACGGCGAGATCGGTGGAGTCGGCGGGCACGGCCTCGGCCCTGCCGTCCGCGTCCGTCTTGATCTGCGGCAGCGCACCCGGCTTGACGAGCGTCAGGTACGCCACCTGCCAGGGCCGGCCCAGCCCGTCCCGGGTGAACACCAGCAGCCAGCGCAGACTGCCGCCCTTGTTGCCCCGCGCCTCGGCCACGAACCAGCGCGGCCAGCCGGCCTTCTTCGGGATCGTGAACCGCGCGTCGGTCAGCTTCAGCGGCGAGTACGCCGGATTGCCGGCCGGGTTCGTCGTGTGCCCGGCCTTCAGCCTGGCCGCGTCGATGTCACCGAGGGCGCCGGTGACATGGTCGGCGTCGAGCGAACTGTCGTACGCCTTGTCCGCCTTGTTGTACGCGGTGGTGAACGCCGTCAGCGCCTTGGCGGCCTCGGCACGGGTTGCGGAGGGGAGCACCTCGCGCTCCCCGTGCACCACCACGCAACCGCTCGCCGTCAACGACAAAGCGGTCAGCGAGGCCGCTATCAGTACGCGCCGGTCAAGCCTTGGACGCCTCGGACGGCTGCGATCCCTGCTCATCGCGATCCTTCACCTTCCCCTTCCCGGAGGCGAACCCTACCGGGGCGAGGAACAGCGCGAGCGTCGGGACCAAGTACAGCAGCCACACCGTGACCTGAAGGACCGTCGGGTCGGGCTGGAAGTTGAACACGCCCTTCAGCAGCGTGCCGTACCAGCTGTCCGGCGGGATCGTGCCGGAGATGTCGAAGGCCAGATGCGTCAGACCGGGGACGATGTCGGCCTCCTGCAGGTCGTGGAAGCCGTACGCCAGCACGCCCGCCGCGACCACCACCAGCATCCCGCCGGTCCAGGTGAAGAACTTGGCCAGGTTGATCTTCAGGGCGCCGCGGTAGAACAGCCAGCCCAGCAGCACGGCCGTCGCCAGGCCCAGGGCCACGCCGATCAGGGGGCGCGGGGTGCCGTCGCTGGCCGCGTGGACGGACGCCCACACGAACAGGGCGGTCTCCAGGCCCTCGCGGCCCACGGCGAGGAACGCGGTGGCGACCAGTGCGCCGGTGCCCATCGCGAGGGCCGCGTCCAGCTTGCCGTGCAGTTCGGACTTCAGATGCCGGGCCGTGCGCCGCATCCAGAAGACCATCCACGTCACGAGGCCCACCGCGACGATCGACAGGGAGCCGCCGAGGCCCTCCTGGGCCTGGAAGGTCAGCTCCTGGGAGCCGAACTCCAGGACGCAGCCGAAGCCCATGGCGATCAGGACGGCGATGGCGATGCCGATCCAGATGGGCCGGATGGCGTCCCGGCGCCCGGTCTTGACCAGGTAGGCGATCAGGATGCAGACGACGAGGCTGGCTTCCAGGCCCTCGCGCAGGCCGATCAGGTAGTTGGAGAACACGGGCTACGCCTCCTTGGAGAACAGCGTGCTGCCCCACCAGTCGTCCTTGCCGCGGACGCCCGGCGGGACGGCGAAGACCGCCGAACCCACGTGCTGGATGTACTCGTTGAGCGCGTCCTGCGCCGACAGCCTGCGCTGCAGCGGGATGAACCCCTTGCGCACGTCGCGCTGGTAGGCCAGGAAGAACAGGCCCGCGTCGAGACGGCCGAGGCCGTCGGTGCCGTCGGTGAAGGAGTAGCCCCGGCGCAGGATCGTGATCCCGCCGTTGGAGTCGGGGTGCGCGAGGCGCACGTGCGCGGTGGGCTTCATCGCCTTCAGGAACGGCTCGTCGTGCTCCTTGGCCTTGCCGACCGGGGCGCCCTCGCCCTTGTCGCGGCCGAAGACGTCCTCCTGCTCCTGCAGGGAGGTGCGGTCCCAGGTCTCGATGTGCATCCGGATGCGGCGGGCGACCAGGTAGGAGCCGCCGGTCATCCAGTCCGGGCCGTCCTTCTCGCCGACCCACACGAACTTCTTCAGCCGGTCCGTCTCGGTGCCCGCGATGTTGCGGGTGCCGTCCTTGAAGCCCATCAGGTTGCGCGGGGTCTGCGCGTCGGGCGTTGTGGAGGAGGTCTTGCCGAAGCCGAGCTGGGACCAGCGGATGTTGACCGTGCCCATGCCGATGCGGGCCAGGTTGCGGATCGCGTGCACCGCGACCTGCGGGTCGTCCGCGCAGGCCTGGATGCACAGATCGCCGCCGGTGCGGGTCTTGTCGAGGTTGTCGCCCGCGAACTGCGGGAGGTCGACCAGGGCCTCGGGCCGCTTGTCCTTGATCCCGAACGCGTCGCCGAACTTCTCGAACAGCGACGGGCCGAAGCCGATGGTGAGCGTCAGCCGGGAGGGCTTGAGGCCCAGTGCCTCGCCGGTGTCGTCCGGCGGGGCCTCGGCCAGACCGCCGTACGCGCCCTCGCCGACCGCCTTGCCCGCCGTCATCCGGCGCGCGGCCTCGGTCCAGTCCTTGAGCATCCGCACGAACTCGGCGCGGTCGTCGGTCTGCACGTCGAACGCGGCGAAGTGCAGCCTGTCCTGCACCGGGGTGGCGATGCCTGCCTGGTTCGCGCCGTGGAAGGCGACGGCGGCGCCCGTCTCGGCGGCGGCCGGGTCCACGTCGTTGCCGACGCGGGTCATCGCGACCGCGCCGCCGGCCGCGGCGGCCCCGAGCGCGAGCCCGGCCCCGCCCCAGCCGATCAGCGAGCGCCGGCTGGGCGCGGCCTTCCGGTCGTCCGCGTCGGCGGCGGTGGCTTCCTGCGTGTCCGTCATGGTCAGTCGTCCCCTACTTCACGACGGCGGCGGCGAGCTTGGACAGCGGCTCCGCGAGCGCGTTCACCGCGTCCGAGAGCTCCTTGCGCTGGGCCTCGGTCACGGTGTCGTACGAGACGAAACCGTCCGAGGTCTTGGTGGAGCGGTACTTGTCGAGCGTGGTGTCGAGCGCGGCGAACCGCTTGTCCAGTTCGGCGGTCAGCGCCTTGTCGTTCTTCTGGGCGACCGGCTTGAGCAGCTCGTACGCCTGCTGCGCGCCCTCGACGTTGGCCTTGAAGTCGCTGAGGTCGGTGTGCGAGTAGCGGTCCTCCTCGCCGGTGACCTTGCCGGTGGCGACCTCGTCCAGCAGCTCCTTGGCGCCGTTGGCCATGGAGGTCGGGGTGATCTCGGCCTTGCCGATCCGCTCCTGCCAGTCCTTGAGGTCGGTGACCAGCTGGTCGGCGAGGGCCTTCTGGTCGGCGCCGATCTTCTTGTCCTGCCACAGCGCCTTCTCCAGCGCGTGCCAGCCGGTCCACTTCTGGCCCTTCTCCAGGCCGTCGGCGCGGGTGTCGGTCTTGGGGTCGATGTCGCCGAAGGACTCGGCGATCGGCTCGGTGCGCTCCCAGCCGACGCGGGAGGGGGCGTAGGCGTTCTGGGCGGCCTTCAGGTCGCCGGCCTTGATCGCCTTGGCGAAGACCTCGACCTTCGGGATGGTCGCGTCGGCCTGCTCCTGCGCGTACTCGCGGTAGGAGGCGACGGCCTTGTCCAGCCGCGGGTCGCGCTGGGCGGCGGCGCCGGAGCCGGTCACGGTGAGCTTCTGCCGGACGCCGTGGCCCTTCATGCCCGGACGGCACGCGATCTCGTAGTCGCCCGCCTTCACCTCGGCGGTCAGCGTGTACTTGGTGCCCGGACCGATGTTCTCCTTCTCCGACACGATCCGGTCGTCGGGGAAGAGGATCTCGACCTCGGTCGCCTGGGAGCCGGTGTTGTGGATGCTGAGCGTGACCTGGCCGGCCGGTATGGACTTCGCGGAGGTGTCGCACGTGGAGTCGGCGGCGGTCACCTTGATCGCACCGTCGCCCTCGGCCTTGCTCTTCTGCGTGCAGCCGGTGACGGCGGTCAGCGCCGCGACCGTGGCTACGGCGGTGACGACGGAGAGTCTGGCGGCTCGCATGCAGGCTCCAAGTGCTGGCGAAAAATCGCGTGTCCGGACCCACCAAGGGATGGTGAGGCTCGCCTAACTTATCTAAGCCTTGCCTGCGTGATACCCACCCATGCGGTGATTCAGCTCTCATGGACGCTGTATGAGCACGACCCGATCACGGTGACCAAAAGCAGCCCCCAAGGAATGGTCAAGAAATATTCAAGCGCGCTGGTGTCGCCGAGACTGGGGAGGTGAAGAGAACGATCAGGGAGCCGCTGCCCGGAGGCGGGCTCGTGCTGGCCGTGTCGGACCGGCCGGGTCCGCCTCCGCTGCGCTTCGAGGCCGACGGCAGACGCAGACTCCTACGCCAGGGCGGACGGCCGCTGCTGCTGGGCCGGCTGGAGGGTGAGGGCTGCTGCTATCAGCTGCGGGTGCGCCGCCTCGACGGCCATCGCTCCCCGCTGCCGCCGGTGCGGGCGGAGACGATGCGGGCGCCGGGCGCCTGGCCGCACCGGTACGCGCGGTGGCTGGAGGACGCCGACGAGGGCCCGCTGCACGACGGACGGTGGCTGCTGGGGGAGCGGAACTCGTTCGCGCCCGGTATCTGGACCGAGGACTTCATCGCCGGGTGGCCGGACGGCCGCCTCGACCTGTTCTGCGGCGGCGGCTGGCACGGTGTCCTGCCGCTGCGGCGGCTGTCGTCGCCCGATGCCCCCCGGGTGAAGGCGTACCGCAAGCACGCCCGCGAGGGCACGCTCGCCCCCGTCCTGCTGTGGTGGGTGTCGTTCCTGGACGGATGGCTGCTCCTCGACGGCCACGACCGGGCCGTGGCCGCACTGGAGGAAGGCGGCGTCCCGCCCTGCGTCGTCCTCACGCGCGTGGAGGACGACGAGCGGTGGCGGCGCACCGCGGCCGAGATGACCGAGCAGTGGCGGCGGGAGACGGCCGAGCCGGCCCCGGCCGGCGGAGAGCGCCTGCGTGCGGCCCGGGAGGAGGGCCACGCGCTCGCCCTCGCCTCGCTGCCCTACGACGAGGCGCCGACCGAGGTCTGGCCCTTCGCCGGCACCCTCGCCGACTGGGACGACCTCCCCGCGGACGGTGCTTCAATTTGGGCGTGACTGACTACGACGTGCTGCGCGTCTTCTGTGCGGCCAACGGTGGCTACGGCAACGAGCTCGGTGTCGTGCGGGAGGGCTCGGTGATGGCCGAGCGGGCGGAGCGGCAGGTGTTCGCCGGGAAGCTGGGGTTCAGCGAGACCGTCTTCGTCGACGACCCCGAGCGCGGTGCGATCGACATCTACACACCGACCCTGCGGCTGCCCTTCGCCGGTCACCCCTGTGTCGGCGTGGCCTGGCTGCTCGACGTGGAGGAGCTCGTGACGCCGGCCGGGGTGGTCGGGGCCCGCCAGGACGGGGAGTTCAGCTGGATCGAGGCGCGGGCGGAGTGGGCACCGCCGCGCACGCTGCGCCAGTACGCCACGGCCGCCGAGGTCGACGCGCTGCCCGTGCCGCCCAAGGGCGAGTGGGTCTACGCCTGGGCCTGGGAGGACGAGGCCGCCGGACGGGTGCGGGCCCGGGCCTTCCCCGGCCGGGACGACGGCATCGACGAGGACGAGGCGACCGGCGCGGCGGCGCTGCTGCTGACCGACCGGCTGGGGCGGGCGCTCAACATCACCCAGGGCGCCGGGTCGCAGATCCTCACCGCCCCGCAGCCGTACGGATGGGTGGAGATCGGCGGGCGCGTGGTCCTGGAGCGCCAGCCGGAGCGCTGAGGGCCGCCCTGGTCAGGCGCTGAGCGGGAACTCCTCGCCCAGCGCCCCGAGGACGGCCGTGTTGAGTGCGAACGCCCGCCTGCACTCCGCCACGATCCGCTGCCGCTCCAGCTCGTCCGCCCGGACGCCGTCGAGCAGTCGCCGGTAACTGCGTTTGAAGGCCGACGGGTTGGCGATCCGCTCGAACACGTAGAAGCGGACCCCGTCGCCCTTCCTCGCGAACCCCCACGTCCGCTCGGCCCGGTCCCGGATGATCTGACCGCCGGAGAGGTCGCCCAGGTAGCGCGTGTAGTGGTGGGCGACGTAGCCGGCCGGCCAGTCCTCGGCGCACTCCCGCACCCGTGCCGCGTACGCCCGCGTCGCCGGCAGCGCGGACAGCCCCGCCCGCCAGCCGGGGCCCCGCAGATGCGCCAGGTCCCGCTCCAGGGCGGGCAGGCGGAACAGCTCGGGGCGGATGAAGGGACCGGCCACCGGGTCCGCCGCCAGCCGCCCGGCCCCGGACTCCAACGCCTCGTAGACGAACCACAGTTGCTCGGTGTAGCGCGCGTACGCCGCCACGCCGAGCCGTCCGCCCAGCAGGTCGCTCAGGAACGTCGAGGTCTCCGCCTCCGTGTGCTGCGCGTGGGAGGCGGTGCGGATGACGGCGGAGAAGGAGTCCATGGGGTCGTCAGGGCAGGGTGAGGATCTCCGCGCCCGTCTCCGTCACCACCAGCGTGTGCTCGAACTGGGCCGTGCGCTTGCGGTCCTTGGTGACGACCGTCCAGCCGTCGTCCCACATGTCGTACTCGTGCGTGCCGAGCGTCAGCATCGGCTCGATGGTGAAGGTCATCCCGGGCTGCATGACCGTCGTCGCGTGCGGGCTGTCGTAGTGCGGGATGATCAGGCCGCTGTGGAACGAGGAGTTGATGCCGTGGCCGGTGAAGTCGCGGACCACGCCGTAGCCGAAGCGCTTGGCGTACGACTCGATGACCCGGCCGATGATGTTGATCTGGCGGCCCGGCTTGACCGCCTTGATCGCGCGGTTCAGGGACTCGCGGGTGCGCTCCACGAGCAGACGGCTCTCCTCGCCGACGTCCCCGACCAGGTACGTGGCGTTGTTGTCGCCGTGTACCCCACCGATGTACGCCGTCACGTCGAGGTTGACGATGTCGCCGTCGCGCAGCACCGTCGAGTCCGGGATGCCGTGGCAGATCACCTCGTTGACGCTGGTGCACAGGGACTTGGGGAAGCCGCGGTAGCCGAGCGTCGAGGGGTAGGCGCCGTGGTCGCACATGTACGCGTGCGCCACCTTGTCCAGTTCGTCGGTGGTCACCCCCGGCGCGATCAGCTTCGCGGCCTCCTCCATCGCCCGCGCGGCGATCCGGCCGGCGATCCGCATCGCCTCGATCGTCTCGGGCGTCTGCACCTCCGGCCCGGTGTACGGCGACGGCGCGGGCTTGCCGACGTACTCGGGGCGGCGGATGTTTCCGGGGACGGAACGGGTGGGGGAGAGCTCCCCTGGTACGAGCAGCGACTGGCCAGACATGCCAGCGAGTCTAACGAGCCGGGACGGGGGAACATGTGGGAGGCGAGAGGAGCAGGTCATGGCGTTGTTCAAGAAGCGTACGGTGGGCAAGCCGGGCGAGTGGTTCTACTGCCTGGAGCACAAGAAGGTCGAGGAGGGACCCGAATGCCCCGCCAAGGACCGGTTCGGGCCGTACGCCTCCCGGCAGGAGGCCCAGCACGCGATGGAGACCGCCCGCGAACGCAATCTCCAGTGGGAGAACGACCCCAAGTGGCACGACGCCCCGGCGGGGAGCGCGGAGGAGGACTGATCAGGCCTGCGCCTGAGCCGGTGCGGCTGCCGTGCGGTGGTCACGCAGCCGCACCGCGTGCTCGTTCGTACGGACGTCGTACGTCATCAGCTTCGGCAGGCACAGGGCGAGCAGCCCCACGGCGCCCGCGCACAGCAGGCCGCCCGACCACACCGACGCCCGTACGCCCCACCAGGCGGCGAAGGAGCCTGAGCGGACCTGTCCGACGGTCGGGCCGACCGAGTACGACAGCAGCTCGATCCCGGCGAGCCGGCCGCGCAGCTCGTCCGGGATCGTCTGGTTCCACATGGCGCCCCGGAAGATCCCGCTGACCATGTCGCAGCCGCCGGCCACGGTCAGGAACAGCAGGACGAGCCACACGTTGCCGACGACGCCCGCGCCCGCGATCGCCAGGCCCCACAGCGCCGCCGCCAGCACGACCATCCGGCCGTGCCGGTGCACGCGCGAGGTCCAGCCGCTGGTCAGGCTGACCAGCATGGACCCGAGGGGGAGGGTGGCGTACATCAGGCCGAGCGACCAGTTCGCGTGCAGTTCGTCCGCGAGGAACGGCAGGACGGCCAGCGGCATCGCCAGGAACATCGCCGCGAGGTCCACGGCGTAGGTGCCCAGCAGCTCCTTGCGGCTCCAGGCGTACCGGGCGCCCTCCGCTATCGCCCGCAGCGACGGCTTCGCGGCCTCGTGCGAGGCGGGCGAGGCGGCGATGGGGACCATCAGCGCCACCGACACGACGAACGTCATCAGGTCCGCGCCGTACGCCCAGCCCAGGCCCGCGTAGGCGACCACCACGCCCGCCAGTGCCGGGCCCGCCACCCCGCCGACCGTCCAGCGCAGCGAGTTCAGCGCGGTCGCGGCGGGCATGTGCTCGTGGGCCACGATCCGGGGCCACAGCGAGTCGGTCGCCGGGCGCTGGACCGATACCAGCGCCGAGGACAGGGCGGCCACGACGTACAGCGGCCAGACGGCGGGCGACGGCAGCAGGGCGTTGAGCAGCAGCACGGCCGACAGCAGGCCCTGACCGACCTCCGTGCGGATGATCAGTTTCCGCTTGTCCAGGGCGTCGGCCAGCGCGCCGCCGTACAGCCCGAACACCAGCAGCGGCAGCAGTTCCACCGCCCCGATCGCGCCCACCGCCGCCGCGGAACCGGTCAGCTCCTTGAGCTGCACCGGCAGCGCGACGAACGTCAGGAAGCTCCCGAAGTTCGAGATCAGGCCCGACACCCACAGCCGCCGGAAGTCGGCGGAGGCCCGCCAGGGGGCGAGGTCGGGGAGGATCGCGCGCAGGCGGGAGGGGGGCGCGGAGGCGTCGTCGGTCACGTCGGCTCATGGTGGGCGCGCGAACGGCGCCGGGCAAACGGTTTTCGCACCGGGCCATCGGCGCCCCGGCTTACCGGTGCACCGGGCCTACCACCGCTGCACCGGGCCTACCAGCGTGCCGGGGGCTCGGTCAGTGTCTCCGCCAGTCTCGACAGGCGGTCCCGGAAGCGGCGGCCGCTCCGGGGGACCGGTACCGCGTTCTCCCCGGCCGCCGCGCTGACCAGGTGCTGCACGGTGTCCAGGTCGAGCTCGGAGCCGTCCGGCACGGCCAGCGACTCGTGCGCCATCGACGTCAGGTCCCCCTCGCCGGGGCCCAGCGCCAGCACCGTCGCCCCGGCCCGCCGCGCGTCGTGCACGCGCTCCAGCAGGGGCGCGGCCGGCTCTGCCGGACACCCGGTCCCCGCCGGCCAGGGCGACACCACCAGCAGCGTCTCGCCCCGCCGCGCCGCCGCCAACCTGCCCAGTCCGACGGCCAGATGCGCCGGGTCCGAGGCGCGCGCGTCGTGCCGGACGAGGGTCGGCGCCAGCTCCGGGGTCCCCGACCACGCGGCCTCGTCGACGAGGTGGGCCGCCAGATGCCACGGCTCGTAGGCGGGCGTGCCCACCAGCAGCAGCCCGCCCCCGTGCGACACCACCGACCCGCGCAGCGCCCCCGCGAACCGGCGCGTGGCCCCCAACCACTCGGTCCCGGCGAGCACTTCGCGCAACAAGGCGACCCGTACGGCGTCCATGTGTCCGCATCCTGCACCAACCGGCCACTCGTGACCCGCCGTTCACCGTGAATTCGCCCGCTCTGGGGACAGTGCCCGGATGACCGAAGCCTCCGTCCCGTTCCGCGCCGGCCGCGAGGGATACGCCAGTTACCGCATCCCCGCGGTGGTCGCCACCCCCGCCGGCACCCTGCTCGCCTTCTGCGAGGGCCGGGTGACCTCCGCGAGCGACCACGGCCGCATCGACATCGTGCTCAAGAGCTCGGCGGACGGCGGCCGCACCTGGAGCCCGCTCAGAGTGTCCGCGGCCAACGGCACCGGCCTCGCCGGCAACCCCGCCCCGGTGGTCCTCGACACCGGCCGCGTCCTCCTCGTCCACGTCCGCGCCGCCGCCACGGCCACCGAGGAACTCATCCGGCTGGGCAAGGTGAAGGACGCCGACGGCCGCCGCGTGTGGGTGCAGCACAGCGACGACGACGGCGACACCTGGTCGGAGCCGGCCGAGATCACCGCGTCGGTGAAGCGGCCGGACTGGCGCTGGTACGCCACCACCCCCGGCCACGCCCTCCAACTGAGCACCGGCCGCGTCGTCGTCCCCGCCAACCACAGCCTCCCGCCCACCGGCACCGACCTCGGCACCGAGGCGAAGTACAACGGCGGCCACTGCCTGCTCAGCGACGACCGCGGGGAGACCTGGTCGATCGGCTACGTCGACGACAACACCGACGGCTACATCAACGTCAACGAGACCACCGCCGCCGAACTCCCCGACGGCAGCGTCTACTTCAACACCCGCAACGACTCCCCGTCCCCCGGCAACCGCGCCGACGCCCGCTCCGAGGACGGCGGTGAGACCCTGCGGACCCCCTTCCGCCCGCAGGCCGGCCTGACCGGCCCGGTGTGCGAGGGCAGCCTGCTCCAGCTCCGCGACCCGGACGTGCTGCTCTTCTCCGGCCCCGCCCACCCCGACGCGCGCGCCCTGATGACCGTCCGCGCCTCCGTGAACGACGGCACCACCTGGCGGCCGGTGTACACCATGGACGGCCTGCCCGCCGCCTACTCCGACCTCGTCCGGATCGACGACTCGACCGTCGGGATCCTCTACGAGACGGGGGACTTCGGCGCCTACGAGCGGATCGTCCTGCGGCGGCTGCCGGTGACGCGGCTCACCTGACCCGCGGGGCCGCCCGGGACGGACGTAAGGTCGGCCCATGACCTCTAGCGACAGTGCTGCACAGACCCCGGCCAAGGCCCCCGCGAAGGACCCCTGGGACCTCCCCGACGTCTCCGGGCTCGTCGTCGGCGTCCTCGGCGGGACCGGGCCGCAGGGCAAGGGCCTGGCCTACCGGCTGGCCAGGGCCGGCCAGAAGGTGATCATCGGTTCGCGCGCCGCCGAGCGTGCGCAGGCCGCCGCCGAGGAGATCGGGCACGGCGTCGAGGGCGCGGACAACGCTGAGTGCGCGCGGCGCAGCGACCTCGTGATCGTCGCCGTGCCGTGGGAGGGACACGGCAAGACCCTGGAGTCCCTGCGCGCGGAACTGGCCGGCAAGCTGGTCGTCGACTGCGTGAACCCGCTCGGCTTCGACAAGAAGGGCGCCTACGCCATCAAGCCGGAGGAGGGCAGCGCCGCCGAGCAGGCCGCCGCCCTGCTGCCGGACTCCCGCGTCACCGCCGCCTTCCACCACCTGTCGGCCGTCCTGCTGCAGGACCCCGCGATCGAGGAGATCGACACCGACGTGATGGTGCTGGGGGAGGAGCGGGCGGACGTGGAGGCCGTCCAGGCGCTCGCCGGCCGCATCCCGGGCATGCGCGGCATCTTCGCGGGCCGGCTGCGCAACGCCCACCAGGTGGAGTCGCTGGTGGCGAACCTGATCTCGGTGAACCGCCGCTACAAGGCGCACGCCGGGCTCCGCGTCACGGACGTCTAGGCCGATGGGGGACACTGGTCGCCGTAGCAGTGTCCCCCGAAGGAGCCGACCGAAATGCCCCGCCTTGGTGTCTACGCCCTGATCGTCTTCGTGCTCGCCGTGGCCGCGGCCGTCGTCTCCTTCGCACAGGGCAGCTGGCTGGGGGTCGTGTGGGTGCTGCTGGCGGGCCTGTCCAGCAACATGTGCTGGTACTACCTCAAGCGGGGCCGGGCGGCTCAGTCCCAGAAGCGGTAGAGGGAGTACCCGTACGAGGTGTCGTTGTCGGGGACCCCGAGGCCCCGCAGGATCGCGTCGATCACGTCGAAGAACTCCCGGTTGACCGCCGGCACCCACAGCAGCGCGAACACGAACAGCAGACCGAACGGCGCGAACGGCTCCACCTGCCGCTTCACCTGGTACGACAGCCAGGGCTCGATCACCCCGTAGCCGTCCAGGCCCGGCACCGGCAGGAAGTTCAGCAGCGCCGCCGTCACCTGGAGCAGGGCCAGGAAGGCCAGCGCGTACCGGAACTGCGCCGGCACGCCGTCCAGGGCGTGCAGCCAGAACGGGGCGGTGCACACGGCGGCGAACACGACGTTGGTCAGCGGGCCCGCGGCCGAGATCAGACTGTGCCGCCAGCGGCCCCGGATGCGCTGGCGCTCGATGAACACCGCACCGCCGGGCAGCCCGATCCCGCCCATGATCACGAACACCACCGGCAGCACGATGCTGAGCAGGGCGTGCGTGTACTTCATGGGGTTGAGCGTCAGATAGCCCTTGCTGCCGACCGTGATGTCGCCGCTGTGCAGGGCGGTGCGCGCGTGCGCGTACTCGTGCAGGCACAGCGACACCACCCACGCCGCCGTCACGAACAGGAACACCGCCACGCCCGGCTGCTCGGCGAACCCCGACCAGGTGGCCCAGCCGGTCACCGCCGTCACGGCCAGGATGCCGACGAAGACAGGACTGACCCGCCGGTCGCTGTGGCGGGTGGTCGCGGTGGTCATGAGGCTCCCTGGACTGGACGATCACGGGGTGGGACTGCCCGACGGTACCGGGCACACCGGGAAAACGTCTCGCGGTGCGCCTTCGGTTCCGGGAAGGCTGGGGCACGCGGCCCCGGCTCGTGTCCGGCGGGTCCGGCGGCCGCGTCCCACGCCACCCCTCGCCCCGAACCCCGTGACCCCCGCCGATCCGACCGGAGACAATGGACCCCGTGCGCTATCGCATCCTCGGCACAGCTCAGGCTCTCCGCCCCGACGGCAGTCCCGTCCCCGTCGGCGGGGCGCGGCTGCGCGCCCTGCTGACCGTGCTCGCGCTGCGGCCGGGCCGGACCGTGCCGGTGCGGCTGCTCGTCGACGAGGTGTGGGACGGCGACCCGCCCGCCGACGCGCCGGGCGCGCTGCAGGCGCTGGTCGGCCGGCTGCGCCGGGCCCTCGGCGCGGACACCGTCGCCTCCGGGGACGGCGGATACCGTCTCGCCGCCGCGCCCGACGACGTCGACCTGCACCGTTTCGAGCGGCTGACCGGCGAGGGCACGCGCGCGCTCGCCGACGGCGACCCCGCCAAGGCGGCCGTCGTCCTCGACGACGCCCTCGCCCTGTGGCACGGCCCCGCCCTCGCCGACCTCCCCGACCGCACCGCCGAGGCGGCCCGCTGGGAGGCCCGCCGCCTGGACGCCCTGCGCGCCCGCCACACCGCCGCGCTCGCCCTGGGCCACGCCGAGCAGGCGCTGCCCGAACTGACCGGCCTGTGCGACGCCCACCCCCTCGACGAACCCCTCCAGGCCCTGCGGCTGCGCGCGTTGCGCGACGCGGGCCGCACGGCGCAGGCGCTGGCCGCCTTCGAGGACGTACGACAGCTCCTCGCCGACCGCCTGGGCGCGGACCCCGGACCCGAACTGAGGTCCCTGCACGCGGAGTTGCTCCAGCCGGGGGAGGGATTCAGGCGAGGGGGCACGCAGGGGGCCGAGGCCTGGGGAGGGCCGCACCGCTCGCGTCCGCCCGGGGGCCGCCTGCCCGGCCCGACCGGTGCCGCCGCAGATGCGGAGGCGCGCGCCTTCACGCCGCCCGTGTCCGGCCCGGACGACCGGCCAACGGCCTCTGCCACCCCGGCCGTCTCGGACGAGCACCCCGCGGCCCCTGCCTCTCAGGCCCTCTCCGGCGACCGCCCGGCAACCTCCGGACCGGCCTCTGCCGGTGCCGACGGCCGGCCCGCAGGCCCCGCCGCCCCGCCCCGGGGCAACCTCCGCGCCCGTCTGACCTCCTTCGTCGGCCGGGAGGCCGACATCGAGACCATTCGCGGGGACCTGGGCGCGGCGCGGCTCGTCACCCTGCTCGGCCCCGGCGGGGCGGGCAAGACACGGCTGTCGCAGGAGGCCGCCGAGACCGTGCGGGACGTCCGTGACGGCGTGTGGCTGGCCGAACTCGCGCCGGTCGACGACCCGGAGGCCGTACCGGAAGCCGTACTGACCGCGCTGGGGGCCCGTGAGACCGTGCTGTACGGCGCGGGCGCGGAGGCGATGCGGGCCGCCGCGAACGAGCGGCACGGCGACCCCGTGGAACGCCTGGCCGAGCACTGCGGACGGCGCCGGATGCTGATCGTCCTCGACAACTGCGAGCATGTCGTCGACGCCGCCGCCCGGCTGGTGGAGGAACTGCTCGAGCGCTGCCCCGGGCTGACGGTCCTCGCCACCAGCCGCGAACCCCTCGGCGTGCCGGGGGAGTTGGTGCGGCCCGTGGAGCCGCTGCCGGAACCCGTCGCGCTGCGGCTGCTCGCCGACCGGGGGGCCGCCGCGCGCCCCGGGTTCCGGGTGCAGGACGACCCGGAGGCCTGCGCCGAGATCTGCCGGCGCCTGGACGGCCTGCCGCTCGCCATCGAACTCGCCGCCGCCCGGCTGCGGATGCTCACGCCACGGCAGATCGCCGACCGCCTCGACGACCGCTTTCGCCTCCTCACCTCCGGCAGCCGCACCGTCCTGCCCCGCCAGCAGACCCTGCGCGCGGTCGTCGACTGGTCCTGGGACCTGCTCGACGACGAGGAGCGGGACGTGCTGCGGCGGCTGTCCGTCTTCGCCGGCGGCTGCGACCTGGCCGCCGCCGAGGCCGTCTGCGGCCCCTGGGCCCTCGACGTGCTCGGCTCCCTCGTCGACAAGTCCCTGGTGGTGGCGGCCCCTTCGGGCGAGGGCGGCATGCGCTACCGGCTCCTGGAGACCGTCGCCGAGTACGCGGGCGAACGGCTCGACGAAGCGGGCCGGCGCCGGGAGACCGAGCGCGCGCATCTGACGTACTACCGTGAACTCGCCCGCACCACCGACCCGTTGCTGCGCGGCCCCGGCCAGCTCGACGCGATCGCCCTGCTGGAGCGCGAGTACGAGAACCTGCGCACGGCCCTGCGGCACGCCGTCAACGAAGGCGACGAGCAGGAGGGCCTCTGCCTGATCCTCTCCCTGGCCTGGTACTGGCAGATGCGCGACGTGCGGATCGAGACCCGCAACTGGTGCGTCGAGGTCATGGCCCTGGGCCCCGACCCCTTCACCACCCCCGTCCGGCGCGCCGAACCGGTGTGGCGGCGCTGCACCGAGACCCCGCCGCCCTGGACCGGCGAAGTGCTCACCGAGGCCCGGCGCGGCGTCCACCTCGCCCATCTGGCCTGCATGGACACCGAGTTGGAGGCCTGGGACTCCCCGGCCGCCAAGGAGAAGCTCCGCGTCATCACCGAGGTGTACCGGCCGGGCCTGCCGCAGACCTGCCGGGCACCGGGCATGATCTGGTTCTACGCCGTGATGCTCAGCGGCGACGTGGACCGGCTGCCGGAGATCATGGACGCCTGCGTCGAGACCTGCCGTGCCACTGACGGCATGGAGTGGGACCTAGCGGCCACCTTGCAGATGCGGGCCAACCTCCTCGCCAACCGCAGCGACTGGGCGGGCGACGCGGCCCGCGACGCCGACGAGTCGCTGGAGATCTACCGGCGCCTCGGCGACCTGTGGGGCACCGCCGAGGCGCTGTCCGCGCGCGGCGAGTCCCTGGAACGCACCGGCCATTACCGCCGGGCCGCCGACGACTACGAGGCCGCGATCGAGCACGCCAAGCGCCTCGGCGTCCGCTCGCACCGGGCCGCGCTGGCCGCCCGGCTGGGCAGCGCCCTGCTGGAGGCGGGTGAGCCCGAACGGGGCGAGCGGATCCTGCGCGAGGTGATCGACAGCCGGGACGGCGCCGGCAACGAGGCGATGCCGGCGGCCCGGATGTTCCTCGCCGGACGCCTCGCCATGACCGGCAGGGTCGCCGAGGCGCGCGAGCAACTGCGGCTGCTGCGCGAGGAGTTCAAGGTCGCCCACTTCGTCGTCTTCGACGCCTTCATCCTCGGCTCGGAGGCCTGGGTCGAGGCGGTCGACGGCAACTACGACCTCTCCCTGGCCAAGACCCGGCAGACCCTTCAGCGGGCCGCCGACCCGCTGAGCAAGGCCATCGCCCCGCACATGCACCCGCTCTACCTGGCCCTCGGCGCGCTCGGCCTCGCCGAGACCGACGGCGGCCGCCGTGCCCGCGACGGCGCCCGCGTCCTCGGCGCCGCGGAGGCTGCGCTGCCGCCGGGGCATGTGGCGACGTCCCTGGAACGGGAGGTGTACGAGCGGGCCCGGCGGCACACCCGGGCCGTGCTCGGCGACGCGGCCTACGAGGAGGCACACGCCGAGGGCGGTGGCCTCTCCCTCGCGGAGGCCACCGTCCTCGTCTGAACCACCGAGGCTCAGCTCTTCGTACGGAACTTGTGGATGGCGTACGGCGCCGCGATCGCGGTGATCGCCACCGACCAGCCCAGCGTCACATACAGGTCGTGCGCGACCGGGCCGCCGACCATCAGCCCGCGCGCCGCGTCGGCGAGCGTGGACAGCGGGTTGTAGTCGGTGAAGGCCTGCAGCCAGCCCGGCATCGACTGCGTCGGCGCGAAGATCGACGAGCCGAACTGCAGCGGGAACAGCACCAGGAAGCCCATCGCCTGCACGGACTGCGCGTTCTTCAGCACCACGCCCAGGGTGAGGAACACCCACATGATCGAGGAGGCGAACACGGCGGACAGGCCGACGGCGGCGAACAGACCGGCCCAGTGGTGGATGTCGAACCCGACCAGCACGGCGACGATCATCAGCACGGTGGTGGCGAACAGCATCCGCACCAGTTCCACCGAGATCTTCGCGAAGAGCACCGAGCCGCGGCCGATGGGCAGGGACCGGAAGCGGTCCATGACACCGGAGTTGAAGTCCTGGCTGAAGCCGGTGCCGACGCCCTGGGACAGCGTCATACTCATCATCGCGATCATGCCGGGGATGACGTACTGGACGTATCCGTCCTGACCGCCGCCGAGGGCCTGCCCGATGGAGCCGCCGAAGACGTACACGAACAGCAGGGTGAAGACGACGGGCATCAGCAGCGCGTCGAACATCGACTCGGGGTCCTGCTTGATCCACAGCAGGTTGCGGCGGATCAGGGCGCCGGTGTGGCGCAGGTGGCCGCGCAGCGTGATGCGGGCGTCGGCCACGGCGGCCGGAGCGGGTGCGGTGACGGTGGCGGCGCTCATACGGCGACCTCCTCGCGGGTCTCGGCGGGCACGGTGTCCTGCGGGGCACTGGCGCGGTGGCCGGTGAGGGACAGGAACACCTCGTCCAGGCTGGGCAGTTCGGTGGTGATGGCGGACAGGGTGATGCCCCGGGCGGTCACCGCCGTGACGACGGCGGTCAGCTGCTCGTCGCTGAGGATCGGCACGAGCACCGCGCCGTTGTCGGTGTCGACCGTGGTGGCGGCGAGCCCGGTGATGCCGAGTTCGTCGAGGGCGGCGGCGAGCGGGCGCAGCTGCAGCGGATCGGCGGGCCGCACGCGCAGGGTGCGCCCCCCGACCTTCGCCTTCAGCTCGTCGATGGCGCCGCCGGCGATGACCTTGCCCCGGTCCACCACCGTCAGCTCGGAGGCGAGCTGCTCGGCCTCCTCCATGTACTGGGTGGTCAGCAGGACGGTCACCCCGTCGCCGACCATGGCCTTGACCTCGGCCCACACCTCGTTGCGGGTGCGCGGGTCGAGACCGGTGGTCGGCTCGTCCAGGAACAGCACCTGGGGGCGCCCGATCATCGAGGCGGCGAGGTCGAGCCGCCGCCGCATGCCGCCGGAGTAGGTGCTCGCGGGCCGCTTGGCGGCGTCCGTCAGCGAGAACCGCTCCAGCAGTTCGTCGGCGCGG
>NZ_JAMGBF010000054.1 GCF_023516615.1 Streptomyces panaciradicis
GCGCCCGATCATCGAGGCGGCGAGGTCGAGCCGCCGCCGCATGCCGCCGGAGTAGGTGCTCGCGGGCCGCTTGGCGGCGTCCGTCAGCGAGAACCGCTCCAGCAGTTCGTCGGCGCGGGCGCGGGCATCCTTGCGGGGCAGGTCGAGCAGCCGCCCGATCATGTACAGGTTCTCCCAGCCCGGCAGCTTCTCGTCGACCGAGGCGTACTGCCCGGTGAGGCCGATCACCCGGCGCAGCTGGCGGGGCTGGCGCAGGACGTCGTAACCGGCGACGGTCGCCTCGCCGGCGTCGGGGGAGAGCAGCGTGGAAAGGATCCGCACGAGGGTGGTCTTGCCGGCCCCGTTCGGCCCGAGCACACCCATCACGGTGCCCTCGCGCACGTCCAGGTCGACGCCGTCCAGCGCCTTGGTCTCGCCGTAGTGCTTGACCATCCCCCGCACGGTGACGGCGTTGCCGCCGCCGCTGGAGTTCTTGTCGATTCGCGTCATGAACAAGACGCTCCCAGCCCCCACCGACAAACGACCGACAGCCCACCGACAGCACCGACAGACCACCGACAGCGGTGAAATCCAGCCCGTCCGGCGCAGCCCCCAGGGGCGGTCACCCCCACAAAGCCAGCAGCCCGCCGACGGGGGAAGATCGGCGGGCTGCCTCTGTGCCGCAGTGGCTCAAGTGGACGCTGTGGCCCTGGTGAACGCCCTAGTGAACGCTGTGCTCCTCCAGCGGGAAGCCCCCGCCGACCACGTCCTGCGCGAACTCCTTCACCGCGTCGCCCATGACCTCACGCAGGTTCGCGTACTTCTTGACGAACTTCGGCACCCGGCCCGAGGTCAGGCCCAGCATGTCCGTCCACACCAGCACCTGCGCGTCCGTCTCCGGCCCCGCGCCGATGCCGACGGTGGGGATGTGCAGCACGCGCGTGACCTCGGCCGCCAGCTCCGCCGGGACCAGCTCCAGCACCACGGCGAAGGCGCCCGCGTCCTGGACGGCCTTGGCGTCCCGCAGCAGCTGCTGGGCCGCCTCCTCGCCGCGCCCCTGGACGCGGTAGCCCATGGCGTTCACGGACTGCGGGGTCAGCCCGATGTGGGCCATGACCGGGATGCCGGACTCCACGAGCAGCCGGATCTGCTCGTGCGAGCGCTCGCCGCCCTCCAGCTTCACGGCGCCCACCCCGGCGTCCTTCACCAGCCGGGTCGCCGAGCGCAGCGCCTGCACCGGCCCCTCCTGGTAGGAGCCGAAGGGCAGGTCGCCGACGATCAGGGCGCGCCGGGTGCCGCGCACCACGGCGGCCGACAGCATCGTCATCTCGTCCATGGTGACGGGCACGGTCGTCTCGTAGCCGAGGTGACAGTTGCCCGCCGAGTCGCCGACGAGGAGCACAGGGATGCCGGCCTCGTCGAAGACGGAGGCGGTCATGGCGTCGTACGCGGTGAGCATGGGCCACTTCTCGCCCCGCTCCTTGGCGAGGGCGATGTCGCGGACGGTGATGCGGCGGGTGCTCTTTCCCCCGTACAGCGCCTTGCTGCCGTCGGAGGGGGCGTTCTGCGCGGTCTGGGCAGCCGAGAGCTGCGTCATGGCAACGGCTCCTTCAGTCATCTCGAGGCGCCCTGACGGCGTCCCCGGATCACCCCCATGGTGGCACCTCGTGCCAGGCGCGGCCAAGAGGACCTGCGTCACGTGAGAACAATGAGTAAGGGGTGGGTAAAAACATTTTCGATACGGCACCGTCTCGTATCGATATTGCTTACGGTAGGGGCATGACCTCTCCTGCCGTCCCAGCTCCTCGCATACCCGAAGCGGTGCACCGGCGCCGCTGGGCGATCCTCGGCGTGCTGATGCTGAGCCTGCTGATCGTCGTCCTGGACAACTCGATCCTGAACGTCGCCATCAAGACCATCTCCACTCCGGCCCCCACCGGCCTGGGCGCCACGCAGAGCGAGCTGGAGTGGGCGATCAACGCCTACACCCTCGTCTTCGCGGGCCTGCTGTTCACCGCGGGGCTCATCGGCGACCGGATCGGCCGCAAGAAGGTGCTGCTCGGCGGTCTCGTCGTGTTCGGCATCGGCTCCGCGCTCGCCGCCGAGTCCGGCTCACCCGCACAGCTCATCGCCTACCGCGCGGTGATGGCGCTGGGCGCCGCGTTCGTCATGCCGGCCACCCTCGCCGTCCTGATGAACGTCTTCGAGCGCGAGGAGCAGCCCAAGGCCATCGGCATCTGGGCCGGCGGAGTCGGCCTCGCCATCGCCATCGGCCCGATCACCGGCGGTGTGCTCCTGGACCACTTCTGGTGGGGCTCGGTCTTCCTGATCAACGTGCCGATCGTGCTCCTCGCCCTCGCGCTGATGGTCTGGCTGGTGCCGGACTCCCGCGACCCGAAGCCCGGCCGCGTCGACCCGATCGGCGTGGTGCTCTCCGTCGTCGGTCTCGTCCTGCTCGTCTACGGCATCATCAAGGGCGGCGAGCTCGCCGACTTCACCGACCCGCAGGTGCTGGCCACCATCGGCGCCGGTGTGGTGATCCTCGCCGCGTTCGTGCTGTTCGAGAAGCGCAGCGACCACCCGTCCCTGGACGTCAGCTACTTCAAGAACAAGGTGTTCTCGGCCGCCATGGCCGCCATCGCGCTGGTCTTCTTCGCGCTGATGGGCGTGACCTTCTTCTCGGTCTTCTACACCCAGAGCGTGCGCGGCTACTCCCCGCTGCAGTCCGGCCTGCTGATGCTGCCGCTGGCCGCCGCGCAGATGATCTTCGCCCCGCGGGCCCGGCTCGTCGTCGACCGGTTCGGCCACAAGGCCACGACCGGCGGCGGCCTGCTGCTGCTCGCGGGCATGCTGGCCGCGTTCGCCGGGTTCGAGGCGGACACCCCGATCTGGGTCCTGGAGGTCGTGTTCTTCCTCATGGGCACCGGCATGGCCCACGTCATGACCCCGACGTCCGTCGTCATCATGCAGGCCCTGCCGCGCGAGAAGGCCGGCTCCGCGTCCGCGCTGAGCAACACCTTCCGCCAGGTCGGCGGCGCCCTCGGCATCGCCGTCCTCGGCTCGGTGCTGTCCACGGCGTACCGCAACGGCATCGAGGGCAAGCTCTCCCTCCTGCCGGCCGGCCTCAGGGACGCGGCCGGCGAGTCCATCGAGGCCACGCTCGGCGTCGCCGCCAAGCTCGGCCCGCGCGGCAAAGGGCTCGTCGGCTCCGCCAACGACGCCTTCCTGCACGCCATGCACGTCACCGCCCTGTGCGGCACGGTCGTGGCCCTGATCGGTGCGGTGGTGGTGTTCCTGTTCCTGCCCGGCAAGCCGCCCGCCCGCCAGGAGGGCGAGGAGCAGCAGCAGTTGGTGGCAGCGGCGGAATAACCCCTTCCGCTCCACCGGGTGGCAGCGGGGACAATCGCTCCAGTACGAGGAAGGGACGCAGCAGTGAGCCTTGCCGACAGCCCAGCCGCTTCCGGGGCCCCCGCACGGGGACGCCCCCGCAGCGAGGCGGTCGAACGCGCCGTCATAGAGGGCGTGCTGAAGCTCCTGGAGGACGGCGTGCCCCTCGCCGACCTCTCCATCGAGCGCATCGCCCGCACGGCCGGGGTCGGCAAGGCCACCATCTACCGCCGCTGGAGCGGCAAGGAGGAGCTCTTCGTCGACGTCGTACGCGCCGCCGAGCCGCCGGACCCCGAACTGCCCGGCACCTCCATGCGCGACGACCTGGTGGCCCTGCTGGAGCCGCTGCGCCAGCGCGGTGTCATGACCCGCAGCTCGGCGCTGCTGCACAACGTGTTCGCCCAGATGAAGAGCAGTCCGAAGATCTGGGCCGCCTACCACTCCTCCGTGGTCGCGCCGCGGCGCAAGTTGCAGATCGAGATCCTGCGCCGCGGACAGCAGACCGGCGAACTGCGCGACGACGTCGACATCGACCTGCTGCACGACCTGCTCGTCGCCCCGATGCTGGTGCGCACCGTGATGCGGCCGCACGCCGCCGTCGAGCCCGACCTCTCCGAGGGCCTGTCGGAGCAGATCGTGGACACGCTCCTCGAAGGACTACGGCCCGTCAGTTCGCCGTCCGCGTAACCCGAATGTGCGCGTTGTGTCACAGAGCGCGCTTTCCGCCCGCACCCACGGAACCCGTGACGGCGGCCCCCACGTCCCACTGCCCGTACGGCCGCCGCACGGCGGCAGGATCGACGCCGATCATCCCCTAGGGTCTTAGGAGGGCGTGCCCCTCCTCGGGGGACGAACGGTGTGCACGGCAGGCAGTGAGGCGACGCGGTATGGCGCAGCAGGCATACATGACGGAGACGGACAACGGCGGCTCGGGGCCCGAGCGTCCGGGAGCCCGATTCCGGCGCCTGATGAAGCGTCTGCTCTCCGGCTGGCGCGGCGACCCGAGAATCTGGCGCCGCGGCATCGTCCTCGCCGCCCTCGCGGTGGTCCTGGCCCTGGTCATGCTGCTGCACGCGAGGGTCCCCAACACCATCGGCAACCTGGGCAGTCTCACCGAGACCTTCCTGCCCTGGCTGGGCCTGCTGATCCCGGTCCTGCTCCTGCCGGCCCTGGTGCGCAAATCCGCCACGGCGCTGATCGCCCTGATCCTGCCGGTCGCCGTGTGGCTGAACCTGTTCGGCGGCCTGCTCACCGACAAGACAGGCAGCGGCGGCGACCTCACCGTGGCCACGCACAACGTCAACGCCGACAACCCCGATCCGGCGGGCACCGCCCGGGACGTGGCCGCCTCCGGCGCGGACGTGCTGGCCCTGGAGGAGCTGAAGGCCTCGGTCGTCCCGGTCTACGAGAAGGCGCTCGCGTCGACGTACAGGTACCACTCCGTGCAGGGCACCGTCGGCCTGTGGAGCAAGTACCCGATGAGCGGCGTCAGGGCCGTCGACATCAAGCTGGGCTGGACCCGCGCCATGCGGGCCACCGTCACCACCCCGCAGGGCCCGGTCGCCTTCTACGTCGCCCACATGCCGTCGGTCCGCGTGAAGCTGAAGGCCGGATTCACCGCCCGCCAGCGCGACACCAGCGCCGACGCCCTCGGCGAGGCCATCGCCGACGAGACGCTGCCGCGCAAGGTGCTGCTCGGCGACCTCAACGGCACCATGAACGACCGCTCCCTCAACGGCGTCACCTCCCAGATGCGCTCCACCCAGGGCGCGGCGGGCAACGGCTTCGGGTTCAGCTGGCCGGCCTCGTTCCCGATGGCGCGGATCGACCAGATCATGGTCCAGGGCGTCGAGCCGGTGAGCTCCTGGACGCTGCCGGCGACCGGGAGCGACCACCTGCCGGTGGCGGCCCGTGTGAACCTCGACACCCGCTCTTAACCTGCCGGAATAGTGGGCCTGAGAGACTTTGTTCCGCCAGTGAACATAGACTGGCGGAACACCCGTCCCTCTGACTTCCCGATCTCGGAAAGGAACAGGCCCCTTCATGCCCCTGGCCCTGCTCGCTCTGGCCGTCGGCGCTTTCGGTATAGGCACCACCGAGTTCGTGATGATGGGCCTGCTGCCCGACGTCGCGACCGACCTGCACGTCTCCATCCCCACCGCCGGTCATCTGGTCTCGGCGTACGCGCTGGGCGTGGTGATCGGCGCCCCGCTGCTCGCCGCGCTGACCGCGCGGATGTCCCGGCGCACGGTCCTGATCGGCCTGATGGCGCTGTTCGTGGCAGGCAACGCCCTCTCCGCGTTCGCCCCGGGCTACGACTCCCTGCTCGCCGCCCGCTTCCTCAGCGGCCTGCCGCACGGCGCCTTCTTCGGCGTGGGCGCGGTCGTCGCCACGAACATGGTCGCCCCCGAGCGCAAGGCACGCTCCGTCTCGCTGATGTTCCTCGGCCTGACGGTCGCCAACATCGCGGGCGTACCGGTCGCCACGCTCATGGGCCAGCACCTGGGCTGGCGGGCCACCTTCCTCGGCGTCAGCGCGATCGGCCTCGCGGCCATCGCCGCACTGGCCCTGCTCATCCCGCACGACCACACCCAGGCGCCGGCCGCCGGACTGCGCCGCGAGCTGACCGCCCTGAAGTCGCTGCCGGTGTGGCTGGCCCTGGGCACCACGGTCGCCGGCTTCGGCGCGCTGTTCTCCGCCTACAGCTACATCACCCCGATGCTGACGGACGCCGCCGGATACGCCGACACCAGCGTCACCCTGCTCCTCGCCCTCTTCGGCGTAGGCGCGACGATCGGCAACCTGCTCGGCGGACGCCTGGCGGACCACTCCCTGCGCGGCACCCTCTTCGGCGGCCTCGTCTCCCTGGCCGCCGTCCTGGCCCTCTTCCCGCTGCTGATGTCCGCCCAGTGGAGCGCGGCGATCGCGGTCACCCTGCTCGGCGCGGCGGCCTTCGTCACCGGCTCCCCGCTGCAGCTGATGGTCATGGAGAAGGCGTCGGCGGCCCCGTCGCTCGCCTCCTCGGCCAACCAGGCCGCCTTCAACCTGGCGAACGCCGGCGGAGCCTGGATCGGCGGCGTCGCCCTGGCCGCGGGCTTCGGGGTCACGTCCCCGGCCCCGGCGGGCGCGATGCTGGCGGTGCTGGGACTCGGCGTCGCGGCGGTGGCGTACGCGGTGGACCGGCGCCGGGTTCCGCAGAGCGGCAGGCAGCGTCTCGTCGCCGTCCATCTGCCGGAGGCCTCGGAAGTCCTGCACCGCTAGACGCCGTCGGGCATGCTCAGCCCGTCCGGCGTGTGAGGACGAGGCCCGAAGGGCCGACGGGGGGTCTGGGGGCGCAGCCCCCAGGGCCGCGCACCCCCACCCACCCGCACCCGCACCGACCCGACCCGCCCCGCACCGCCCCGCACAGACCTACTCGGCGGCCAACTCCTCGAACCGCTCCAGATCCCGCAGCCACGCCCGCGCCGAACTGTCGCTCGGCGCCCGCCAGTCGCCCCGCGGCGACAGCGAACCGCCCGCCGACACCTTCGGCCCGTTCGGCATCGCGGACCGTTTGAACTGCGCGAACCCGAAGAACCGCCGGCAGAACACGTCCAGCCAGCGCCGGATCTCCGGCAGGTCGTAGGCGACCCGCTTGGCGTCGGGGAAGCCCGGCGGCCAGTCGCCGGCCTCCGCGTCGTGCCAGGCGTGCCAGGCCAGGAACGCGATCTTCGACGGCCGGAAGCCGTAGCGCAGCACGTGGAAGAGCGTGAAGTCGTGCAGCGCGTACGGCCCGATCTTCGACTCCGTCGACTGCATCTCCTCGCCGGGCACCAGCTCCGGGCTGATCTCGGTGTCGAGGATCGCGGCGAGGGTCTTGCCGGTCTCCTCGTCGAACTGGCCGCTGCTGATGACCCACCGGATCAGATGCTGGATCAGCGTCTTCGGCACACCGCCGTTGACGTTGTAGTGGCTCATCTGGTCGCCCACGCCGTACGTCGACCAGCCGAGCGCCAGCTCGGAGAGGTCACCGGTGCCGAGCACGATGCCGCCGCGCTGGTTGGCCAGCCGGAACAGGTAGTCGGTGCGCAGACCGGCCTGCACGTTCTCGAAGGTGACGTCGTAGACCGGCTCACCGGCGGCGAACGGGTGGTCCATCTCCTTCAGCATCAGCCGCGCGGTCGGCGTGATGTCCAGCTCGGCGGAGGTGACGCCGAGGGAGTTCATCAGCTTGTGGGCGTTGTCCTTGGTGTGGTCGCTGGTGGCGAACCCGGGCAGGGTCCAGGCCAGGATGTCGCTGCGCGGCCGCCCCGCGCGGTCCATGGCGCGGGCGGCGACGATCAGCGCGTGCGTGGAGTCCAGGCCGCCGGACACCCCGATGACGACCTTCGGGCCGCCGATCGACACCAGGCGCTGCTGGAGGCCCGCGACCTGGATGTTGTACGCCTCGTAGCAGTCCTGGGCGAGCCGCTCGGCGTCGGCCGGCACGAACGGGAAGCGTTCGAGACGGCGCCTGAGACCCAGGTCGCCCAGGGGCGGCTCCAGTTCGAACGCCACCGTACGGAAGTCACCGGTGCGGTCCTGGTGCGTACGGCGGTTCTCGTCGAACGTGCCCATCCGCAGCCGCTCCTGCCGCAGCAGGTCGAGGTCCACGTCGGCCACCGCGTACTCGTCGCCCAGCGGGAAGCGCTCGGTCTCGGCCAGCAGCACGCCGTTCTCGTAGACCATGGCCTGGCCGTCCCAGGACAGGTCGGTGGTCGACTCGCCGAGACCGGCCGCGGCGTAGACGTACGCGGCCAGACAGCGGGAGGACGCCGAGCGGCACAGCAGCTTGCGGTCCTCGGCGCGGCCCACCGTGATCGGGCTGCCCGAGAGGTTGACCAGGACGGTCGCACCGGCCAGGGCCGCCTCCGCGCTGGGCGGCACCGGCACCCACATGTCCTCGCAGATCTCCGCGTGCAGCACCAGACCGGGCACGTCCTCTGCCGCGAACAGCAGGTCCACGCCGAACGGCACCGTCTCGCCGGCGACCCGGATCGTCCCACCGCGCTCGTCGGCGCCGTCGCCGATCTGCCGCCGCTCGTAGAACTCGCGGTAGTTCGGCGGGTACGACTTCGGCACCACGCCCAGGACGCGGCCGCGGTGCACGACCACCGCGCAGTTGTAGACCCGGTTGCGGTGGCGCAGGGGGGCGCCGACGACCAGGACCGGCAGCAGCCCGGCCGAGCCGGCCACCACGTCCCGCAGCGCGCCCTCGACCTCGTCGAGCAGGGCGTCCTGCAGCAGCAGGTCCTCGATCGAGTAGCCGCACAGCACCATCTCCGGGAAGACGGCGACCGCGACGCCCTCCTCGGCGCACCTGCGCGCGTGACGCAGCACCGCCTCGGCGTTGGCGGGCGGGTCGGCGATGACGGTGTGGCCCGTGCAGGCGGCGACCCGCGCGAAACCGTGCTGATAGATCGACCAGAAGTTCAACGGTGCTTCCTCGGGTGAAGGCGGAGTCGAGGCAGGCGCCCAGTGTAATCGTCAGAGCGACGCGATGGGGGTGCGGGGGGCGGCTCGCACCCCGTCCCGCGCCCCCGGGCGCCTGGCGTCCTCAGCTCTGGTACCCCACCACCGTCATCATTCCCGCCTCCGCGTGGTAGACGTTGTGGCAGTGCAGCATCCACAGGCCCGGGTTGTCGGCGTCGAAGTCGACCGAGAGCGTGCCCTTGGGCAGCACCAGCGCCGTGTCCTTGCGCACCCCGTCCTGGTCCCCCGCGGCCAGCGCGAAGGTGTGGCCGTGCAGATGGATCGGGTGCCACATGGACGTCCGGTTGGTGAAGCGCAGCCTGACCCGTTCCCCGGCGCGCACGGGGTGCCGCTGCGAGGCGTCGTAGGGCTTGCGGTCGAAGGCCCAGTCGTAGCGCGTCATCGTGCCGGTCAGCGACAGGTCGATTGTCCGGTCCGGCGCCTTCCGCTCCAGCGCGACCGACTCGTCGACCGTGAGCTTGTGCGCGGCCAGGAGCCTTCCGTCGAGCTCCTGCGGGCGGGCCTCGGCGGTGGGCGCCGCGCCGCCGCCGGTGCGCAGGACGGCCATCGTGGAGGCGTTCTTGCCCTCGGCCAGCGCGGTCAGCGGGAAGGCGCCGTCGCCGGCCGTCACGATCACGTCGTACCGCTCGCCCATGCCGATGAGCAGCGCGTCCCCCTGCGCGTGCCGCACCGGGTAGCCGTCGGTGTGCGTCACCGTCAGCTCATGGCCGCCGAGGGCGACGCGGAAGGCGGTGTCCCCGCCGGCGTTGATCAACCGGATCCGGATCCGGTCCCCCGGATCGGCCCGGAAGACCGAAGGAGCCTCCGCCGTACGCCCGTTGACGAGGTAGTACGGATACGCCACATCGCCGGGGTCGCCGCCCAGCAGGTCGCTGCGGGCACCCACCAGCCTCCGGGAGGGGCCGGACCCGTCCGAGGACGCCGACGCCGGACCCGGCGTCCGCATCGACATGCCGGACATGCCCTGGCCGGCGGACCCGGACCCGGACCCGGAGCCCGAGCCGTCCATGTCCATGCCGCGCATCCCGCCGCCCAGTTCGGCGAGCACGGCGTCCGGGGTGGAGCCGTCCACCCCGTCGACCCAGTCGTCCAGCAGCACGACCCACTCCCTGTCGTACGACAGGGGCTCCCTCGGGTCGTCGACGATCAGCGGGGCGTACAGCCCCCGGTCCAGCTGGACCCCGGTGTGCGGGTGGAACCAGAACGTGCCCGGATACGGGACGGTGAAGCGGTAGTCGAACGCCGCCCCCGACTCGATCGGGCCCTGGGTCAGGCCGGGCACGCCGTCCATGTCGTTGCGCAGGGCGATGCCGTGCCAGTGCAGGGAGGTGGTGTCGGGGAGGTGGTTGGCCAGGGTCAGGGCGAGGGTGTCGCCCGCGGTGACCCGGATCTCCTCGCCGGGCAGATCACCGCCGTACGACCAGGACCTGACGGTGTGTTCGCCGAGGTCCAGCCGGCTCTCGGTGGCGGTGAGGCGGTGCTGCCGGACGGTGCCGCCGCTCGCGGCGCGCCGCTGCTCGGCGGCGGCCACCTCCGCGCCGCCCGGACTCACATAGCCCGTGGGGGAGTTCGGGGTGGAGCCGCCTGACGTGCTCGCGGCCGCGTCCGGGGACGCGGCCAGGGCTCCCGCCCAGGCGAGGACGGACGCGCCGAGGACCGAACGGCGGGTGGGAAGGGGCATGATGTGCTGACACCTCGTCTGAGTGGTGCTGGGCAAAAGGCCGTACCGTACGGGTCTGCCGCTTCGGGGTGCCCCTCCGTGAGGGCGGGCCGAGGCGGCCGGTGCGAGGCCTATATGTGCAGCACCGACAGGCCGTCGAACGACGGTCTGCCGGGAGGTGGGGTCAGCCACGGGGCCCGCGGGGCGCGGGCGGGGCGGGACGGAACGCGCGCGATGACGAGGCCGAGGAGCAGGACGGCGAGCGGCAGCGGCCGCCGGTCCGTCGCGCTCCTCGATCCGGTCATGTGCGCACCCTACCCCCGCCGGGTATGCGAACGCCCGCTCCCCGGAGGGAACGGGCGCACGCTGTTTCGCCGGTGTCGCGAGGACCTCAGTGGCGCTTGTACGAGTCCACGTAGCCGTTCGCGGGCGAGCCCACGCCGGTCACGTCGTCGTAGCCCTTGACCGCGGACAGCGAGCTGTCCTTGCCGAGGCTGCGGACCGAGGTGACGAGACCGCCGGTGGCGTCGTAGCCGTTGGCGAAGTCCACGCGGGCGACCGCGAGGTCCTTGCCGGTCGGCTTGTCGGTCACGTCGTGGTACACGCCCTTGCCGTAACGGGCGTAGATCTCCGGGTTGGCGAAGCCGATCGCCTTGCCGCGCGCCTCCTGGGCCAGGGCCTGGACGGCGGCGATGACCGGGGCCGCGAGCGAGGTGCCGCCGATGCGGTACTCGTCGTAGGCCTGGGTCTTGCCGTCGGGCATGGTCTGCGTCTGGCCGACCAGGAAGCCGGTGTTGGGGTCGGCGATGGCCGCGATGTCCGGGACGACACGGTTGCCCTCGGCGTTGTTGGCCGTGGCCAGCGCGTTCGGGACGACGCCCTTCTGGTAGTACGGCTCGGCGACCGTCTTGCTGGTGCCGCCGCCCGCGCCCGAGGTGAAGGCGCCGGGGAAGTTGGTCCAGCTCTTGCCGTCGGCCGACAGCAGGGCCTTCTCGGTGCCCCAGCCGGTCTCCCACTGGTAGGCGTCGCTCTTGCCCACCGCGAGGGAGGTACCGCCGACCGCCGTCACCCAGGCCGAGTTGGCCGGGGTGTCGACCTGCTTCGTACCGGTGTTGGCGACCTCGTCGCCGTTGTCACCGGAGGAGAAGTAGAAGCCGATGCCCTCGACCGCGCCGAACTGGAACACCTGGTCGTAGGCGGCCGCGAGGTCCGGCGTCTGGTTGGCCTCGATGTCGCCCCACGAGTTGGAGACGATGTCGGCGAGGTGGTTGTCGACCACCTTGCTCAGCGAGTCCAGCAGGTCGTTGTCCATGCAGGACGCCGAGCCCACGTAGGTGACGTCCGCGGCCGGCGCGACCGCGTGCACGGCCTCGACGTCGAGGGTCTCCTCGCCGTACCAGCCCGCGGCCCCGCAGTCCTTGGTGTTCGTGTACTTCGCGGGCAGCACCTGGTGCAGCTGACCGGTCGTCCACTTGGCGTCGCCGTGCTTCGTCGCGTACGTCTGCGCGTCGAGGGCGATGGTCGGCGAGGCGTAGGCGTCCGTGATGGCGACGCGGACGCCCTTGCCGGTGTAGCTGCCCGCGCCGTACGCGGCGCGCAGCTGCTTGCCGGTGTAGCCCTTGATGGCGTACGGGATCTTCGAACCGTACGCGTCCGGCAGCGTGCTCGCGATGTTCGAGCCGTAGTACGAGGAGAACGGCCCGGAGTTGCGGAACACGGTCTCCGGCGGCGGCAGCTGGTCGTCGTGGGTCGCCTTGTGCGGGGCGTTGTCCAGGCCGGTGACGGTCAGGACGGCACCCTTGAGGCTGTCGGGCACCGAGGCCGTCTTCGACGGCGCGCGGTAGGTCTTCGAGCCCTTGGCGAAGTTGTGCAGCTGGGTGCCGAACGCCTTCTCGGCGGCGGCCACGTCACCGGAGACGGAGACGTAGTGCCGGGTGACGCCGGTGACCTTCAGGCCGTTCGACTTCAGCCACGACGTGACCGCGGCCACCTGGGCCTTGGTCGCGCCGAAACGTGTCTGCGCCTTCTTGGAGCTGAGGTACTTGCCGTAGAGCGGCGAGCTCGGGTCGGACACGGCCCTTGCGTAGGCCGCGAGGCCCGCCGCGTCCTTGCCGGCCAGGTAGACCCGGAGGGAGACCTGGGCGCCGTTGGAGGCATCGCCCTTGTCCGCCTTGGCCGTCGCCCACGCGGGCTTGGTGCCCGCGAGCGCGTCCCTGGCCGGGTTGTCCGCGGCGTGCGCCGCGGGTATGCCGAGCGCCAACGCGCCGGCGAGCATGGGCAGAGTTGCCGCCATGCTCGTGGCACGCAGTCTGGCGCGGTTGGATCTCATAGAACCCCCTGCGATGCGGTTCTTCGCATGTGTGGTCGTCTCGTCGCAGTGATCCGCGTAGACATCCCGCTCCGCGGCGGAGGGGCGGGGTGTGGATCAAGCGATGGGGGCCACTCTTTCGATGAACCGTTCATGCCAGGGGAAATCGCAGGCCAAGAGAACCCCAAGGAACGGTCAGGACGGGCGATTTGGGGTTTTCGTCCCTACGCTCGCAAGCCCGAAATGCTAGGAACGCGCTTTCGCGCCCCGCTCCTTGAGCATGTCCGCCATCAGCTGGATCTCCGACCGCTGCGCCTCGACCATGCCCTGCGCGAGCCGCTTCTCCACGCCCACCGTGCATTTGGCGACGCAGCCCTCGGCCATGTGGACGCCGCCCTTGTGATGCTCCGTCATGAGCTGCAGGTACAGCACCTCGGCCTGCTTGCCGCCGAGGGCCGACAGCTTCTTCAGCTCGGTGTTGGTGGCCATCCCCGGCATCAGCGCGCCGTCCTTGCCGGACGCCATGCCGCCCATGCCCATCCAGGTCATCGGCGGGTCCGCCGACACCTTCGGCAGCCCCCACAGGTCCAGCCAGCCCAGCAGCATGCCGCGCTGGTTGGCCTGCGTCTGGGCGATGTCGTAGGCGAGCCGCCGTACTTCCTCGTTCTTCGTGCGGTCCCGCACGATGTACGACATCTCCACGGCCTGCTGGTGATGCACCGCCATGTCCCGCGCGAACCCGGCGTCCGCGGAGTCGGCGGACGGCGTGCCCGGGCCGGAGCCGTCGTCCTCGGCGACCGCGTACGTGACCGCGCCGGCCGCGACCAGCACCGCCGCGGCGGCCCCCGTGATCCAGCCGATGTGCCGCTTCACGTCACATCGTCCCGCCGGTGCACGAGGCGCCCGGCTCGGGCGTCTGCTTGCCCTGCACGTACGTCTCGAAGAACTTCGCGACCTTCGGGTCGCTCGCGCTCGTCACCCCGAGCTGGTGCCCCCAGGCCGACAGCTCGATCGGCGAGGTCTGGTTCTCGTACGGGCTCATCAGCGAGTACGGCGTCTGCTTCACCTTCGCCGCGAGCGTGTCGACGTCCGCCTTCTTCGCCTTGCTCGTGTACGTCACCCACACGGCGCCGTGCTCCAGCGCGTGCACGGCGTTCTCGTCGTGCACGGCCTTGGTGTAGACGTCGCCGTTGCAGTTGAGCCACACCTGGTTGTGGTTGCCGCCGACCGGCGGGTGCATCGGGTAGTCCACGGTCCCGGTGACATGCGTGCGCGCCAGCTTGCCCGTCCAGGTCCGCACGCCGTCCTTGCCGGTGACGAAGTGGCCGGAGTCCCCGGAGTTGCCGCCCTTGGAATCGCTCGCGGTGTCGTTCTTCTTGCCGTCGTCGCCGCTCTGGGACTTCACGACGAAGACGCCGCCGACGACCAGACCGGCGACCACGACCACGCTCGCCGCGATGGTCAGGATCCGGTTGCGCCGCTCGCGGGCCTGCTCGGCGCGCCGCATCTCCTCTACGCGCGCTCTGCGTGCCGCGCTGCTGCTCTTGTTGCCGGAAGCCATCGCGGTGTCCTTCTGGGGAAAAGAGACGATCGGGTGGCCTGATCGTAGTGGGGCGGGGGAGTGATCCAGCAGACGGGTCACAGCCAATCGATTCCGACCGGCGCACGACCGATGCCGACCGATAATTTGAACCGCAGATGCGCATTATCTACGCTGGCTTCATGCGGCTGCTGCGCTCCACCGACCTCGCCCTGCGCGTCCTGATGCGGCTCGCCGTCGCGGGCGACTCCAGCCCCACGACCCGCGAGGTCGCCGCCGGCGTGGACGTGCCCTACACCCACGCGGCGAAGGTCGTCGCCGAACTGCAGCACATGGGGCTCGTCGACGCCCGGCGCGGCCGCGGCGGCGGACTCTCCCTCACCGACCGGGGGCGTACGGCGTCCGTCGGCGCCGTCGTGCGCGCCTTCGAGGGCGACGGCGACGTGGTCGACTGCGAGGGGGCGACGCCCTGCCCGCTGAACTCCGCCTGCCGTCTGCGCGGCGCGCTGCGGCGGGCCCAGGAGGCGTTCTTCGCCGCCCTGGACCCGCTCACCGTGGCGGACATCGTCGCGGAACCGACGGGGCCCCTGCTGCTCGGGATCTCCCGGGCGTCCTGAGTCGGGGCCGGACTTTCGCACCCTTGGGGCGGGAGCTCGGACGGTCCGAGCCGGATGGGCCACTGGGTGCCTGAAGCGGGCGCGGAGCCGCAGCGGGTCCCGACATGGGCCCGGGGCGGGCGGTATCCGCTCTCCCGGGCCGTGTCCCGCACCGCGGACCGGACCCGCTCCGCGGGCGTCCTGGATCAGGCCCGGGCCTGGCCGGGCGCGGCTCAGGCGCGGCTCAGGCCCGGCTAAGCCACAGGTCGGGGCCGAAGACCTCGTAGTGGATGTCGGCCGGGGCGACCCCCCTGTCGATCAGCTGGGCGCGCACCGCCCGCATGAAGGGCAGCGGTCCGCACAGGTACGCGCGCGTGCCCGCCGCCACGTCGACGGCGTCGAGGTCGACCAGGCCGGTGCGGGCGCCCGGGGTCGCGTCCCGCTCGTACCAGAAGTGCACGGCCGCGTCCGGGAGCTTGCCGGCGTAGGCCTCGTGGTCGGCGCGCAGGGCGTGGTCGGCGGGGGAGCGGTCACCGTGGACGACCGTGACCGGGGCGCGGTGGCCGGTCTCCGCGAGGCGCGCCAGCATGGCGACCATCGGCGTCACGCCGATGCCGGCGGAGGCGAGCAGCAGGGGGGTGCCGGCGGCGTCGTCCAGGACGAGGTCGCCGTACGGGGCGGACAGCTCCAGGACGTCGCCCTCGCGCACGCGCGCGTGCAGATGGTTCGACACCTCGCCGTCGGGCGCGTCGCCGTCGTCCCGGACCCGCTTGACGCTGATCTGCCGCAGGGTCGAACCGGGTGCCCCGGACAGGCTGTACTGGCGTATCTGGCGGGCGCCGTCCGGCAGCTCGGCGCGCACGGAGACGTACTGGCCGGCGCGGAAGTCGGCGACCGGCCCGCCGTCGGCCGGGCGCAGCCGGAAGGTGACCACGTCCGCGGTCTCGGCGACGCGCTCGACCACCTCCCAGTTCCGCCGGCCCGGTTCGCCGGACTCCTCGTACAGGCGCTTCTCGATCGCGACGAGGGCGTTCGCCATCAGCCAGTAGACCTCGTCCCAGGCGGCCGCGACCTCGGGGGTGACGGCCTCGCCGAGGACGCCGGCGATGGCGGCGAAGAGGTGCTCGTGGACGAGCGCGTACTGCTCGGGTGTGATGCCCAGGGAGGCGTGCTTGTGGGCGATGCGGGCCAGCATCGCGTCCGGACGCGACTCCGGGTGCTCCAGGAGGTGCGTGGCGAAGGCCGCGATCGAACCGGCGAGCGCCTGGCGCTGTGTGCCGGCCGCCTGGTTGCCGCGGTTGAACAGGTCGCGCAGCAGCTCGGGGCGGGCGGTGAACAGGCCGGCGTAGAAGCGCTCGGTGATCTCGTCGAGGTGCGCGCCGACGGCGGGGAGGGTGGCGCGGACGGTGACGGCGGCTGACTCGGACAGCATCGGGACTCCTCTTGGTCCTCCGAGCCCGGTCCTGCGAACTCGGCTGATCGGAACCGTAGTTAAACTTGCATCTGAGATGCAAATTATCGAGGAGTGGCGTCGCTCACGGACGAAGCGGGTCCGGGCGTTACGGATGTCGGTCCGAGCAGGCAAGATGGGCTGCGGAGCCGTACACCCGCCGCCGTGCGTGAGGCGTTCAGCCCGAGGCCGTTTCGACGATCAAGGTCGGCAACGCGCATGAAATGCTGTTGTGGTGTGATGCTCAGGTGCCCGACCGCCTCCTGCGGGACACGGAGACAGGCGGCCTGACCAGCAAGGATGGGGAAGCGGAAGATGGACAAGCAGCAGGAGTTCGTGCTCCGGACCTTGGAGGAGCGCGACATCCGGTTCGTACGCCTGTGGTTCACGGACGTGCTGGGCTTCCTCAAGTCCGTCGCCGTGGCCCCGGCCGAGCTGGAACAGGCCTTCGACGAGGGCATCGGCTTCGACGGCTCGGCCATCGAGGGCTTCGCCCGCGTATACGAGTCCGACATGATCGCCAAGCCGGACCCGTCCACCTTCCAGATCCTGCCCTGGCGCGCCGAGGCCCCCGGCACCGCCCGCATGTTCTGCGACATCCTCATGCCGGACGGCTCCCCGTCCTTCGCGGACCCGCGCTACGTCCTCAAGCGCGCCCTCACGCGCGGCTCCGACCTGGGCTTCACCTTCTACACCCACCCCGAGATCGAGTTCTTCCTGCTGAAGGACCGCCCCCTCGACGGCACCCGCCCCACCCCCGCCGACAACTCCGGCTACTTCGACCACACCCCGCAGAACATCGGCATGGACTTCCGCCGCCAGGCGATCACCATGCTGGAGTCGATGGGCATCTCGGTCGAGTTCTCCCACCACGAGGGCGCCCCCGGCCAGCAGGAGATCGACCTGCGCTACGCCGACGCCCTCTCGACGGCCGACAACATCATGACCTTCCGCCTGGTCATGAAGCAGGTGGCGCTGGAGCAGGGCGTCCAGGCGACGTTCATGCCGAAGCCGTTCTCGGAGCACCCCGGCTCCGGCATGCACACCCACCTCTCCCTCTTCGAGGGCGACCGCAACGCGTTCTACGAGTCCGGCTCGGAGTACCAGCTCTCCAAGGTCGGCCGCTCCTTCATCGCCGGCCTGCTCCGCCACGCGGCGGAGATCTCCGCGGTCACCAACCAGTGGGTCAACTCCTACAAGCGCATCTGGGGCGGTTCCGAGCGCACCGCCGGCGCCGGCGGCGAGGCCCCCTCCTACATCTGCTGGGGCCACAACAACCGCAGCGCCCTGGTCCGCGTCCCCATGTACAAGCCCGGCAAGACCGGCTCCGCGCGCGTGGAGGTCCGCTCCATCGACTCCGGCGCCAACCCCTACCTCACCTACGCCGTCCTCCTGGCCGCGGGCCTGAAGGGCATCGAGGAGGGCTACGAACTCCCGCCGGGCGCCGAGGACGACGTCTGGGCCCTCTCCGACGCCGAACGCCGCGCGATGGGCATCGAGCCGCTCCCCCAGAACCTGGGCGAGGCCCTGACCCTGATGGAACGCAGCGACCTGGTCGCGGAGACCCTGGGCGAACACGTCTTCGACTTCTTCCTGCGCAACAAGCGGCAGGAGTGGGAGGAGTACCGCTCCGAGGTGACGGCCTTCGAGCTGCGGAAGAACCTGCCCGTGCTGTAGGGCGGTTGAGTGAGCGGGTGGGGTCGGCGGTCATGGACCGTCGGCCCTTCTTCGTCTTCGGGCGGTGGGGTGGCGGGGTGTGCAAGGGGCCGCATGGTGCTGATGTGCGGCTTTCGTGCCCTTCCTGGTGGTGGGGCGTGGCCGAACGCTGGAAGGGCCGGGGTTCGACTTGCGTGCGGGCGGGGCGTCCTCGTTCCGGCGGGTTCGGATGTCACGGCTGAGGGTTCACCCGAGAGAAGGTGTTCGAGCATGGCGACAGCTGTGGAGCGGGCCTCGTCGAGGAGGAGCAAGAGTCTCGCGGTTCCCCTCGCGTGGCTTTTCGAGGCGCTCGGAGTGCTGAACCAGGGGTCGAGCCGGGCGCCGGCCAACCCGTCCCCGGAGGAGGCGGCCAGGACCGTCGGCGTGAGCACGAACACGCTGAACGTCACGCGGGTGCTGGGGCTGGGGGCGTTCATCACCGTAACGGGCGCCGCCGCTCTGGGACTCTTCGCCGTCGACAAGAAGACGGACGCGGCGTCTGTCGTGGTCGCGGCCTATGCCAGTGTCGGTGTCATCGTCGCCGCGGCCCTGCTGACGGCGGCGATCATCGTCAGCGCCGACATCCGGGCCCGCGTGGCCGTGAACGCCCCCACCGCGCTGACCGCTCTCGGCAGGAGGTCCGCGGTACAGGGTGTTTCCGCCGGGGTCAGCGACACCCAGGCGTTTGTCGCGGCCTGGCACGACGCGCTGGACGTCCTCAGGGGTGCCCTGAAGGAGTCCGAGCAGTACGTCGACGATCAACTCACGGCCTGGCTCGACGCCTGCGCCAGCACCCACCGCACGGCGCAGTTGCAGCCGGCGGAGGAGCAGCGGGCCATGCACGCCCGGCTCCAGGCCAGTCAGCGGCTCGTCCTGGGCAGGTTCGAGAGCCTGATCGGGGAAGAGGACGCGAGGGCACGGATGAGGTCGCGGGCCGAGATCGCGTACGTGCTCGAGGCCATGGACCGGAGCATTCACCTGCTCAAGGTGTAGCCGCCGCGCGGGTGGCTACGGGCCGGTGTACGCCGGGGACACCGCCGCGGTGCTGATGCGTCGGGGCTTTCCGCCGCCGTCCGCCGGGATCGTGTACAGGTCCGCGCCGTAGTCGCCGGGCAGGGCGTAGACCAGGGTGTGGTCGTCGCGCCAGACCGCCTGGTCGTCGACGCTGCGGGGTTCGGCCAGGGGGGTTTCCCGCATGGTGCGCAGGTCCAGGACGTACAGACGCCAGGGGGCGTCCTTGGGGAGGCCCTTCACCCGTTTCTTGAAGGCGATCCGGGTGCCGTCGGGGGACAGGGACGGGCACTCCACGTCGGTGTGGAGCGTGGTGAGCGTGCGGGCGCGCAGGTCGCCCCGGACCAGGTAGGTTTGGCCCTTCGTCGCCATCGTCGCGTAGAACGTGCGGTCGTCCGAAGCGAACGTCACGCCCCAGAAGTTCAGGTCCGCCGCGCGATAGGGGCGGCCGTCCTTCAGCACCCGGTAGGCCTCCAGGGACGGGGTCAGCTTCCCGGAGCGGACGTCCACGATCGCCGCGCGGGTCGAGAAGTTCGTGCCGGCGTACGAGTCGCCGCCCACGAAGGCCGTCCACGCGGCGAAGTGGCCCGTCGGGGAGACGCGGGCGCGGGACGGGATGCCCGGCACGTCGTACCTCGACCGCTCCTTCAGGTGGGCGTCGAGGACGACCGCCCGGTAGGTGTCGGAGACGGCGCCGTGCACCGCCTGCAGGCACACTCCGGTGCCCGAGGCGGCGTAGAAGCGCAGGCACTTGACGCCGGAGGCGGTGCGCGGGCCGGAAGGGTCGGTCGCCCGGACCGTCGTCAGCTCGTCGCGGTGCGGGCCCCAGGCCATGTTCCGGAAGACCATGCGGCCGGGGGTGGTCAGGGTGACCGTTCCGGAGGTCACCCGGGGGCCGCCGGGCTGGGCCTGGTCACGGCGTTCCGCGCGGGCCGAGGCGTGCAGGAGCGAGGCCACGGCGACCGCCGCGAGCGCGACCAGGGCCGCCAGCAGGACGAGGATGCGGTTGCGCAGGGTCATGCGGGGACCTTCCGGGCGGCGGCACGGCGCGAGACGGTGAGGGGCGGGAGCGCGGGCGGGGTCGGGGTCGGGGCCGGGGTCATCATGCGGCCGCCCCCGTTGCCTTAGGTCCCGCAGGTGCTCCAGGGCGCAGAAGGGCCAGGGACACCGCCGCGCACAGCGCCAGCGTCACCGTCGACGCCAGCAGCGCCGTACGGTCGCCCCACAGCGACCACGCGGCGCCGAACCCCAGCGAGCAGGCGAACCGGGCGAGTGCCTGGCCGGTCTGCACGACCGCGAGGCCCGACGACCGCAGGTGCTCCGGCACGCCGTCCGAGGCCGCCGCCATCAGCACGCCGTCGGTGGCCGCGTAGAACGCGCCGTGCAGGAGGAGGACGGCGCAGGGGAGCGCGGGGCCGTGCCAGGCGGTGAGCAGCAGCGCGTACGCGGTCAGCAGGGCGCCGTGGCCGGCGAGGAAGACCCGCCACCGGCCCACCCGGTCCGCCAGCCTGCCGAGCGGCACCGCGAGCAGCAGGAACGCCGCCGCCGTGCCCAGCGGGAGCAGCGCGAACCAGCGGTCGGGGACGCCGAGGCGGTGTTGCAGGAGCAGGTACACGAAGGAGTCGCTCACGGTCGCCAGGCCCAGCAGGAGCGCGCAGACCGTGACGCGGCGGACGTCGCGGCGGCGCAGCAGGCCGACCGCGGCGCGCAGCGTGGGGCGTACGGCGGCCTCGAGCGCCGGTGCCGTCGACGACCCCGGCACGAACAGCACCAGGACCAGCACCCCGAGCGCGGCCACGCAGAAGCTGACCGTGAACACCGCGTCGTAGCCGTCCACCGTCGCCCGCAGGATCAGGAAGGCCACCAGCGGGCCCAGCAGCGCGCCCGCCGTGTCCATCGCCCGGTGCACGCCGAAGGAGCGGCCCCGGGTCTCGGGTGTCGACGACAGGGAGATGAGCGCGTCCCGCGGGGCCGTGCGCAGGCCCTTGCCCGTGCGGTCGGCGGCCAGGACCAGGCCGATGGGGGTGAGGGAGTGGGCCAGCAGCAGGAGGGGCTTGCAGAGGGCCGAGATGCCGTAGCCCAGGCCCGCCACCGCCTTGTGGCGGCCGCCGCCCCGGTCGGCGAGATGGCCCCCGGCCAGGCGTACGAGCGCCGAGAAGCCGTTGTAGACGCCGTCCAGGAGCCCGAAGCCCAGCGGGGACAGGCCGAGGCTCGTGACGAGGTACAGGGGGAGCACCGCCGTCACCATCTCCGACGAGACGTCGGTGATCAGGCTGACGGTGCCGAGCGCGAGGACGGTGGGCGCGACCGCGGTGCGGCGCCACCCGGCCCGTGCGGGCCGGGCGGCGCCTTCCGCGGACGCCGGCGGGGCCGCGCGGCTGTCCGCTACGTACACGTCAGGACGCCCAGATGCCCGTGATGTCCGTCGCGGAGGCCGCGTTGCCCGCGTGCGTGGACAGGCCCTGCGTGTCCTCCAGGGTGCGCAGCAGGTCGTAGTGGTTGTAGGTGGCCGAGGACGAGGAGCCCGCCGTCACCGGCTGGCCGTACAGGACCGTCGGGATGCGGTTGCCCGACAGCCGGTTGTCCTCGTCGAAGGTGACGACGAGCAGGCTGTTGTGGGTCTTGGCCCAGGTGGCGTAGCCGCCCAGGTTGTTCTTCAGCCAGGTGTCGCCGGTGGACACCGAGCAGTCGTGCATGTCGCTGCACAGGTTGGGGGTGACGAAGGAGATCTGCGGCAGCGTCGAGTAGTCGGTGGGGAACTGCGCGAACGTCTTCGCGGTCGACGTCGGCACGTTCTTGAAGCCGAACCACGGGTCGTGCTTCTGTGCGTAGTTGCCGCTGCTGCACGTGGTCGAGCCCTGGCTGGGCAGCGACTCGTTGTAGCTGGCCCAGGTGCGGCCGGCCGCGATGGCCTCCGAGGCGAGGTTGGCGGCCGAGGAGAAGCCCGGGGTGACGCAGCTGTCGTCGGTGACGCCCTGGGTGGAGCCGGAGAACAGGGCGTAGTAGTTCGGCTGGCTCGGGTGGGTGATGCCGTACGACTGGGTCAGGTTCGCCCCGCCGGTCTTCAGCGAGTTGATGTACGGCGCGCTGGAGGAGCCGATGACCTGGCTGTAGGCGTGGTTCTCCATGACCACGACGACCACGTGGTCCGGGGTCGGCACGGCCGAGGCCGCGGACGAGGAGCCGCCGAGGCCGGTCCACAGACCGACGGCCGCGGCCGTGAAGGCGAGCGTGGACGCGAGTGCGGCGCGGCCGCGGCGGGCCCTCGGACGGGCAGGACTTGCGGTACTGCCGGACACATCAACCTCCGGAGGGGGGAAGGGCGGGGCTGGCGGTGCGGACAGAGCATGCACACGCCAACATGCCCGCGCCCCACCGTGCCCAACCGGAGGGATGAAGAGCGGGTGAACTACTGCCGCTCGGCGGCCTGCCGCGCCAGCACCTCGTGCAGCGGCTCGGTCGCGCGGCGGCGGTACTCCTGGATCGCCCATCCGTTGCCGTCCGGGTCCTTGAAGTACAGGAAGGTGGCCCCGTCCTGGTCGGTGAACCGCTGCGGCTCGCTCACCTCGAGACCGCGCGCGGTCAGCTCGTCGTACGCGGCCTTCGCGTCGCTCACACAGAGCTGCATCCCGTGGTACGTACCAGGCTGCGGCATGCCGGTCGGCACCTGCAACCCGTCGACCAGCGCGATGGAACAGCCGGAGCCGGGCGGGGTGAGCTGGACGATCCGCACGCCCTCCATCACCTCGCCGTCGAGGTCCACGTGGAAGCCGACCTTGTCCCGGTAGAACTCCTTGGCGCGGTCCACGTCGGAGACCGGCAGCAGGATCACTTCGAGGCTCATGTCCATGAAAACGACTCCCTCGTCGTCGTACGGCTCCTCAACACCGAAGCGCGAAAACCGTCCCGGGCGCCACCGAATACCGTCCGGCGCGCCGCCGACCGACCCCCCGGCGCGCCGCCGACTGACCTCCGGCGCGCCGCCGACCGACCTCCGGGGCACGACCGATCCACGTCCGGCACGCCACCGATCGACGTCCGGCGCGCCACCGAACAGCGCGAAGGCGAGGGGCTCCGCCCGGGCGCCCGTGTCGGTGGCTGCGGTTAGGCTCGGGCCAGTACGACCTTGATCCGAGGGGAGGCCGCGGATGACGGCGCCGGGGCGCAGGAGCAGTACCTTCACACGACTGCTTCGGCACGGCTTCACCGATGCCTCGGCCGCCGAGCGGCTGCTGGACAGCGACGAGCTGATGCCCGTGCGCAATGACCCGGTGCTGCTGGAGGCGCTGGGCGCCACCGCCGACCCGGACCAGGCGCTGCTCGGTCTCGTCCGGCTGCTGGAGGCGCAGCCCGACCCCACCGCGCGCCGCGAGCTGCTCGACACCCTGATAGCGGCCAAGCCGCTGCGCGACCGCCTCCTCGGCGTGCTCGGCGCCTCCGCCGCGCTCGCCGACCACCTCGCCCGGCACCCCAGGGACTGGCACGCCCTGGTCACGTACGAGCCGCGGGACCTGCACCCGGGGGTGGAGGAGTTCGAGCGGGGCCTCGCCGAGGCCGACGACCCGGTCTCCCTGCGGGTCGCCTACCGCCGCTGTCTGCTGTCCATCGCCGCCCGTGACGTCTGCGGCACCACGAACGTCGCCGAGACCGCCGCCGAGCTCGCCGACCTCGCCACCGCGACCCTGCGCGCCGCCCTCGCCATCGCGCGCGCCGCCGCGCCCGAGGACGCCGCGCTGTGCCGGCTCGCGGTGATCGCGATGGGCAAGTGCGGCGGCCACGAACTGAACTACGTCTCCGACGTCGACGTCATCTTCGTCGGCGAGGCCGTGGACGGCGCCGACGAGGGCAAGGCGCTCCGGGCCGCCACGAAGCTGGCCTCGCACATGATGCGGGTCTGCTCGGAGACCGCGGTCGAGGGCTCGATCTGGCCCGTCGACGCCAACCTCCGCCCGGAGGGCAGGAACGGCCCCCTGGTGCGCACCCTCTCCAGCCATCTCGCCTACTACCAGCGCTGGGCCAAGACCTGGGAGTTCCAGGCGCTGCTCAAGGCCCGCCCGGTGGCCGGCGACATCGAGCTCGGCGAGGAGTACGTCATTGCCCTGGAACCCCTGGTCTGGCAGGCCGCCGAGCGCGAGAACTTCGTCGCGGACGTGCAGAAGATGCGCCGCCGGGTCGTCGAGAACATCCCCGCCGCCGAGGTCGACCGCGAGCTGAAGCTCGGCCCCGGAGGGCTCAGGGACGTCGAATTCGCCGTCCAGCTGCTGCAGTTGGTGCACGGGCGGGCGGACGCGTCGCTGCGCAGCGGGACGACGCTCGACGCCCTCCAGGCGCTCGCCGCCGGCGGGTACGTGGGACGGCAGGACGCCGTGCAGCTCGACGACGCCTACCGCTTCCTGCGGTCCATGGAGCACCGCATCCAGCTGTACCGGCTGCGGCGCACGCACCTCGTCCCCGAGGACGACGCCGACCTGCGCCGCATCGGCCGCTCCCTCGGCCTGCGCGCCGACCCCGTCGCCGAGCTGACCCGTGAGTGGCGGCGCCACACGGCCGTCGTACGCCGTCTGCACGAGAAGCTCTTCTACCGGCCGCTGCTCGACGCCGTGGCCCAACTCGCGCCCGGTGAGGCCAGGTTGAGCCCCGAGGCGGCGCGGGAGCGGCTGGTCGCGCTCGGGTACGCCGACCCGGCCGCCGCGCTGCGCCACCTGGAGGCGCTGGCGTCGGGGGTGACGCGCAAGGCCGCGATCCAGCGGACCCTGCTGCCCGTGCTGCTGGGCTGGTTCGCGGACTCCGCCGACCCGGACGCGGGCCTGCTGAACTTCCGCAAGGTGTCGGACGCGCTCGGCAAGACGCCCTGGTACCTGCGGCTGCTGCGGGACGAGGGCGCCGCCGCGGAGAACCTCGCGCGCGTGCTGTCCGCCGGCCGGCTCGCCCCCGATCTGCTGATGCGGGCGCCCGAAGCGGTGGCGCTGCTCGGCGACGGCGACGCCGGGGGGCTGGGCCCGCGTGGCCGGGACCATCTGGAGCAGGAGATACTCGCCGCGGTCGGCCGCGCGGAGGGCGCGGTCCAGGCGGTCACGGCGGCGCGCGGCGTCCGGCGCCGGGAGCTGTTCCGCACGGCCGCCGCGGACATCGTGGGCTCGTACGGCACCGAGACGCACCCCGCCGAGGCCGATCCGGGCGCCCTGGTGGACCGGGTGGGCGCCGCGGTGTCCGACCTGACCGCGGCCACCCTCGCGGGCACCCTGCGCGCGGTGGTGCGGGACGGCTGGGGCGAGGAGCTGCCGACCCGGTTCGCCGTCATCGGTATGGGCCGCTTCGGCGGCCACGAACTGGGCTACGGCTCCGACGCCGACGTCGTCTTCGTGCACGAGCCGCGCGAGGGCGTGGGCGAGCGGGAGGCCGCCGACGCGGCGAACAAGGTCGTCTCCGAGATGCGGCGGCTGCTGCAGATCCCGAGCGCGGACCCGCCGCTGCTGATCGACGCGGACCTGCGGCCCGAGGGCAAGTCGGGCCCGCTGGTGCGGACCCTGAACTCGTACGAGGCGTACTACCGCCGCTGGTCGCTGGTGTGGGAGTCGCAGGCGCTGCTGCGGGCCGAACCGGTCGCGGGCGACGAGGACCTCGGCCGCCGCTTCGTGGAGCTGATCGACCCGCTGCGCTACCCGGCGCGGGGGCTCGGGGACGAGGCGGTGCGCGACATCCGGCGGCTGAAGGCCCGTATGGAGGCCGAGCGGCTGCCGCGCGGCGCCGACCCCAAGCTGCACACCAAGCTCGGGCCCGGCGGGCTGTCCGATGTGGAGTGGACCGTGCAGCTGATGCAGTTGCGGCACGGCCACGCGGAGCCGGGACTGCGGACGACCCGGACGCGCGCGGCCCTGGCGGCGGCGCGTGCCGCCGGGCTGATCCGGGCCGAGGACGCGGAGACCCTGGACGAGGCGTGGGTGCTGGCCACGCGCGTGCGCAACGCCGTGATGCTGGTGCGCGGCCGGGCCGGCGACACCTTCCCCTCGGACGGCCGCGAGGTGGCCGCCGTGGGCCGCTACCTGGGCTACGGCGACGGAATGGTCGGCGACATGCTGGACGCCTACCGCCGCACGGCACGCAGGGCGCGGTCGGTGGTGGAGGAGCTGTTCTACGGGGGCTGACTCCATGGGGGCTGAGCGAGGTCCCGCCCGGGGCGCGGGCTCAGTCCCCGGCCAGCAGCGCCCGCGCGTGCCCCAGGAACCCCGCCAGCCCCACCTCGAAGGCCCGGTCCGCCCGCCCCTCGCCCACCGCCGCGAGCGCCTCCGCCAGCCGGGGCGTCGGGGTGTGCTCGGTCAGCTCCCACATCGTCTCCGGCGCCGCGAGGTCCAGGGCCGAGCCCAGGACCAGGTTCTCCAGGGCGATGATCAGCGGCATCACCTCGCCCGGTGCGAAGCCCGCGGCCAGCAGGAGGGTCACCGCGCGCTCGTACTGCTCCAGAACCCGGGGCGCCCGCACGGGTGAGGTCATGAGCAGCGGGATCGCCTTCGGGTGGGCGGCGAAGGCCGCGCGGTAGGAGCGGGCCCAGGCCTCCAGCGCCGTGTCCCAGGGGACGAGGTCCAGCGTCCCGGGGTCGATCGCCTCGGCCACCCGCTCCCGCAGCAGCTCCACGATCCCCTCGCGGCCGTCCACATGGTGATACACCGAGCCGGTCTGCGCCCCCAGCCGCCTGGCGATCTGCGGCACGCTGAAATCCCCCTGCTCGTCGACCAGTTGCAGAGCCGTCGTCGTGATGCGCTCGCGGTCGAGGAGCGGTGTGCGCGGCCGTCCCATGGTCTGCGGTCCCCCTTGAGGTCTTCCCGGATGCCCAGGAGGAGGCTACATTGCCGAAACCGAAAGCCTTTAGGTTTACGGCCCCGGGGTCGCCATCCCCGTGCCCGGGGGCCGTCGACCGACCCGCACGTCCGGAACCCTCCCCGTCCGCCGCGCCCGAAGGGCTTGCCCATGTCCGTCACCACCCCCGAGGAGAGAACGCCGACCGCCCCGGCGACTCTGCGCTCCGGTTCCCTCGGCACCGCCGACATCGCCTTCTTCGTGGTGTCCGCCGCCGCCCCGCTCACCGTCATGGCCGGCGTCGCGCCGCTCGCGATCCTGCTCGGCGGCATCGGCGCCCCGGCCGGCTACCTCATCGCCGGCATCACCCTCGCCGTCTTCGCCGTCGGCTTCACCACCATGAGCCGCCACGTGAAGAGCGGCGGCGCCTTCTACGCGTACATCACCCGCGGCCTCGGCCGCCCCGCCGGCATCGGCGCCGCCCTGCTCGCCCTGATCGGCTACAACGGCATGGAGATCGGCGTCTACGGCCTCCTCGCCTCCGCCACCAGGGACACCCTGCACGCCCTGTTCGGCACCGGCGTCCCCTGGCTGCCGATCTCCCTGGCCGGCCTGCTCCTCATCGGCTACGGCGGCTTCCGCTCGATCGACTTCGGTGCCAAGGTGCTGGGCGTCCTGCTCCTCGCCGAGACCGGCATCCTGGTGCTCCTCGCGGGAGGGGTGCTGCTCAAGGGCGGCGCGCACGGACTGTCGGGCGCCTCCCTCGCCCCGGGCCACGTCCTGGTCCCCGGCACGGCCGTCGTCCTGGCCTTCGCCTTCGCCGCGTTCACCGGTTTCGAGTCCACCGTCATCTACCGCCGCGAGGCCCGCGACCCCGACCGCACCATCCCGCGGGCCACCTACGTGGCCGTCGCCTTCCTCGGCCTCTTCTACGCCTTCATCGTCTGGATCGTCATCCAGGCCTTCGGCGACGCCGACGTGATCGCCGCGGCCGCCAAGGACCCCGGCGGCCTGTTCTTCGCCGCGATCACCACCTACGTCGGCGGCTGGGCGGCCGACCTGATGCACGTCTTCATCGTCACCAGCGTCATCGCCTCCCTCCTCGCCTTCCACAACGCGATCAACCGCTACGCCCTCGCCCTCGCCGAGGAGGGCGTCCTGCCGAAGCCGCTGGGCCGCGTGCACGCCCGCCACCGCTCCCCGTACGTCGCCGGGATCGCCCAGACCGTCCTCGGCGCGGCCGTCGTCGTCGCCTTCTGGGCGGCCGGCGCCGACCCCTACCAGCAGCTCCTGCTGTGGGTGAACACCCCCGGAATGATCGGCCTGTTCCTGCTCCAGCTGCTCGCCGCGATCGCCGTGCCCTGCTACTTCCGGCGGGTGCGCCACCAGGAGGGCGCCCTGCGCACGATCGTCGCGCCGGTGGCCGCGGCGGTGCTGCTCGCCACCGCCATAGGGCTCGTCATCACCCACATCGACCTGTTCACCGGCGCCTCGCCGACCGTCAACACCGTCCTGATCACCACGGCCCCCGCCGTGTTCGCCGCCGGCCTGGTGCTGGCCTGGTGGCTGCGCCGCGAACGGCCCGAGGTGTACCGGGACTTCGCCGCCGAGCCCGCCGAAACGGCCGAGCCCGCGGAGACACCCGAGCCCGCCGAGACACCCGAGCCGACCGGGCCCGCCAAGGCCGCCGAGCCGGCCGGGCCCGCCGTATAGACCTACGAGACAAGGGAGTTCACCCCACTCATGCACGCCCCCGACTTGATCCTCACCGGCGCCGAGATCCGCACCCTCGACCCCGAACGTCCCTACGCAGGCGCCGTCGCCGTGAGCGACGGGGTGATCGCGGCGGTCGGCGACGAGGCGGACGTACCCGCCTGGCGCGGACCCGGCACCGAGGTCGTGGCCCTGGAGGGGGCGCACCTCGTGCCCGGGCTCGTGGACGCGCACAGCCATCCCGTGTGGGGGCTGGACATGGCCACCGGGGTCGACCTGTCGGGCGTGCGGGACCTGGCCGGACTGCGGTCCGCGCTCGCCGGGGCCGAGCGGATCGACGGGTGGGTCGTCGGGTTCGGCCTCGACCACAACGCCTTCGAGGGGCGGCCGATCGACCGCGCGCTCGTGGAGGACGCGATCGGGGCGGGAACCCCCGCCTTCCTCCGCCTCTACGACGGCCACTCCGCCCTCGCGACCGGTGCCGCGCTGGCCGTGGCGGGCGTGACCGGGCCCCGCGTCTTCGCCCAGCGCTCGGAGGTGGTCTGCGACGCCTCCGGGCGCCCCACCGGGCACCTTGTCGAGCACGCGGCGATGGATCTGCTCACGCGGGTGCTGCCGCGGCCCTCCCACGCGGTCCGCCGGGCCCGCCTCGTCGATCTGCTCACGGCGATGGCCGCGACCGGCCTGACCGGGGCGCACGTCATGGACGCGGGGGACATGGAGCTGGTCGGTTCGATCGCCCGGGAGACCGTGCTGCCGGTGCGGCTGCGGTTCGCGCCCTGGTGCATGCCCGGCGCGGACACCGCCGCGCTGGAGGAGCTGATCGCGGTGCAGGGGCGCGGGGGCCGGCACTGGCGGGTCGGCGGGGTGAAGTTCTTCATGGACGGCACCGTGGAGGGCGGCACCGCCTGGCTGGAGCACGCCGACTGCCACGGTCAGGGGACCGAGGCCTTCTGGCCGGAACCGGAGGCCTACGAGGTCGCCGTGCGGCACCTGCACGCCGCCGGTGTCCGCACCGCCACGCACGCCATCGGGGACGCCGCGGTACGGCACGTCCTGGACGTGGTGGCCGGGCTCGGCCCCGACGCCCGGGGCCGGCACCGCGTCGAGCACATCGAGACGGCGCCCGACGCGCTGCTGCCGCGGTTCGCCGAGCTCGGGGTGGCGGCCGGCATGCAGCCGCCGCACACCGCGTACACCCGGGCCGACGGCACCGACGAGTGGTCCCGCCGCCTGGGCACCGCCCGCGCCGGGCACGCCTGGCGGCTGCGGGACCTGCGGGACGCGGGCGCGACGGTCGCCCTGGGCTCCGACTGGCCGATCGCCCACTACGACGTGCGGGCCGTCCTGGCGACGGCACGGGCGCCCAGAGGGGCGGCCTCCGCGCGGGCCGGGCTGACGGGCCTGGAAGCTCTGGAGGGCTGCACCAGCCATGCGGCGCGCGCGGCGGGGGAGGAGCGTGCGGCGGGGCGGATCGCCGTCGGGTACCGGGCCGACCTCACGGCCCTGGGCCTGGACCCCGTGAAGGCCCCGGCGGACGAGGTGGCCGAGGCGCCGGTACGGCTGACGGTGACCGGAGGCCACGTGGTGCACCGGGCGTGCTGAACTACGCCTTCGCCGGCCGCGACTCGCTCTTCTCGCGTTTCTCCGGCACCGTCCTCGGCAGGGCGTACGGCAGCCTGCCGTACCAGGCCCACGCGACCGCGAACCCGAACGCCAGGCACAGCAGGCCGCCCACCGCGTCGAGCCAGAAGTGGTTGGCCGTCGCGACGATCACGATCAGCGTGGCCACCGGGTACAGCAGGCCCAGCACCCGCACCCACGGCACGCTCGCCAGCGCGAAGACCGTCAGTCCGCACCACAGGGACCAGCCGATGTGCATGGACGGCATCGCGGCGTACTGGTTGGACATGTGCTTGAGGTCGCCGGAGGCCATCGAACCCCAGGTCCGGTGGATCAGGACGGTGTCGATGAAGTGGCTGCCGCGCATCAACCGCGGGGGAGCGAGCGGGTACAGGTAGTAGCCGACCAGGGCCACGCCCGTCGCCGCGAACAGCACCAGCCGGGTCGCCGCGTAGCGGCCGGGATGACTGCGGAACAGCCACACCAGCACACTCAGGGTCACGATGAAGTGCAGTGTGGCGTAGTAGTAGTTCATGCCGACGATCAGCCAGGACACCGAGTTCACCGTGTGGTTGACCGACTGCTCGACGGCGATGCCCAGTCGGTGCTCGGTCCTCCAGATCCAGTCGGCGTTGCGCAGCGCCTCGACACGCTGCTCGGGGACCGCGTTGCGGACGATGGAGTACGTCCAGTAACTCACCGCGATCAGAAGGATCTCGAACCACAGACGGGGACGGCGGGGGGTGCGCAGCCGGCGCAGATGACGCGGGCTTCCGGCCTTCCCCTCCACGGCCGTGGGGGAGTCCGGAACGGCCGCCTGCTCACGGTCTCCCAGACTGGTCACGGTCGAGTCACCCATGGGCACAGAGTCTGCCAGAAATGCCTTCCGCCACCGATCATCCCCCGGTTGGGTTCAGGTCGCATTTCCTACAACGCACGGACCCCCGCGCCTACTCCCGGCGCACTGCCGAAACCCCCGGATTCTCCGCCCTAGGGACGATGGCGGTCCCCAGGGGCCGAAGCGGTCGAACCCCGTACCACCAGTTCCGGCATGAACACGAACTCACTGTGGGGCGCGGGCGTTCCGCCGATCTCCTCCAGCAACGTGCGTACCGCCGCCTGCCCCATGGCCGGGACCGGCTTGCGGATCGTGGTCAGCGGCGGGTCGGTGAACGCGATCAGCGGGGAGTCGTCGAAGCCGACCACCGAGATGTCCTTGGGGACGTCCAGGCCCTGCTGCCGCGCCGCGCGTATCGCGCCGAGCGCCATCATGTCGCTCGCGCACACGATCGCCGTGCAGTCGCGGGCCATCAGCGCGGTGGCGGCGGCCTGACCGCCCTCCAGGGTGTACAGCGAGTGCTGGACGAGGTCGTTCTCGACGGTCTCCGCGCTCAGGCCGAGCTGGTCCTGCATCGCGCGCACGAACCCCTCGATCTTGCGCTGCACGGGCACGAACCGCTTCGGGCCGAGGGCGAGGCCGATGCGCGTGTGCCCCAGGGACGCCAGATGCGTCACCGCCAGCGTCATCGCCGCGCGGTCGTCGGGGGAGATGAACGGCGCCTGCACCTTCGGCGAGAACCCGTCCACCAGGACGTAGGGGACGCCCTGCGCGCGCAGGCGCTCGTAGCGCTCCATGTCGGCGGTGGTGTCGGCGTGCAGCCCGGAGACGTAGATGATGCCGGCGACCCCCCGGTCGACGAGCATCTCGGTCAGCTCGTCCTCGGTCGAGCCGCCCGGCGTCTGCGTGGCCAGCACCGGGGTGTAGCCCTGCCGCGTCAGCGCCTGCCCGATCACCTGGGCCAGAGCCGGGAATATCGGGTTCTCCAGCTCGGGGGTTATCAGCCCCACCAGGCCCTCGCTGCGTTGGCGCAGCCGCACGGGACGCTCGTATCCGAGCACGTCCAGTGCGGCCAGCACGGACTGGCGGGTGGTGGCGGCGACGCCCGGCTTGCCGTTGAGGACGCGGCTGACGGTCGCTTCGCTCACCCCCGCCTGAGCGGCGATGTCGGCAAGCCGTGTGGTCACGGCACCGGACTGTACCGGCCGTATCGTCATCGCGGTCCCTCTGTTCTGGTCGGTGCCCCTTGTCCCGCAAGGGGATGATTCCCGCGCCGGAGCCGGATGGCAAGAGCTTGCAGAGTCTTGCACAACCCGGCCGTATCCCGCTCAGGCCTGGCGAGCAAGGGTCTCGTGACGGTCGACAGGCGGTCACGGCGACGTAACTTCCGCAGCCTCTTGCACTTTTTTGCTGCAAGGTCTTTCGCAACGCTTTCAACGCTGTTACGTTCCCTGACGCCCGGCCGCCGCAACGGCGCAGTCGGCAACACAGCGGGAACGGCGGACGGGGCCGCTCCCGCACCACACGGGCTTAACCCTCAAGGAGAACTCATGCGGCGTGGCATAGCGGCCACCGCGCTGGTGGCGTCCCTCGCCCTCGCGGCGACGGCCTGCGGCGGAAGCGACAGCGGCAGCGACAAGAGCAGCGGGCCGGTCACCATCACCTGGTGGGACACCTCCAACGCCACCAACGAGGCGCCGACGTACCAGGCCCTGATCAAGCAGTTCGAGGCCGCCAACAAGAACATCAAGGTCAAGTACGTCAACGTCCCCTTCGACCAGGCGCAGAACAAGTTCGACACCGCCGCCGGTTCCAAGGGCGCCCCGGACATCCTGCGTTCCGAGGTCGGCTGGACCCCCGCCTTCGCCAAGAAGGGCTACTTCCTGCCGCTGGACGGCACCGAGGCCCTCGCCGACAAGGACAAGTTCCAGTCCAGCCTGATCACGCAGGCGCAGTACCAGGGCAAGACCTACGGCGTCCCGCTGGTCACCGACACCCTCGCCCTCGTCTACAACAAGGCCCTGTTCAAGAAGGCCGGCATCACCGAGGCCCCCAAGACCTGGGACGAGCTGAAGGCCGACGCCGCCAAGGTCCAGGACAAGGCCAAGGTCGACGGTTACTGGGGCTCCACCCAGGCGTACTACGCCCAGAGCTTCCTCTACGGCGAGGGCACCGACACGGTCGACGCCACCGCCAAGAAGATCACGGTCAACTCGCCCGCCGCGAAGAAGGCCTACGGCACCTGGCTGAGCCTCTTCTCCGGCAAGGGCCTGCACAAGGCCGACACCACCGCCGACGCCTACGCCCACATCCAGGACGCGTTCGTCAACGGCAAGGTCGCCTCGATCATCCAGGGCCCGTGGGAGATCACGAACTTCTACAAGGGCTCGGCCTTCAAGGACAAGTCCAACCTCGGCATCGCCACCGTCCCGGCCGGCTCCACCGGCAAGGCGGGCGCCCCGACCGGCGGCCACAACCTGTCCGTCTACGCGGGCTCGGACTCGGCGCACCAGAAGGCGGCCCTGAAGTTCGTCAACTTCATGACCTCCGCCAAGTCGCAGACGGAGATCGCGCTGAAGAACTCCACGCTGCCCACCCGCGCCGACGCCTACACCGCCGAGGTCAAGGGCGACCCGGGCATCGCCGGCTACCAGGGCGTGCTGTCCGCCGCCCAGCCGCGGCCCGCGCTGCCCGAGTACAGCTCCCTGTGGGGCCCGCTGGACACCGAACTGCCGAAGATCGCCGGTGGCAAGGAGTCCCTGGACAAGGGCCTGAGCAACGCCGAACTGGCCATCGCCAAGCTCGTGCCGGACTTCAGCAAGTAAACCCGAGCGGCCGTCGGGTCCGCCCTGACAAGGACGGACCCGACGGCCACCGGTCTGCGCCCAGCCTCTTCTCAGAGCCGTAGAACTTCCAGAAGGTGTCGAACATGACAGTCGCCATCGACCGCGCCACCGGCAAACGCCGTGGCGAGCGCGGGCCGCGGCCCGGGCTGGGCCAGCGCCTCAAGCACAGCTACCAGAAGTACTGGTACGCGTACGCGATGATCACCCCGGTGGTGATCGTCCTCGGCGTCCTCGTGCTCTATCCCCTGGTGTACGGGCTCTACCTGACGCTCACGGACGCCAACAGCCTCAACACCGCGCGCACGATCGGCGTCAACCACATCGACGCCACCTACAAGTTCATCGGCCTGGACAACTACAAGGACATCCTGTTCGGCCCGCTGTCCTACGACCGCTTCTGGTCGCACTTCATCTGGACGGTCGCCTGGACCGCCCTGTGCGTCGCGCTGCACTACTCGATCGGCCTCGGCTTCGCGCTCCTGCTCAACCAGAAGCTGCGCGGCCGCACCCTGTACCGGCTGCTGCTCATCGTGCCGTGGGCCGTGCCGACCTTCGTCACCGTCTTCGGCTGGCGGATCATGCTCTCCGACGGCGGCATCATCAACACCGCCCTGCACGCCCTGCACCTGCCACAGCCGTCCTGGCTGGAGGACACCTTCTGGCAGCGGTTCGCCGCCATCATGGTCAACACCTGGTGCGGTGTGCCGTTCATGATGGTCTCGCTGCTCGGCGGCCTGCAGTCCATCGACGCCTCGCTGTACGAGGCCGCCGAGATGGACGGCGCGAGCGCCTGGCAGCGCTTCCGCTACGTCACCCTGCCGGGGCTGCGCTCGGTCAGCTCCACGGTCGTCCTGCTCGGCATCATCTGGACCTTCAACCAGTTCGCCGTGATCTTCCTGCTGTTCGGCGCGACCTCCGCCCCGGACGCCCAGATCCTGGTCACCTGGGCCTACTACCTCGGCTTCGGACAGCAGCCGCGCGACTTCGCGCAGTCGGCCGCCTACGGCATCCTGCTGCTGGCCATCCTGATCGTCTTCACCTCGTTCTACCGCCGCTGGCTGAACCGCAATGAGCAGCAGCTCGCGATCTGAGGCAGGAGTTCCCATGAGTACGACCACTGTCCAGACCTCGTCCGCGGCGACCGACGACCGTCCGGCGCCGGCGGCCTCCGGCAAGGCGCGCGGGCGCGGCCAGCGCGGCCTCGGCGCCTCGCTCGCCTCCCACGGCATCCTGATCGCCGGAAGCGTCGTCGCGCTGTTCCCGATCGCCTGGCTCGTCTTCCTCTCCCTCGGCCCGGACAAGGACGACTACCTCCACCCGGGTGGCATCTGGAAGAAGATGACGTTCGACAACTACTCGTTCGTCCTGAACCACACGAGCTTCTTCGACTGGCTGAAGAGCTCCCTGATCGTCTCGCTCGGCACCACCGTGCTCGGTGTGATGGTCGCCGCCACCACCGGATACGCGGTCTCCCGCATGCGTTTCCCGGGCTACCGCAAGTTCATGTGGGTGCTCCTGGTCACCCAGATGTTCCCGGTCGCCGTCCTCATGGTGCCGATGTACCAGATCCTGGGCGACCTGGGCCTCATCGACAGCTACCTCGGACTCGTCCTCGTCTACTGCTCGACGGCGGTGCCGTACTGCGCCTGGCTGCTCAAGGGCTACTTCGACACGATCCCGTTCGAGATCGACGAGGCCGGCCGCGTCGACGGGCTGAGCCCCTTCGGCACCTTCGCCCGGCTGATCCTGCCGCTGGCCAAGCCCGGCCTGGCGGTCGCCGCGTTCTACAGCTTCATCACCGCCTTCGGCGAGGTCGCCTTCGCCACGACGTTCATGCTGGACGACCAGAAGTACACGCTCGCCGTCGGTCTGCAGACCTTCATCAGCGAACACGACGCCCAGCGCAACCTGATGGCCGCGACCGCGGTACTGATCGCCGTACCGGTCTCCGCCTTCTTCTACCTCGTGCAGAAGAACCTGGTGACCGGCCTCACCGCGGGCGGCACCAAGGGCTGACGCCCTGCGCGGGCCCAGGACCCGAGGCGGTCGCGGTCGCCATCCGACCCCGCTGCGACCGCGGCCGCCTCGCCGCCCGACCCGCCGCCGTACCGCACCACAGCCCATGACCCCACCCCAGTCACGTATCAAGGACGCCATGAGCCAGCAGCACACTGCCGCCGACCCGGCCCCGACCTCCGCCGTAGCCACCGTCGCCGAGCGCCGGGACTGGTGGCGCGACGCGGTGATCTACCAGGTCTACCCGCGCAGCTTCGCCGACAGCAACGGCGACGGCATGGGTGACCTGGAGGGCATCCGCTCCCGACTCCCGTACCTGCGCGACCTCGGCGTGGACGCCGTGTGGCTGAGCCCCTTCTACGCCTCCCCGCAGGCCGACGCCGGCTACGACGTGGCCGACTACCGTGCCGTGGACCCCATGTTCGGCAACCTCCTGGACGCCGACGCGCTGATCCGCGACGCCCGTGAGCTGGGTCTGCGGATCATCGTCGACCTGGTCCCCAACCACTCCTCCGACCAGCACGAGTGGTTCAAGCGGGCCCTGCGCGAGGGCCCCGGTTCCCCGCTGCGGGAGCGCTACCACTTCCGTCCCGGCAAGGGCGAGAACGGCGAACTGCCGCCCAACGACTGGGAGTCCATCTTCGGCGGCCCGGCGTGGACCCGGGTCACCGAGCCCGACGGCACCCCCGGCGAGTGGTACCTGCACCTCTTCGCCCCCGAGCAGCCCGACTTCAACTGGGAACACCCGGCGGTCGGCGACGAGTTCCGCTCCATCCTGCGGTTCTGGCTCGACATGGGCGTCGACGGCTTCCGCATCGACGTCGCGCACGGCCTGGTCAAGGCCGCGGGCCTGCCCGACCTCGGCGCCCACGACCAGCTGAAGCTGTTGGGCAACGATGTCATGCCGTTCTTCGACCAGGACGGCGTGCACGAGATCTACCGCCAGTGGCGGCTGATCCTCGACGAGTACAGCGGCGAGCGGATCTTCGTCGCCGAGGCCTGGACGCCGACCGTCGAGCGCACCGCCAACTACGTCCGCCCCGACGAGCTGCACCAGGCCTTCAACTTCCAGTACCTGTCGACCGCCTGGGACGCGGCCGAGCTCCGCGAGGTCATCGACCGCACGCTGGAGGCGATGCGGCCGGTGGGCGCGCCGTCCACCTGGGTGCTGTCCAACCACGACGTCACCCGGCACGCCACCCGCTTCGCCAACCCGCCCGGCCTCGGTACCCAGATCCGTCTGGCCGGCGACCGCGAACTCGGCCTGCGCCGGGCCAGGGCCGCGTCCCTGCTGATGCTGGCACTGCCGGGATCGGCGTACGTCTACCAGGGCGAGGAGCTCGGCCTGCCGGACGTCGTCGACCTCCCGGACGAGGTCCGCCAGGACCCCGCGTACTTCCGCGGCGCCGGCCAGGACGGCTTCCGTGACGGCTGCCGGGTGCCGATCCCGTGGACGCGCGACGGATCGTCGTACGGCTTCGGCAGCGGTGGCAGCTGGCTCCCGCAGCCGTCCGGCTGGGGCGAGCTGAGCGTGGAGGCCCAGACCGGCACCCCGGGCTCCACCCTGGAGCTCTACCGCGCCGCCCTCGCCCTCCGCAGTGCCCACCCCGACCTCGGCGCGGGCGACGCGGTGGAGTGGCTGCGGGCCCCCGAGGGCGTCCTCGCCTTCCGGCGCGGCGAGTTCGTGTGCGTGGCCAACACGACCGGCGAGTCGGTGACCACCCCGACCTACGGCCGCGTCCTCCTCACCAGCGAAGAGGTCACGAAGGCGGACGGCGAGACGAAGATCCCGTCGGACACGACGGTCTGGTTCACCACGGCCTGACCACCCCGACCCAGAGGCCTGCCGCTCCTCCCCGACCGGCAGGCCTCTGCCATGCTCTCCCTCATGTCCGCCCCCGCCGCAGCCACTTGGTGGCCCCACTCCCTCACGACCCGCCGCCTGCTCCTGCGGCCCGTCGAGCGGGCGGACGTCCCCGTCCACCGCCGCATGTGGACCGACGCCGAGGTCCGGCGGCACCTGGGCGGACCGGTCGACGCGGAGGTGGTCCGGGCCCGCGAACGGCTGTGCGTGGGCGCACGGGGGCTGCTGAGCGTCGTGCGCCGGGCAGACGGCCGGGTGGTGGGCTCGGTACTGCTGGAACCGGACGCCCGGAACGGCCGTACCGAGGTCTCGTACCAACTGCTGCCCGAGCACTGGGGCCACGCCTACGCCCGCGAGGCCGTCTCGGCCGTCGCGGAGTGGGCTCAGGCCGCCGTGCCGGGCCGGGACCTGGTCGCCGTCACGCAGGAGGCCAACACGCGCTCGCGCCGGCTTCTTGAGGACCTGGGCGCCGTCGCCGTCGAGGAGTTCGTCGAGTTCGGCAGTCCGCAGGTGCTGTATCGGCTGTCCGCTGCGGCAGTCTGAAATTTCTTGCATCAACTTCATGTTGCCCGCTGCCTTTTCAGGCAACGGGCCTTTAACATCTCCGTCATCGCAAGTTGGTTGAAAGCTTGCAGCAAAAACCTTCAACGGTGAAGGAACCCCACATGGCATCACGCAGAATCCTTTCCATGGCCGTCGCCGCCTCCACGGCGGCCCTTGTCATGGGCACGACCAGTGCGCAGGCGTCCCCGCCCGGTACCAAGGACGTCACCGCCGTCCTCTTCGAGTGGAACTTCGCCTCCGTCGCCAAGGAGTGCACCAGCACCCTCGGCCCCGCGGGCTACGGCTACGTGCAGGTCTCCCCGCCCGCCGAGCACATACAGGGCTCGCAGTGGTGGACGTCGTACCAGCCGGTGAGCTACAAGATCGCCGGCCGGCTCGGTGACGCCACCGCCTTCAAGAGCATGGTCAACACCTGCCACGCGGCCGGGGTGAAGGTCGTCGTCGACACGGTCATCAACCACATGGCGGCCGGCAGCGGCACCGGCACGGGCGGGTCGTCGTACACGAAGTACAACTACCCCGGGCTGTACTCCTCGTACGACTTCGACGACTGCACCTCCCAGGTCTCCAACTACCAGGACCGCTGGAACGTCCAGCACTGCGAACTCGTCGGCCTGGCCGACCTGGACACGGGCGAGGAGTACGTCCGCGCCACCATCGCCGGCTACATGAACTCCCTGCTCGGCTACGGCATCGACGGTTTCCGCATCGACGCCGCCAAGCACATCGACACAGCCGACCTCGCCAACATCAAGTCCCGGCTGAGCAATCCGAACGCCTACTGGAAGCAGGAGGTCATCTACGGCGCCGGCGAGGCCGTCCAGCCCACCGAGTACACCGGCAACGGTGACGTGCAGGAGTTCCGCTACGCCTACGACCTCAAGCGGGTCTTCAACAACGAGAACCTCGCCTACCTGAAGAACTTCGGCGAGGGCTGGGGGTACATGAGCAGTTCCGTGGCGGGCGTCTTCGTGGACAACCACGACACCGAGCGCAACGGCTCGACCCTCAACTACAAGGACGGCGCCAACTACACCCTCGCCAACGTCTTCATGCTCGCCTGGCCCTACGGCGCCCCGGACATCAACTCCGGCTACGAGTGGTCGGACGCCGACGCCGGCCCGCCCAACGGCGGCCAGGTCAACGCCTGCTGGCAGGACGGCTGGAAGTGCCAGCACGCCTGGCCCGAGATCATGCGCATGGTCGCCTTCCGCAACGCCACCCGCGGCCAGGCCGTCACCAACTGGTGGGACGACGGCAACGACGCCATCGCCTTCGGACGCGGCTCCAAGGGCTTCGTGGCCATCAACCACGAGTCCGGCTCGCTCAGCCGCACGTACCAGACCTCGCTGCCCGCCGGGACGTACTGCAACGTGCAGAACAACACGAGCGTGACGGTGAACTCCAGCGGACAGTTCACGGCCACCCTGGGCTCCAACACCGCCCTGGCGATCTACGCGGGCAAGTCGTCCTGCTGACCGCACGCGAAACGACCGTCGCGGTCAGCGGGGGCGCGCTGACCGCGACGGTGTGCGGCGAGGTCATCGCTGACCCGCGCCGTCGGGCGACGACCTCACTTCCAGGTGTCGCTGGTGGAGTACCCGGACGAACTGCCCGTCGAGTACGAGCGGTTCGTCCCGGACTCCCAGGTGACGTTCCCGGAGCCGTCCTTCTTGATGTACTTGTACGTGAAGGCCGTACTCTTGGGCACGATCACCAGCTTGCTCCACGTCGGGTACGACTCCGACGACAGCGGGATCGCGTCGGCGGTGTTCCACGAGCCGAGGGAGGCGACGGAACCGACGACGTAGACGTTGGTGCCCCAGTCGGTCGTCGCGTACTCGTTGAAGGTGACGTCGGTGGCGTCCGCGTCGGCCACGTTCCAGGAGTTGTTCAGGGAGATCGCCGAACTCGCGGTGGTGGCCGACCTGTTGGCGTTGGACTCCCAGGTGACGTTCCCGGACGCGTCCTTCTTGATGTACTTGAAGGTGAACGACGTGTTGATCGGCACGCTCACCTCGCCCGACCAGACGGGGTACCCGGACGACGACAGCTTGACCGCCTTGGAGGTGTCCCAGGCGCCCAGTGCCGCGATCGAGCCGACGACGTAGACGTCGGTGCCGCTGGACGTGGGGGCGTACTCCTTGAAGGTCGCGCTGACCGTGGAGCCTGAGGAGCCGGAGCCGCCGCCCGTGTCGCCGCAGCCCACCGTGCAGGTGTAGGAGGCGTTGTAGAAGGCGACGGCGCTCTTGGCGGGGATGGTGAGCGAGGCGCTGCCGCCGGAGACGGTGACCTTGGTCGCGCCGCCGTCGACGACGTTGCTGTAGGTGCCGTCCGCCATGCCGGTGGTGAAGGTGTAGGTGGCCGACGAGGAGCCGTTGTTGAGGGCGAAGAAGCCCGCGCCGGAGCGGCCGAAGCCGATCACGTTGGAGGACTTCGTCTGCCAGTCGGAGACCGCCGCGGTGTCCACCGCGTTGTGCCAGGCCACCATGCCGACGACGCCCGTGTCACGGTCCAGGCAGTACCAGGAGCCGTTCGAGCAGTCCGTGTTGCTCACGAAGCCCGAGGAGTTGGGCGGGGCCTGGTCGCTCTGGGTCCACTCCCAGCTGGCGTAGACGGTGGGGGTTGACCACTTGTAGGCGAGCTGGAAGAGGTTGGCGAGCTTGTAGGTGTCACCGTCCTTGTACGACATGTGCAGGCCGTTGCGCTCGGTGTCGTGGTTGGTCACGAAGGACACCGAGTTCGCCGCGGGCAGGATGCCGCTGCTCGCCAGGGAGGACAGGTCGCTCACGTTCCCCTGGAAGGCGGACTTCATCCTGCTCGCGTAGGTGAAGTCCAGGACGTCGCCGGAGGCGTAGTAGTCCGAGGGCTGCGGGGTCGAGCCCGGGTAGATCTCCTGGAAGACGTACGGCGCCGAGCCCGCCTTGGTGTTCGTCAGCTTGGACTCGATGGCCGCCATGTCGGCCTCGGGGATGTGCTTGGCCGCGTCCACCCGGAAGCCGTCGACGCCGAGCGCGAGCTGCGCGTTGAGGTAGTCGGCTATGCCGGCGCGGACCGTGTCGGAGCCGGTCCTGAGGTCGGGCAGGCCGAGCAGTTCGCAGTTCTGGACCTGGGTGAGGTTGGAGTAGTCCTGGATGGTGAGGTCGGAGGTGGGGCAGTCCGAGGAGTCGTGGTAGTCGGTGCGGTTCCACTCCGGGGTGTCGTACTTGTTCGTGACCGTCGTGCCGTTGTAGCCGGTGCCGGTCTGGGCCGCGGTGTGGTTGATCACCGCGTCCGTGTAGACCTTGACGCCGGCCGCGTGGCAGGCGCTGATCATCGACGCGAACTTCGCCTGCGATCCGAAGCGGCTGTCGAGGTCGTAGGAGTACGGCTGGTAGACGTCCCACCAGTAGTACGAGGACTGCTTGAGGGACTCGGAGGGCGGGGCGACCTGGACCGCCCCGTAGCCGGCCGGGCCGAGGACGTTCGTGCACTCCGAGGCGATGGAGTCCCAGTTCCATTCCCAGAGGTTGGCGATGACGTCGCCCTTGGCGGTGGTGTCGGCGTGCGCGTCTGCGGCGGGCAGTGCGACGGCGCCCGCCAGGGCCAGCGTGCCCGCGGCGACGGCCGTGGCCGTGCGCCGGAAGACACCTGGGGGTCGGTGTCTGCTCATGTGCGGCTCCGTTGAGGGGGTGTTGGGGTTTCAACCAGTGGCGAGCGTGGGGGAGTTGAGAAGCACACGTCAAGGTTGCGGTTGAAACTTCTTGCTGTGAATTTCAAGCCTCTTGCTGTAAACCTTTCGTCGGCGGTACGGTCACGCGGGGTCGGACCCACCAGAGCCGTCATCGCAAGGAGTTTCCGCCTGTGATACCGAGAGCGAGACGGGTCGCGGCCGTCACTGTCGTGGCTGTTGCCGCCGCCCTGATCCAGCCACTGGCCGCGCAGGCGGCCTCCCCGCCTCCGCCTCCCTCGGACGCGAAGCTCGCGGCCGAGCCCGCCCGGCACGACGACACCCGGGAGCAGTTCTACTTCGTCATGCCGGACCGTTTCGCCAACGGCGACACCGGCAACGACGAAGGCGGTCTGACGGGTTCACGCCTGAGCACCGGCTACGACCCCACCGACAAGGGCTTCTACCAGGGCGGTGACCTCAAGGGCCTGACGAAGAAGCTGGACTACATCAAGGGCCTGGGCACCACCGCCATCTGGATGGCCCCGATCTTCAAGAACCAGCCCGTGCAGGGCACCGGCTCCAACGCGTCGGCCGGCTACCACGGTTACTGGATCACCGACTTCACCAAGGTCGACCCGCACTTCGGCACCAACAAGGACCTCGCGACCCTCATCTCCAAGGCGCATGCCAAGGGCATGAAGGTCTTCTTCGACGTCATCACCAACCACACCGCCGACGTCGTCGACTACGAGGGCAAGTCCTACGACTACCTCTCCAAGGGCGCCTTCCCCTACCTGACCAAGGACGGGCGGCCCTTCGACGACGCCGACTACGCGGACGGCACGAAGAGGTTCCCGCCCGTCGACACCGACTCCTTCCCGCGCACGCCGACCGTGCCCGCCGGGAAGAAGAACCTCAAGGTCCCGTCGTGGCTCAACGACCCGACGATGTACCACAACCGCGGCGACTCCACCTACGCCGGCGAGAACGCCACCTACGGCGACTTCTCCGGCCTCGACGACCTGTGGACCGAGCGTCCCGAGGTCGTCAGCGGCATGGAGAAGATCTACGAGCGCTGGGTCAGGGACTTCGGCGTCGACGGCTTCCGCATCGACACGGTCAAGCACGTGAACATGGAGTTCTGGACCCAGTGGGCGACCGCGCTCGACGCGTACGCGGCCGCGCACGGGCGGAAGAACTTCTTCATGTTCGGCGAGGTCTACTCCGCCGACACCTCCATCACCTCGCCGTACGTCACCCAGGGCCGCCTCGACGCCACCCTGGACTTCCCCTTCCAGGACGCGGCCCGCACCTACGCCTCGCAGGGCGGCAGCGCGCAGAAGCTCGCCTCGGTCTTCGGTGACGACTACAAGTACACGACCGACAAGGCCAACGCGTACGAGCAGGTCACCTTCCTCGGCAACCACGACATGGGCCGGATCGGGTACTTCCTGAAGCAGGACAACCCCAAGGCCACGGACGCCGAACTGCTCGCCAAGGACAAGCTCGCCAACGAGGTCATGTTCCTCAGCCGCGGCAACCCCGTCGTCTACTACGGCGACGAGCAGGGCTTCACCGGCTCCGGCGGCGACAAGGACGCCCGCCAGCCGATGTTCGCCTCGAAGATCGCCGACTACCTCGACGACGACGAGATCGGCACCGACCGCACCGCCGCGAGCGACGCCTACGACACGAAAGCACCGCTCTACAAGCAGATCAGTGCTCTCGGCAAGCTGCGCAAGGCCAACCCCGCCCTGACGGACGGCGTCCAGACCGAGCGCTACGCGGCCGACGGCTCCGGCGTCTACGCGTTCTCCCGCACGGACGCCACGTCCGGCCAGGAGTACCTCGTCGCCTTCAACAACGCCGGCGAGGCGAAGACCGCCACCTTCGCGGCCGGCTCGGCCGACATGAAGTACCGCGGCATCTACGGCACTTCGGCCACCGTCACCTCCGGCGCCGACAACAAGGTCACCGTCACCGTCCCGGCCGGCTCCGCCGTCGTCCTCAAGGCGGCCGGCAAGCCCGCCAAGCCGGCCACGGCACCGACCGTCACCCTCAAGGCCCCCGACGCCGGCGCCACCGGCACCGTCGAGGTGTCCGCGGGCGTGGACGGCGGCCGGCTGAACCGGGTCGTCTTCGCTGCCCAGGTCGGCAACGGCGCGTGGCGCGTCCTCGGCTCCGCCGACCACGCCCCGTACAAGGTCACCCAGACCCTCGGCAAGGACGTACCCGCCGGAACGGCCCTGCGCTACAAGGCGGTCGTCGTCGACTCGGCCGGACACACGGCGTCCGCCACGGCGGCCTCCACCACCGGCACCCCGCCCGCCCCGGAGATCCCCACCGCCTCCTCACGCGACTACGCGGTCGTCCACTACAAGCGCACCGACGGCGACTACGACAAGTGGGGCCTGTACGCCTGGGGCGACCTCGCCGACGGCGAGTCGACGAACTGGCCGGCCAGCCACCCGTTCACCGGCCGTGACGCCTACGGGGCCTTCGCCTACGTCAAGCTGAAGCCGGGCGCCTCCAACGTCGGGTTCCTCGTCATCGACAAGGACGGCAACAAGGACGTCTCCGCGGACCGCTCCATCGACGTCACCAAGACCGGTGAGGTGTGGATCGAGCAGGGCAAGGACACCGTCCAGACCACCCGCCCCGACTACCCGGCGCAGGACAGGACCAAGGCCGTCATCCACTACCACCGGGCCGACGGGAACTACGACGGCTGGGGCCTGCACGTCTGGACCGGCGCCGCGAACCCCACCGACTGGCCGAGCCCGCTGAAGCCGGTGCGGACGGACGCCTACGGCGCCGTCTTCGAGGTGCCGCTCACCGACGGCGCCACCAGCCTCAGCTACATCATCCACAAGGGCGACGACAAGGACCTGCCCGCCGACCAGTCCCTCGACCTCAAGGCCGACGGCTACGAGGTGTGGCTGCTGAACGGCCAGGAGAAGTACCTGCTGCCGCAGCCCGCCGGCTCGGCCGCCGCCCTCGACCTGACCACCTCCAAGGCGGTCTGGATCGACCGCGACACCGTCGCCTGGAACGGCTCCGACGCCGCCGCCTCCACCCAGCTGCTGTACTCCCGCGACGGCTCCATCGCCGTCAAGAACGGGACGCTGACCAGCGACGACGAGCGCTGGCTGCGCCTTGGGAAGACCACCCTCACCGACGCCCAGAAGGCGAAGTTCCCCTACCTGAAGGACTACACCGCCTGGTCCGTCGACCCGCGCGACCGGGACCGGGTGCGCGAGGCCCTCAGCGGGCAGATCGTCGCCTCCCAGCGGGCCGCCAACGGCGCCGTGCTGGCGGCGACGGGCGTGCAGATCGCGGGCGTCCTCGACGACGTGTACGCGAGCGCCACCAAGGCCGACCTGGGGCCGTCGTTCCACAAGGGCCGTCCCACGCTGTCCGTGTGGGCGCCGACCGCGCAGCACGTCTCGCTCGAACTCGACGGTTCCCGCAAGGCGATGCACCGCGACGCCGCCACCGGCGTCTGGTCCGTCACCGGCCCCGCGTCCTGGAAGGGCAAGGAGTACCGGTACGTCGTGAAGGTGTGGGCGCCCAGCGTCCGCAAGGTCGTCACCAACAAGGTCACCGACCCCTACTCGGTCGCCCTCACCGCGGACTCCGGGCGCAGCGTCGTCGCCGACCTGGACGACAGGTCGCTGGCCCCCAAGGGCTGGTCGGCCTACGCCAAGCCCAAGGCCGTACCGCTCAGGGACGCCCAGATCCAGGAGTTGCACGTCCGGGACTTCTCCGTCGCGGACAAGACCGTGCCGGCCAAGGACCAGGGCACCTACCTGGCCTTCGCCGACAAGGGCAGCGACGGCTCGAAGCACCTGCGTGAACTGGCGAAGGCGGGCACCTCCTACGTCCACCTGCTGCCCGTCTTCGACTTCGCGACCGTGCCCGAGAAGAAGGCCGACCAGCAGAGCCCCGACTGCGACCTCGCCTCCTACGCCGCCGACTCCGACAAGCAGCAGGAGTGCGTGAGCAAGACGGCGGCCAAGGACGCCTACAACTGGGGCTACGACCCCTACCACTACACGGTCCCCGAGGGCTCGTACGCCACCGACCCGGACGGCACCGGGCGCACGGTGGAGTTCCGCAAGATGGTGAAGGCGATCAACCAGGACGGGCTGCGGGTCGTCATGGACGTCGTCTACAACCACACCTCGGCCGCCGGTGAGGCGGACACCAGCGTCCTGGACCAGATCGTGCCCGGCTACTACCAGCGCCTGCTCGCCGACGGTTCGGTCGCCAACAGCACCTGCTGCGCCAACACGGCCACCGAGAACGCCATGATGGGCAAGCTGGTCGTCGACTCCGTGGTCACCTGGGCCAAGGAGTACAAGGTCGACGGCTTCCGCTTCGACCTCATGGGGCACCAGCCCAAGGCGAACATCCTGGCCGTGCGCAAGGCCCTCGACGCGCTGACCCTCAAGAAGGACGGCGTCGACGGCAAGAAGATCATCATGTACGGCGAGGGCTGGAACTTCGGCGAGGTCGCCGACGACGCCCGCTTCGTCCAGGCCACCCAGAAGAACATGGCCGGCACGGGCATCGCGACCTTCTCCGACCGGGCCCGGGACGCGGTGCGCGGCGGCGGCCCCTTCGACTCCGACCCCGGCGTCCAGGGCTTCGCCTCCGGCCTCTACACCGACCCCAACTCCTCGACCGCGAACGGCACGACGGCCGAGCAGAAGGCCCGTCTCCTGCACTACCAGGACCTGATCAAGGTGGGCCTGTCCGGCAACCTCAGGTCGTTCGCCTTCACCGACACCGACGGCAAGGAGGTCAAGGGCTCCGAGGTCGACTACAACGGCCAGCCCGCCGGATATGCGGACGCCCCCGGCGACGCCCTCGCCTACGCGGACGCGCACGACAACGAGTCCCTGTTCGACGCGCTGACGTACAAGCTGCCCCCGGGCACCCCGGCCGCCGACCGGGCCCGGATGCAGGTCCTGGCGATGGCGACGGCCACCCTCTCGCAGGGCCCGTCCCTCTCCCAGGCCGGCTCCGACCTGCTGCGCTCGAAGTCCCTGGACCGCAACTCCTTCGACAGCGGCGACTGGTTCAACGCGATCCACTGGAACTGCGCCGACGGCAACGGGTTCGGCCGCGGACTTCCGCCGGCGGCCGACAACAAGTCCAAGTGGGCTTTCGCCAAGCCCCTGTTGAGCACGGTGAAGGTGGGATGCCCGCAGATCGAGGGCGCCTCGGCCGCCTACCGTGACCTGCTGAGGATCCGTACGACCGAGCACGTGTTCTCGCTCGGCACCGCCGGACAGGTGCAGTCGAAGCTCTCGTTCCCGCTGTCGGGCAAGGACGAGACGCCCGGAGTGATCACCATGGAACTGGGCGACCTGGTCGTCGTCTTCAACGCGACGCCGGAGAAGCAGGAGCAGAGAATCGGTTCGCTGGCCGGTACGGCCTACCACCTGCACCCGCTGCAGGCGTCCGGAGCGGACCCTATCGTCAAGTCCTCCTCCTACGAGCGGGTATCGGGCACCTTCGCCGTTCCGGGGCGCACTGTCGCCGTCTTCTCCCGTACTGACTGAGACGGCATTATTTTGGTGGGACGGACCCCGGGACCCGGGGGCCGTCCCACCGGCCTGTCCAAGGGCAGAGGATGGACGACAACGGCAAGCTGACAGGCACGACCGTGCTGGTCGTGGACGACGTGGCCGCCAGCCGCTACGCCATGGGCACAGTGCTGCGCCGGGCCGGCCACGAGGTCGTCCCGGTCGCCAGCGGCGGCGAGGCGCTGAACGAGCTCGACGTACGGCTGCGCAAGGGCACCATGCCCGACGTGGCCCTCGTCGACGTGCACCTGCCGGACATGAGCGGCTTCGAACTGTGCCGCCGGCTCAGGGAGCGCCCGCACATGTCCGGCCTGCCCGTGGTGCACTTCTCCGCGCTCGCCGCACCGCCCGCCGGCCGCTGCCAGGGCCTGCTCGCGGGCGCCGAGGCGTATCTGACGGTGCCGGCCGAGCCGGAGGAGATCGAGGCGGCGGTGCGGGCCGCGGTGCGCGCCGCCCGGCTGCGGGCCGACGACCAGGCGCTCGTCAAACGGCTGCGGCTGCTGTCGGAGACGATCGTCACCATCCAGGCCGCCCGCTCGCTGCAGGAGCTCGCCGACGCCGCGGCCGACGGCACCGCACGCCTCCTCGGCTGCCCCGCCGCGGTGTTCGTCCTCGACCGGGACGACCGGCTGTACCGCGGCCTGTACCGGGCGCGCACCCGGCTGTCCCTGCCGGACGAGGGCGCGCACCAGGCCGTCGCCGCGCTGTTGCGGCGCCTGACCCGCGGCCAGGCCGGGGTGCAGATCACCACCGTGCCGTCGCCGCTGTGGCCCGCCGGCTTCTTCCGGCCCGGCGTGCAGCACGACGCCCGCCTCGCACTCGTCCTCACCCAGGGAGGCCGGGCCCCGGTGTGCCTGGCCACCCCCACCCGCGGCCTGCGCCGGGTCAGCCCCGAGGGCGAGGCGCTGCTGGCCCAGCTGGCGCAGGCCACCGCGCTGGCCGCCGAACCGCTGCTGATGTACCAGGCCGAACGGCACGTCGCCCTCACCCTCCAGCACAGCTTCCTGCCCGAGCCGCACCGGCTGCCGGAACTGCCGGGCATCGACATCGCCGTGCGCTACGTGCCCGCCTCCCGGGAGACCGAGATCGGCGGCGACTTCTACGCCGCGCTGCACCTGGACGACGGTGTGCTCACCGCGGTCGGCGACGTCGTCGGGCACTCGCTGGACGCGGCCACGGTCATGGTCGAGATCCGGCACGCGCTGCGCGCCTACTGCGTCGACGAGAGCGACCCGGCGGTGCTCGCCGAACGGCTGGACCGGATGCTCCAGCGCTTCCACCCCGATGTGACGGCCACCGTGTGCCTGGTGCTGATCGACCCCGCCACCGGACGCACCCGCATCGCCAACGCGGGCCACATCCCGCCCCTGCTGCTGCGGGACTCCGGCGACGCCGAGTACGTCAAGGCGTCCGGCCCGCTGATCGGCGTGGGCCTTCCGCACCCGGCGCCCACCGAGCTGTACCTGGACCCCGCCGACCGGCTCCTGATGGTCACCGACGGCCTGATCGAGACCCGCGGCGTGGACCTGTCGGTCTCCATGGAACAGCTGCGGGCCGCAGCCGTCGGCGCCCTGCCCGGACTGGACGCCCTGTGCGACACGCTCCTCGCCTCCTTCGGCAGCGACCACGAGGACGACATCGCCATGCTGGCCCTGCAGCTGGGCAACTAGGGTGAGCCTGTCGCTGTCGTAGAACAGGAGTGCCCATGCCGCAGATCATCGTCGACCACTCGAAGCACATCGACTTCGACCGGGAGGGCTTCGCGCGGGAGCTGCACGCCTCGCTCGTCGAGATCGCCGCCGCCAAGCCGGAGGCGTGCAAGACGCAGTTCCGCGCCTCGGAGGTCACCGCGTTCGGTTACGAGGAGCCGGGCGAGCTGGGCCACGCCGTGGTGCACGTCATGATCGGACTGCTCGCCGGCCGCACCGAGGAGACCAAGGCGAAGCTCACCGAGACCGTGCTGGAGCTGCTGAAGAAGCACGTGCGCGAGGACGGCCACAGCGTTCTGCACGCCTCCGCCGAGGTGCGCGACCTCGACCCGTCGTACCGCAAGTTCGAACGCTGAGGGCGCGGCCCGGCTTCAGGACGCGAGCCCGATCAGCCGGGCGGCGAGGTCCGCGAAGGCCCCGTCCGGCGGCTCGTCCTTGACCATACGGCGCACCACCGCCGCCATCTCCTCGTCGTAGGCGGCGCTCACCGCGGCAAGCGCGGCGAAGTCGTGCACGAGCTGCCTCTCCAGCTCCGCGCGCGGGATGCGGCGGCCGTCCAGCCAGATCAGCGCGGTCGACTCGGCGAGCGAGATCCAGGAGCGCACGACCAGCTCCAGCCGCGCGGGCGGGTCCTCGACGTCGAGGTGCGAAAGGATCTGGACATAGGCGGCCTGCCGTACGGCGTCGATCAGCGCGTTGGTCGCCGAGGAGCCGACCGCCGGGCCGCCGCGCATCAGCGCCGAGAAACCCGGGCCGTGCTCGTCGACGAAATCGAAGAACCGGCGCATCACGCGCCGCAGCCGGTCACCGAGCGGTCCCTCGTGCGGCTCGTCGAAACGGCCCGCGAGGTCCTGCGCGGCACGTTTCAACGCGGCTTCGTACAGGCTGAGTTTGCCGGGGAAGTAGTGGTAGACCAGCGGACGGGAGATGCCCGCGGCGGCTGCTATCTCGTCGATCGAGACCTCGTCGGGAGAGCGTTGGCTGAACAGTTCGAGGGCGACGCCGATCAACTGCTGCCGCCGCTCCTCGACTCCCATCCTGCGGCGTACCCCGGTACTCATGCGAACACCTTACCGATCGGATCCGGCCCCGAACGGGCCGGTCCGGCCATCGGCGTTCACATGTCCAGCACAAGCCGATCACTTCGCGCCCGCGAAACGCAGATCAGCATCGAGTCGTCACGCTCCGCGTCCGTCAGCAGCTCGTCCCGGTGCTCCACCTCTCCCTCCAGCACCCGCTGTTGACAGGTCCCGCAGAACCCCTGCTCGCAGGAGTAGAGCGTGTCCGGCAGCTCGGCCCGCACCGCGGCCAGCACCGTCGAGTCGGCCGGCACCGTCAACGTCCGCCCGCTGCGCCGCAGTTCCACCTCGAAGGCCGCGCCGCCGGACGTGCGCGGCGCGAACCGCTCCAGACGCACCCGCTCGAAGCGCTCCGCGACGGCGGCCATCAGCCCCTCCGGGCCGCAGCAGTAGACGACGGCGTCCTCGGGCACCCGCAGCGCGTCGAGGTCCGGCACCCCGGTGACCACCGTGACCCGGTCCGGGCCCAGCTTCTCGACGTCCGCCACGTACGGCATGGACTCCCGCGACCGCCCGCAGTACAGCAGCCGCCACTCGGTCCCCTCCGGCAGCGCCCGCAGCATGGGCAGGATCGGCGTGATCCCGATGCCGCCGGCGACGAAGACGTACGACGGCGCCTCGACGAGCGGGAACCGGTTCCTCGGCCCGCGGACCTCCAGCTCCATCCCCTCCGCCAGCTGCTCGTGCACCTCGCGCGAGCCCCCTCGCCCGTCCGCGACCAGCCGCGTGGCCACCGTGTACGAGGAGCCGTCCGCCGGGTCCCCGCACAGCGAGTACTGCCGCACCAGCCCCGACGGCAGCACCAGGTCGAGATGCGCGCCGGGCTCCCAGCGGGGCAGCTCCGCACCTTCCAGGCGCAGTTGGACGACGCCGTCGGCGACCGTCTCGCGCGAGGCGACCAGCAGCCGCAGCGCCCGGGTGCGCGGCCGGCCGGAGACGGGCGGGTCCAGCGCGGGCATCGGCCACAGCGGCGAGACCCGGACGCGCCGGCGCAGCGCGCGCCGGGTGAGCAGCGCGGCCGTGGCGAGGGCGGCGACGGTGAGCGGCTTGGGCATCAGGCGGCGCCCTTCTCTGCGGCCGTGGCGGCGGGGGAGGAGGCCAGATAGGCGACCGCCTGCTCGGTGGAGCCCTCCTGGGAGGGGTGGTAGGCGCGGCTCAGGTAGCGCGGGATCGACCTGAGCAGGTCGCCGGACGCGGGCAGGGTGCCCCTTCGGCCGCTGACGTAGAAGTCCTTGAAGGACGCCTTGCCGTCGGTGAGCGTCGGGTCGTTCGCCATGAAGAAGCGGGAGCCGCGCTGCCACAGGAACACCAGGGCCGTGAAGGCGGTCGCCCAGGTGCGCACCCGCCGCCGGTAGCTGCCGTCGACGTGCATGAACAGGTCGAAGGCGACAGACCGGTGCTCGACCTCCTCCGCGCCGTGCCAGCGCAGCAGGTCCAGCATGGTCGGATCGGCGCCCCGCCGGTCCAGTTCGTCGGCGTTGAGCACCCAGTCGCCCAGGAAAGCGGTGTAGTGCTCGATCGCCGCGATCAGCGCGACCCGCTCCAGCAGCCACCACCGGCGCGCCCGGCCGGGCGGCAGGGTCCGGTCGCCGAGCAGCTTCTCGAAGAACCAGTCGACCTGCGCGGTGTACGGCGTCGGATCGAGCCCCAGCTGCCTCAGGTGCGGCAGCACCTCGTCGTGGGCCTGCGAGTGCATCGCCTCCTGGCCGATGAACCCGATGACGTCCGCGCGCAGCCGCTCATCCCGGATCAACGGCAGGACCTGCTGGTAGACGTGCACGAACCACCGCTCACCGGCCGGCAGCAGCAGGTGCAGCACATTGATGGTGTGCGTGGTGAACGGGTCCCCGGGCACCCAGTGCAGCGGCGTGTCCTCCCACGAGAAGGACACCTTCCGCGCCTTGAGGTCGACCCGCTCCGAGGCCTGCGTGTTAGACATGGCGTCAATGTACTGACGGGTAGGGCCTCGCGGAACCCTCCTGCGCCGACTTGTTGACGCCAGTGTCAACTAGGAGCTCGTCCCGCTCCTACCGCAGACCGCCGATCACCCGGCCGTCGTCGAGCGTGCCCTTCAGCTCGGCCTGCCCGCCCTGCTTCGCCGGAACCGCCAACTCGTTCCCGCGCGCCGATGCCTCGATGCCGCCCGTCGCGGTGACCGACGCCGTCCCCGGCCCACCGGCCGCCAGCAGGTACCAGCCCTTGGTCTCCGACTTCCACAGCACCCCCGCGAGCACGTGCGGGTCCTTCGGACCGCAGGCCGCGGCGTTCTCGGCCTTCGCGGCCACCGCCCCGTACCTGCCGCCCGGCGTGCGGAACTGCGCCAGCACTCGTGTGCCGCCGCCCCGCCAGGTCTCCGCGCGCGTGCAGACCCAGTCCGCCGACCCGCTTCCGTCCGGCAGCGGCTGCGCGGCGTACGCCCAGGCGTTGACGGTCCGCACGCCAGCCGAGCGCACCGCGGCCAGCGAGCAGCCGTACGGCGCCCAGGCCCGCAGCGTCCGGGCCGCGGAGGCCTGCCCGGACGAGCCGGGGCGGCCGGTGGTGAGCCGGGCCGGGACCAGCTCGCCGAGGTCGGTCAGCAGCCAGGTGCTCGTGCCGTCGGTCAGCTCCAGCACGTTCCACGACGCGCAGGCGCCGGTCTGCTCGGCCGGGCCGGCCAGCGGCGACGTGATCCCCTTGGCGAGGCCGAGGTCCGTCGCCCCGGCGTCCGGCTTGAGCAGGTCCCGCTCGGCGGCCTTCGTCACCCAGGGCGCCGTCAGATAGCGGACGTTGCCGTCGGCCCTGCCCAGCACCACCGCGCTCGCCCCCGCCCGGTCGGCGCCGTCGACCCGCGCGAAGTCCAGGGCGGCGCCCTGGGTGCCGTCGGCCGGCTCGGCGTAGCGGACGATGCGCAGACCGTCGTAGAGGATGACCACCCGCGCGCTGTCGACCTTCCCCGCGTACAGCAGCTGGGGCGGGCCGGACGGGCCGCCCGAGGGGGTGCCGGGCGTCGCGGAGACCCGGACACGCTCGCCGGGGCGGGCCCAGACGGCGAGGGCGCGGCGCAACAGGGCTCTGTCGCCGGTCAGTTCACCTCGGGCGGGCCAGACGGAGAAGTCGGTCCGCGACGAGGACTCCCACGCGGTGGGAGCCACCTTGGTGAGCCGGCCCGGGTTCAGGGCGGCCTCGGCGGCCGGGTTCTGCGCGTAGGCGGGGGCCGCCGCGCCGTCGGGCCCCCAGCCGTCGCCGGGCATGCCGAGCAGCGCGCCCGTCACGGCGAGCGCCGCCGCGGCCACGAGCGCGGCCTTGGTGTGCTGGCGGCGGCGCATCAGATCGGTGGGCCGGGCCTGCAGCGAGCACGGGTCGAACTCGGGGGACTCCAGCAGGGGATGGTGGGCCGCCGGCACCTCGTCGGCCTCGCGCAGCGCCCGCTTGGCGTCGTCGCAGCCGGCGGCCGTGAGGATCTCGCGCACGTCGGCGTCGGGCAGCTTCTCCAGGCCGCGCAGCACGTAGGCGGCGCGGGCCGGCCCGGACAGGGTCGACAGGCGCTGGTCCAGGGCGAGTTCGTCGGCGCCGCCGGAGCGGGGGAACAGCCGCAGACCCCACACCTGGGGGAGCAGCGGCGGAAGCTGGGACCGCCTGGGCAGCGCCGTGAAGCGCAGCGGGCGCCCCGCCTCCAGGGCGTTGCGCAGCACCTGGAGGCGGACCACGGCGTACCCGGGGTCGCCGTCGCGGCCCGTGGACTGGGCCGGGACCACAGTGGTCTGGGCGCGGCCCTTGGGCAGGGCGCGCTGGGTGAGGGCGTGCGCGGTCACCACGCGCCGGTTGCGGCCGAGACTCGGCGGCAGCACGAGGTAGGCCAGCCGGACCAGCCGGGGGTAGTGCTCGACGAGCGCGGCCTCGGCCCGCTCGACGTCGACGGCCGGGTCGCTGGAAGAGGCTGCGGGGCGCGGGGCGACATCCTGTGACTGCACGTTCAGCAGAACGAGCGAATCGTCGGATGGTCACCGTCGCACCCCGCCCGCTCAGTCCTCCGGCTCGACCAGCGCCCGCGCGTAGTTGGCCATCGACCGCTGGTAGCGCGGCAGATGGGGCGCGAGCGCGCCCAGGACGAGGGACAGCCCCTCGCGGTCCCGGCCGAGGCTCGACAGGCACAGCGCCAGACACGCGCGCACCGCGTCGTCCAACTCGTCCGAGGGGGCGTCCAGTTCCGGCGTCAGCAGCTTGACGCCCTCCTCCGCCTGCCCGATGTTGCGCAGCGAGCTCGACAGCTGGATCTTCGCCCGCCTGCCCTTGTAGCCGCTGGCCTCGCTCAGCCCGGCGGCCAGCGCCTCCCGGTACAGCGGAGCCGCCTTGTCGGAGTGGCCCGTCGAGTCCCAGGCGCAGGCCTGCTCGAACGGGCCGAGCGGGCTGCCCGCCGGCAGTTCGGCGACGAGCGCGTCGATCACCGCCCGGAACTCCGCCGCCCGCTCTTCCGGATATTCGTCGAAGGTGGCCCAGGCGGCGGCCACACGGTCTTCCCAGTCCTGATTCACCGGCCTACCCTCGCACACCTGTGGCCACATCCCCCAGTCGGATTGAGCGCCCCGTGCCCGGCAGCCGTATCGAAGGGAACGGGCCCGTGGGGCCTGGCCAACAGAGCGACCCGGAGGAACAGATGAGGTTGACCCGACCGATGCTCGCCGCGGCCGGTGCCGTGGCCGTTCTGGCGCTGGCGGGCTGTGGATCCGGAGACAGCGACGCGGCCGCGAAGATCCCGACGGCCGCCACCGGCAGTCTGGAGAGCCTGGCGGCCAAGGTGAAGTGCAGGCCGAACATGCAGATCGACTCCGACGAGGTCCGCCAGGCCATCTGCAAGACCTCCGACGGCAAGTACGTCTTCGCCACCTTCGCCACCGACCGCGGCCAGCGCGAGTGGATCAACGACGCGAAGGACTACGGCGGTCACTACCTCGTCGGCCGCAAGTGGGTCGCCGTCGGCACCGACAAGGTCGTCAAGGCGCTGCAGACCACGCTGGGCGGCGAGGAGGAGATCGGCACCGACCACAGTGCGCACGGCTCGTCGCACACCGGCTGAGCCGCACGGCACAGACGAAAGGCGGGCGGTGGGAGATTCCCACCGCCCGCCTTTCGCGGGTCTGTCAGCCGTGCGTCACTGGCACTGCCTGCCCTGGTTGATGCAGTTGGCGATGGTGTTCGCCAGGTTGTTCTTGAAGACCGCGATGAAGTCGTCGTGGTCCGTGGCCGCCTTGTGCAGCTGCTCCGGGAAGCCGTCCACCGCGTAGGCGTTCTTGACCTGGCCGTTCTGCAGGACCGGCGGGGCGATCTTGTAGACCAGGCGCATGGTCAACTGCGGGATCGCCTTGAAGCCGTTGCCGCAGTTGCCGTTGGCGTCGGCGAACGCGACGTGCGTGCGGTGGTTGGCGCTGTCGATGTTCTTGCCGTCCCAGCAGGACTGGAAGGCGAACGTGCGCACCACGTTGCTGCCCTGCGGGCAGATCGGGTACTGCGTGGTCAGCTGGACCTTGTTCTCGAAGCCGGTGCAGGACCAGTGCGCGTTGGCGTTCGCCAGACCGTTGGTGGTGGTCTTGGCGTCACCGGTGATGATGCGCAGGAACTGCGGCATCGCGGTGACCTTGCTGGTGGGGCTGCCGACGTACTTGATCTGCGCCTGGACCGGCGTCAGGATCTTGCCGACGTTGCCCTCCTTGCCGCCGCCGTCCGCGTTCTGGTCGAAGTCCTGCGTGCCGTTCTGGAGACGCACCACCGGCCAGTAGTAGGCCGACAGGTCGCCCCGGTTCTGGCAGCTGGTCTGGTCCGCGATCAGCGAGTTGTTGGTGGAGAACGCGTTGACCTTCTGGTTGCCGACGTAGTCGTGCAGGTGGTGCGCGCCGTTGTTCACGCCGGGCGCCACGATGACGTTGTCGGTGTTGTGGTTCTTGTTCGCGTTCACACCGCAGCGGGTGACGAAGGTGCCGTTGGAGGCGTTGCCGGTCTTGCGGGGCTTCGCGGCGACGTTCGGCTGGACCTTGGTGATGTCCACGAAGTCGGCCGCCACGGGGCCGTTGCCGGCCTGGCCGCCGATGTTCTGGCCGGCGCCGGCCTGGCCGCCCTGCTGCTGGCCGCCGTTCTGCTGCTGGCCGCCCTGCTGCTGGCCACCGTTCTGCTGCTGGCCGCCCTGCTGCTGGCCGCCGTTCTGCTGCTGGCCACCGGCCGTGGTCTGGTTGGCGGACTGCGTGGTGCAGGCGGCGAGCGCGCTCAGGCCCGCCGCGTCGACCTGGCCGCCCACCCGCTGGATGTCGATGCGGATCCGGTCGAGGGTCGCGGCCCGCTTCTCCTTGAGGGGGCCGACGATCGCGTTCTGCACGAAGCCGGCGTCCTGCGTCTGCGCCTGGCGCGTGGAGGCGAGCCGGGCGTAGGCCTCGGTGATCTGCTTGTCGAGGTTCGCGAGCTCCGTCGCCACACCCTGACGGGCCTTCTCGGGCACGTTCGTCAGCTTCTGCTGGACGTCGGGACAGGCGATCGTCGCCACCTGGCCGGCGGCGGCCTTGGTCTGGTTCTGCCCGGAGTTGTTCGACTCGTGCGCCGAGGCGTAGAAGTTCGCCCAGATCAGCCCGCCCCCACCGAGCGCTAGGGCCGCCGATGCGGCTATGGCCTTGGTGGCCAGCGGCGTACGGCGTTTGCGTGTGTTGCGTCCCATGGAACTCCTCTGACTTCCTTGCGGGCTTGGCGGGGCTTCGAGGCGCCCGACAGGAGTGAAGCGGCTCCCACTCATACGGGCGTCGTCCCAGAGGTGTTCAGCAGCCTCACGAACAAATCAGAGGTTTACTCGGCTTTTGCTTCCCAACCGCCCTCTGAGCAGGGGAAGTTACGGAAAATCAGCGACCGTTCACCGGCCCTGGTCCAGGTAGGCGAGGACCGCCAGAACGCGGCGATTGTCATCGTCCGACACCTCGAGGTCCAGTTTGGCGAAGATGTTGGAGGTGTGCTTGGCGATCGCCCGTTCCGTCACCACCAGCTGCCCGGCGATCGCCGCGTTGGAGCGGCCCTGCGCCATCAGCTCCAGGACCTCCCGCTCCCGGGGGGTCAGCCGTGCCAGCGGCCGGTCGTCGGCGGCCCGCCGGGACAGCAGCTGCTGGATCACCTGCGGGTCCATCGCCGTACCGCCCGCCGCCACCCTGCGGACCGCGTCCACGAACTGCTCCGCGTCGAACACCCGGTCCTTGAGCAGATAGCCCACCCCGCCGCTGCCGTCGGCCAGCAGTTCGCGCGCGTACAACTGCTCCACGTGCTGCGACAGCACCAGCACCGGAAAGCCGGGTCTGTCCCGGCGCGCCCGCAGCGCGCACTGCAGCCCCTCGTCGGTGTGCGTCGGCGGCAGGCGCACGTCGACCACGGCGACGTCCGGGTCCAGCTCGGCCAGGGCGCGGGCGAGTTCGGGGCCGGACTCGACGGCGGCGGCGATCTCGAAGTCGTACGCCTCCAGCAGCCGGACCAGTCCGTCGCGCAGCAGGAAGAGGTCTTCGGCTAGGACAACGCGCAAGGGATCTCCATGGTGACCATGGTGGGGCCGCCCGCGGGCGAGCTGACGGCCAGGACGCCGTCGAATGTACCGAGCCGCCGCTCCACCCCGGCCAGCCCCGAACCGGCCCCGATCGCCGCGCCGCCCTTGCCGTTGTCCGTCACGGTGACCCGCAGCCGGCCCTCGGCATGGTGCAGGTCGATCCAGACCCGGTCCGCGCCGGAGTGCTTGACGGCGTTGGTCAGCACCTCGCTGACCGCGAAGTAGGCGGCCGACTCCACCGGCGCCTCCGCCCGCCCGTCCAGCTCCACCGTCACCTCGGTGGGAAGCGGCAGCCTGAGCGCCAACGCCCGCACAGCGTCGCCCAGTCCGCGTTCGGCGAGCACCGGCGGGTGGATGCCGCGCACGAGTTCGCGCAGCTCGGCCAGGGCGTCCACGGAGGACTGCCGGGCCTGCGAGAGGAGCTGCTTGGCCTGCGCGGGGTCCTTGTCCATGAGCATCTCGATGGTGCCCAGGTCCATGCCCATCGCCACCAGCCGGGCCTGCGCGCCGTCGTGCAGGTCCCGTTCGATCCGCCGCAGTTCGGCGGCGGAGGTGTCCACGGCGTCCCGCCGGGTCTCGGTGAGCACCCGGACCCGCTCGGCCAACTCGGCCTGACTGGCGCCCAGTACGGCCCGGGTCAGCTGGAAGTGGGTGGCCAGCATGCGCGGGGCGAGGGGCGTGAGGGTGAGGAGTACGAGGGCCAGGGCGCCGGCGCCGAAGGCGGAGGACTGGTCGGTGACGTGCACGAAGCCGTACCAGTAGCCGCCCCACGTCGACAGCGGCCGCCACAGCCCGGCGGCGACCGCGAGACCCTCCAGCGGGTAGACGAACAGCACCACCGGCAGCAGCGCGGTGACGTATCCCGCGGTCATGTCGACCTGCAGCCACCGCAGGTCCCGCCAGGTCGCCGGGTCCCGCAGCATCGCGTACGTCCGCGACCAGGGGTTGGCCCCCTCCGGGACGGGCCGGTACGCCGACGGGATCGGTATCCCGCCCCACCGCTGCGCCAGCGCGCGCCGCCAGTCGGCGAAGGCCCGTACCCGGGTGAGCACCCAGGGCGTGGTGAGCACTCCGATGCCGAGGGGGACGAGCGCGATCGACAGCAGCGAGAGCGTGAAGCCCAGCACCGCTCCCGGAAGGCTCACCAGAGTCAGCACGAACCCCCGCCCCGCCGCGACCGCCACGGCCCGGGCCCTCGTCGCGAGAGGGCCGCTCTTCGTGTTGGTGTTCATGGCGAAGAGTCTGGCCGAGCGGCGGGGGAGGGTCACGGGGCCGGGCCCCCGGGTTGGGGGGTGGTGTCAGATACACCCCGGGCCGCGACGCGCCCCTGAAAGGGGTGCGGGGCTGTGTCCATGTGCGGCTTCCGCCGCGTGGGCGCGACCAGCCCCCGCCGGCCGCGGCCGGATCACCGGCCCAGTACCTTCGCCTCCACCTCCGGATCGAGCCCCTTGACCGCCGCGGCGGAACGCAAGGGGGCCGTCCCCCCGACGGACCGCAGCCAGGCCCAGGTGTCCGCGACGGTCTCGCCCACCGGCCGGCACACCAGCCCCGTCGCCACCGCGCGGGAGACGTCCGCCGCGTGCAGGGCGTCGTGCATGTCCGTCCCCGGCGGCACCCACACCGGCAGCTCGGTCCACGGCGCGATACCGGCGTCCAGGATCACCTCGGGCGCCGTCCACCTCAGCTCCGCGGCGGAGCCGGTGACCGCCACGCACGCCTCCAGCAACTCGCCCATCGTGGCGTGCCCCTGCTCGCTCATCAGGTTGAACGGCCCGCTGAGCTCCTGCTCGACCGCGCCGAGGATCCACTCGGCCAGGTCGCGGACGTCGACGTACTGCAGCGGCAGCTCCCGCGGGCCCGGGGCCAGCACGGGGCCGCCCCGGGCCGTCCGGGCCAGCCACCACGGCAGCCGTCCGACGTTCTCGTGCGGACCGAGGATCAGCCCGGCGCGCACCAGCACGGAGTCCTGCGCGCCGAAGGCGTCCAGCACGGCCAGCTCACCGCCCCGCTTGTCGCGGGCGTAGTCCGTCTCCTCCGCGTCCGGGTCGGCGCCCTCGACCACGGCCGCGTCCTCGGTGTACCCGGCGGGCGGCGCCCAGGAGTACACCGAGCAGCTGGAGACGTAGACGTACCGCCGTGCGCGGCCGCGCAGCAGCCGGGCCGCGTCCCGCACCACGCGGGGCGCCAGCCGCCAGGTGTCGACGACGGCGTCCCACTCGCCGTCCGCGAGGGCGTCGAGCCCGCCGGGCGCCGTACGGTCGCCGCGCAGCTCCCGTACGCCGTCCGGCGGGCGGTGGCGGCCCCGGTTGAGGACCGTCACCTCCCAGCCCCGCCCGAGGGCCGCCTCCACGACGGCCCGTCCCGCGAACTCCGTACCACCGAGCACCAGAAGTCTCATGCCGGTGACTCTGCCCGGTCGGGACGCGGGACGGAACGCCGCTCTGCCGTCAGCAGAGGATCAGCGGCGGGCTCAACGTCCGGCCGGCGGCGTGTACTTGTAGCCGACCCGCCGCACCGTCTGGATCGCCTGCCGGTGCTCGGCGCCCAGTTTCCGGCGCAGCCGGGCGATGTGGACGTCGACGGTGCGGCCGTCGCCCACGTGCCCGTATCCCCACACCGTGGAGACCAGCTGGTCGCGGGTGTGCACCCGGTTCGGGTGCGTGACGAGGTGCGCGAGCAGCTCGAACTCCAGGTAGGTCAGGTCGAGTTCGCGTCCGTCGACGGAGGCGGTGCGCTGCACGGCGTCGATGCGGACGAGCGGGTCGCCGGCCGTCCCGGGCAGGCCGGGGGCGGCGTCGGCGGGGACGGCGTGCGGGCGGTCGGCCGGGATGAGGACCAGGTAGCCGACCATCGGCGGCTGTCCCGGCAGGGTGGGCAGGGTGTGCTGCGGCGCGGGCAGCCAGGTGGCGCCGGGCGGCAGGAACTCCGCTACGTCGATCACCTCGTCGGGGTCGACGGCGCGCAGCCGGTGCCGGGCGGGGGCGGAGACGGGGGCGGGGGACAGCGGACGGGTGGTCGCCATGACAGGTCAGCTCTTTCGCGCGAGAGGTTCGTCGGGAGGGACGTACGCCGTTGCGCGCTGGCCGGAGGCCGGGTGAGGTACGGCTTCAGAGGGCCGGCGCGGTCGTCGCGCGGCAACACACCCGGTCGAAGTCGTGGTGCTGACGGGAGGGCCAGAAGGGCTCGAGGTCATGGCGACCCGTCGCGGTGTACTTCTGGAAGCTGGCCATGAGCCCATTGAAGCAGACGACGGCCGCCACGAGGAGCCCGTTCCCACTGCTTGGACGCCTTCCCGGACACGAAAGGGCGCCCACCGCGTGCGGTGGACGCCCCTCGGAGCCGGGTGCGCGGATCAGACCTGGCCGGCCTTCTCCAGCGCGGAGCAGCAGGTGTCGACGAGCAGACGCGTCACGACGTACGGGTCCACGTTGGCGTTGGGACGGCGGTCCTCGATGTAGCCCTTGCCGTCCTTCTCGACCTGCCACGGGATGCGCACCGAGGCGCCGCGGTCGGAGACGCCGTAGGAGTACTTGTCCCACGGGGCGGTCTCGTGCAGGCCGGTCAGGCGGTCGTCGATGCCGGCGCCGTAGTTCTTGACGTGGTCCAGCGGCTTGGAGCCCTCACCGAGCGACTCGCACGCGGTGATGATCGCGTCGTAGCCCTCGCGCATCGCCTTGGTGGAGAAGTTGGTGTGCGCGCCGGCGCCGTTCCAGTCGCCCTTCACCGGCTTGGGGTCCAGCGTCGCGGAGACGCCGAAGTCCTCGGCGGTGCGGTACAGCAGCCAGCGGGCCACCCACAGCTGGTCGGAGACCTCCAGCGGGGCCAGCGGGCCGACCTGGAACTCCCACTGGCCGGGCATGACCTCGGCGTTGATGCCGGAGATGCCGAGGCCGGCGGCCAGGCAGTTCTCCAGGTGCGCCTCGACGACGTCACGGCCGAAGATCTCGTCCGCGCCGACACCGCAGTAGTAGCCGCCCTGCGGGGCCGGGAAGCCGCCCTTGGGGAAGCCGAGCGGGTAGCCGTCCTTGAAGAAGGTGTACTCCTGCTCGATGCCGAAGATCGACTCCTGGGCGGCGAACTTCTCCGCCACCTCGGCGAGCGCGGCACGGGTGTTGGACTCGTGCGGCGTCATGTCGATGTTCAGGACCTCGCACAGCACGAGGATGTCGTCGCCGCCGCGGATCGGGTCCGGGCAGGTGAAGACCGGCTTGAGCACGCGGTCCGAGGCGTGGCCCTCGGCCTGGTTGGTGGAGGACCCGTCGAAGCCCCAGATCGGCAGCTCGGCACCCTTTGCGTCGTCGGCGAGGATCTTCGTCTTGGAACGCAGCTTGGCCGTCGGCTGGGTGCCGTCGATCCAGATGTACTCAGCCTTGAAGCTCACGGGCCACATCCTTCGGGGTATGTCCAGGCGCACTTGCGGGTGCTGCGGCGCTGCGGCATCGGGGCGCCGCTGTTCGATGGCCGCGAGCCTGTCAACAGGCGGTTTCCCGGCCATTGCTCGAATGTGAACCCCGTGTTACCTGGTGTTGGTGTGGCGCGATTCACGGCGTGAGGACGTGTGTGGCGGCCGAGCCGGTCAGCCCTCCCCGGCCGCCGCCTCCCGTACGCCCTCCAGAAACCCCCTGATCGCGGCCAGTTCCCGCTCGTCGTATCCGCGCAGCAGCTCCGCCGTCCGCCCGATCAGCGGCCCGAAGAACGCCCACCCGAGCGCCACCGCCTGCTCCTCCACCTCGATCACGACCCTGCGCCGGTCGCGCTCGGAGCGGACCCGCCGCACGTGCCCGGCCCGCTCCAGCCGGTCCACCAGGGCCGTCGTGCCGGCCGAGTTCAGGCCGAGCGCGGCGCCGAGCCGCCCGGCCGTCGTCTCCTCGCCCGCGCGCGCGGCGTCCATCAGGGCGATCAGCGCGCGGACGTCGGTCGGATGCATGTGGTTTCGGCTCGCGAACCGGCCGCTGAGCAGACCGAGCTCGACCGTCACCGCGCGCAGCAGATGGACGATGTCCAGTTCCGGGCCCTGGGGCTGCATGTCCTTCTCCGGTATCGTCTCGCTCACCGAGTATCTCGCTCGACGAGATAATAGAGGAGGCGGAGGCGATGGGCACCGCGTTCGACCGGGACGGTTTCCTGGCCGCGTACGACAAGGTCATGGCCAAGTGGCCCGCCGAGCGCGAGGCGGTGACCGTCCCCACGCCCTTCGGGACGGCGTACGTCAACAGGTGCGGCCCGCCCGACGCACCGGCGGTCGTCCTGCTGCCCGGCGGCGGGGGAGCCACCTCGGCCTCCTGGTACGCCCAGGCCGCCGCACTCGCCCGCACCCATCGGGTCCACGCCGTGGACCTCCCCGCCTGCGCGGGCCGCGGCACCGAGGCCCGCGGCCGTCACCCCCGTACGGCCGCGGACCTGGCGGTCTGGCTGGACGCGGTCCTCGACGGCCTGGGCCTGCGCGAGACCGCCCTGGGCGGCCACTCCTACGGCGGCTGGATCGCCCTTCACCACGCCCTGCGGGCACGCGCCCGGGTGCGCCGGCTCTTCCTCCTGGACCCCGCCCAGTGCTTCGCCGGGTTCCGGCCGGCGTACCTGCTGCACGCCCTGCCGTCACTGCTGCGGCCCTCGCCCCGCAGGGTCCGGACCTTCCTGGAATGGGAGACCGGGGGAGCACCCCTCGACCCCGACTGGCTCCGCCTCCAGGAGGCGGCCGCCGGCTTCCCCTCCGTGTCGAAGCCGGTGGCCGGTCCGCGCCCGGCGCCCGAGGCGCTGCGCGGCCTTGACATGCCGGTCCTGCTGCTCCTGGCCGGGAGCAGCAGGACCCAGGACCCGCACGAGGTGGCGGCGCGGGCGGCCGGACTGCTGCCGCGCGTCGAGACGGTCGTGGTCCCCGGCGTCTCCCATCACGCGCTGCCGCAGTCCGCGCCCCCCGAACTGGGCCGCCGCCTCACGGACTTCCTGAATTCCTGACCGTCACCCCACCTTCTCGATCAGGGCCCGCCGGATCAGGAACTTGCCCGGCTCGCGGACCTGTTCGAAGGCCGCGTTGTTCAGCAGGGCGCAACTGCCGGAGACCGAGGTGACCTTCACCGTCGTGGACTTGTTGTTGTCCAGGTTGGTGACCTTCAGCGTCGTCCCGGCCGGGAACTGGTTGCTGGACGCGGCAGGCGCGCCGGCCTCGCCCGACAGCGTCACGGTGGAGCCCTTGCAGACCTGCTGGGCGGAGCCGGACGCGGCAGCGCCACCCGCGTTCGCGTTTCCCGCGGGCGCCGAGGCGGCCTGCGAGGGCGGTGCGGCCTGCGCGGGCGGAGCCGACTGCGCGGGCTGAGCGGACTGGGAGCCCTGAGCCGACTCCCCAACCGCACAACCGGACGCCTTCTGCTGCACCTTGATCTGCGCGATGACCGCCTCGCGGTTGGCGATCCGGGCCGCGGACTGGGCGTCGGGATTGGCCCGCTGCCCGTCGATGAACCTCTGGTTGTTGCCGAGGGCGGTGGCCAGCCCCTGGCAGACGTTCGAGTCCGCGGCCGACAGGGTCTTCGGCGGACTCTGCGCGGCGTTGGAGGTGCTCGCCATGACGAAGGCACCGCCGCCCGCCACCGCCGCCGCGCTCACCAGCAGCGCGATCTTCTTCTTCGTACCGAGAGTTCTCCTGCGCGACATGCGCGCCTCCTGAGAGGTAGGGGAGCGTACGCCGCTATGTACGAGATACCGAACAGACTTACTCAGCGGTCGCGGGAGTCACCGAAGTAACCTGCGTCACAGGAGACTTGGAGCGGACTCACAGGCTGCCGCCCTTGCCCTCCTCGTAGGCCACCACCGTGTCGTTCACGTGCCGCAGCAGCCCTTCCGTCTCCTTCGTCAGCGCGGCCTCCGCTGTCTCCGAGCCGTCGCCCCACTGCCCGTTGGCGAACACCACGGACCGCACGGTCGCCAGCCGCCGGAACACCCCCGGCGACCCGGGCGGCACGGTCGGCAGCCCCGCCTGCGCGGGCGGGTCGAGCGAGACCACCTGGTACGTCACCGGGTCCATGGAGGCCATCCCGAAGACCATCCCCGAGTCCTCCGCCCGCCGGAAGCTCGCCACGGTGACGGTGATCTGCGAGCGGCGGTCGGCGTCCGTGAACAGCGCCGCCGTCAACCGCACGCACCCCTTGCCCTGTTGGGCCACGGCCGCCAGCTGCTGCGACATCCCGCGGGCGCACTCCGTGGTGGTCGCCAGGTCCACCCGCTCGTAACGGGAGCCGTCCTTCAGGCGGACGCTCTTCGACGGGAACGCCTGCTCGGGCCGGATCACGGGGCGTGCGAGGAGAGAGGGGAGCGAGGAGGGGGCGCCGGACAGGGAGCCGGAGACGCGGACGTCCGGGGCGGCGGACACCCGGGGGCTCCCCGACGCCTTCGCCGCGGACGCCTCGCCCGTGCCGTCGCCGGAGTACAGCACCATGCCCGCGCCGGCGGCCGCGACGAGCACGACGCCCACCGCGGCGGCAGCGGCCGACCGGGCCCGTCGTGCCCTGCGTATGCGCTCCCGCTCCGCCGCCCACGGGTCGTACGGCGTTCCTTGATCACCGAAGGTCATGGCGGCGGAGGGTAACAGCAGTCCGGGCCCGAAATCCCGCAGCCGGAGATACCGCCGGCTACCGGGACAGAGCGTCCCGAACGGCCTCCTCGCTGCGCCCGACCACCGCCGTGCCGTCGTCCGCGGTGATGATCGGACGCTGGATCAGCTTCGGGTGCTTCGACAGCGCCGTGATCCACCGCTCGCGCGAGGAGGCGTCCCGCGCCCAGTCCTTGAGCCCCAGTTCCTTCGCCGCGTCCTCCTGGGTGCGGGTGATGTCCCACGGCTCCAGCCCCAGGCGGTCGAGCACGTCCCTGATCTCGTCCTCGCTCGGCACGTCCTCCAGGTAGCGGCGGACGGTGTAGTCGGCTCCCTCGGCGTCGAGCAGGCCGATCGCGCTGCGGCACTTCGAACAGGCCGGGTTGATCCAGATCTCCATGGGGTCCACGGTACGTCAGGGGTGGCCGAAAGCCCTTGTGGCCAGGGGCTTTTGTCAGTGGTGAGCAGTACACTAGAAGAAGTGTTCGAGGGTGTTGGGGGGTTGCCGGAACCCCCGTGCCGACCCCCTCACCGCGACAGGAGGATGCCTGTGCCCGCTGCCGCACTGAAGCCGAAGCCGACCCAGTCCACCGTGAACCGTCCCGTCCTGCTCGACCTGCCGTACGAACCCGTGGAGAAGCGCCCGCTGCCGCCGGGACGGCCGCGCGAGTGGTACGTCACGCACAACCGCCGCCTGAAGGCGATGCGGTTGGCCATCGCCCTGCTCGACTCGGGCGTCTACGTGCCGAACCAGGCGCGCAACGAGACCATCCGCAGCACGGCGGAGACGATCGGAGTCCACCCGCCGTCGGACACGACCTGCCACATGGTGCGGGCGCTGATGCGCTACTCGAGGTGAACCGCCGGTGCCGGGCGCCCCGCCCACGGGGCGCCCGGCCCTAGGCCGTCAGTTGCCTCTCCAGCGGGGTGCGGAACCGCGGGGTCACCCGCGCCGGGCCCAACCAGCCGCGCAGCCGGTCCACTTCGGCCGCGATCGCCGCCTCGCCCTCGCGGCCCACGCCCTCCTCGTCGAGCAGGCGCCAGGCGATCTTCCCGTCGGCCCGCTGCGCCCAGCCCCCCACCACCCTGCCGTCCCACCACACCGTCGGTCCCACGTTCCCGCTGCGGTCGAACAGCGACGGCCGCAGCTCCGGCGCCAGATACCAGTCCCGGGACTGCCAGCCCATCGCCGTCGGGTCCAGGGCCGGCAGCAGCGCCGCCCAGGGCTCGACGGGCCCTGCCACCGGGTCGGCGTCGCCCGCGACGACGTACCCCGTGCCCTCGTCCAAGGACACCGGACGCGCGCCGATCGCCGCCAGCGCACGCCGTACGTCGGTCACCTTCCAGCCCGTCCACCACTTCAGGTCCGCCTCGGTGGCCGGCCCGCACGCCGCCAGCCAGCGTCCGAGAAGCTCCGCCTGGGCGCCCGCCGGGTCGAGTTCGGGATGGGCGGGGGCGAGCGCCCAGCGGAACTGGGTCGAGGTCCAGGAGCCCAGCGGCCGGCCCCGCACCACCTTGCCCTCCACGCCCAGCACCCGCAGCAGCCGCGCCGAGACGGTGTGCACGCCCTCGTAGCCCTTCCCGGCCGCGTACGCGAACCGCTCCCTCAACCGCGGCTCGTCCTCGGCCAGTTCGGCCGCCGTCGCCTGGCCGCGGCGGGCCAGCGCGGCCAGTGCCGACTCCTCGACCTCCTTCAGCCAGGCCGCGTCCGGTGCCCCGGCCTTCGCCATGTCCGCCACCAGCTTGGCCCGCTCGCGCGCGGCCACCGCCAGGCCCGTCGAAGCGTGCACGACCGCGGTGAGCGGGGTGGGGAAGACGAACACCGTGTGGCGCATGCCGTGCATCCGGACCAGCGAGCGGTCCTCGTACAGCGCCCGGTCCGTCTCGGGCACCGTCCGGGCCGCATCCGTCAGACGCGCGCCCACCGCCAGGTACACCGTCGCCGGGTCCGTGCCGTGCAGCGCGACGAGCGCGTCCGCGATCTCCTCCGGCGCCGCGCCCCGGGCCGGCCCCGCGAGCCGGTGCCGCAGCGCCAGCCGCGCCCGCCGCTCCGCCACACCGACGTACCGCTCCCTGCCGCCCATGCACCCTCCACCCCGTCGACACCACCGGCCCTGAGCACATCATCGCGAACACCACTGACACCGGCCCCCACCCCCGCGCCCCGCCGACGGCCGAGCCCCCGCCCCCGACCGCCCGCCCGCCACCACGGACGCCGGCCGCCCGGCGGCACCGTCCCGG
>NZ_JAMGBF010000055.1 GCF_023516615.1 Streptomyces panaciradicis
TCCGGCGTCAACGCCGCCGCCAGACGCGTGGCGACCGGCAGCGTGTCGTCGCGCATCACTTCCGCCGCCGCCAGCACGGCCGCGCGCCCGGCTCCCGCCGGCACTCCGGCGGCCACCCGCTGCATCAGGTCGGCGCCCTCCTCCAGGACCAGGCCGACGTCGATGCCGGCCGGGACCTTGATGCGGGCGTGGTGGCGCCAGGTGGCGACCGGGTCGCTCCAGGCCTCGACGCGATAGCTCCACCGGCCCTCTGAGGTGGGCGTGACCTCCGCGCCCCACAGGTCGGTACCGGGGGCCAGTTCGCGCATCGGCGTCCACGGGCCGTGCGTGCCCTCCGGGTCGGTCAGGACGACGTTGGCCGCGACCGCGTCGTGGCCCTCACGGAAGACGGTCGCGGTGACCTCGAAGGTCTCACCCGCGACCGCCTTCGCCGGACGTCTTCCGCACTCCACGACCGGGCGGACATCACGCACCGGGATTCGGCCGATGGCCGGGATCGAACTCATGGGTCTCGCCTCCGCCGTGCTCAGGACCGGGCCGTTCGCCCGATCGGGGATTTCCAGCCGCGCCGGAAGGACCTGCCTCCCCGCGGGTCATGCCGGTCCGCCGGCGGCGGACCTCCGAACTAGGCGGTGCCCGCCCGGGGCCGCTCGTTCTGCTCGCCGAGGTAGGCGCCCAGGCTGCTGCGCAGATAGCGCTCGGCGGCGTCGGCGGCCTCGCGGGCACAGCGTTTGCCCATGAGCACGCACAGCGTGTAGCCGGAGTCCTCGAAGGTGGCCCGCACGGTGCGGTCGGTGGGGGAGGCGAGCATGACGCGCTCCCAGGCCCGGTACCGCCGCAGTTGCCGGGCCACTTCGGCTTTGGCCGGTAGCAGCATGACGCCGTTCACCTTCCGGGATGTGACAAGCACGGGCAGAGAGAGGTCTTCACACATGGTGCATGTATGGCCACGCAACGTCTTGTTGGGGCTTCAACAACGCGCTCGTGTTGCACGAATGGCGTACCGCTCTCACGCTTGAGGTGACTCAGAAGCGATCAGTGCTCACGCTCCGCGTTCGGTGGCCTCGTCCCGCCCGGGACGAGGAGGAGCGGGAGCTTCGCCGGTGAGGAGCCAACGAAGATGAAGACCGCAGTGCCCTGCTACTACCACCTCGACGTGGAAGTCAGTCCGGAGCGGGTCGGACAGGTCAGGCGCATCCTGGCCGCACACCTCAGGCTCTGGGACCTGGACACACTGGTCGAGCCGGTCTGCCGCGGCGCCGAGCTGCTGCTGAAGGCCATCGACGAACACGCCACGGACAAGAACACGTCGATCGAGTTGTGGTGGAACGGTCAGCACCTGATCACCGCCATCGGGGAGAACGACTGCGAACTGCGCCCGGACCAGGACCTGCGGGCCTGCCTGGAGCACATCGCCGTCATGAGCGACGGCTGGGGGTGCTGTGCCACCGACACCGGCTGCAAGGTCATCTGGTTCTCGCAGCGCGCCCGCGCCGGCGAACGTGTGCCGCTGGTCCCCGTGGCCCCCGCGCCCAGCCTGCGCGAGGTGCTGCAAGTGCCCCGCGAGGTTCCGGTCGCGGCTCTGGCGAGCGAGTCGGGCGGCGTGCTGGAGGCCGCCCGGTGACCGCGAAGCGCCGCCGCAAGGCAGGGGTGCCCGTGTGGAGCGGGCACCCCTACCCGTTGGGAGCGTCCTTCGACGGTGAGGGCACCAACTTCGCCCTCTTCAGCGAGGTCGCCGAACACGTCGAACTGGTCCTGGTCGAGGAGGACGGCGCCGAGCGCCGCGTCCCGATGACCGAGGTCGACGGCTTCGTCTGGCACTGCTACCTGCCGAAGACCGGTCCCGGGCAGCGCTACGGCTACCGGGTGCACGGTCCGTGGCAGCCCGAGCTGGGCCACCGGTGCAATCCGGCGAAGCTGCTCCTCGACCCGTACACCCGGGCCGTGGACGGCCAGGTCGACAACCACGCCTCGCTCTTCGAACGGGCGTCGCACGGCCGTTCCCGGGCCGACAGCGCCGGCCACACCATGCTCGGCGTGGTCACGGACGCGGCCTTCGACTGGGGTGACGACCGGCCGCCGCAGCATTCGTACGCCGAGACGGTCATCTACGAGGCCCACGTCCGCGGACTGACCCGCACCCACCCCGACGTCCCCGCCGAACTGCGCGGCACCTACGCCGGTCTCGCCCACCCCGCGGTCACCGAGCACCTGGCCTCGCTGGGCGTGACGGCCGTCGAACTGATGCCGGTGCACCAGTTCGTGCAGGACGGCGTGCTGCAGGACCGCGGCCTGTCCAACTACTGGGGCTACAACACGATCGGCTTCTTCGCCCCGCACAACGCCTACGCCGCCCACGGCACCCGCGGCCAGCAGGTCACCGAGTTCAAGGCGATGGTCAAGGCGCTGCACGCGGCCGGCCTCGAGGTGATCCTCGACGTCGTCTACAACCACACCGCCGAGGGCAACGAGAAGGGCCCCACCCTGTCCTTCCGAGGCATCGACAACGCCTCCTACTACCGCCTGGTGGACGGCGACTGGCGGCACTACTACGACACCACCGGCACCGGCAACAGCCTGCTGATGCGGCACCCGTACGTGCTGCAGCTGATCATGGACTCGCTGCGGTACTGGGTGACCGAGATGCACGTCGACGGATTCCGCTTCGACCTCGCGGCCACCCTGGCGCGGCAGTTCCACGAGGTGGACCGGCTGTCGGCGTTCTTCGACCTGATCCAGCAGGACCCGGTCATCAGCCGCGTGAAG
>NZ_JAMGBF010000056.1 GCF_023516615.1 Streptomyces panaciradicis
TGATGCGGCACCCGTACGTGCTGCAGCTGATCATGGACTCGCTGCGGTACTGGGTGACCGAGATGCACGTCGACGGATTCCGCTTCGACCTCGCGGCCACCCTGGCGCGGCAGTTCCACGAGGTGGACCGGCTGTCGGCGTTCTTCGACCTGATCCAGCAGGACCCGGTCATCAGCCGCGTGAAGCTCATCGCGGAGCCGTGGGACGTGGGCGAGGGCGGCTACCAGGTGGGCAACTTCCCGCCGCTGTGGTCGGAGTGGAACGGCAAGTACCGTGACGCCGTACGGGACTTCTGGCGGGCGGAGGAACACACGCTCGGCGAGTTCGCCCTGCGCCTGACCGGCTCCTCCGACCTCTACCAGCACAATCGGCGCCGCCCGCGCGCCAGCGTCAACTTCGTCACCGCGCACGACGGGTTCACCCTGCGTGACCTGGTGTCGTACAACGACAAGCACAACGAGGCCAACGGCGAGGGCAACCGGGACGGCGAGAGCGACAACCGGTCCTGGAACTGCGGCGCCGAGGGCGAGACGGACATGCCCGGCGTGCTGGAACTGCGC
>NZ_JAMGBF010000057.1 GCF_023516615.1 Streptomyces panaciradicis
CACAATCGGCGCCGCCCGCGCGCCAGCGTCAACTTCGTCACCGCGCACGACGGGTTCACCCTGCGTGACCTGGTGTCGTACAACGACAAGCACAACGAGGCCAACGGCGAGGGCAACCGGGACGGCGAGAGCGACAACCGGTCCTGGAACTGCGGCGCCGAGGGCGAGACGGACATGCCCGGCGTGCTGGAACTGCGCGCCCGCCAGCAGCGCAACTTCCTCGCCACGCTGTTGCTCTCGCAGGGCATCCCGATGCTCTGCCACGGCGACGAACTCGGCCGCACCCAGCACGGCAACAACAACGCCTACTGCCAGGACAACGAGGTCTCCTGGATCGACTGGCGGCTGACCGGCGAACAACGCGACCTCGTCGACTTCACCCGGTACGTGATCGGGCTGCGCGCCGCCCACCCGGTGCTGCGCCGCCGGCGCTTCTTCCGCGGGGAGACCGAGACCCACGCCGGCCAGCCGCTGCCGGACCTGGTGTGGCTGGCGCCGGACGCGCGGGAGATGACGGAGGAGGACTGGCGGCGCGGCGACGCGCACTCCGTCACGGTGTTCCTCAACGGCGACGCCATCGTCGAACCCGACCCGTGCGGCCGCCCGGTCGTCGACGACTCCTTCCTGCTGCTGTTCAACAGCTACTGGGAACCGGTGGAGTTCGTGCTGCCGGACGTCTCCTACGGCGAACGCTGGGCGACACTCCTCGACACCGCGATCCCGCAGGGGCCCCCGGACGAGGCCGAGCACAAGGCGGGCGCGCAGACGACCGTCGAGGCGCGCAGCCTGGTTCTGCTGACCCGGCCCTCGCGCACCGCCCGCTGAGGCTCAGCGCTCCTTGCGCGAGGTCACCGTGAACTGCGCGCCGTCCGTGTCGCGCAGCACGGCCTCGTCGCCGCCCTTGGACAGGACGCTGCCGCCGTGCCGCTCGGCGGCCCGCACACAGGCCGTCACGTCCTCGACCGCGAAGTGGATCTGCCAGTGCGGCCGAATGGTGGGGTCGGGGGCCGCCCCCAGCGCACCCGACTCGATGCGGGCCACGATCTCGCCCTGGCTGCGCAGCACCACCTCGCCGCCCTCGTAGCGGACCTCGCAGCAGCCGGAGCGCTCGGTCGCCCAGTCCAGGACCTCGCCGTAGAAGATGGCGGCGTCGAAGGCGTCGCGGGTGTGCAGCCGGATGAAGGCGGGGGCGGCCGCGCGCCACTTCTCCCAGTCGGAGAACAGCTCGCCCTCCCAGACCCCGAAGGTCGCGCCGTCCCGGTCGGCGAGCAGCGCCGCCCGGCCGGGCGGGAAGGAGAGCGGTCCGACGGCCGCCGTGCCCCCGCGCTCCTGGGCGCGGGCCGCGGCCTCGTCGGCGCTCGGCACGGCGAAGTAGGGGGTCCATGCCACGGCCATCTGCCACATGGAGGCAACGGCTCCGATTCCCGCCACCGGGGTGTCACCCACCATGGCGATCCGGAAGCGGTCGCCGAGCTTGGCCGGGCGCAGCCGCCAGCCCAGCACGGCCCGGTAGAAGTCCTCGGTGACGTCGAGATCACGGCTGGTCAGGCTCACCCAGCAGGGTGCTCCGAACACGGAGTGCGAGGAGACCACCTCACTGGTGGCGGGGCGTGTCGTGTCGTCGTTCATGGCAGTCGCGTCCTGGTCTCGTCGACCGGCCGGCACCGGTCTGCCACCAGTGTCCGGCCGGAACCGCCCCGTGCGCCTGCCGAGTACCCCCGACAGGGCTGCGAAACGGCCGACGGGCCCGGTGGCGCGGGCCTCGGGGAGTGGCGACGATGGAGGTGACCGACAGCGTTGTGAACAGGCGCCTGGGAGGTGGCGATGCCCACGAACGGGGGCTCGGACCGGATCTTCGAACTGCAGGAGGAAGTGCAGCAGCTCAAGGAGGCGGTCGCCTCGCACGCCGTCGTCGACCAGGCGATCGGCATGGTCGTCGCACTCGGCCGCGTGGGACCCGACGAGGGCTGGCAGGTGCTGAAAGAGGTCTCCCAGCACACGAACATCAAGCTGCGGAACGTGGCGGAGCTCATCCTCATCTGGGGCCGCAGCGGGGTCATGCCCGAGGAGATACGGGCGGCGCTGGAAGACGCGCTGGACCGCTTCGGCCCCACGCAGATCCCGGGGGAGTCACCGGAGGAGTGACCGCTTCGGCCCGCGCGGGGCCGCCGGGCACGGCGCTCAGCCGGCCTGGGCCTGGAGTTCCTCCCGCAACTGGGCGAAGCATCCGCTGAGCAGCCGGGAGACGTGCATCTGCGAGATGCCGAGCTGCTGGGCGATGTGGCTCTGCGTCATCCCGCGGAAGTACCGCAGATAGAGGATGGTGCGCTCACGCTCGGGCAGTGCCTGCAGACAGGGCGCGGCCGCCACGCGGTCGACGACGACGTCGTACGCCGGATCGGGGCCGCCGATCGCGTCCGTGAGGGCGTACCCGTCGGTGCCGGGCATCTCGGCGTCGAGGGAGAGGGCGGTGAAACACTCCAGGGCCTCCATGCCCATGCGCACCTCGTCCTGGCTCAGTCGCGTGTGCAGGGCGATCTCGGCGACGGTCGGCGGCCGGCCCGAGACGGTCTGGGACAGCTCCTTCGCGGCCTGCCGGACCCGGTTGCGCAGGTCCTGGACCCGGCGGGGCACATGCAGCGTCCACATGTGGTCGCGGAAGTGCCGCTTGATCTCGCCGGTGACGGTCGGCACCGCGTACGCCTCGAAGGCGTGCCCGCGGGCCGGGTCGTAGTGGTCGACGGCCTTGACCAGACCGAGGGCCGCGACCTGGTAGAGGTCCTCGAGGGTCTCGCCGCGCCCCTTGAAGCGGACGGCGATCCGCTCGGCCATGGGCAGCCAGACCCGGACCAGCTCGTCCCGCAGCGCCTTGCGCTCGGGGCCGTCGGGGAGCTCTGCCAGCCGCCGGAAGGACGCGGCCGTGTCGGGGGCGTCGTCGTGCGGGTGGGGCTTGTTTCTACCGGTGGTGACGCGCATCGCGCGCACCTCCCTCGGGCGGTGCCGGGTGGACAGACACCATGGGAGGAACGGAGGCGGACCAGCGAAGACATCCGGGGCCCGGCCGGCTCCCACGGACGTGCCTCCTGTCCGAAGCACTCAGTGCAGATGCCCGGAGCGGGCACATCCAAAACAAAAAGGGCATTTACGGCCATGTGGGGTGCGGCGTGGCGCGGTCGTCCTCGGGTTTGACCGTCCCTTGGGTTCATTACCTCTGCTACAGAGGTAAAAGTGGGAACGTGGAATCGGAAACCTTCCCGGACGAACTGGTCGACGCCCTCGTCGGAGTCCAGCGGCTCCTCAGACGCCGGCTGCGCCGGCAGATCGCCCCGCTGCTGCGTGGCGCGGAGGTCGAACTGCTGCGCCTGGTCGTCTCCCGGCCCGGCATCGGCATCTCGTACGCCGCCAAGGACCTCCGCCTGGCGGGCAATTCGGTGTCCACGCTGGTCAACCAGCTGTCCCGGCAGGGCTACCTGGTACGCGAGACCGACCCCGCCGACCGGCGGGCCGCCCGGCTCCTGCCGACCCCCACCGCCGAGGCGCGGATCGCCGAATGGCGCAAGCGGCGCGGAGAACTCGTCCGTGACGGACTGTCCGGACTGGACGAGGTGGACCGGGAGGCGCTGCGTGCCGCCGTCCCCGCGCTGCGCAAGCTCGCCGAGAACCTGCACGAGGAGGCGGAGGAGTCATGACGAACGACGCGGGCGCACCCCAGACGGGCGCGGACGCCGCAGGCGGCGCGGCCACCCCATCGGCCGACGCCGTCAGCTGCACCGGACTCGCCTACGCGTTCGGCGAGACCCGCGCGGTCGACGGCCTCGACCTGTCGGTGGCGAAGGGCGAGGTGTTCGGACTGCTCGGCCCCAACGGGGCGGGCAAGACCACCGCGATCCGCTGCATCACCACCCTGCTTCCGGTCCCCGCCGGCATGGTCCGGGTCTTCGGCCACGACGCCGCCAAGGAGCGCATGGCCGTACGCCGCCTGCTCGGCTACGTGCCCCAGCAGCTCTCCGCCGACGCCGGGCTCACCGGACGCGAGAACGTCGCCCTGTTCGCCCGCGTCTTCGACGTCTCCCGCCGTGAACGCGGCGAGCGGGTCGCGCAGGCCCTGGCCGCCGTCGACCTCACCGACGCCGCCGACCGGCTCGCCGGCACCTACTCCGGCGGCATGATCCGCCGCCTCGAACTCGCCCAGGCCCTGGTCAGCGCGCCCCGGCTGCTGATCCTCGACGAGCCGACCATCGGCCTCGACCCCATCGCCCGCACCGGCGTGTGGGAGCACATCAACGCCGTACGGGACGCCACCGGCATGACCGTGCTGGTGACCACCCACTACATGGACGAGGCCGACCAGTACTGCGACCGCGTCGGCCTGATGCACCGCGGCCGCATCCGGGCCCTCGGCACCCCGGCCGAACTGCGCCAGGGTCTCGCCGAACGCCGGGGGACCGAGACCCTGCCCACCCTGGAGGACGTCTTCCGCGACGTCGCCGGCAGCGGCCTCGACGACACGTCAGGAGATTTTCGGGATGTCCGAAGCACCCGCCGCACCGCCCACCGCGTCGGCTGACCGCGCCGACGGCATCGACCTGCTGTTGCGCCCGCCCGAGCCCCGCGCCGGCTGGCGTCTGCTGCCCGCCCGCGTGGCCGCGATGTGCACCGTCGAACTGCAGAAACTGCGCCACGACCGCACCGAGCTCTACACCCGCGCCGTGCAGCCGGCCCTGTGGCTGCTGATCTTCGGCCAGACCTTCACCCGGATCAAGGCGATCCCGACCGGCGGCATCCCCTACGTCGACTACCTCGCGCCCGGCATCATCGCCCAGTCCGCGATGTTCATCGCCATCTTCTACGGCATCCAGATCATCTGGGAGCGCGACGCCGGCATCCTCAACAAGCTCCTGGTGACGCCCACTCCACGCTCGGCGCTGATCACCGGCAAGGCCTTCGCCGCGGGAGTGAAGTCGCTGATCCAGGCCGTCGTCGTCATCGTCATCGCCGCCCTGCTCGGCGTGGCGCTGACCTGGAACCCGCTCAAACTCCTCGGTGTGGCGGCCATCGTCGTCCTCGCGTCCGCCTTCTTCTCCTGCCTGTCCATGACCATCGCCGGCGTCGTCCTCAGCCGCGACCGGCTCATGGGCATCGGACAGGCCATCACCATGCCGCTGTTCTTCGGCTCCAACGCCCTGTACCCGGTGTCCGTCATGCCCGGCTGGCTCCAGGCGATCAGCACGTTCAACCCGCTGAGCTACCAAGTGGACGCCCTGCGCGGCCTTCTCCTCGGCACCCAGGCGCACGTCGCCCTCGACCTCGCGGTGCTCCTCGTGTCCGCCGCGCTGGGCATCACCGCCGCCTCCTCACTGCTCGGTCGACTCGCCCGCTGATCACGCCGTTCGGAACGTGATGTGCGGCACGCCCCTTCACAGGGGCGCGTGGCGCATTTCGCCGATTGTTCCTGCGCACGGCTTGATCAGTGATCAAAGGGGATGAATTCGCTGGCCACAGCGCATTCTGCTCATTTGACAGTGCGCTGAGCACACAGATAGGAAGCAGCTCTCTGAGGTCGAAGAGGTGGATTGTGTACGAGCCGAACGTGGTCGGGGACTGGCAGGAGTACGACGAGCATGCCGGTCTGCGTGTCCGCGTCCACCGCCTGGAAGCCGCCGAGCCGCCGCGCGGCCGGGACGACGCGGCCGCCGGCCTCACCTACTTCTGCGTCCGCGTGACCGTCGAGAACCGCGGCGAGCGACCCTCGACCATCCACCTCGAGGACGGTCAGATCGACGTGCGGACCGGCCCGGACGGCGAGGCCGCGTTCATCGACTGGCGGAACTCGCAGTTCATCGAGGGCTTCGACGTCTACCCGCTGCGCCGGGCCACCGCCGTGCTGTTCGCGGCCGGCCCGGAGGCCTCGTTGAGCCAGGTCGACGTGCAGATCCAGCTGCGCGTCGACGAGGAGTGGGCCGACCGCCGGCTGTGGGCCGGCGGCATCGGACTGCACGAGGAGACGGTGGGCGCCCACGCCGTCTCCGCGCGGGACGTCCTGGCCCATCAGGTCAGCACCTTCCTGCGCGAACAGGCGGAGGAAGGCACCGCCTGATCCGCGTCCGCCTCAGTGCGGGATGCCGTCGATGATCTCGCGGGCACCCTGACGCAGCAGTGCCACGGCCACCGACGTGCCGAGCGTGGCCGGATCGAGTCGGCCCGCCCATTCGTGCGCGTTCAGGCGCGTCTTGCCGTCGGGCGTGAACACGCAGGCCCGCAGGGACAGTTCGCCGCCGTGTTCCACGCGGGCGTATCCGGCGATGGGGCTGTTGCAGTGCCCCTGCAGCACGTGCAGGAACATGCGCTCCGCCGTCGCCTCCCGGTGCGTGTCCGGGTCCCCGAGTCCACTGACCGCGTCGATGAGATCGGTGTCGTCCTGCCGGCACTGCAGGGCCAGGATGCCCGCGCCGATCGGCGGCATCATCGTCTCCACGGAGAGAACGTCCGTGATCACGTCCTGGCGTCCGATGCGTTCGAGGCCGGACACCGCGAGCAGCAGCGCGTCCGCCTCGCCGGCCTCCAGCTTCGCCAGCCGCCGGTTGGCGTTGCCGCGGAACGGCACGCACTCCAGGTGCGGATGGCTGGCGGCGAGCTGGGCGACGCGGCGCACCGCGGAGGTGCCGATGCGCGTGCCCTCCGGCAGCTCGTCCAGCGTCAGACCGCCCGGATGGACGAGGGCGTCGCGGACGTCGTCGCGCTTGAGGAACGCGGCGAACGTCGTGCCCGCCGGCAGCGGCCGGTCGGCCGGAATGTCCTTGACGCAGTGCACCGCCAGATCGGCCTCGCCGGCCAGCAGCGCGGCATCCACCTCCTTGGTGAACGCCCCCTTGCCCTCCACCTGGGACAGCACGCCCATCCACTTGTCGCCGGTCGTCTTCACCGGCACGACCTCGGTGCGCACACCGGGGTGCAGGGCCGCCAACTCGGCGCGGACACGCTCCACTTGGGCGAGCGCCATGGGCGAGTCGCGGGAGACGATACGGATCATTTCGGGGACGGACATGCGGACACGATAGACCCCCCGAAGGGCGCGTCCGGACAGTACCGGCCTATTCGGGCGCGCATCACACAGGCGTGGGTCCGACGGCGGAGCCGCCCGGATCGGCCACCGGCTGCCGTCGTCGCCCTGGCGCGAAGCCGCCACCTGCGCAGTCCCACCCGGTCGACGCCCGAGGTGCTGAACCCGGTTGACGCGGACGGTAGTTGGACGCGGTTCACCGCCCGCACGCGCACGCCGTCGCGGCCGGCTCACCGAACAGGGTCAGAGCAGGTCGGCCGGGAAGTCGGCCGCCGCCTCCTCGGGGGTCAGGTCCGGGCGCAGCCGCAGCCAGGAGGGCTGGCGCAGCATGCCGGCGCGGGTCCGGGTGCTGTAGCGGACCTCGCCGACCAGCCGGGGCACCACCCAGTGGGCGCCGGGCACCGAGGGGACGGGATCGAAGGGGCACACGGTGGTTCCGGCATCCCGCAGCAGTCCGGCGAGCCGGACGCGCTCGGCCTCGCTCCAGCCGGTGCCCACCCCGCCGACGTAGCGCAGCCGCCCCGCCGCCCGCTGTCCCACCAGGACCGCACCGGGCAGTCCCGACAGCCGCCCCTTGCCCGCCAGCCAGCCGCCCACGACGACGTCCTCGCTGCGCATGTTGCGGATCTTGATCCAGGCCCGGGAGCGCACCCCGGGTTCGTACACCGAGTCCAGCCGCTTGCAGACCAGGCCCTCCATGCCGTGCTCGCGGGTGGCGCTCAGCGCCTGCCGGCCGTGCCCGACGAGGGCGGCGGGCGTGGACCAGAAGGGCCCGTCGAGCCCCAGCTCCTCCAGAAGCCCCCGGCGGCGGACGTAGTGCAGAGCGGTGAGGTTCTCGCCGGCCAGGTGCATCACGTCGAAGAGCACCAGGTGAGCGGGGACCTTGGCGGCCTGACGTGCCGCCCGCGCGGGCGCGTGTGCGAGGCCCATCCGGGACTGCAGCAACTGGAAGTCGGCACGGCCGTGTTCGTCCAGCGCCAGCACCTCCCCGTCCAGCACCGCGGCCGTGGCCCCCAGCGCCGTGCCGAGCTCCCGAAGCTCCGGATACGCGCCGGTGATCTCCTCGCCCGACCGGGCGCGCAGCCGCACACGGCCGTTCCCTTCGAGGTAGGCCACGACCCGCTGGCCGTCCTGCTTGGTCTCGTAGGCCCAGCGGGCGTCCTGTGACGCGGGCGGCAGTGTGCCCGGCGTGGCGAGCATGGGCGGGATCAGGGGGAGGGTCACGGGTGAGTTGTCGACGCTGCCGCCCGCCGTCACGCGCCCGGCCCACCGGTTTCCCCTGAACGGCGCTGCCGTCAGATGATGCCGCCGTTGGCCCGCAGCACCTGCCCGTTGATCCAGCGGCCCTCGCGGCCCACGAGGAAGGACACGACGCCGGCTATGTCCTCCGGCGTCCCGAGGCGTTCCAGCGGCGGCTGTGCGGCCAGCCGGGCGACGGTCTCCTCGTCCTTGCCGTCGAGGAAGAGGTCGGTCGCCGTCGGGCCGGGTGCCACGGCGTTGACCGTGACGTCACGGCCCCGCATCTCCCGGGCGAGGATCAGCGTGAGCGCCTCGACCGCGCCCTTGCTCGCGGCGTAGGCGCCGTAGCCGGGGAACGCGAGTCCGACGACGGAGCTGGAGAAGTTGACGAGCGCTCCGCCCGGGCGGAGCCGGCGCGCGGCCTGCTGGTCGACCACGAACGTGCCGCGGATGTTGGTGCGGTACAGGGCGTCCAGCTCGTCCAGATCGAGCTCGGAGACGGGGGACAGGGGCATCCGTCCGGCCGCGTGCACGACCGCGTCGACACCGCCGTAGGTGGCCTCCGCCAGATCGAACAGGGCGGCGACCTCGGCCTCGTTGCCGACGTCCGCGCGGGCGGCGTACGCCGTGCCGCCCGCCGCCTCGACCGCCTGGACGACCTCGTCAGCGGCGTCCTTGTTGCCCGCGTACCCGACGACGACCGCGAACCCGTCGGCGGCGAGCCGCCGGGCGACCTGCCGCCCGATACCGCGTGATCCGCCGGTCACGATCGCCACGCGCCGGTCCTGCTGGGTCTGAGTGGTCATGACGCCGTCCCTTGTTATCGATGCTACGACTTCTTCGTATCGACGATAACACGGCTTCGTAGCGTTGGTACAGGAAATTTCGTATCGCCGCTACGTGTGGCGTACGGTGGTCCCATGGATGCGCGGGAGAAGATCCTGGAAGCGGCCACCGAGCTGCTGGCCGAGGCGTCGGTCGCCGACGTCTCCACACGGGCGGTGTGCGAGGCGGCGGGCGTGGGCGCGCCGATGCTCTACCGGCTGTTCGGGGACAAGGCCGGGCTGCTGGCCGCCGTCGTCGACCGCGGCTTCGAGGCGTACCTCGCCTCCAAGCGAACGGCGCGGCCCAGCGACGATCCGGTCGCCGACCTGCGCAGCGGCTGGGACAACCACATGCGCTTCGCGCTGGAGCACCCCAATCACTACCGGCTGATGTACTCACCCGAACTGACGGTCCCGCCCGCCGCGGCGCAGGAGGCGCACGCCCTGCTGCATGGCATTCTCGAACGCTGCGCCGCCGCCGGCCGGCTCACCGTCCCGCCCGCCCTGGCGACGCAGATGATCATGTCCGCCAATGTCGGAGCGGCCCTGTCCCTGCTCACCAGACCGGAGCAGTATCCGGACCCGGCCTTCGCCGAGCGGCTGCGCGACGCCGTGCTCGACTCGGTCACCCGCCCGCCCTCCGACGCGTCGGCCGGCCCCGCGGGCGACGGGGACGACGCGGGGGTGCCGGTCGCCGCGGCCACACTGGCGGCCCGGCTGCGTGCCGCGCAGTCCCCGTCCTTCACCCCGGCCGAATCGGCCCTCCTGGGCCAGTGGCTGGACAAGCTGTCCGCTGGCTGACCGGCGGGCCACGACGGGGAGGGGGGCGCGGTTCGCCGTCCGGCCTCCATAGCGCGCCCGCGGTGCACGGACGCCGAAGTTCCGTGGGGCGGCAAGGCTTCTCGGGTGCTGCCGGGCGCGGGCGAGGGCATGGCTGATGGCCGCGGGCCGTCGGTCCGCGGCCATCAGTGGCAGGTGGGTCAGCCCACCTTGGAGGTGTCGGCCGACGGCTGGGCGGCGGGTACCGGCGCGTCCGCGACGGCGGGTCGGCGGTTCGGGATGAACCACGCCACGGCGAAGGCCAGCAGCGCGGCTCCGGCGCCGAGGGCCATGACGACCTTGAAGCCGTTCTGCGACGGCAGTGCGTAGCCGCCGAGGTCGATCGTGAGGTGGGACAGGACGACACCGGCGAGCGCGCTGGCCACGGAGGTGCCGATCGACCGCATCAGCGTGTTGAGGCTGTTGGCGGCCGCGGTCTCCGACGGGTCCACGGCGCCCATGATCAGGGCCGGCATGGCGCCGTAGGTGAAGCCGATGCCGGCGCCGATGACGCACGACACCAGCACCAGGTGCCACACCTCGGGCATCAGCACGATGTTCAGGCCGTACCCGCAGGCCACGATCAGCGCGCCGATCATCAGCGTCACCTTCGGTCCCTTCGCCTTGGAGACGGCCGCGGACACCGGAGCGAACGCCATCATCACCAGACCGGACGGCGCCATCACCAGGCCGGCGGTCAGGAGCGACTTGCCCAGGCCGTAGCCCGTCTGCGCGGGCAGCTGCAGCAGTTGGGGCAGGACCAGGGACATCGCGAACATCGAGAAGCCGATCGCGATCGAGGCGAGGTTGGTCACCAGGACCTGACGGCGGGCGGTGGTACGCAGGTCCACCAGGGGTTCGGCCGTACGCAGTTCGAACAAGCCCCACGCGAGCAGCACCACGACCGCCAGGGCGAACAGGCCGAGGGTGGTGCCGTCGGTCCAGCCCCAGTCGGCGCCCTTGGATATCGCCAGCAGCAGGGACACGAGTCCCACCGCCATGCCGACGCCGCCGACGGCGTCGAAGCGGCCGCCGGAGCGCACCTGGGACTCGGGCACGAAGAGCAGGACCAGCGCCAGGGCCACAGCGCCCATGCCGGCCGAGGCCCAGAACAGTACGTGCCAGTCGAAGTGGTCCGCGATCAGTGCCGCCGTCGGCAGGCCCAGAGCGCCGCCGACGCCGAGGGAGGCGCTCATCAGGGCCGTGGCCCCGGCCAGCCGCTCGGTGGGCAGCTCGTCGCGCATGATGCTGATGCCCAGCGGCACGACCGCCGCCGCAAGTCCCTGCACCGCCCGTCCGACGATCATCGGGGCCAGCGACTCGCTGAGTGCGCAGACCACCGAGCCCGCCACCAGCAGCACCACGCTGACCAGCAGCATGCGCCGCTTGCCGAACATGTCGCCGAGGCGGCCCACGACGGGTGTCGCCACCGCGGCGGCCAGCAGCGTGGCGGTCACCGCCCAGGCCGTGTCCGCGGCGGGGGCGTCCAGCAGTTTCGGCAGCTCCGGGACGATCGGGATGACCAGCGTCTGCATCAGCGATACGACGATGCCGGCGAAGGCCAGCACGGCCACCACGGCGCTGGACCGCGGTGCGGCCGGTCCGCCCGGGCCCGCCGGGCTGGAAAGGACGTCGGACATGAAGAAGCCTCCATGGGCAGGGAGAGAAGCCGGAAACCCGATCCGCTTTTAAGGCAGGTGATTGACTTGGCTTACGGGTTCGGGGCGCCCGGCGTCCGCTGGGCCCTGGCCGGACGGGTCTGAAGGCGCGCGGCGACGGGCCGCTCGGTCCGGCGGGGAGCCGTAAGCCGTCCTGAACAGGCGATTGCGTAGGCTTCCCTTCGCTGGAACCCGCCGCACGCGCGGCGGACCCGCGGCGGTTCGAGGGACTGGCCGGCGCGGGCTGAACGAAGTCCCGGTGCGGTGGTGAGCATGGCGGCCAGGACGGCACGGGCGGAACAGGTCAGCGCGACCAGGGAGCTGATCCTGACCGCCGCCGAGCGGCTGTTCGCCGAGCGCGGCGTCAACGCCGTCTCCAACCGTCAGGTCAGCGAGGCCGCCGGACAGGGCAACAACACCGCCGTCGGCTACCACTTCGGCACCAAGGCCGACCTGGTGCGCGCCATCGTCCGCAAACACGCGACGCAGATCGAGGAGATCCGCGCCCGGCTGCTGGCCGGCATCGGCGACTCACCGGACGTGCGCGACTGGGTGGACTGTCTGGTGCGCCCCGTCCCGCAGCACCTCGCGGCCTTGGGCGGCCCCACCTGGTACGCCCGCTTCTGCGCGCAGATCATGACCGATCCCGTACTGCACCAGATCGTCGTCGAGGAGTCCCTCACCTCCCCGTCGCTTCGGCAGATCATCGACGGACTCACCGCCTGTCTGCCCGACCTGCCGCCCGAGGTCCGCGCCGAGCGGGGCGAGATGGCCCGGCATCTCATCGTGCAGATGCCCGCCGAACGCGAGCGCGCGCTCGCCGAGAACCGGCCCACCCCGCGGGCCACCTGGGACGACGCCGCGACCGGTCTCGCCGACGCGCTCGTCGGCCTGTGGCTGGCGCCCGTGGCGAACCGGCCCTGACGCGGCCGGCAATCCCGGCCGCCTTGTGGGGAGGCCGATCACGAGCCCTCTCTACCCTGCGGTAACATCGCCCGGCAGGTCATCAGAGGAGGAACCGTGCCACGGTCCGAACGCTCGCCCCTGCTGCTCGCCGGTCTGCTTGCCGCCGCGGGCACCGCCCACTTCGCCGTTCCCCGCCAGTTCGACGCGATCGTGCCGCGCTCCCTGCCGGGTGCGCCGAGAACCTGGACGTACGTCAGCGGTGCCGCGGAACTCGCGCTCGCGGCGGGCATCGCGCTGCCCCGTACCAGGAAGACCGCGGCCCTCGCCGCCGCCGCGTTCTTCGTCGGCGTCTTCCCCGCCAACGTCAAGATGGCTGTCGACTGGGCGGACCGGCCCGCGCCGCAGAAGGCCGCCGCTCTGGGGCGGCTGCCGCTGCAGCTGCCCCTCGTCCTGTGGGCCCGCAGTGTCGCGAAGAACGGGGAGAGCGCCGCATGAGCCAGTCAGTGAACGTCGGCGACAAGGTCGACGACTTCGAACTGCCCGACGAGACGGGCACCGTTCGCACGCTGTCCGAACTGCTCGCCGACGGACCGGTCGTGCTCTTCTTCTACCCCGGCGCCCTCACCGCGGGCTGCACCGCGGAGGCCTGCCACTTCCGCGACCTGGCCGCCGAGTTCGCCGAGGCCGGCGCCCGGCCGGTCGGTATCAGCGGTGACACCGTCGAACGGCAGCAGGAGTTCGCCGACCGGCACACCCTCGGCATGCCGCTGCTGTCCGACGCCGACGGCACGATCCGGGAGCGGTTCGGCGTCAAGCGGGGCTTCTCCCTGGCGCCGACCAAGCGGGTCACCTTCGTCATCGGGCAGGACCGCACCATCCTCGAGGTCGTCCGCAGCGAGCTGCGCATGAACACCCACGCAGACCGGGCCCTCGAGGCCCTGCGGGCCGCACGACAGAAGTGACCGCACGGAAACGGAGGGCCCTGCCGGTCCTCCGTTTCGCCGCCGGTGTCGTCACTGGAAGGAGCAACCCGGGTTCGGGACGTCCTCCGAGTACGGCGCGCCGTGCGGCAGCACGTACAGCACGTCGAGGACCAGCGGGGTGTCGCCCTCGTTGCGGCCCAGGTGGACGTCCCCGGGGCCGCCCGGCTCGCGGACCGTGGTGCCCTTCGGGTAGACGCCGTCGCGGGCGCAGTCGGCGTGGTAGTGGTTCAGCGTGCCCTGGCGGACGAAGCCGTAGACCACGCCGTCGTGGTAGTGCCAGCCGGTGCTCTGGCCCGGCGGGACGGTGATCTCGCGCAGCACGTAGTCGGTGTCCCCGACGGTGGTCGTGCTGATCAGCTTCGCGGTCACCCCCGGACCGGGCGGCGTGGCCCCGGCGGTGCCGCAGGTCAGGACCGAACCGGTGACGATCACACTGACGACGGCGCTGCGGAGTGCGGTGCGCATACTTGAACGGCCTTCCGGACGAGGGGCGAAGATCGAGTACCGCCGTGAACATAGAGGTCTGGCAGGGCTGTTGGGGCCGGAACACGTCAATCCGGCCACCTCGTCGGCCGGTTCGCTCAGGCCGCGGGCCGCTCGCACATGACGTCGTCCCCTTCGCTCAGGCCGCCGCGGGCCGCTCGCGCACGACGTCGGCAGGCCTCTTGTCGTCCCTGAGGCCCAGGAAGCGCGGAGGGCGCAGGATGCCGTTCCGTGTCCACTCGGTGCGGTTCGGAGAAGTCCCGCCGGCCGCTCGGCGTGGCCGGCATGGGCCGTGCGGCGATGTCCGTCCCCGGGCGCGCCGTGCGCAGCAGTCCGCGCTGTTCCTCGGAGAGCGAGTCGAACCGCCCCGGCACGGCCGTTCACTTCCGTCCGTCGTCGTCCGCGGCGACCTGCGCGAGCGTACGGCCGCTGGTCACCGAGCGGGCCCGCCGCGGATCGGGCGTCCCGTGCCCGTGGCCCCGTTCGCCGCCGGCCTTCACCAGCAGCCAGGACTCCCTGCCGTCCTCGCCCTCCTCCTTGCCGCCGCGGAACCGGGTGAGCGCGTACTCGCCGTGGAGTTTGGCGCCCTTCAGCCGGAACCGGGCGTGTCCGTGCTCCAGCGACTCCTCGAAGCCGACCGGGCGCCCTCGGCGGTCGTGGCTGAGCGGCTGGTAGGTGCCGTGGTCCCAGACGATCACGGTGCCGCCGCCGTACTCGCCCTCCGGGATGACGCCCTCGAACTCCTCGTACCGCAGCGGATGGTCCTCCGTGGGCAGGGCCAGCCGCTTGTCGTGGGGGTCGTCGGAGGGGCCCTTCGGGACGGACCACGACTTCAGCACGTCGCCCACCTGGAGCCGGAAGTCGAAGTGCAGCGTGGAGGCGTCGTGGATCTGCACGACGAAACGGGGTTCGCCGTCCGCGGACGCGGACCGTCCCTCCGGCTCCCCGCTCCGCCGGACATCGCGTTTGCCGCGGTACTCCCGCAGCCGGTCACGGTCACCCACTTCCGGCTCCTTCCCTGCGTCCTGCCTCGCGGGCCCGCGAGTACCCCGCGGGCGCCTCAGAACTCCTCGTGCACCTCGGGGTCGCCGCCCAGGCGGCGGTGGGCCCGGTCGGCGACGGCCCGCATCTGCCCCGCGTCCAGTTCGAAGCCGAACACGTCGAGGTTCGCGCGCTGCCGCCCCGGGTCCGACGACTTCGGGATGGGCACCGCGCCGAGCTGGACGTGCCAGCGCAGCACGACCTGGCCGGGGCTCACGCCGAGGTCCTCGGCGATCGAGACGAGCGCCGGGTCGTCGAGCAGGTCGCTGCCGCGGCCGAGCGGGCTCCAGCTCTCGGTGAGGATGCCCCGGGCGGTGTGGAAGGCGCGCAGCTCCTCCTGCGGGAAGAGCGGGTGCAGCTCGATCTGGTTGACGGACGGCAGGACGCCGGTCTCCTTCTCCAGCCGCTCGATGTGCCCCGGCGTGAAGTTGGAGACGCCGATGGAGCGGACCAGGCCGTCCTCGCGGAGCTTGATCATCGCCCGCCACGCGTCGACGTACCGGTCGACCCGGGGAAGCGGCCAGTGGATCAGATACAGGTCCACATACTCCAGGCCGAGCCGGCGGCGGGAGGCCTCGAAGGAGGCGAGGGTCTCCTCGTAGCCGTGGTCGCGGCCCGGGAGCTTCGTGGTGACCACGATCTCCTCGCGGGGCACGCCGCCGCGGGCGATGCCGAGACCCACGCCGGACTCGTTGCGGTAGTTCGTGGCCGTGTCGACCAGGCGGTGGCCCAGGCCCAGCGCCTCGGCGACGGCGCGTTCCGCCTCGGCGTCGCTCATCGGCCAGGTGCCCAGGCCGACCGCGGGAAGCCGCGTGCCGTCGTTGAGCGTGTGCGTCGGGATGCTGACCACGGGGGGACCCTTCCCTCGACTGTGCCGGACCTCCAGCGTCACGCACGGAACGGGGCTTGATCAAACGCACGGGTGGGGATGAGGGGCGTGGGGGAGCCGATGCGCACGAATGACGGAGTGGCTATGACGACGGAGTGGGACGCGGAGGTGGAGGCGGGCCGGGCCGCGGGCGTCGAGGTACAACCGGTCGCCGGACACATCGGAGCCGAGATCACCGGTGTCGACCTGGCCGGCGACCTCGACGACGCGGTGGTCGCCGCGATCCGGGCGGCCGTGCTGCGCTGGAAGGTGGTGTTCTTCCGCGGGCAACGGCTCGACCACGCCCGGCACGTGGCCTTCGCGCGCCGCTTCGGTGAACCCGTCGTCCTGCGCAAGCGGGGCAGCGCCTCACCACCGGACGTCCCCGAGGTGGAGACCACCGCGGACCGGCTGGAACTGGGCGGACGGTTCGGGATGGAGCACGACGAGTGGCTGCAGCGCCGGCGCCACACCCTGCTGCGCGGCTGGCACTGTGACCACGGTGCCCGGATCGACCCACCCGCCGCGACGATCCTGCGCGCCGAGACCGTACCGCCCTACGGCGGCGACACGACCTGGGCCAATCTGGCGGCCGCGTACGCCGGACTGTCCGCGCCGGTGCGGGAGTTCGTCGACGGACTGCGCGCCGAGCACCGGCTCGGGGTGGGTTACCAGCCCCGGCCCGGCGACGACGCGTACCTGCGGCACCTGCTGGACCACCAGGTCGCTTCCGTCCACCCGCTGGTGCGCGTGCACCCGGAGACGGGGGAGCGGGTGCTGTACGTCAACGGCTACTACGTCGAGCAGATCGTCGACGTCTCCCGGCCGGAGAGCCGGGCCCTGCTGGAGATGCTGCTGGAGCAGGCGGTGCGGCCGGAGTACACCGTGCGGTTCCGCTGGGAGCCGGGCAGCGTCGCCTTCTGGGACAACCGGGCGACCATCCATCTGGCGCCCGGTGACAACGCCCACCTCGGCTTCCCGCGGATCATGCACCGGGTCATGCTCACGGGCGACGTGCCGGTCGGCGTGGACGGCTCGCCGTCGCGGCCCGTGGTCGGCACCGCACCCGGGAAGTGGTGAGCTCAGCCGGAGGGCCGCCACCCCAGTGCCGGGCCGAGCCGCGTCGCCATGTCGGTCAGGATCTGCACATAGTCCTCGTGCGCGAAGGTGAACGGCAGGGCGAACGCCACCTCGTCCACCTCGCGGAACGCGGCGTGCGCGTGCAGCCGCTCGGCGATCTCCTGCGAGGTGCCGACGATGTCCGGCGCGAACAGCAGCCGCGCCGGACCCTGCGGTGACGTCGTACGAGGGGTGCGTCCGGCGGCGTACTCCTCGTATCTGGCTCGCTGTTCGGGCGAGGCGGAGTCGGTGGGGATGACCACCAGGCCCTGGGAGACCCGGGCGTGCTCGCCGTCGGGGTGATGGGCGCGGAAGGCGCGGATGTGGGACAGCTGGATCTCCGCGAAGTCGAACGGCCCGTCCGCCGCCTCGGCCTTGACGACGCTGCTGGTCAGGAAGTTCATCCCGTGCTCGCCCGCCCAGCGCGCCGAGCTCAGGCTGCCGCCGCCGTACCACAGGCGCTTGCCCAGACCGGGCGAATGCGGCTGCACCCGGTCGGAGAACACCTCGAAGCCCCGCACGCCGCTGAAGTCGCTCGCGCTCTTGCCGCGCACCAGGTCCAGCAGCCGCCGCACCCGCTCGTAGGAGAAGTCCTCCACGTCGGCCGTGTCCGGGTACAGCGCCTCCTTGACCTGGTCGAAATGCATCGGCGGGCCCACGCTGACGCCCGGGTTGACCCGGCCGCCGGACAGGATGTCCACCGTCGCCAGGTCCTCGGCAAGCCGCAGCGGGTTCTCCCAGCCCAGCGGGATGACCGCGGTGCCGAGCTCGATGCGGCGGGTGCGCTGCGAGGCCGCCGCCATGACGGCGACGGGGGAGGAGATGCCGTACTGCAGATGCCGGTGGCGCAGCCAGGCGCTGTCGAAGCCCAGCCGCTCACCCAGTTCGATGATCTCCAGGGTCGATTCGTGGCCCCGCCGGGGATCGTCCTCGTCGAACAGGCCGATGGTCAGGAAACCGAGCTTGCGCAGGGGACGGGGGATCGGTGGCACCGGCTGCTCCGTAGGTGTTTGACGTATCAAGCAGTACGGCAGTGCCAACCAGGTCCCGGCGGCAGGTGTTCCCGCCGCGGGGGCGCATGGTCAGGCCAGCGGAATGGTCACCTCGTCCTCGACGGGCGGCTCGATCTCCTGGGCGAGATTGCCGGTGGCCGCGAAGCACCGCAGCCGGACGGCGTCGGGGGTGACGTCCAGGCGCAGGAACTGCTTGAAGAAGGGCGGGCTGTAGGTGGCCGAACCGGGGGAGAACAGCTGCGTGTAGATCTTGCGGACCGGGAGGCGGAAGCGGGAGGTGCGGTCGGGGCGGCCGCCCGCGCCGAGCAGGCTCGCCACGAGGCGGATGCGGCGGGTGACGCGGACGGGGCCGCCGGGCGTGCGCGTAGGCGTGATGCCCAGCCGTTCGGCGACGACCGCCGTGGCCTCGGCCTCGGTGAGGGTGAAGAAGCGGCGCAGGCGCAGGCGGCGCCCGTAGAGCCGGCTGTAGAACGCCAGGGAGTCACCGCGCAGCGGATAGCAGCGGAAGTCCCGCTCCGTCACGTTCGCGATGTTCACGCGGGGGATGGTGTGGGTGGCGTGCATGAACGCCCCGCCGCCGCCCGAGACGACGTACTGGATGGTGCGGCCGTCCACCTGGACCGGATAGCGCTGGTAGTTGTGGATGTCGCCGCCGATCGCCGCCACGAAGTGGTGCTCGGGGTCGCGGACGATGTCGTCGACCGTGCCGCCCCCTTCGATCGTGCACGGGTGGTGTTCACCGTCGACGTACAGGGGCGAGCCGGTGAGGAGGATCTTCGGGCGGGGCCCCTGGGAGACCTCCCGCAGCCAGGCGCCCTGTTCGGCGTCGATGGTGCCGAGCAGACCCGTGTCGATGCCTATGAGCCGCAGCGGACCGGCGTCGATCGCCCAGTACGGCCCCGGCTGGACGGCCTGTTGTGTGACGGCGGACCGCAACCGCCGTGCCTCGTCGAGGTGCTGACCGTCCGTCGGGCGCGGCCGGTGCCACAGCAGCGACCTCCACCAGGCCCGGCTGTGCCGTCGCGGCGCGGGCTGCGCGGGAAGCGGCGGGGCGTCCCCGCAGAAGACGCGCATGAAGGCGCCGAGGCCCTCGTACCAGTCGTGGTTGCCGGGTATCGCGTAGATCGGCGCCGGGTAGTCCCGGTAGGGGCGGAAGAACTTGGTGCCGTAGTCGTCGGCGCTGCCCACCGGATAGATGACGTCACTGGTGATGACCGCGAAGTCCGTGCCCTGACCCACCTTCAGGAAGCCCGGCACGACGGCGTACTGGGGGTCGTCGCCCTCACCGGTGTCGCCGATGACCATGAAGGAGAACCGGTCCGGGTCCGCGCGCCGGATCACCTTGTCGGCCGGGGCGCCGGCCGCTTCCCGCTGGGCCACCCATCGGCCGCGGGTCTCGCCCGTGGGGTCGCCGAACCAGGAGGCCAGCACACCGTTGCGGGCGGACCACAGCGTCCTGGGGTCGAGCCAGGAGAGCTTCTCGACCTTGGCGGGCATCAGCCGCTTGTACTCGCCGGGTTCCGCGGCGCCCCAGCCGGCGCCCTCGGCGGTATCGCGTGAGGAGTCAGACACCGGTGCACGGTAACAACGATCAAGCGGCGGACGAGAGGGGGGTGCGCCGCCATGGCGGCGGTGCCGGGCCTGAGGGAGGATCACGACCGAGGTCCGTCCGCGCGAAAGGTCCCGTATGACCGCCGACTTCATCGACCTGGTGCCCGATCCGGACCGGCCGGGCGGCCGGCTGCTGCTGGGCATCCGCCACTTCGACGAGCCCTTCCTGCTCACCGTCTCCCTCTCCCAGGGCCTGGGCTCCAGCGAGTTGTGGCTGGACCGGGGGAGGGCGGGCAAGGCGCGGCTCGCGGAGTTCCGGCGGATCGGGGACCGGGTCCTGTTCGTCGTCCGCAACAAGCACTTCCAGACGTACGGCGACGCGGCCGCCGTACGCGCGGGGCGGGAGTCGTTCCCGGTGTCCGTGGTGTGGAGCGGCCCGGTGCTGCGCGAGGAGAACGGCGCGGCGGTCGTGGACGCCAGCGGCCTCGCCCTGGCCGACCACGACCGGATCGCCCAGCACCTGTACGACGAGGGCCAGGGGGAGTACGCCGTCGACGACTCCCGCAGTCTGCCGCTCGTCGCGGACAGCCGCACCGGGCCGTCCGGCACCCGGCTGCCCGCCCTTCTCACCTTCGCCGGACCCGGCCGCGGCACGGCGGTCCGCGCGGTCGCCGCCGACCCCCGGGCCCTCACCGTCGTCCAGCAGCTCAACCTGGTCCGCCTGCCGTCCGAACCGCTGCCCGTGCGCCGCTTCCACCCCAACTCCGGCGGCTACGGGATCGGTTACGCCGATCACGGCCGGGTCGGCGTGGGCGACACGCAGGTGCGGATGCAGCCGCGCTTCCGGGCCGGCCCGGAAGCCGGGCCGATCGTGTTCCGGGTCGACCCGGCCGTCCCGGAGCCCTTCCGCTCGGCGGTGATCGAGGGCGGCAACTGGTGGCGGGAGGCCTTCGCGCTGATCGGACTGCCGGACGCCTACCGGGTCGAGGCCGGCGACGAGACGTTCGACCCGTACGAGGTGGGCGTCAACGGCGTGGTGTGGGTGCACCGTTCGGGTCGCGGCTGGTCGCTCGGGCAGGGACTGACCGACCCGCGCACCGGCGAGATCCTGCACGCCCGGGTCCGCCTCGGCTCCCAGCGCCTGGAGCAGGTCCGCGCCCTCGGCGAGGCCCTGCTCGCCCCCTACGGGCATCCCGACGAGGCCGAACGGCTCGCGGCCGTCGAGGAGTTGGTGCTCGCGCGACTGCGTCAGCTGGCCGCCCACGAGATCGGCCACGCACTCGGGTTCATGCACAACTTCGTCAGTACGACCCACCCGAAGCCGTCCGTCATGGACTACCCGCACGCCCGTGTCACCGTCACCGGCGACGACCGCATCGACCTGTCCGACGCGTACAGCACCGGACTCGGCCCCTGGGACCACTTCCTCGTCGCCCACGCCTACGGGCAGTTCGCCGACGAGGACGCGGCCCTGGCCCAACTGCGCGCCGAGGCCGCAGGTTCGGGCCTGCGCTTCGTCTCCGACGAGGACGCACAGGGCGCCCGGGCGGCCCACGCGGACGCCGTCACCTGGGTGACGGGCGGGGACGCGCCGCAGGCCCTGGAGACGATGCTGCGGGTCCGGCGCATCGCCCTGGAGGGGTTCTCGCGCGGTGTTCTCCCGCCCGACCGGCAGACCGGCGAACTGGAGGAACGGCTGACACTCCTGCACCTCCTGCACCGCCACGAGGTGATCGCCGTGGCCCGGCTCGTCGGCGGGGTCCGCTACTCCTACGGCCTGGCCGGCGAGGACGGCCACGGCACCGAGGCCGTGGACGCGGCCACCCAGCGCACGGCCCTGACCGGTCTGGCCCAACTCCTGCGCGCCGAACAACTCGGCCTGCCACAGGCGGCGTTGAGTGCCGTGACGCCGCCGGCGATCCGCTACGGCCGCACGGAGCAGTACCTCGACAGCGCCGCCGGACGGATCTTCGACCCGCTCGACGCCGTCCGGGTCGCGGTCACCCTGGTCACCGAACAGCTCCTGGAACTGGCCCGCCTCAACCGGGTCGCCTGGCAGCACGCCACCGACCCGGCCTCCCCCGGCGTCACCGAGATCGTCGACACGCTGCTGACCGTCACCTGGCGGCGCACGGACCCGGTGCCGACGGACCTCCCCGGTGGAGTCGCCGTCCAGTACACGGCCGCCTGGACGCTGCTGAACCACCTGCTGACCGTCCTGCGGGAGGGCGCTCTGCACGCCGCCGTCCGCACGGCACTGCGCAGCGCCCTCACCCGGTTCGCCGCCGAGCTGCGGCAGGGCGGCCACGACGGGCAGCGCGAGGCGGCCGACCTGATCAGCGGCTTCCTGGCCGACCCCGGCACGGTCCGGCTGGACCCGCTGCCGAGGGTGCCGCCGGGCGCCCCGAACTGAGGCCGGTCGCCGAGCCGACGGACCCGAGGTGTCACGCCTGGTGGCGGGTGGTCGTGGTGAGCCAGGACAGGGCCCGGGTGATGTCGGCGAGGGTGACGATGCCGACGACGCGACCGCCGTCGAGCACGAGGGCGCGCCGGTCCCGGCTCGTCTGCAGCCGGGGCAGGAGGTCCACGACCAGGTCGTCCGGCGCGGCCGTGACCACCTCGGGAAGCGGGCGCATCACCTCGCCGATCGTCGTGGTCGAGCGGGTCCGGAGCGGGCTGTGCTCGATGAGGCGGACGGTGACGAGACCGGCGGCGGCGCCGTCCGGGGCGAGGACGGGGAAGGCGGAGTGGCGGTAGCGGCCGAAGGGGCCCTCGGACAGAAAGGCCGCCAGGGTCATGGTGCCGGGGACGGTGATCGGGTCGGGGGTCATCACGCGGCCGACGGGGGTCTCGTCCAGTACTCCCCGCAGCTGTGTCTGGCGTTCTTCGGCGGTCGCGGTGGTCACCAGGAACCAGCCGATGAGCGCCGGCCACAGTCCGGTCAGGTCGCCGGTGAGGACCATGGCCCCGAACCCGGTCACGATCATGAACCAGCCGAGGGCGCGGCCGGCGGCCGCGGCGCCGTGTGTGGCCCGCATCCGGTCCCCGGTGCGGTGCCACAGGAAGGCGCGCAGCAGCCGTCCGCCGTCCAGCGGGGCGGCCGGCAGCGCGTTGAAGACGGCGAGCACGATGTTGATCGCGGCGAGCCACGCGACCGCCTCGACGACCAGCCCCGAGGCGTGCAGGGCGTCCAGCCACACGGCCAGCCCCAGGAACGCGCCGCCCGCCACGGCACTGGTCAGCGGCCCCACCCCCGCGATGCGCAGCTCCGCGGCGGGCGTGGGTGCCTCGCTGTGCAGGCGGGCGACGCCGCCGAGCATCCACAAGGTGATGCCGTCGACCTGCACTCCGTTGCGGCGGGCGACGACGGCGTGGGCGAGTTCGTGCGCGAGCAGCGAGGCGAGGAACACCACCGACGCCGACAGCGCCGACGCCCAGTAGGCCCAGGCCGGGTGGCCGGGGTGGGCGTCGGGGAAGCGGCCCTCGGCGAGGGTGAAGGCCACCAGGGCGATGATGAACAGGACGCTCCAGTTCAGGCCGACGCGGACGCCGGCGATCCGCCCCAGACTCAACGTCTCCTTCATCGGGCTCACCGCCTCGAAACGCCCGGTCGCGGGAGCGGTGACCGGTGCGCGTGTGCCCCGCCTCCCGCTCCCGTACTGTCATCGTCGCGCGGGAGCGGGCGGCGGGGCGTGGGTCGATCGGGCCTTGTCCGGGACGGTCGGACGGTTCTGCCCGCCCCTTGCCCTCCCGGTCCGGGGCGTCACTGTCAGGCGATGGTGACGCTGTCGTCGAGGTAGACGTCCTGCACGGCGTTCAGCAGTTCGATGCCCTCGGCGGTGGGCCGCTGGAAGGCCTTGCGGCCGGTGATCAGTCCGGTGCCGCCGGCCCGCTTGTTGATGACCGCGGTCCGGACGGCCTGGGCGAGGTCGCCCTGGCCGGCCGACGCGCCCCCGCTGTTGATCAGTCCGACGCGGCCCATGTAGCAGTTGGCCACCTGCCAGCGCGTGAGGTCGATCGGATGGTCGGTGGTGAGGGTGTCGTAGACGAGCGGGTCGGTCCTGCCGAAGCCCAGGGCGCGGTAGCCGCCGTTGTTCTCCGCCTGCTTCTGCTTGACGATGTCGGCCTCGATGGTCACGCCGAGGTGGTTGGCCTGGCCGGTGAGGTCGGCCGACGCCGAGTAGTCCACGCCGTCCTTCTTGAACGCCGTGTTGCGCAGGTAGCACCACAGCACGGTGAACATGCCGAGCTCGTGGGCGCGGGCGAAGGCCTCGCCGACCTCCCGCAGCTGGCGGTCGGCCTGCTCGGAGCCGAAGTACACCGTGGCGCCGACGCCGGCCGCGCCGAGGTCGAAGCACTGCTGGACGCTGCCGAACATGACCTGGTCGTAGTGGTTGGGGTAGGTCAGCAGCTCGTTGTGGTTGAGCTTCACGATGAACGGGATGCGGTGCGCGTAGCGCCGCGACACCGCCCCGAGCACCCCCAGGGTGCTGGCGACGGCGTTGCAGCCGCCCTCGACGGCGAGTTCGACGATGTTCGCGGGGTCGAGGTAGCGGGGGTTGGGGGCGAACGCGGACGCCGCCGAGTGCTCGATGCCCTGGTCGACGGGCAGGATCGACACGTATCCCGTGCCGGCCAGCCGGCCGTGTCCGAAGAGGGCCTGCAGGTTGCGCAGCACGCGGGGCGAGCGGTCGGTGCCGGCCACGACGCGGTCGACGAAGTCGTGGCCCGGCAGCACCAGGTCCTCTTTGGGAATCCCCAGGGCGACATGGGTCAGCAGGTCCTTCGCCTCGTCACCCAGCAAGCCTTGGATGTCGGTCATCGTCACACCCCCACCGCGGTCGTACGGCCGTCTCTCGGCCCACTGCCACCGTGCGGCGCGGCGCGGCGCGGTGGCAGAGCCCGTTGGGCACCCGGCGGAGGTCGAACGGCCCTCCCCTCAGCCGAAGAACACCTCGAACTCGTCGTACAGCCCCGGATCGACCACCTTGATCCTGCCCCGCGTCTCGTCGAGCGGGATCCGGACGACGTCGGTGCCGTGCAGGGCGACCATCGTGCCGAAGGCTCCGTCCTTGACCGCGTCCACGGCGTGCAGGCCGAAGCGCGTGGCCAGCCAGCGGTCGAAGGCGCTCGGGGTGCCGCCGCGCTGGACGTGTCCCAGGACCGTGGTGCGGGCCTCGGTGCCGGTGCGTCCCTCGATCTCCCGGGCGAGCCATTCGCCGATGCCGGACAGCCGCACATGGCCGTACTCGTCGTGTGACTGGTCCTTGAGGACCATCTCGCCCTCCTTGGGAACGGCTCCCTCGGCGGCGACGACGATCGGGGCGTAGTTGGTCTCGAAGCGCTTCTTCACCCACGCGCAGACCTGGTCGATGTCGAACGGCCGCTCCGGGAGGAGGATCACGTTGGCGCCGCCGGCGACGCCGGCGTGCAGGGCGATCCAGCCGGAGTGACGGCCCATGACCTCCACCACCAGGGTCCGCATGTGCGACTCGGCCGTGGTGTGCAGCCGGTCGATGGCCTCGGTCGCGATGCCGACGGCGGTGTCGAAGCCGAAGGTGTAGTCGGTGCCGGCCACGTCGTTGTCGATCGTCTTGGGGACGCCGACCAGCTTGATCCCCTGCCGGCTCAGCTCCGTGGCGGCCCCGAGCGTGTCCTCGCCACCGATCACGATCATCGCCTCGACGTCGTGCGCGGCCAGGGTCTCCCGGATGCGCCGCACCCCGTCCTCGTGCTTGAACGGGTTGGTGCGGGAGGAGCCGAGGATGGTTCCGCCTCGCGGCAGGATGCCGCGCACCGCGGCGACGTCCAGCGGGATCATGTTGTTGCGCAGCGCGCCCAGCCAGCCGTCGCGCACACCGACGAACTCGAAGCCGTAGTCCTGGACGCCCTTGCGGACGACGCTGCGGATCACGGCGTTGAGACCGGGGCAGTCGCCACCGCCGGTCAGCACTGCGATCTTCATGGCTTCCTCCCTCTCCCCCCGGGCGGAGGCCGGCCGTCGATCCCGGCGTGACGCGCCGCACGACGCCCGCATGACCGGCGGCGACGTCGGTCCACCTCCGCGGATGGGCACCCGGAGAGCCAGGTGTCTCTTCCTCCATCATGGGCGCCAGGAGTCCCGGCGGCGACTCCCGGGCGGCCCGCCGGTGAGGACCTTCGGCCCCGTGACGGTCTACCGGGACCTTCGACGCCGTGACGGTCTACTCCACGCGGCGCAGGGTCGCGGAGAGGTGATGCTGCAACGGCAGGCCGACGGCCGCGAGCTCGTGCTCGAAGGCGAGGGTGTCGTCGTCGGTCAGGGTGTAGCGGCGGCCGGTGGCGTCGACGCGCTTGGCGGTCGGGGTGAGCGCCACCTGGTGCGTGGCGAGTTCGACCGTGCCGCCGGCCGCGCGGCCGACCGCGATCTCGGCGATGCCGGTGGGCTGGGTGATCATCGCCTCCACCCGCCCGTCCGGCTGCAGCCGCCACCAGCCGCTCTCCCGCGCCGCGGGCCGCAGCGGCGCACCGTCCGCGTCCAGCAGCCAGGCCTGTGCCTCGTAGCGCAGGAAGGGCCGGCCGTCGTGGCTGAGGACGACGTTCTGGGCGTACGCGAAGTCCCCGTCGAGGGTGGGGTAACCGCCGTGGCCCCGCCCGTGCCACCTGCCCAGGAACCCGAGCACGGGCGCGAGCAGCGCGTGCGGCTCAGGCGCCGCGTCGGGCCGCACGCCGTCGGGATAGGGGCACTCCACCGCGGGGTCGAACACGTCTGCACTCCTCAGGCCGTTCCCGTCAGGGCTGCAAGCCTAGGACGCTGGACGGTCCCGGTGGTGCCGTTCCGCCTCGCCGAGGAACGTCACGACGTACGTGTACCCGGTGAACGCCCCGGTGGCCGAGAGGGCGGAGGCTGCCAGCACCGTCGCGAACCGGCGGGCGTCGGGGCGGCGCGCGTAGGCGGCCGGCTTCGCGTCCGGGCGCGAGGTCGGCAGCAGGGCGGCCACCGTCACGAGGCAGACGAGTGCCGGAACCGCGAGCGTGCCGACCGGCAGCTGCCAGCGACTCCACCGCCCCAGCCAGGTCCCGAAGGGCACACCGAGCACCAGGGCGAGGGAACCCGCGACGGACAGGGCCCCGACGACCCGGCCCCGGACCCCGGGAGCGAACAACCCCACCACGACCGGGCCCATGACGGCCCAGAACAGCGCCTGGGCGAGGGCGGTCAGTAGCCGTGCCGCGAGGAGCACCCCGTACGAGGAAGCCAGCGCCGCCGCTGCGCTCGACACCACCAGCGCGCCCAGCACGCCCGTCAGCACGTGGCGCCGGGGCACGGCCCGCACGCCGTGGGCCAGCGGCAGGGACGCCACGGCGACCGTCGCGCCGTAACCGGTGACCAGCAGTCCGACCGCCGACACCGACACGTCGAGGTCCCGGGAGATGGGCTCCAGGAGGCCGACGGGCAGGTTCTCCGCTGTGTTGAAGGTGAACGCGGCCAGCATCAGGGCCGACAGCACCGCCGTTCCGCGCCACGGGGCCGGTCGCGGGACGAGCACACGCCCACGTCCCGGGCCGTTCCGTCGCGCTTCCTCGGTGACGCCTTCCATGCAGTCACCCCATCCGGCCCGCCGACCGCGCCGCAACCGATTTCCGTCTCCGGCGAGCGCGGGGCCGGAGGCCGCCGGCACCCCTTCGGCGCAGGTGACCGAGATCTTCATGAACGTGAAATCAGTTCGCAGCAGGAGGAGTTCGGGGTTTCCCGCGCGAGGTCCCCGGCGCACAGGGATAACCCTCGATTAGCCCTGGCGTCGCTGACATGCCACCGTCAACCTGCCATTCTCCCTCCAACCGCCGCACACACCCCCCACGTTCTCGACACGCAGTCGGTCCCGCACAGCTCGGCTCGTCCCGGTCAGTACGCCCGTCTGTCCGGTCTGGCATCGGCCGCCCCACGCGGCCACCGCAGTAGGAGAACGAGTGAGACCCAATCCCCGCAAGCGGATCGCGGTGGGAGCCCTGCTCTCCACCGCCGCCCTCTTCGCCGTCGGCAGCCAGTCGGTCCCGGCGAACGCGCAGCCCGCAGCCCCCCACCCCACCCCCCTCCGCACCGGTGGCCTGGAGGCGAAGCTCTCCCCGGCCCAGCGCACCGCTCTGATCAAGAGCGCGTCCGAGAAGTCGGGCGCGACCGCCCGCACCCTCGGCCTGGGCGCCAAGGAGAAGCTGGTCGTCAAGGACGTCGTCAAGGACAACGACGGCACGGTGCACACCCGCTACGAGCGCACCTACGCCGGGCTGCCCGTCCTCGGCGGCGACCTGGTCGTGCACACCCCGCCCGCCTCGCTCGCGGCCGGCACGGTGAGCACGACGTTCAACAACAAGCACACCATCAAGGTCGCCTCGACCACGGCGGACGTCGCCAAGTCGGCCGCCGAGACGAAGGCCCTCACGGCGGCCAAGGCCCTGGACGCCAAGCAGCCCAAGGCCGACAGCGCCCGCAAGGTCATCTGGGCGGGCGCCGGCACCCCGAAGCTGGCCTGGGAGACCGTGGTCAGCGGCTTCCAGGACGACGGCACGCCCAGCAGGCTGCACGTCATCACCGACGCCACCACGGGCAAGGAACTCCACCGCTTCCAGGCGATCGAGACCGGCACCGGCAACACCCAGTACAGCGGCACGGTCACGCTGAACACGACGCTGTCGGGCTCGACGTACCAGCTGTACGACACCACGCGCGGCGGTCACAAGACGTACAGCCTCAACAACGGCACGTCGGGCACCGGCACCCTGATGACGGACTCCGACGACGTCTGGGGCACCGGTTCCGGTTCCAACACCCAGACCGCCGGCGCGGACGCCGCCTATGGCGCCCAGATGACGTGGGACTTCTACAAGAACACCTTCGGCCGCTCCGGCATCAAGAACGACGGGGTCGCCGCCTACTCCCGCGTCCACTACAGCAGCAGCTACGTCAACGCCTTCTGGGACGACAGCTGCTTCTGCATGACCTACGGCGACGGCTCGGGCGGCACCCACGCGCTCACCTCGCTGGACGTGGCCGGGCACGAGATGAGCCACGGCGTCACCTCCAACACCGCGGGCCTGGACTACAGCGGCGAGTCCGGCGGCCTGAACGAGGCGACCTCCGACATCTTCGGCACCGGCGTGGAGTTCTACGCCAACAACAGCAGCGACGTCGGCGACTACCTCATCGGCGAGAAGATCGACATCAACGGCGACGGCTCGCCGCTGCGTTACATGGACAAGCCGAGCAAGGACGGCGGCTCCGCGGACAGTTGGTACTCGGGCGTCGGCAACCTCGACGTGCACTACTCCTCGGGTCCGGCGAACCACATGTTCTACCTGCTCTCCGAGGGCAGCGGCACCAAGACCATCAACGGCGTCACCTACAACAGCCCGACCTCCGACGGCGTCGCCGTCACCGGCATCGGCCGGGCCGCGGCCCTGCAGATCTGGTACAAGGCGCTGACGACGTACATGACGTCGAGCACCAACTACGCCGGGGCCCGCACCGCCGCGCTGAACGCCGCCGCCGCCCTGTACGGCACCGGCTCCACCCAGTACGCCGGGGTGGGCAACGCCTTCGCCGGCATCAACGTCGGCAGCCACATCACCCCGCCCTCGTCGGGGGTCACGGTCACCAACCCGGGCAGCCAGTCCTCCACCGTCGGCACCGCGGTGAGCCTGCAGATCTCGGCCAGCAGCACCAACAGCGGCTCGCTGTCCTACGCCGCGAGCGGACTGCCGACCGGTCTGTCGATCAACAGCTCCACCGGCGTGATCTCCGGCACCCCGACCACGGCCGGGACCTACAGCACGACCGTGACGGTGACCGACAGCACGGGCGCCACCGGCACCGCCTCCTTCACCTGGACGGTCAGCTCCAGCGGCGGCGGCACCTGCACCTCCGCCCAGCTCCTGGGCAACGCCGGCTTCGAGTCGGGCAGCACCACCTGGTCCTCCACCAGCGGGGTCATCACCAACTCCACCGGTGAGAGCGCCCACGGCGGTTCGTACTACGCCTGGCTGGACGGCTACGGCTCCACGCACACCGACACCCTGTCGCAGTCGGTGACCATCCCGAGCGGCTGCAAGGCGACGCTCACCTTCTACCTGCACATCGACACCGCGGAGACCACCAGCAGC
>NZ_JAMGBF010000058.1 GCF_023516615.1 Streptomyces panaciradicis
TCCTCCACCAGCGGGGTCATCACCAACTCCACCGGTGAGAGCGCCCACGGCGGTTCGTACTACGCCTGGCTGGACGGCTACGGCTCCACGCACACCGACACCCTGTCGCAGTCGGTGACCATCCCGAGCGGCTGCAAGGCGACGCTCACCTTCTACCTGCACATCGACACCGCGGAGACCACCAGCAGCACCGCGTACGACAAGCTGACGGTCACCGCCGGTTCGACCACCCTGGCGACGTACTCGAACCTCAACGCCGCCTCCGGCTACGCGCAGAAGTCCTTCAACCTGAGCTCGTTCGCGGGCTCGACCGTCACCCTGAAGTTCAGCGGTGTCGAGGACTCCTCGCTGCAGACCAGCTTCGTCGTGGACGACACCGCCCTGACGACCGGCTGATCCCCTCGCACCAAAAGGGCCTCACCCCCGTGGGTGAGGCCCTTTTGCCATGAGACCCTTCCCCGTCAGCTGAACGGGTCGAGCGTCAGATACGCCTGCTGCGGGCTGCCGTCCTGGACGAGCGACTCGTGGTTGCCGACGTCGTCGAAGGCGAACGCGTAGGCCTTGCCGTCGGCCATCTGCGCGTGGATGGCGCGCGCGTACTGGTTGGTCACCGCGTCCTGGTAGAAGTTCGCCGAGGAGCTGTCCGGCTGGCTGGGGTTGGTCAGGAGCGTGGAGCGGTTGAAGCCCGCGCACAGGGTGCGCGAAATGGGTCCGCGCACCTGGTCGTTGGGGGCGTCGAGCAGTTTGTGGCAGCCGAAGACGCTGTCCGCGTCCGGCTTCTGGAAGCTGGTGACGACCGCGCCGGAGCCGTTGGTGAAGTTCATGACGCCGCCCGAGACCTTGCCGTAGTACTTGGTGTTCGGCTGGTCGGTGAAGGGGGTGACGGTCAGGGTCGACGAGGCGTACTTCTGCCAGACGCGGTTGATGTAGTCGTCCATGACGGACGCCGGCAGGGCTCCGGACTCCAGCCCGTGGCCCGGGGACAGGGCGCGCAGCACCGTGCCGTCGGAGCGGGTCTGGATGAGTCCCGCCCAGCCGCCGGACCTGCCGCGCAGGTCGTTCAGCACGCCGTTGTACCCGCCCGACCTGAGGTGACCGGTGGAGGCCGTGCTGCCGTCGGCCCGCTGCACGCCCACCGCGTAGGGCGCGGAGAACATGTCGACCTGCGTGCTGTTGATCCACAGCCCGGAGTCGTTGAGGGTGTACTCGGACCAGTTGAAGAGGATGTCGTGGTTGGGGTCGCTCGGGTTCTGCACCGCGGGCTGCACCAGTCCGCCGGTGGTCAGCTTGAACACGAGTTTCTGGCCGTAGGAGAAGTAGATCCGGCCGGAGAACTTGGGGATCCGGATCGTCTTCGACTGGCCGGCGGCGGGCCCCGGGATCGACGCGTCCGGCGCGGGGGTCGGCGGGTTGCCGCCGGCGGGCCACGCGTGGAAGGCGCCGCTCGCGTCCGCCCAGCCCTGCTGGCCCGTGGAGAGCAGGGTGCCGATCGTGTAGACGTAGACCGCGTCGCCGCGGCCCGAGTTGTTGGTCACCTTCAGCGGGATCGTCGCGGGGACGGCCGCCTCGGCCGTCGAGGGCGACTGGACGGCGATCGCCGCGGCGATCAGTGCGGCTGCGGCTGTGGGGGCCGACAGCCGTCGAAGGAGCTTGTGACGCACGCTCCACCTCCGTGTGTGGGGTCACTCGAGGGGTTGGTCCGTACCTGTTTCTGAGAGCGCTCTCAAAGTGACATCCAGGTTGCGTGCATGTCAACAAATTCGCCGTGCGGGAAATGACCGGGCGCCCGCCGGACGAACCGGCGGGCGCCCGGGGCGACGTGTCAGAAGGTGCGTCCCAGGAGGTCGAGCAGCGCGGCCCAGTGCCGCTCCGCGCCCTCCTTGTCGTAGGCGGCCGTGTCCGCCTGCGTGTACCCGTGGTGCGCGCCCGGATAGACCTCGCACCGGTGGCGCACGCCCGCCGCCGTCAGCGCCTCCTCCAGCCGCTGCTGCTGCTCGGGCGACATGGAGGGGTCCTCGTCGGCGTGGCCGAAGTACACCTCGGCGGTGACGTCCGGGATCACCGTGTGCGGGCTGTCCGGCGCGTCCGTGGCGAGGTGACCGCCGTGGAAACCGGCCATCGCCGCGACCCGGTCCGGGTAGGTGCCGGCCGTGTACAGGGCCAGGCGTGCGCCCATGCAGTAGCCGGTCACGGCGACCTTGCCCGCGGCCACCAGCGGGGAGTCCGCCAGCCACCGCAGATACGCGCCGGCGTCCCGCTTGGCGAGGTCCGGGGTGTGGGACATCATGACCGGCGCGACCTGCTCCCAGATCTGCGGCCGGGCCGCGGGGTCGATGAACTCCGGCAGGTCGAACACCGGTGAACGGCCGTGCCGGTAGAAGACGTTGGGCACCAGCACCGTGTAGCCGGCCTCGGCCAGCCGGCGGGCCATCGACTCCAGGTGCGGGCGCAGGCCGAAGGCGTCCATGTAGAGCAGGACGCCGGGGTGCGGCAGGCTGTCGTCGGGATGCGCCACAAAGGCGTCCGCGACGCCGTCCTCGGTGGTGATGTCGACGGCTGTTCCCTGTACGGAGGTCATGGGGGGTGCCTCTCTGCGTGCTCGGCGACGGCCAACTGTCCGGCCCCACGGGCCGGGCCCGGCCATCGTTGCACGCACCACCGACCTGGCCGACAGGGCCCCCGGCCGAAGCGGGGCGGCCTATTCGAACCGTGTGACGTCGCCGGCGCCCCGCCGGATGATCTCGGCCTCGCCGCCGGAGAAGTCGATGACGGTGGTCGGTTCGGTGCCGCACTCCCCGGAGTCCACCACCCCGTCGAGCACATGGTCGAGCCGGTCCTTGATCTCCCAGCCCTGCGTCATCGGCTCCTCCTCGTCGGGCAGGAGGAGCGTGCTGGACAGCAGGGGCTCGCCGAGCTCGGCCAGCAGGGCCTGGGTGACGACATGGTCGGGGATGCGGACGCCGACCGTCTTCTTCTTCGGGTGCTGCAGCATGCGCGGCACCTCCCGGGTCGCCGGCAGGATGAAGGTGTAACTCCCGGGCGTCGACGCCTTGATGGCGCGGAACACGTCGTTGTCGATCCGCACGAACTGGCCGAGCTGCGCGAAGTCCTGGCACACCAGGGTGAAATGGTGCCGGTCGTCCAGGTGGCGGATGGTGCGGATCCGCTCGATCCCGTCACGGCTGCCGAGCCGGCAGCCGAGCGCGTAGCAGGAGTCGGTCGGATACGCGATGAGCGCACCCGACCGGATGCTCTCCGCGACCTGTGAGATGGTGCGCGGCTGGGGGTTGTCGGGGTGCACGTCGTAGTACTTCGCCATCCGCTGAGCTTATGCCGTGCGCACCTTGGCGACGAACGCGGCGAGGTTCGCCACGGTGCGACGGATCTTCTCCTCCAGCGTGATCGTCTCGTGCATCCGCGCGCCGGCGCCCGCGTCCTTCCGGCCGCGCACGTACAGCGAGCAGGCGAGGTCGTCGCAGAGGTAGGCGCCGACCGAGTTGCCCTGCTGCCCGGCCTTGCCCGCCTTCGGCGCCACCATCAGCGACACGCCGCCGGAATGGACGGTCAGGCATATCGAGCACATGCTGCGCCGCGTCTGCCACGAGCCGGCGGAGGAGGTGCGCAGCACGACGGCCACGGGGCGCGCGTCCAGTGCGGCGGCCAGGTAGGCGCGGTCGGGCGCCTGGGGGTCGCGCCAGCCGAGGTAGTCCAGGTCCTCCCAGGGGCGGTCGGCCAGGTCGCGCGGTACGTGCAGCCGCTTCGCCTCGCCCTTGGTGCAGTTCACGAAGGCGGCGCGGATCTCTTGCTCGGTCAGCGGTTCCATAAGGCCACGCTAATTTGCCTAAAGGTTTTAGGCAAACGCATAATCGATGCAGGCGAGGGAAGAGGGCTGATCATGGGACGTGCGGGGCTGACCACGGAACGCGTGGTCCGGGCGGGAGCGGAGCTCGCCGACGAGGTCGGGTTCGAGCAGGTGACCGTCTCGGAGGTGGCCCGGCGCTTCGACGTGAAGGTCGCGAGCCTGTACTCGCACGTGAGGAACTCCCAGGACCTCAAGACCCGCATCGCCCTGTTCGCCCTGGAGGAACTCGCCGACCGGGCGGCCGACGCGGTGGCCGGCCGGGCGGGCAAGGACGCCCTGGTGGCCTTCGCGAACGCCTACCGCGACTACGGCCGCGAACACCCCGGGCGCGCGACCGCGGCCCGGTTCCCCCTCGATTCGGAGACGGCCGCCGCGAGCGCGGGCGTCCGTCACGCCCGCATGACACGGGCGATCCTGCGGGGCTACGACCTCGCTGAACCGGAACAGACGCACGCCGTACGGCTTTTGGGCAGCGTCTTCCACGGTTATTCGAGTCTGGAGACCGCCGGCGGCTTCAGCCACAGCGCCCCCGGCTCCGAGGAGTCCTGGACGCGCGTCCTGGACGCCCTGGACGTTCTGCTGCGCAACTGGCCCGCCACCCCCACCCCTTGATCGACAGGCTGAGGACATGGACACCGAGCACGACTGGATCACCACGCCCGTCACCGCGGAACTGCTGCGCGGCGCGATCGACGTGGAGCACACCGAGCGCGGTCTGCTGCCGCACCGGCTGCCCGCCTGGGCGCGGGCCCAGTACGACGACGGGCAGCTGGCGATGGCGGAGTCCCAGCCGTCCGGCGTCCGGCTGGTCTTCCGCACCCGGGCCACCGCCGTCGAACTCGACGCCCTGCCCCTCAAACGCGCCTACACCGGCGCGCCGGCCCGCCCCGACGGCCTGTACGACCTCCTCGTCGACGGCCGCCCGGCCGGTCAGGCATCCGTGGCGGGCGGTGACACCGTCACCATCGACATGAGCACGGGCGGCACCGAACTGCGATCCGGCGAGCCCGGCACCCTCCGCTTCACGGACCTGCCCGACCGCCTCAAGGACATCGAGATCTGGCTCCCGCACAACGAGACCACCAGGCTCGTGGCCCTGCGCACGAACGCCCCCGTCGAACCCGCGCCGGACCACGGCCGCAAGGTCTGGCTCCACCACGGCAGTTCGATCAGCCACGGCTCCGACGCCGCGAGCCCCACCACCACCTGGCCCGCCCTCGCCGCCTCGCTCGCCGGTGTGGAACTGATCAACCTGGGCCTGGCCGGCAGCGCCCTCCTCGACCCTTTCACCGCCCGCACCCTGCGCGACACGCCCGCGGACCTGATCAGCGTCAAACTCGGCATCAACGTGGTCAACGCCGACGTGATGCGGCTGCGCGCCTTCACCCCGGCGGTCCACGGCTTCCTCGACACCATCCGCGAGGGCCACCCCACCACGCCCCTGCTGGTCGTCTCGCCCATCCTGTGCCCCATCCACGAGGACACACCGGGCCCCACCGCCTGGGACATGAGCGCGCTGAGCGCCGGCCGCCTCCGCTTCCAGGCGGCGGGGGACCCGGCGGAGCGGGACAGCGGGAAGCTGACGCTGACCGTCATCCGTGAGGAACTGGCCCGGATCGTCGAGCAGCGCGCCGCCGACGACCCGCACCTCTTCCACCTCGACGGCCGCAGCCTGTACGGCGAGGCCGACCACGCCGAACTGCCCCTGCCCGACGACCTCCACCCGGACGCGGCCGCCCATCGGCGCATCGGCGAACGCTTCGCCGACCTGGTCTTCGCCGAGGACGGCGCCTTCGGCAAGAGCGGGACCTGAATCCCGGCGCGGCGGGACGGCACGCATACGGCGCTCGGGCACCCGTGGGGTAACGTCCCCGCGACATGCCGAGGCCGACGCGATGCACGAGGAGAAGGGCGACATGACTGGCCCGACGGACGACGCCCGTCCCGCGCGGACGACGGGCGCCGCCGACGCCTCCTGGGCGCGGGAACTGCTCGAACTGCTGCGGCCCGGCGGGCGCGACGACGTGCACCGGGTCGTCGCCTGGCTCGCCCGAACCGTGCGGGGGGCCGCCTGTCTGCACGACGGCGACGGCACCCTCCTCGCCGGAACACCGGTCCCGCTCGACCCTGATCTGGTCACCGACATCACCGCGGGCCGCATCGCCTCCGCCGCCTGGGGCGACCCCGGCCGCCACCTGCGTCTGGTCGGCGTCGAGCTGCCCCACCCCGGCACCGCCGGCGTCCTGGCGGTGTCGCGCACGACCCCCTTCGACCGGCGGGCCTCGGACGTCGTCACCCACACCGCGCAGGTCCTCGCACTCCTGCTCCGGGCGCGCGAGACGACGCGGGCGGCCCGGCGGCTCCGGCGGGCCACCTCCGACCTGCGTCTGGCGATCCTGCAACTGCTGATGGTGGAGGACACCGTCTCCGCGCGCCGCGTGGCCGCCGGTCTGTGGCCCGGCCTGCTCGACACGGACACCGCGTGCGTGTACGTCCTGGAGGGCGATGTGGGGGAGCGCGACCACATCGCCGAGGAGTGTCTCGACGCCACCCGGGAGCGGGCGCTGGTGGTGCGCTGCCCCGCGATGGACGCCCACGTGATCGTCCTGGCCCCGCACGACGCCGCCGCCGACGCCCTGCGCTCCCTCACGGCGCGAAAGCCCGGCCTGCTCCTGGGCGGCAGCGCACCGCACAGCCTCGCCCGCACCGCCACCGCGTACGGACAGGCCGTCAGCGCACTCGCCGTGGCCCGCTTCCGCCCCGACAGGCAGGCCGTCTACGCCGAACGCACCCACCCCGAACGCCTGATGGACCCCTCCGTGCTGCGTGCGTGGACCGCCTCGCTGCTGGGACCGCTCGACACCCTGGCCCACCACACCCGTGCCGAGCTGCTGGCCACCTCCCGGCTCGGCCTGGAGTTCACGGCCGTGAGCGCCGCCAAGGTCCTCGGCGTCAGCCGCAACACCGTCCGCGCCCGCATGGAGCGCGTCGAGGCGCTGCTGGACGCGGACTTCTCCGACCTCACCGCCCGCGCCGTCGTCCACCTCGCGCTCAACACCCAGGTCGGCCTGGCCGACGACGACCGCCGGCCCGACCGTGCCGAGGCCGACCGGGCCCGGCTCGGCGACCTGCTGGCCGGCGCGGCACTGCGTACCTGGGCCCACGACCTGCTCACCCGCCTGGAGGCGGACGCCCGCGACCTGCGGCGCACCCTGCGCACCTGGATCGCCGCCGGGGCCAATGCCGAGCGGGCGGCCCAGTGCCTTGGCATGCACGCGCAGACCGTCCGCGACCACGTGCGCAGCGCGGAATGCGTCCTCGAACGCCAGCTCCTGAGCGGCGGCAGCGACCTCTACGAGGTCGTCCTCGCCCACCTCGCGCTCGGCGACCTGGACGAGCCGCCCCTCCACGGTACGAAGCGGGGCCATTCGGGCTCACCTGTGCACGGGTGAGTCTCGCGGTGCTCACAGCGGGCACGGATGCGGTACCGGACGGATCCGCAGGTCACGTAAGTTCGGTAGACAGCAGGGCGCGACCGGGACGGGGGACTGGTCGCGCCCTTCGTGCGTTTCCGGGCCGGTGCGGGCGTGCCTCTCCAGCGCCGTGCACTGCCCTTGTGGCGCGTGATTCGATCGTGGCTGCGCATGAATCAGTTGTGGACCCTTGCTCTGGCCACTCTTTCCGTCGTACGGTCCGGTTGTTCGACTGTTCGCGCCGCCCCACGCCCCGAGGTGAACCATGGACCGCTCCCGCCTGCAGGACCTGCTGGCCCGCGAGACGGCGGAGGCCGTGCGCCGCTGCCCGCGTTCGAAGGACGCCTACGGGCGCGCCGACCACCTCTTCGGACGGGTGCCGATGACGTGGATGAACAAGACCGCCGGCTCCTTCCCGCGCTATCTGGCGGCCGCCCGGGGCGCCCGGGTCACTGACATCGACGGGCACGAGTACATCGACTTCTGCCTCGGCGACACGGGCGCGATGACCGGGCACTCGCCGGCGGCCGTGGCCGACGCCGTCCAGCACCGGTTCACCGATCTCGGCGGCGCCACCGCGATGCTGCCGACGGAGGACGCCGAGTGGGTCGGCGCGGAGCTGACCCGCCGCTTCGGACTGGCCCGCTGGAGCTTCTCGCTGACGGCGACCGACGCCAACCGATGGGCGATCCGGCTCGCCCGCGCCGTCACCGGACGCCCCAAGATCCTCTTCAACAGCTACAGCTACCACGGCAGCGTCGACGAGTCCCTCATCGTGGTCGGCCCCGACGGCCGGGGAGAGGCTCGCCCCGGCAACGTCGGCGCCCCGTGCGACGTCACGCTCACCAGCCGCGTCGCCGAGTTCAACGACCTGGAGCAGCTGGAGCGCGAACTCGCCCACGGCGACGTGGCCGCCGTCCTCATGGAACCGGCCCTGACCAACATCGGCATCGTGCTGCCCGAGCCCGGATACCTCGAAGGCGTCCGCGAGCTGACCCGCCGTCACGGCACGCTGCTGATCAACGACGAGACGCACACCTTCTCCGCCGGCCCCGGCGGCTGCACCGCGGCCTGGGGCCTGGACCCGGATCTGCTGACCATCGGCAAGGCGATCGGCGGCGGCATCCCGGCCGGCGCCTATGGGCTGTCCGCCGAACTCGCCGACCGGCTGCTGGGCCGCACCGACCTCGACCTGATCGACATGGGCGGCGTCGGCGGCACCCTCGCCGGCAACGCCCTGTCGGTGGCCGCGATGCGCGCCACCCTCGAACACGTCCTGACCGACGACGCGTTCGCCCACATGTCGAAGCTCTCCGAGCGTTTCGAGGCGGGCGTCCGCGCGGGCATCGACGCCCACGGCCTGCCCTGGACGGTCAGCCGCCTCGGCGCCCGCACCGAGTACCGCTTCGCCTCCCCGGCGCCGCGCACCGGCACCGAGTCCGCGGCCGCCGCCGACGCCCTCCTGGAGGACTTCCTCCATCTCTACCTGGCCAACCGGGGCATCCTCCTGACCCCGTTCCACAACATGGCCCTCATGTGCCCCGACACCACCGAGCAGGACGTCGACACCCACACCGAGCACTTCGCCGCCGCCCTGGACGAGCTGGTGTCCTGAGCCCGCTCGCACGGGCCGACCGGAGCCACTAGCCGCCGCGGATAGGGTCGGACGAGCCGACCGGACGAGGGAGAACGAGGAACGTGGACGAGATCGACCGGGCCATCCTGCGCGAACTGCAGACCGACGGCCGTATCGCCTACGCCGATCTCGGCCCCAAGGTCGGCCTGTCCGCGTCGGCGGCCCGCCAGCGCCTGCAGCGGCTGCTGGACACCAAGACCGTCCAAGTCGTAGGCGTCACCGACCCGATGGCCATGGGCGGGCAGGCCATGGCCCTGCTCGGCATCGCCGTCGACGGCGACCCGCGCGCGGTCGCCGACGAACTCGCCCGGCGCGAGGAGGTCGTCTACGCGGTGCTGACCTCCGGCGGCTTCGACCTGTTCGCCGAGGTGGTCGCCCCAGGCCCGCGCGAACTCCTGGACTTCGTCAACGACGTCGTACGGCCCGTCGAGGGCATCCGGCAGATCCAGTCGTTCCCGTACTTCGGCATCCACACGCACCGATTCCTCTGGGACGTCGGCTGATTGCCCGGCGCGGGACGGGTACCCGGACCTCTCCGGAACGACAACCGCTGGGGGAGGGCCTTGACGACCAGCAGTACGGAGACCGGCGGCGTGACCGGTACGCCGGACAAGGACTACAACCTCATCTGGTACGTCGAGGCGTGCCTGAGCAACGCCCTGCGCCTGGAGGGCTGCATCCAGTACGCCGAGCGCGAGAAGGACAGCGAGGTGGCCGACCTGTTCCGCAAGGCGCAGGCGGACAGCCGCAAGGGCGCCGAACTCGGCAAGAACCTGCTGCGCGCACGTCTCGACGGCGGCTGATCGACGCCGCCCGCACCGGGCCCGGACGCCGTGCACGCCACGGCGCCGGGCCTTCGACGTGTCCGGTGTGCGGCAGGGGAGCCGGCCGGCGCGGGTGTGGCCGATCCCACGCGTCCGGGCGGCCGTGAGGCATGTCGTCGCGCGGGGCCGCACGTTACCGTCTTCGCACAGCTCCCTCGCAGTACGGACGGCCGGCAGTGCTCACTGACCTCTCCCCGCTCATCGCCGCGACCGCGGAATGGCTCACGCGCGCCTACCCGGCGAGCGGCGGCGCGCTCGCCTCCGCGCTCTGCGAGGTACAGGCACGGCAGGCGGTGACGGTCGCCGCGTGGCTGCGCTACCCGACCCCGACGGACGCCGCGCTCATCGGCATCGTCGGGCCCGGCGGGTCCGGCCGGCTCGACTGGATCACGGGCGCCGACGCCGGCGCGCACTCCGGCGACGACGCGCACGCCTGGCGCACCTGGGTCGACGAGGTCGTGGCGAGCTGGGCGGCCGCCCTGCTGACGGACCCGGAGCTGGCCCGCCTCGCGGTGACCGCGCTCGCCGAGGGCGGCCACGACACCGAGGCACCGGTCCGCTTCCGCCGCCTCCTCGCGCCCGACGCCACCGACCGGCGTGCCGCGGCCCTCCTGCGCCACCCCGATCTGCTGGCTCCCGTCGCCTCCCTCCACGAGGACCAGCTCATGGACCTGCTCAAGCCCGGGCGGACTCTCATCGCCTGACGGGGCGTAAACGCACGCCCGTGGGGGCCCGCCGTGCATACGGCGGGCCCCCACGGGCGTGACGCGGCGCGGCGTGCGTCAGTGGTCGAGCTTGCCGCGGCCGCTGAGCGCGTCGCGCATCCGGTCGACCATGCCCGCCCCCGGCGCCAGAAGCTTGTTCGCCGGAGGGGTGTCCGGTGCGGAGGGGTGGGGCCGGGTCGGCGCCATCTTCTTGGCCTGACGGATCTTGTCGCCGAGCTTGTCCAGCGCCTCCGGAGGACACGCGGCACGCAGCTTCGGGAACAGGTTCTGCTCCTCGTCGGCGATGTGCGAACGGACCTCCGTCATCAGCTTCCCGATGAGCCGGTCGAACTCACCTTGGTCCGCCTCGCAGCTCTCCAGGTCCTTCATGAGCTGCTCGGCCTCGGAGTGGTCCTCGATCTCCTTGTCCGCGATGGCGTCCCCGCCCGCGACGTGCTCGCGCACGGCCGGGTAGAGGTACTCCTCCTCGGCGACCGAGTGCCGAATGAGCTCCATCGTGGCCTGATCGGCGTACACCTTGCGGTCCTTGTGTCCCGTCGGCAGGGCCTCGATCCGGCCGAAGATCTCCTCGACCTCGCGATGGTCGGTCATCAGCTCGTCGATGACGTTTCCGCCGTGTCCCATGCTCTTCACCTCCAGCCAGGAAGTGGCGGCTCCCGGTCCGGATCCGCCACGGCCGTCGAGTGCCCTGGCGTCCGGCGAGCTAACGCACCGCTTCCGAAGCGGTGCTCTTGGTGTGGTGTGCCTCCTCCTTGGAACCCGGATCCACGACATCGACGCGGAGGGCGAAGGGGAGGCCGACGTGGGGCACGCTGTGGACGAGGCGGTCGGACGAGTGGCGGGCGAGGTGGCCGTACGGGCGGACCGGCTGTGGGAGACGGCGCGGACGCTGCACGGCGATCCCGAGTACGCGTTCGCGCAACACCGGGCGGCCGAGCTGCTGAGCGGCGAACTCGAACGGGAGGGGTTCACCGTCGAGCGCGACCTGGCCGGTCTGCCCACCGCGTTCGCCGCCCGGTCGGGAACGCCCCGGCGCCCCGCCGTCGCCCTGCTGCTCGAGTACGACGCCCTGCCCGGGCTCGGGCACGCCTGCGGCCACAACCTCATCGCAGCGGCCGGTCTCGGAGCCGCCCTCGCGGCCAGGGCCGTGCTGGGCGACGGGGACGGCACCGTGTGGGCCGTGGGGACGCCCGCCGAGGAGGGCGGGGGCGGCAAGGTCATCGAGACGGACGCGGGCGTCTTCGACGACCTCGACGCCGCGCTGATGTTCCATCCGGGGGTCCACGACTGGCGGTGGGCGCCGCTGACCGCCCAGGCGCAGTACCGCGTCGGCTTCCACGGGCGCGCCGCGCACCCCACCGGCAACCCGACCGAGGGCATCGACGCCCTCGCCGCGCTCATCCAGCTGTTCAACACCCTCGCGGTCGTCGAGCGGCGGCTGCCGCAGGGCTCGCACGTCCAGGGCATCATCACCGACGGCGGCCGGGCGACGAACATCGTTCCCGAGTACGCCGAAGGGCTCTTCGGGCTGCGCGCCGCGACGACCGCCGGTCTGGAGGACCTCGCGGGCGAGCTGCTGACCTGCGCGCACGGGGTGGCCCGGGCGACCGACACGACCGTCACGGTGGAACGCGCCACGCCCCGCTACGAGCACTTCCGCGACAGCGGCGTCCTCTCCGGGCGGTTCGCCCACCACCTGTCCCGCGCGGGCATCGACCTCACGCCTCCGCAGCCCGGCGTGTTCCTGGGCTCCTCCGACATCGGCAACGTCAGCGGCCGCGTCCCCGCGATCCACCCCTTCGTCGCCGTCATGGGCGAGGACGGCTCCGACCACACCTCCGAGTTCGCGGCCGCGGCGGCGTCCGACCGCGGCCGCCGCGTGATGCTGGCGGCCACGGAAGCCCTCGCCTGCACGGCGGTGGAACTCCTGCTCTCCCCGGATCTGCGCGACCGAGCCTGGTCCGAACACGAACGCCACACCGTCGCGCCGGTGGGGTGACCGGCGCAAAGGGCACGAGCGGTGCCGGGTCACCGTGACCGGTGCGTCGCGGGTGCCCTTTGCTGAGGGGAGCGGGTCCGAAGCGCGGGCGTTGCCGGGGTACGCCTGCGTTGTGCGGCCGGGCAGCGTGTTGAGGCGAGTGTGGGGCTATCGCACGCGTGCGCTCCGCGGCCGGCGTGCCGTCGCCGGCCCCGCCGGGAGGCCATCGCCCACGCGTCGTCGGCCCGGCGGGGTTGCCGTCGCCGCCGCGCGATGAGGCTGCTGTCGGGCACGGCGGTGCGGCCTCGGCATCGCTCACGCGCCGGGCGCGGCGGCAGTTGCCGTTGCCGCCCCGCGATGACGCTGCCGTCGGCCACGGCGGTGTGGCCTCACCCGCCCGTCCCCGCGTGGGTGACCCCGACCGGGTTGCCGTGGGGGAGGAGGCCGGACGTGGCGACCGTGGTGGCCAGCGGGTCGAGCAGGTCGGCCAGGCGGGCGGTGCCGTCCTGGCCCAGGGCCTTCCACGGCGCCTCTGCCACCGCGTCCGTCTGCGCCTCGATCGCCGCGCGCCCGGTGACACCCGCCGGGGTCAGGGTCCCGGCCTCGTCGAGCCAGCCACGCTCCCGCAGCTGCGCCTCGGCCGCCCCCCAGTCAGCCGAGTCCCACTTGCGGCCCTCCCGCAGCAGCGCCGCGTCGGACTCCCCGGCGGCCGCCTTGAGCACCATCGCCTCCACGGGGGCGACGCCGTGGCCGACCAGGGTGGCGACATGGCCGTCGCCCCGGTGCTCCCGCAGCGTGGTCAGGGCCTGCCAGAGCCTGGTGTGAGGTTGCCGGGGCCGGTCGAGGGCCTGGTTGGCGGCGGCCAGCGGCCGGCCTGCCGTGTCCGCGGCCTCGGCCGCCCGCCACGCCAGGTCCGCCGCCTCCGTCATCCACGCCGAGGAGACGACGTCGGTGCCGAGCAGACGCGTCATGGCCGTATCCATCACCTGTTCCCGTGCGTCGAGGACGTCGCCCGGAGCGGCGTACCGCCAGGCGTCCGGCAGGGCCCGCGCCACCCGGTCGGGGTGGAAGACGTAGAAGCACGCGGTGACGACCGGGGCGGACACCGGCCCCAGGGGTGCCGCGCGCAGCGCGAAGTACCCCATCCAGAACCCGCGCATCCCGAGTCCGTCCGCGGCCTGGCGGGCCTCGGGCGCGAAGTACACGAGGTCGTGGACCGGTTCGAACCGCTCCCACATGGCCCGTGCCGCCTGCGTCACCATGCCGGTACCTCCCGCTCGCCCGCTTGTCCGCTCAGGAGGCAGCATCTGTCATGACAGCCGTCATAACAAGCGGTTCCTGGAATCGGGATAGCCTCGTGGCGGAAACGCCCGGCCTGTATTCTTGATCCACTTCGCGGTGCAGGCCATTCACCCGCTCGACGACGACTGTCCGATCCAGCCGTGACGGGAATCGACATTGAACGCGACCCGAACGACGAGTGCGGCGGAGCCGGACGGCTCCGGCAGAACACCCCTGTCGGCGCGCGCCATGGCCCGGTTCGCCCTGCTCTGCGTGGGCGGCGCCCTCGCGGCCGTGCTGGCCGGAGCCGGCCAGTGGCTGATCCTCCTGCTGGGCCTGGCCGGGCTGGGCCTGGCCGGCGCGGGCCTGTGGTGGGCCCTGGCGCACCGCGGACTGGCCCGCTTCTTCGGCGCCCTGCTGGCGATCGGTGCGCCGATCGGCGTCCTCGTGCTGTACGCGGTCTCGGGCCTGTGGGTGGTGGCCGTGGCCGCCGTCGCGGCATGGACCACCGCGGTGGCCTGCGCCAGAAGCGCCCTGCGGCGGCTGCGCTCACCGCACGGCATGCGCCACCGCTCGGCCCGGCCCTTCCGGCGCGCCGTGTTCATCATGAACCCGCGTTCGGGCGGCGGAAAGGTCGGTCAGTTCGGCCTGGTGGAACGGGCCGAGGCGCTGGGCGCCCGGGTGATCCTCCTCGACCTCGACACCGCGCCCGACCCCGCGGCGCTGGCCCGTGAGGCGGTCGCCGAGGGCGCCGACCTGCTCGGCGCGGCGGGCGGCGACGGCACCCAGGCCCTGGTGGCGAGCGTGGCCGCGGAACACGGGCTGCCGTTCGTGGTCGTGGCCGCCGGGACCCGCAACCACTTCGCCATGGACCTCGGCCTGGACCGCGACGATCCGTCGAAGAGCCTGGACGCCCTGACCGACGGGGTGGAGCTCCGCGTCGACCTGGGGGAGGTGGGCGGCCTGCCGTTCGTCAACACGGCCTCGTTCGGGACGTACGCGCAGATCGTGCAGAGCCCGGAGTACCGGGACGCCAAGGCGGCCACGGCGCTCGAGCAGCTGCCGGACCTGCTGACCGGCGACGCGGCGGCCCCGCTGACGGCCCGGACGGACGACGAGGTCGTGGAGGCCCCGCAGGCCGTGCTCGTCAGCAACAACCCCTACGCCCGCGCCGATCCGCTCGCTGTCGGCCGCAGGCCGCGGCTCGACACCGGCAGCCTCGGAGTGATCGCGGTGCGGGTGGAGAGCGCGGCACGCGCCGCCGAACTCGCCCTGCGCGGTGAGCGGGCCAGCGGCATCACCTCGCTGACGTCCCGCCGGGTCGTGATCGAGTCCGACGACGAACTCATCCCGGTGGCCGTGGACGGAGAGGCGCTCACCCTGCCCTCACCGGTGGTGTGCCGGGTGCGGCCGGGCGCTCTGCGGGTACGTGTGCCCAGGCACCGCCCCGGTGCCCCGTACATCGCACCGTCCGTCGACTGGCGACGGGTGGTGCGCCTCGCCTTCGACCGAACCCCCGACCCACGCGAAAAGGAACCAGGAGCACAGCGATGACCGACTGCCCGCCGCGCGAACAACGAGTGCCGCGAGGCCTGTTGCACGATCTCGCCGCCCTCGACCAGGCGCTCTACGAGGCCGTGACGGTCACCAGCACGCCCACGCTGGACGTCGCCCTGCGGCGGCTGTCCGCGGCGGCCGACCACTCCAAGATCTCGTTCGCGGTCGCCGGAGCCCTGGCCCTGTGGCCGGGCAGCTCGCGCCGCGCCGCGGCCCTCGGGGTCGCGGCGATCGGTCTCGCCTCGGCGACGGCCAACCTGCTCGGCAAGCGCCTGGTACGGCGTCCGCGGCCGCACCGCGCAGAGGACTCGCCGTTCCCCGGACGGCACGTGCCCATGCCGGAATCCGCCTCCTTCCCCTCCGGTCACACGGCCTCGGCGGTCGCCTTCGCCGCCACCGTCGGCACCGCGTTCCCGGCCGCGACCGTGCCCCTCGGGCTGCTGGCCTGCGCCGTGGGCTACTCGCGCGTGCACACCGGAGTGCACTACCCGGGCGACGTCATCGCCGGCGCCGTGCTCGGAACCGGTGCCGCCTCCGCGGTCCTGACGGCCGCCCGCTGGGACGGGCTCAGCACCATCCGGCCGTCCGCGCTCGCGCCGTTCAAGGCATCCCGGAAATAACCCAGGGGCAAGTTCTGGTCAAAGGTTTAACCGTCACTCACCACTCGCCGACGTGGCAGTCCTGCGGTATCGCCGTACCCGCGCGGACCGCAGGCCCTGTCGGGGCCTTCGCGCCATGGCCGTATCTCGCCCCTGCGGACGCTCCGCTTCCGAGTTCCGGGAGATCTTGAAGATTCCGTGTGGGAATCCTGTCTAGGATCTGGAGCCGGTACGGAGAGGATGCACGTGTGAGTGAACAGGCGGGTCCCGGCTGCCCCGAGTGCGGCGAACCCCGGGCGGCGGACGGCACTCCGACCTGCTCCTGCACGCTCCGCGCCGCCGACGTCCGCAGCGAGACGCGCACGGTCGAGGCGGCGGCCGCGGAGGACTTCGACCCGGTGCGCATACGGCCGTACGTCGAGATCGACGTCGTGGCCGGACCGGCCGACGGGTCCGGACCCGACCGAACCGCTCAGCACCCCGGCCTTCCGGGAGAGTTCGACGACCTGCTCACGGCAGGTGACGAGCCGACGGAGCCGCTCCCGCCGTCGTCGGGCGACGCGTCCCCGGCCCGCCGCCGGCGATCCCGGGCGCTGCTGGTCACGGGCGTGGGCGCCGCGGCGGCCGTCCTGGTGACGGGCGGAGTCGTCGGAGGCATCTTCTGGTACGACAGCCCCGCACGGAAGGACTCCGTGGCGGACGGCGTCCGGGCGGGCCTGCCGGACCAGCGGCCTTCCGCGAGCGGTCCGGCTTCCGGGCAGCCGTCGGCCACGGCCTCCTCGGCGCGGCCGTCCACGACACCGAGCTCATCGCCCAGCGCCACCGCGAGCGACGGCCCGGCCACCCCCACCCGTTCGGGCACCCCGAGCGGAACACCCACGGCCACCGCCACCGCCACCGGCGCCCCCGCGCCGACCGAGTCCGGCGGCCGCCCACCCGTCCTCCGCCTCGGCGACAAGGGCCCGGAAGTCGTGGAACTCCAACTGCGGCTGCGGCAGGTCGGCTACTACGACGGCCCCGCCGACGGCACGTTCGACAGCGACGTGGAGAACGCGGTCCGCGGCTACCAGTTCACCCGCGTCATCCTCCAGGACGAGCCCGGCGTCTACGGCACGGCGACCCGGGCCTCACTCGAGTCGGAGACCAAGGAGCCGTGACGGCGGCCCCGGCCGGCGACGGCGCCCGCCCCTCGGCTCCGTCGCCGGGGGTGTCGTCCCCGGCTCCGGCCCGGCGCCGCTTCGTACACTGACGCCGTGTCCGGGCGGCAGGAGGTGCTGGTGGGCGGAGCCGGTGGCGAGAGGCGTCCGGCGGGGCTGTTCGTCGGTCTGTGCACGCTGGACGTCATCCAGCTCGTCGATCACGCGCCGGGTCCCAACGAGAAAGTGACGGCCCGTCAACAGCAGGTCGCGGCCGGCGGTCCGGCCACGAACGCGGCCGTGACCTTCCATCATCTCGGCGGCTCCGCCACGCTGTTGACCGCCGTCGGAGCCCATCCGCTCGGGGCCGGTGTCGCGACGGACCTGCGCCGGCTCGGCGTGACCGTGTCCGACCTGGCGGCCGACTCGCCCGAACCGCCCGCGGTGTCGTCCGTCCTGGTGACCGCGTCGACCGGGGACCGGGCGGTCGCCTCCACCAACGCCGCCGGCCACCGTCTCGTGCCACCCCACGACCTCGACGTGCTGCTGGCCGGCTGTGATCTCGTGGAGTTCGACGGTCACCACATGGAACTGGCCGTGGCCACCGCCCGCCGTGCCCGGGAGACCGGCCGCACCACCCTCTTCGACGGCGGCAGTTGGAAGGAGGGCACGCCGGCCCTGCTGTCGTCGATCGACGTGGCCGTCTGCTCGCGCGACTTCAAGCCGCCAGGGGCCGGCACACCGGCGGACACCCTGCGGTTCCTGCGGGAGCGCGGCGTCGCCTGGGCGGCGGTCAGCGGGGGAGCGGAACCCCTCGTGTGGGAAGGCCCCGACGGCGGGGGCACGGTGGACGTGCCGCAGGTCCGTGTCGTGGACACCCTGGGCGCGGGCGACGTCCTGCACGGCGCCCTCGCCCATCAGCTCGCGCTGCGGGGCCCGATCACGGCGGAGGGGTTCGTCGAGGCGCTGCGTGCCGCGGCCGCCACGGCCACCCGGGCCTGCGCGTCCTTCGGCACGCGGGCGTGGCTGCGGGACGGCTGAACGCCGGGCGGCCCGCGGCGGCGAGAGGGGTCTCTGCCCCGCCAGGGCGTACGTGACGTGCGGTGCCCGGCCACCGAGGGTCAGATGGATGGCATGCGAAGATCCATATCCGCTCAGCACGGCCGCGCACGCCGGCGCCTCGTCGCCTCCCTGACCGGCCTCCTCGCCCTCTCGTCCGCCCTGACGGCCACCCCGGCCTCCGCCGAGTCCATACCCGAGCGCGGCACCGCCTACATGGGCATGGGCATCATGGCCCACGACGGAATCGCCGTCGGCCCCGACGGCTCGCCCCCCACGACGCGCGCCGTCCACACCGAGGGCGTCGACGTCTCCAGCCATCAGCGCGAGGTCGCCTGGTCCACCTTGTGGAGCAACGGCGTCACATGGGCCTACACCAAGGCCACGGAAGGCACGTCCTACCGGAACCCCTACTTCGACCAGCAGTACGGCGGTGCCCACGACACCGGCATGATCCGCGGCGCCTACCACTTCGCCACCCCCGACTCCGGCAGTGGCACCGCACAGGCCGACTACTTCGTCGACCACGGCGGCGGCTGGTCCGGCGACGGACGCACCCTGCCCGGAGCCCTCGACATCGAGTGGAACCCCTACGGCGACTCCTGCTACGGCAAGTCGAAGAGCGGCATGGTCTCGTGGATCCGGGACTTCCTGAACCGCTACCGCTCCCGCACGGGCCGCGACGCCGTCGTCTACACCTCCACCTCGTGGTGGTCCAGCTGCACCGGCGACTACACCGGCTTCGGCTCCAACCCCCTGTGGGTGGCCCGGTACGCCTCGACCGTCGGGGAGCTGCCGGCGGGCTGGTCGTCGTACACGATGTGGCAGTACACCTCGTCGGGGCAGACGGTCGGCGACCACGACAAGTTCAACGGCTCCGCCGACAAGCTGCGGCAGTTCGCCGACGACTGAGCGGCGTCGTGCCGCGGGGGTGCCGGGCGGCGGAGCCAGGGTGCCGGTCATGCGCGTGCCCGCACCGGATCCGCCCCCGTCACCCCCTCGCCCGCGCAGGGCCCGTGAACTCGGGCCGGGCGTGGGCGACTTGCCCGCCGGGCCGCACATTGCGCTCACGGACGTGCCCGGCGTCCGTGTCGGTCACACGACGCTGCAGCGGCCGCCGCGGGTGCACAGCGGCGTGACCGCGATCGTGCCCGCGGCGGCGCCGCTCGATCTGTTGCGCCGATGACCGCCGCGGACCAGGCAGTTACGCTCGCGGCCGTTCGAAGGTGAGGAGCAGGCCCTCGACGGCCCCGGGGCCGATGCGGCCCTTGACGTCGGCGGAGGTGATGGCCTTCAGCTGCCAGCCGTCCTCCGCCTGCTTGTTGAGCGTCTTCTCCAGCTTGTCGCTGTCCAGCGCGTCGCCGATGAGCGACTCCCGGAAGGTGACGACCTTGTACTCGTACGCCTGACTCATGGCTGCGTCCTTCTGTCTCTCCGGAACCGCGGATCGGTCGCGGTGACGGGGCCAAGCCAATCACGGTGGGACGCGGGCCTGCGCCGGGGGTGCCGGCCATGACGAGGCGATGCGGGGGCAGTCGTACGCACATGAAGGCGACGACGACAAGGCGGGTCCTGTCCCTGGCCCTCACACTGACCGTGCTCCCGGTCGCCGCGGCGTGCGGCGGCCACGGAGACGCCGCCTCCCCGGCTCTCGCCACGGGCGTACCGGGCGGCCGTCTCGTGGTGACCACCGACAACGGGCTACGGCTGCGCCCCACCGACGGCCACCGGGTCACCGTCGACGACCGCGTCCACGCCGAGTGGTCCCACCGGGGCCGCACCTGGACCCTGGACCTGTCGTGCCGCGACGGCAAGGGGACCGACGGCTCGTGTCCGCGCATGCCCGCCGTGCGGGTGCCGGACGGCCTGAGCGTCACCGTCAGCGCCCGCAACGCGGGCATCGACGCCGCGGGCGTCGCCGCCGCACTGGACCTGGCGACCGTCAACGGCGACATGACGGTGACCCGTTCAGGACGCGCGGACGCGCCCGTGCGGCTGGCCACCCGCAACGGCTCCGTGCGCGTGACGGGCCTCGACGCCGCACGCGTACGGGCGGCGACCACCAACGGGGACGTGGTCCTCGCCTGCGCCACGGCACCGTCGAGCGTGACGGCGACGACCACCAACGGCTCGGTCGACGTCACCGTCCCCCACGACGCCCCCGCCTACCGGGTCACGGCGGACACCGACAACGGCCGTGCCACCACGAACGTCCCGGCGAGCAAGGGGAGTGGGGGCCCCGACATGACACTGACCACCGTCAACGGCGACGTCGAGGCCCGCCTCGGCTGAACCGGCGCGGCGTGGGCGTCAACTGCCGTCCTGTCGAGGCCACTTGGTGTCTAGACGGCCCGGGCGATCAGCAGTGCGACGTCGTCGTGGTCGTCGGGGTGGCGCAGACCGTAGAGCAGGAGGTCGCAGGTCTCCTCCAGGGGGCGCTGGGGCTCGTCGAGGAAGCCCAGCAGGACGTCGAGCCGGTCGTCGATGGGGTGCTGCCGGGTCTCGACGAGTCCGTCGGTGTAGAGCACCAGCAGGTCACCGGGGTCGAGCCGGACGGTGGAGGCCTCGAAGGCCACGCCGCCGACGCCGAGCGGCGCGCCGGAGGGCAGGTCGAGCAGCTCCGGGGCGCGGCCGGGGTGGCCGATCGCGGGCGGCATGTGCCCGGCGTTGGCGAGGTGGCACAGCCTCGTGCGGGGGTCGTAGACGGCGTAGAGGCAGGTGACGATGTAGTGCTCCAGATCGCAGGTGATCTTGTCGAGGTGCTGGAGCACGTCGGCGGGGGCGAGATCGAGGTCGGCGTAGGCGCAGGTGGCGGTGCGCAGCCGGCCCATGGTGGCGGCCGCGTCGATGCCGTTGCCCATGACGTCCCCGACGACCAGGGCGGTCTTGTCGTCGCTCAGCGGAATGACGTCGTACCAGTCGCCGCCGACCTCACTGGTGGCCTGGGCGGGCTGGTAGCGGGAGGCGAGCTCCAGGCCCGAGTGCTCCGGCGGATGGTCGGGCAGGAGACTGCGCTGCAGGGTGAGGGCGGTGTTGCGCACGCTCTGGAACCAGCGGGCGTTGTCGATGGCCACGGCCGCGCGTCCGGCCAGTTCGGTGGCGAGGACGACGTCGTCCTCGTCGAAGGGGATCGGATTGCTGGTGCGCTTGAGGTCGAGGGCGCCGATCACCTCGCCGTGCGCGATCAGCGGCACCGCGAGGTACGAGTGGACTCCGGCGCGGGCCAGCAGCGACCCGGC
>NZ_JAMGBF010000059.1 GCF_023516615.1 Streptomyces panaciradicis
GATCACCTCGCCGTGCGCGATCAGCGGCACCGCGAGGTACGAGTGGACTCCGGCGCGGGCCAGCAGCGACCCGGCCTCCGCGTCCCGGGCGATGCGCGGCAGGTCCTGGGCGTCGACGTGCCGCACCAGCACCGGGCGGCCGGAGTGCACGCACAGCGTGACCAGCCGGTCCCCGTCGTAGGCGGCGAGCCCACCCGGGGGGTCGGCCGCGCGGAGCGCCTCGGACGGATGGGCCGCCTTCAGCGCGAGGGCGCGGAAGAGCTCGGGGCCGTCGTCGGGCACGCGTGAGCGGCGGCAGGCCAGCGCGGAGTCGAGGATGTCCACGGCGACCACGTCCGCGAGCTGCGGCACCGTGATCTCGGCCAGTTCCCGGGCCGTCTCCTCCACCTCCAGGGTGGTGCCGACGCGCACGGAGGCGTCGGCGATCAGCGCGAGCCGCCGCCGGGCCCGGTCGGCCTCGGCCGCCGCACGGTGCCGTTCGGTGACGTCGACGACCGACATGGCCGCGCCCAGGACCCGCCCGCCGGGGTCCTCCAGCCGGTAGAAGGACAGCGACCAGGCACGGTCGTCCTCGGCGTCGACCGAGAGACGGCCCACGTGGTACTGGTCGAGCATCGGCATCCCGGTGGTCAGCACCCGGCGCAGCGCCGACTCGATGGTGTCGATGTCGGGGAGCGGCAGGGTCTCCCGCAGCCCGCGGCCGACATGGTCCTCGGCGGACATGCCGTCGATGCGCGCCAGCGCCGGGTTGACCAGGACGTGCCGCAGGTCGGGGTCGAGGAGGGCGAGGCCGATCGGCGACTGGGCGATCAGCTTCTCGCACAGCGCCAGATCGGTCTCCACACGCTGGAGCAGGTTGTGGTCGGCGGCGATGCCCAGGGCGTAGAGGTCCCCGAGATCGTCCTGGAGCCGCATGTTGCGGAACTCCATCAGCCGGGTGCTGCCGTCCTTGTGCCGGATGGGGAAGGCGCCCGCCCAGCTCCGGCCCGTCTCCAGGACCTCCGTGAACAGTCTGACCACGGCCTTCAGGTGCTCGGGGTGGATGAACAGCCGGGCCGCGTACTTCCCGAGCGCCTCCTGCGCGCTGTAGCCGAAGAGCTCCTCGGCCTGCGGAGTCCAGAACACGATCCGTCCGTCGGCGTCGACGACCGTCGCGGCCACGCTCAGGACGTCCAGCAGCCGGGTGGGTGGGGGCGTGTCGAGGCCGTACGCATCCCCCTCCGGCGGGAACGATTCGGCTGTCATCCGGACACCACCTCCACCGACCGCGGAATCAGGCGCTGCTTTCCGGCCACGCCGAAACTCCCGGATGCCGACCTACGGCACTTCCATGCTGCCTCCGGTCCGCGGACGGCGAAACCGCGGCCCGTCCCGGCCGTCGCCGACCGCTCCGCCCGGCACCCCGTCCGCGCCCGTCATTCCACCCGCCTGACCTGCTGCGGGACCTCGGCTCGCGCGGCCACGGCCTCCTCGAGCCGCGCGAGCAGCTTCGCGATCCTGGCCCGCTTCGCCTCGATTCCGCGAGCGATCAGCCGCAGGTGGGTCGTCGACTCGGGCACGGCCGCCTCGAATTCCGCCAGCTTTCTCTCTTCGAGGGAGAGTTCGGTCCTCAGCCGGGCGACGCGGTCCGGGGGAGGGGGTGGTCGCACGCCGTTGAAGATCACGTTGTGCTTGGGGCGCTCGGTCCACACCGCCTCGCGTTCGGCGGCCTCCGCGTCCTCAGGGTAGTCGATCCGTATCCCGACGACGAGTGATCTCCACGGCTGTTCCCGCAGATGCGTGCGTACCCGGGTGAGCGGGGCCACGGAGATCCCGACGTACAGCAGGCCCTCCAGGCCGTACAGCCGGTACAGCGCCGTCCGGCCGCCCGCGTGCAGGCTGCCCTCCTCGTCGAACAGGCCGCGCAGGAACTGCGCATCGACGTCGGCCATGACGCGGCCCTCCTCGGCTCTACGCGCACGGTGCCGGTCCTCTCACGCTCTCACGGAGGTCTGACAACGGCCGTCGCACGGCGGAACCCGGCTTCGGCCGCGGGTGGGGGTGCGCTGATCGGGGGACGCCGCCACGGGGTCGGATGCCCTGCTCGTGGGCTGCGGATGCCGGCCATCGGGGTCGAAACCCCGGTGCGGTTCGCCCGGCCTCGGACGCCGCGGTGCCGGCGACTGCGCAGACGCCCGGGATCTTGACGCCCGAGCGGGGTAGACGGAAAGGGACCGAGGGAGGAGAACAGTGACGACGTACGTCATCTCGGTGCCGGGGACCTTCACCGGCGACGCCGGGCAGCAGACACAGGACGAACTCGCCCGGGCCCTGCGCCCGGCGGACCCGCACCACACGCACATGGGCAACGAGGAGGATCTCGACGTCCTCACCGTCAACGACGACGGCACCTTCACCGTCCGCGTCACCGTCGACGCGGCCAGCGGCCCGGAGGCGGAACGGGAGGCCCGCCGGTACGCGGAGGCGGCGCTGGACTCCGTCGGGCTCGACGAGGGCAGCGCGCCGCTCGGACCGGCGGTGATCACGGGCATCGACTCCGGCGACTGAGACCCGTAGGTACGGTCGGCGTCACAGCCGGCGGCGACGAGGGTCCAAGAAGCCGGACGGGACGTCGAGCGAGTCCCGTCCGGCAAGACATCGGGAACGCAGTCGGGGGTACCCCCAAGTCGGAGGTTGATGATGTTCGAGGCAAGCGACATCCGTGAATGGCGTGGCCACGACGTGGTCGACCCGAACGGACACAAGATCGGTGTCCTGGAGGCGATCTACGTGGACACCGCGACGGACCAGCCCTTCTTCGCGACGGTGACCGTGGGGCTGCCCACGCGCCGGCGCCTGGCCTTCGCGCCGCTGCCCGGCGCGACCGTGGGTCCGGGCTATCTGAAGATCGTCCATGCCAAGGACGTGGTGAAGAAGGCCCCCACGATCGACACCGACGGTGAGCTGCCCGCCTCGGACGAGCCCGACATCTTCGCCCACTACGAACTCGAGTACGTGCCGGGAAGCGGCGGCGAGCGCCGCCTCGCCCGCCGCTGACGCCAGTGATCCACCGAAGCCGCAGGGAGCGCCGATGAGCCTCTTTCTCTTCCTCGTCCTCGTGGCCCTCGTGCTGGGCATCATCGGATTCGCCGCACACGGCCTGTTCTACCTGCTGATCATCGGCGTGGTCGTTCTGCTGGCCGATCTCGCCTACGTCGCCGTGCGCTTCCGCCGCGGGGGCAGGAGGCACCGCATCGCGCGCTGAATCATCGCGCGAGGTGGACGGGTCGTCGTCCCCGTGCCGGGCCGGCGACGGTCCCGGCACCGACGAGGACTGCTCGGGACCGAGTGCCTGCGCGGTGTCTGTACGTGCTGCGGGTCATGGGATAGCGTCGCCCTGCCCCAACGGATTGAATCGTTTCAATGCGTGGTCCGGGGCAGCAGCCGCTTTCCAGGACGAGGTGCCATGACATCGATCAGCACGTCGGAGAACGCCGAACCGCCCGCCCCGCGCCGCCGCACCGTCCTCGCGGCGGGTGCCGGGGCCGCAGCCCTGATCATCGGTCCGCCGGGTACGACGCCCGCCGCCGCGCTCCCCGGCGCGGACACCGCCACCAGCGCCCCGCGCCCGGGGAGCGGCTGGCAGCGCTATGTCCACGGGCCCGCCTCCCGCACCGTACGGCCCCAACGGGTCCTCGACCCCACCGGCGACGTACGCCACCCGGACGCACTGCTGAGACCCGGCGGCACCGGCACCGTGCTGCACCGCCCGCAGCCCGCCCCCGCGCCCCGCTGGCCGGCGGGCACCACGGCCGAGGCGTCGACCACGCACGCCGGAAACAACGGCAACGACGGGCGACCGCGCACCTACGACGCCACCAACGCCGTCGACGGCGATCCCGACACCTTCTGGAACGACGACACCCTGGGCGCCTACCCCGACGTCCTGACCGTCTCCCTGCCCGAGGCCCGGCAACTGTCCGGGATCACGGTGGTCTCCAACAGCGACGGGGTGCCCACCGCTTTCACGGTCGAGGTGTGGGCGGACGGAGTCTGGACGACCGCTGCCACGATCTCCGACAACGATGTCATCCAGCGGGCGGTGCCCTTCCGCACCGCGGTCCCGGCGAGCCGGGTACGCATCACCGTGACCGCCGTCCAGGACACTCCTCACGGGGCGTTCACCAGGATCAACGAGGTGTGGCCGGAGCCCGTCGAACCACCGGCCCCGCCGCCCGCCGTCACGGTCGACTTCGGCAAGGTCGTCGTCGGGTACCCGCGCATCCGCTTCACCTCCGCCTCCGACAACGCGCCGGGGGTACGCCTCGCGTTCTCCGAGACCCTGCGCTTCCTCACCGACCGCTCCGACTTCACCCGCTCCGACCAGTCCGGCGGCGCGGGCCGGGGAACCGACCAGTTCGCCGTCCCGCCGCAGGGCGCCGACTGGACCGACCACAAGGGCTTCCAGGCGGGCGACAAGGTCTACGCCGACGGCCTGCACGGCTTCCGCTACCTGCGGATCAGCCTCGACGCCCTGCCGTCCGACGCCCCGGCGGCGCAGCCGTGGGGGACGGTCGAGATCGACTCCGTCAGCCTGGACTTCACCGCCTACCGGGGCACGCCCGCGACCTACCGCGGCTGGTTCCTCTGCTCCGACGACGACCTCAACCGCTACTGGTACGGCGCCGCGTACACCAACGAGCTCGTCACCGACACCTTCCGCCAGGACGACGTCGACCCGCGGGGCGCCTGGAGCGCCTCGCTCGAAGGCAGGCTCGTCCTGCACGACGGGGCGAAACGCGACCGCGACCCCTACGTCGGTGATCTGGCCGTGTCGGCACGGACGTTGTACCTCACCCACGACGACGCGGCCGCCGCCGCCCGCAACGTCCTCGCCGATCTGGCCGACCACGAGCGCGCCGACGGCTGGATACCCCCCGCGTCCATCTCCGGCTACACCCTCCCGCTGTTCGACTATCCCCTGTGGTGGGTCACCTGCAGCTGGGACTACGTGCTGTACACCGGGGACCGTGCCTACGCGGCGCGCTACCACCCGAACCTGGTGAAGGTGCTGGACACCTGGTACCCGAGCGTCACCGACGAGGCCGGGCTGCTCAGCAAGGGGCTCAACGGCACCGGCGGATACGGCGACTACGCCTTCCTGGGCCGCACCGGACGGGTCACCTATGACAACGTCCTGTACGTCCAGGCCCTCAGGGACGCCGCGCGGCTCGCCCGGCTGCTGGGCCACGCCTCCGACGCGGCCCGCTGGACCCAGCGGGCCGAGGCGGTCACGGGCGCGATCAACACGCATCTGTGGGACGCCGACGCGGGCGCCTACCTCGACTCCGCCACCGGGCCGGTACGCCACGCCCAGGACGGCAACGCCCTCGCCGTCACCGCGGGCGTCGCCGACGCCGGGCGCGCGGCGGCGGCCCTCGCCCATCTCGACGCCACGACACAACTGCCGTACGGCAACGCGTTCATGGACAACGACACACTCTTCGACGGCGCCGCCCAGCGCGTCTACGCCTTCACGTCGTACCCGGAGATCGTGGCCCGCTTCCTCACCGGGCGCACGGACTCCGCGCTGGACCAGATCCGGCGCACCTACGGGTGGATGGACGGGCACGATCCCGGCATCACGCACTGGGAGGGCGTCGGCCCCGGTGGGTCCCTGTACGAGGACGCCTACACCAGCATGGCGCACGGCTGGTCCACCGGTGTCCTGCCGGCCCTGACCCACCAGTTGCTGGGAGCGGTCCCGACCTCACCGGGATACGCGACCTGGCAGGTGCGGCCGCATCCGGGGGACGTGGCCTGGGCGCAGGGCCAACTGCCCACTCCGCACGGCCCTTTGCGGGTCGCCTGGGAGAACTCCGGACGGACCTTTCACGTCGTACTCGACGTCCCCACGGGGACGCGGGGCACGCTGGTCCTGCCGGGGGAGGGCCGACGGCTGAGCGTGCGGTCCGGCGGCCGCACCCTGTGGGACGGGCGCCACGCCGCGTCCGGCGGGGTCGGTGTCGTCGACGCGAGCGTCACGATCCGCGGACTGGGCCCGGGGACACACGAGTTCACCGCCCGCCGCGACAGCTGACCGCCTTCCCGGCCCGGCCGCTCAGGAGGTGTGCGCGGCCGGGCCGTCGGTCTCGCGGCCGCCGGTCCGCGACCACGGCAGCCGACGGGGCAGGTACCAGGTCCGTTCGCCCAGCAGTGACAGCACCGACGGCAGCAGCACGCCCCGTACGACGGTCGCGTCGAGCAGGATGGCCACGCCGAGCCCGACGCCCATCTGCTTGAAGTCCTGCATGGACAGGGTGGCCAGTACGGCGAACACCGCCACCATGATGACCGCCGCGCTGGTCACCACGCCGGCCGTGCTGCGGATGCCGTGGGTGACCGCCTGCCGGGTCGGCAGCCCGGAGTCGTGCGCCTCGCGGATCCGCGACACCACGAACACGTGGTAGTCCATCGACAGCCCGAAGAGGATGACGAACGAGAACAGCGGCAGCCACGACTCGATGGCGCCCACGCCGTGCGTGCCGAACAGGCCGGCGCCCCAGCCGTGCTGGAAGACGGCGACCATGACGCCGAAGGAGGCCGCCACCGACAGCAGGTTGAGCAGGATCGAGACCACGGCGATGGTGACCGACCGGAACGAGATGAGCATGACCAGGAAGGCGACCGTCATCACGAACGCGACCACCGGCGCGATGCTGCGCCGCAACTGGTCGTTGAAGTCCATGGAGAAGGCGAGGTCACCGGCGACGTGCGCGCGCACCCCCGGCACCGTGCCGAGCGTCGACGGCAGCACGTCGGCGCGCAGGGTCCGCACGGCACGGCGTGAGGTGTCGTCGGATCCGCTGCCCGTCAGCGGCACGCTGATCTCGACGACGTTCTGCCGCTGGTGGACGGTGGTCTGGACGGGCCGGTTGACCAGCCCCGTGCGCAGGGCGGCCGCCGTGAAGTCGGTGAGCGCCGCGCGTACCGCCGGGGCCCGCACGTCGTGCGCCTCCACCACGACCTGCGCCGGGCCGGCCCCGCCGGGGAAGGCGGCGCCGATGTGCCGGTAGGTCCGGATGATGGAGGTGTCCGACGGCAACTGCTTGTCCAGGCTGAGCCGTTCGGTGTGCATGCCGAGCACGGGGGTGGCGAGCAGAAGGAGGAACGCGCCGGCCGCCACGGCCGACACGGCCGGACGGGCCAGCACGCGGCGCAGGATCGCGCCCCACACGCGGCTGCCGCCCTGCGGCCGGCGCAGCCTTCCCAGACCGGGGATCCGGCCCAGCTCCACCCGGTCGCCGAGCAGCGACAGCAGGGCGGGCAGGACCGTCACCGAGCCCAGCATGGCGACGAGCACCACCAGGATCGTGCCCACCGCGAACCCGTCGAACAGCAGCATGCCGGACAGGAACATGCCCGACATGGCCACGACCACGGTCAGTCCGGACACCAGTACCGACCGCCCCGAGGTGGCGGCGGCGATCCGCAGGGCGGTGGCCGGGTCCCGCCCGTTGGCCCGTTCCTCGCGCTCCCGGCGCAGGTAGAACATGCAGTAGTCGACGCCGACCGCCAGGCCCAGGAGCAGCACCACCGAACTGGTCGTGTCGTCGACGTGCATGCGGTGGCTGATCACGGCGAGCAGGCCGTCGGCGGCGAAGAAGGCGGTCATCGCCAGCAGCACGGGCAGGGTCGCGGCCAGCAGGGCGCCGAAGGCCGCGAGGAGGATGCCGAGGGCCAGCGGGATCGCCGTCCACTCCGCGCGGTGGAAGTCCTTGAGCACGGTGTCCTGGAACCACTTGCCGCCGCTGGCCTCGCCGTACTGCTCGACGCGCAGGTCCGGGTGGGCGGCCCGTACCCGGTCGACCGAGCGCAGGACCGGATCGACCCGCTCGTAGGCGGTGCTCGCCCGGCCGGTCATGGAGAACTCCACCAGGACGCTGTGCCGGTCGCGGGAGACCAGACCGGCCGTGTACGGGTCGCGCAGTTCGGTCACCGCACCGGTGGCCCGCAGCCCGGTCGTCAACTGCCGCACGGCGGTCCGGAACCCGGCCGCGGTGGCGAGGCCGGTGTCGCTGTGCACCAGCACCATCTCGCGGGCGGGCGGCAGCAGCCCGTGGTGGTCCAGGATGCGCCAAGCCCGGGCGGTGTCGCCGGTGGCGTACTGCTGGTCGGTCATGCGCTGCTGTCCCGCGGCGGAGCCGATCAAAGTGGCCGCCACGACGAAGACCAGCCAGCCGACCACGGCGACGGCCCGGTGACGGGCGCTGAAGCCACCGAGCCGTGCGGCGAGATTGTGTCCAGGCGTCATGGCAGCCCCCTGCGGTCTTCCACCGCACGGGATCACTCCGGGTTCGCTCGCGCGGTGCCCGTCACGCCCCACCCTCGCGACGGCCGCGGCCGCGCACAGGGGGCCGAAGGTCCCGTGAGGAGGGCCGGACGCCGGTTGCGCTGCCCCCACATCGGCGGGGGCAGCCGGGCCAAGGAGGTGGCCGAGTCAAGTCCCCACTCCCTAGGATGGGTTGCCTGGCGCGCCGGGCCCTCGGTGCGCGACCTGCGGCTGGGGGAGACGATGGAGTCCGGGAAGCGGCTGTCCACCAAGATCGATGCCACGGTTCCGACGGCCGCGCGCATGTACGACCACTACCTGGGCGGCAAGGACAACTACGCCGTGGACCGGGCCGCCTGCGAGGAACTGGACAAGGTGGTGCCCAGCACACGGGCGCTGGCCCTGAACAACCGGCGTTTCCTGCAGCGGGTGGTCGCGGTGCTGGCCAAGGAGTACGGCATCCGGCAGTTCCTGGACCACGGATCAGGTCTGCCCACCCAGGACAACGTGCACCAGGTGGCGCAGCGGATCGATCCGGACTCGCGGGTGGTGTACGTCGACAACGACCCGATGGTCCTGGTGCACGGCCGCGCCCTGCTGGACCAGAACGACCGCACCGCCGTCATCCAGGCCGACCTGCGCGACACCGAGGAGATCTTCTCCCACCCGGACACCAAGCGGCTGATCGACTTCTCGCAGCCGGTGGCCGTGCTGTTCAACTCGGTGTTCCACTGCATTCCGGACAGCGAGACCGACGGGCCCGTCGCGGTGGTGCGCCGGGTGCGCGAGCGGCTGGTGCCGGGCAGCTGTCTGCTGATGTGTCAGCTGGTCAGCGAGGACGCGGAGGTCCGGAAGTTCGTCACGGAGTTCATGGACCAGGCGACGCAGGGCCACTGGGGCCGGGTGCGCGAGGAGAAGGACGTCGCGGAGTGGTTCGAAGGGCTGGAGATCCTCGAACCGGGACTGGTGGAGGTCTCCACCTGGCGGCCCGACAACGACGTGGCCCCGCGCCAGGCCACGCAGGAGTGGATCGAGTTCGGCGGAGTGGGCCGGATCCGGTAGCCGTCAGCGGACCGCGAATCCACACGTCGCCGCAGCGCTGCGGGCAGGATCACCTGACGCCGTGGCGCTGTGGAGCGGATCACCTGACGCCATGGCGCCGCGGGCCTCGGCTCACCCGAGGCGGTAGCGCTGTTCGGCCGTCTCGCGCAGGTGGGCCAGGGACTGGCGCGGGTCGAGGGCGTCGTCGGCCAGTTGGTCGAGCGTCACCCGGTACTGCTCCGTCTCGTCGCGGTCCTCCAGGAACGTGGCGCTCTTGATGTGCTCCAGGTAGACGACGTCCGGCAGGTCGAGTCCGCCGAAGCGCAGATAGGTGACGGGGATGGCCGGCGCGGAGGCGTTGGTCACGTCCAGCGGGACGATCTGCAGCGTCACGTGCGGCAGTTGGGCCATCTCGATGAGGTGCTCCAGCTGCTCGCGCATGATGTCCCGGCTGCCCAGGACGCGCAGCAGCACGGACTCGTCGACGACGGCCCACAGCTGTGGCGGGTCCGCACGCCGCAGCAACTCCGCACGCTTCATGCGCAGTTCGACACGCCGCTCCACCTCACGGACCGGTGCGGAGGGCAGCCCGCGCTGCACCACGACACGGGTGTAGGCCGGAGTCTGCAGCAGTCCGGGAACGTACTGGATCTCGAACGTACGGATGGAGTCGGCCGCTTCCTGCAGGCCGACGAGCCGGTCGAACCACTCCGGCATCAGACGCTTGTCGAAGCGCTGCCACCACCCGGGTTCCCCGGCGCGCCGCAGCAGTTGCAGCAGCACCGAGGTCTCGTACTCCTCGGTCTTGTACAAATCCAGCAGAGCGCGCACATCGGCCTCGGTGGGCGGCCTGCGTCCCTTGCCCGCCTCGATGCGCGACAGCTTCGCCGGGCTGAACCCCACGGAGCGGGCGGCCTGTTCCTGCGACAGCCCGGCGTCCTCGCGGAAGCCCGCCAACTGCACGCCGACCAGCATCTTCAGCAGAGTCGGCGCGGGCTCGGTGCGGTCCAGGTACGGTTCGAGGCGGGAGACGCGGGGTGACTCCGAGGGCATCCTGACTCCCAGTGGGCAGTGGGCAACAGCATGCATTATCGCATCTGTACGCGTCCTGCCGTAGGCGTCGGCCGAAGAGATTGCGTCCGTGCCGTCACAGCAGGTGGTCGAACTCGCCGTCCCGGACGCCCGCGAGGAACGCGGCCACCTCGGCCGGCGTGTAGATCAGCGCAGGCCCGTGCGGATCACGGGAGTTGCGCATCGCCACGCCGCCCTCGGCCAGCGCCGCGACCTCGACACAGTTGCCCTCGGCGTTGCTGTGCCGGCTCTTGAGCCAGCGGACGTCCAGTGAGCTGGCTCGCACCCCGTTCGGAATCGAAAACACCGCTCTCTCCTCGCATGTGTCGCGCCACGCGGTCGCCACCGCTTTCGAGGCGGCCCTGTCCCAAGTGGCGCTGGCTGGCTGGAACTGCGCGCAATTTCTCGTGAAATTGCACGGAGTCGCTCTCAGGGTGGATACTAACCACGACGCCGACCTTCATGCCTGCCCCGTCCTGACGTCACTTCAGGAGATGCCGTGTCGCTCCCCGCGCACCCAGCACCCTGGTCCGGCCCCACTGCGTTCCCGGTGGGACGGGCCGCAGTCACCGGTACCACCCGGTCCGCCGCACCCAGGACGGTCCAGCTCTGCCTGTCCGGTGATCTCACCGGATGCGGCCAGGCCCGCACGTTCACCGAACGCGCGCTCGTCGACTGGGGGTTGGACCGGTGTCTCGACGACGCCCTGCTGGTCGTCTCCGAACTGACGGCGAACGCCATGCTGCACGCCCGTACCTGTGAGCCGGGTGACGAAAGAGGGTCCGACGTGCGCCTGAGGCTCACGCGTCGGCGGGCCCACCTGGTGTGCGCGGTCACCGACCGGAGCGACGCCGTCCCCGTCAGCCCGCACACCCCGGACTCCTTCCAGGAGCACGGCCGCGGCCTGTTCCTGGTGGAGGCACTCGCCCAGCACTGGGGCTGGACCCGCTACATCCCGGCCGGCAAGACGGTCTGGGCCATCCTGCCGACAGAGGCGCCTGCCTGACATGACGTCACAAGCCGGTGTCCTCGGCGGTCAGCGCCCGGTGGGGGAGGAGTGCCTTCCCGTAGCGCTCCGGGACGTCGGCCTCATCTCCTGGCGCGACATCGAGGACGCCTCGGGATCCGCCGCGGCCATCCCCTTCTTACTCGCCGCCGTCGCCTCGGGCGACGAGCCCGCCGCCCGCAACGCGCTGGAGCGGCTGCAACACCGCATCTGCCAGTACGGATTCGTCGTCGGGCAGGCGACCGCCGTCACCGTTCCCTTCCTGTGGGACCTCGCGCAGCGCCCGCAGACCGCCTGCCGGGCGCAGATCCTGCGGCTCCTGCGCAACATCGCCGCCGCCCGGCAGTGGGAGACCATCGCCGCCGCCTATCCGAAGCTCCGCCGTCTCCATGGCGACCACGTCGAATGGGAGAGCGCGGCCCGCAGCGCGGTGAGGGCCCAGCGCGGCGTGATTCCGCTTCTCCTGGCCGATCGGGACGCCGAAGTCGTCCACGCCACCAGGGAACTCGCCGCGACCCTGGCCGACTGAGACCCGGCCGGGATCTCAGCCGAGGCGGGCCACGCCCGCGTAGATGCCGCTGTCCTCCGCCTCCGTGGCCGCGGTCGAGAGTCCCCACTCGGTGGCGGTGACCAGGCCCGGCGGCACGAACTCCAGACCGTCGAAGAAGCGCTCCACCTCCGGGCGCGTGCGGAAGCCGAGCCGGATGCCGCCCTTGGCGTACTCGGCCGTGACGCGTTCGGCGAGTTCCGGGAAGAGGTCCGACGCGGCGTGCGACAGCACCAGATAGCTGCCCGGCGGGAGCGTGGCCACCAGATTGCGGACGATGCCGTGGGCGTCCTGCTCGTCGGTGATGAAGTGCATCAGCGCGATGAGCGACAACGCGATGGGCCGGTCGAAGTCGAAGACGTGCCGTGCGTGTTCGACGATGCCTTCCGGATGCCGTACGTCGGCCTCGATGTAGTCGGTGATCCCTTCGGGGTGGCTGATCAGCAGTGCCTCGGCATGGCGCAGCACGATCGGGTCGTTGTCGGCGTAGACGACCTTCGCCGCCGGCACGATCTTCTGCACGATCTGATGGAGGTTCGGCTCGGTGGGGATCCCCGTGCCGATGTCCAGGAACTGGTCGATGCCCTGCGCGGCGAGCCACGCGGCCGCCCGGTGCATGAACTCCCGGTTCTGCCGGGCCGCGTCCCGTGCCTGGGGAGGCAGCTGCTCCCCGACGGCCTCGTCGACCGGGTAGTTGTCCTTGCCGCCGAGCAGCCAGTCGTAGACCCGCGCGGGGTGCGGCCGGCCGGTGTCGATCCGGGCGGAGGACTGTGGGCCGGTCGTCATGGCAGCTCCATCGCGGCGGGTGTCAGAAAGGGCGGAGTACTCGATCATCGTACTCGCGTGCCATCTCGCCCTGGCCGCAGGGGAGTCGGGCCGTCCGAAGGGCAGATGTCGGGCCCTTTGAGAAGGGCGATGAGGAGCGTGCCTGGAACTGAAGAAGATTTTGCCTGTGGCCGATTCCGGTGGGGACCGCTCCGGCGACACCGGCGTCGACGGGTTTTGCGTCCGCCAAGTGGGGCCGAAAACAAGGGGGTCGGCGCCTGGGTGACGTTACAGCCGTGTTGACCGCCTCGTGCGCACGGCGCACGCTCGAAATGCATGGCAGATACAACTTGTTTGTCCGTGAGCCGTCGTAGCGCGAGCAAAACCCCACGTGGCAGGGCGGCCCGGGCGGACCCGGAGCGGGAGGCACCACATGTGCGGCATCACCGGCTGGATCTCCTTCGACCGCGAACTGAGCGCGCAGACAACCGCATTGGATGCGATGACGGAGACGATGGCCTGCCGGGGTCCCGACGACCGCGGCACCTGGATCCAGGGCCACGCGGCCCTCGGGCACCGCAGGCTGGCGATCATCGACCTTCCCGGCGGCAGGCAGCCCATGAGTGTGGACACCCCGCACGGGACCGTGGCGCTCGTCTATTCCGGGGAGACGTACAACTTCACCGAGCTGCGCCGTGAACTCACCGGCCGCGGCCACCGTCTCACCACCCAGTCCGACACCGAAGTGGTCCTGCACGGCTACCTCGAGTGGGGCGAGGACATCGCGGAACGGCTCAACGGGATGTACGCGTTCGCCGTCTGGGACGGCCGCCGCGACAAGCTGGTGATGATCCGCGACCGCATGGGCATCAAGCCCTTCTACTACTACCCGACACCCGACGGAGTGCTGTTCGGCTCCGAACCCAAGGCGATCCTCGCCCACCCGCTGGCCACCGCCCGCGTCGCCGCGGACGGCCTGCGGGAGCTGTTCACCATGGTCAAGACGCCCGGGCACGCCGTCTGGGACGGCATGGCGGAGGTCGAACCCGGCACCGTCGTCACCGTCGACCGGGCGGGGATCGACCGCCGCGCCTACTGGCAGCTGGAGACCAGGCCGCACACGGACGACCGCGACACCACCATCGCCACCGTCCGCTCCCTCCTCGACGACATCGTGCGCCGTCAGCTCGTCGCCGACGTGCCCCGCTGCACCCTGCTCTCCGGCGGACTCGACTCCTCCGCCATGACCGCGATCGCCGCCCGCCGGCTCGGCGAGCAGGGCGAGAAGGTGCGCAGCTTCGCCGTCGACTTCGTCGGCCAGGCCGACCACTTCGTCGCCGACGACCTGCGCGGCACCCCCGACACACCGTTCGTCCACGACGTGGCCCGCACCGCCCACACCGAACACCAGGACATCGTCCTCGACGCGCAGACCCTCGCCGACCCGGACGTCCGCGCCAAGGTCGTCCGGGCCCGCGACCTGCCCGCCGGGCTCGGCGACATGGACGCCTCGCTGTACCTGCTGTTCCGGGCCATCCGGGACCAGTCGACGGTCGCCCTGTCCGGCGAGTCCGCCGACGAGGTCTTCGGCGGCTACCAGCAGTTCTTCGACGAGGAGGCCCGCGCCGCCGCCACCTTCCCCTGGCTGGTGCGCTTCGGCCGCCACTTCGGCGAGGACGCCGAGATCCTGCGTCCCGGCCTTCTCGACACCCTCGACCTCGACGGCTACATCGCCGACGGCTACCGCACGGCCGTCGCCGGCATCGTCCGCCTCGACGGGGAGAGCGACTTCGAGTACCGCATGCGGCAGATCTGCCACCTGCACCTCACCCGGTTCGTCCGCATCCTGCTCGACCGCAAGGACCGCGCCAGCATGGCCGTCGGACTGGAGGTCCGCGTCCCGTTCTGCGACCACCGGCTCGTCGACTACGTCTACAACACCCCCTGGGCGCTGAAGTCCTTCGACGGCAGGGAGAAGAGCCTGCTGCGCGAGGCGACCGCCGACCTGCTGCCGAGGTCCGTGTACGACAGGGTCAAGAGCCCCTACCCCTCCACCCAGGACCCCAAGTACGCCGTCGCGCTCCAGGACCAGGCCAAGGACCTGCTGTCGCGGACCACCCACCCGGTCTTCGACCTCGTCGACCGCGACCGTCTGCACCGCGTCGCACACCGGGAGACCGCGGTGAGTTCGCAGGCCGGGCGGCGCGGCCTGGAACGCGCACTCGACCTGGCGCTGTGGCTGGACCTGTACCGCCCCGAGATCACGCTCGACTGACCCTTCGCCGCACGCTCACAGGGCGCGTTCGGGCCGGTGCCCGGCAACTTCCGCAGGGCTCTTTCGCGTGATGGAGGGAAAGGGGCCGGGCACCGGAGGGGGCGGGCGTGCAATTCATCGAGGTGACCGGGCTGGCCGGGGTGCGATCGGCCGTGATCCGGTTCACGCGGCCGGGGACGGACCTGGTCTTCGTGCTCTTCCCCATGGTCCATCTGGCGGAGGCGGCCTTCTACCGGGAAGTGGCGGCACGGCTGCGCCGCACCTGCCACCTGGTGGTCGCGGAGGGCGTCGGGCAGGGCTCGCCCGGTGCCGACGCCCTGGTCGCCTCGTACCGCCGGCTGGACGGTCACGAACGCCTGGGTCTGGTGGTGCAGGACCTCGACTTCGACGCGCTCGGACTGCCGGTGGTGTGCCCGGACATGAGCGCCGCCCGGTTCCAGGAGGGGTACGCGCGCCTGCCGTGGAGGGAACGCGCGATGGTGGCGACCCTCGTCCCCGCCTTCACCGCGGGGATGCGCCTGCTGGGCACCCGCCGCTGGCTCGCCCGGCATCTCGAGCTGGAAGACCTGATGAGCGAGGGGGAGGAGGCCGCGGCGGACTTCTGGCCCGGCCTGGACGACCTGGTGCTGCGACGCCGCGACCGGCTGCTGACCCAGGCCCTGACCGACCTCGACGGGGCCTACGCGGGCCGCACCGGAGCCTTCTCCATCGCCGTCGTCTACGGCGCCGGGCACATGCGCGCCGTCGCCGAGGCCCTGGTCGGCCTGGGCTACCACGCCGCGGACGCCGAGTGGATCACGGTGTTCACCCTGGATCCGCCGGAGACGTCACGGCCCTGAGCAGGCCGGGAACACCGCCCGCTCGGATACCCCTGCTTGAGGCGGCGTCGGCGGGTTACCCGTCAGGCATGGCGAAGCTGCATCTTCCGGGACGTAAAGACCAGGACCACCGCGACGACCACCCGGACTCCCGGGTGCCTTCGCCGCAGGAGGCAGGACCGGACGGGGAGGTCGAACGGGCCGCCCCCGACACCCCGGCCAAAATGCCGAAGGGCGCCTGGGGTGCCGTCTTCAAGGGCAGCCTGAAGGAGTTCAAGGACGACGAACTCACGGACCGGGCGGCGGCACTGACCTACTACGGGGTGCTGTCCCTGTTCCCGGCTCTGCTGGTGCTGGTGTCCCTGCTGGGCATCACCGGCAAGTCCGCCACCGACAAGGTGCTGTCCAACCTCAAGACACTCGCCCCCGGCTCGGCGCGCGACATCATCACCCGCGCGGTAGAACAGCTGCAGAACAACTCCGGGGTCGGCTCGGTGATGGCCCTGGTCGGCATCGTGCTGGCGATCTGGTCGGCGTCCGGCTACGTGGCGGCCTTCATCCGCGCGGCGAACGCCGTGTACGACATGCCGGAGGGCCGGCCGGTGTGGAAGGTGCTGCCGGTACGGGTCGGGGTGACGGTGGTGCTCATGGTGCTGGCCGTGATCAGCGCGCTGATCGTGGTCTTCACCGGTGGGCTGGCCCGCCAGGCCGGGCAGACACTCGGCATCGGTGACACCGCGCTGACGGTGTGGGCCATCGCCAAGTGGCCCGTCCTCGTCCTGCTGGTGACCGTGATGATCGCGCTGCTGTACTGGGCGACCCCGAACGCCAAGGTCAAGGGCTTCCGGTGGATCACCCCGGGCAGCCTGCTGGCCCTGCTGATCTGGCTGGCCGCCTCCGCCGGCTTCGCGTTCTACGTCGCCAACTTCGCCTCGTACAACAAGACGTACGGCACCATGGCCGGCGTCATCGTCTTCCTCGTGTGGCTGTGGATCAGCAACCTCGCGATCCTCCTGGGCCTGGAGTTCGACGCCGAGACCGTACGGCAGCGGGCCATCGCCGGCGGCCTCCCGCCCGAGCGGGAGCCCTACACCCAGCCTCGCGACACCCGCACCTGGGACGAGGAGGACGTCCGCCGCCTGGAAACCGAATGACGGTCCACGACATCGGTCGGAATGATGACGGATGACCGGCACAGCGCGACAAACGGAGACCCGCACGAGAAGCTGCGGCTGAAGCGGTCCCTGCCCGGGAGGGACCGCGGCCCCCTGCTCGAGGAGTCACCGTGAACGCGACCGACGACAGCTACCGCTTCGACGACCTCACCGCCCTGTTCATCAACTGCACACTCAAGCCGTCACCCCAGCAGAGCCACACTCAGGGCCTGATCGACAAGAGCCGGGCGATCATGACGGCGCGGGGGGTGCGGACGGACGTGATCCGCGCCGTCGACCACGACCTCGCGCCCGGTGTCTATCCGGACATGACCGAACACGGCTTCGCGACGGACGAGTGGCCGGCGCTGTACGAGAAGGTCATGGCCGCCGACATCCTGGTGATCGCCGGACCGATCTGGCTGGGCGACAACAGCTCGGTCACCAAGCAGGTCATCGAACGCCTCTACAGCTGCTCCGGCCTGCTCAACTCCGAGGGCCAGTACGCCTACTACGGCCGCGTCGGCGGCTGCCTGATCACCGGCAACGAAGACGGCGTGAAGCACTGCGCGATGAACATCCTCTACAGCCTCCAGCACCTGGGCTACACCATCCCGCCGCAGGCCGACGCCGGCTGGATCGGGCCGGCGGGGCCGGGACCCTCGTATCTGGACCCCGGGTCGGGCGGACCGGAGAACGACTTCACCAACCGCAACACGACCTTCATGACCTGGAACCTCATGCACCTGGCCGCGCTGCTCAAGCGCGCCAAGGGCATCCCGGCCCACGGCAACCAGCGCTCGGAGTGGGACGCGGGCTGCCGCTTCGACGCCCCCAACCCCGACTACCGCTGAGGTCTGCGTGCCCGGCACTGTAGAAAGGACCTATGCCGGAGCGCGACACCCCTGAGGGGGCCATGGACGATGTGGATGCTGTCACCAGGGCGGTACTGACCGCCTCCCGCCTGCTGGTGGCGGTCTCGGCCCGTTCCCTCGGCGAGGTCGAGGAGCGGGTGACCCTCCCGCAGTTCCGGATGCTGGTCGTGCTGCACACCCGGGGTGCCACCAAACTGGTGTCGCTGGCCGAGCTGTTGCAGGTGGCGCCGTCGACGGCGATGCGCATGGTCGACCGGCTGATCGCGGCCGGGCTCGCGGACCGGCAGACCAACCCGGACAACCGGCGTGAGACGCTGCTGCAGCTCACCGAGGAGGGGCGGCGCACCGTCGAGGACGTCACCGCCCGCCGCCGCTCAGAGATCGCGGCCATCGTCGCCCGGCTCGGCCCCACGCAGCGGCTGGCCCTGATCGAAGCGCTGGGCGCCTTCAACAGGGCGGGCGGAGAGCCCCCGGCCGCGCCGTCGGCCGACAGCTCCGAACTGCACCCGCTCGGCTGGAGCATGGACGAGACGGTCGCCCACGACGTGTGAGAACGCCGCGGCGACCCCACGTGGGTCCGGTCATCCGGCGGCCGGTGACGCGCCGGGCGCGGGGGTGTCGGCCGGACCCGTCGTGACGCCCTGTGCGGGGACTCCCGGGGGCACGGTGATCGCGACCATCGGTGCTCCGGGCTGCGGTGCCGGGGGTGTGACCTGGCTGGAGGGGAGTGTCGGCGGGCTCGTCTCCTGGACGTTGACCTGGTTGAAGTTGACCAGTCCGGTCGTCTCCATCTGGGTGATGTGGTCGAGGACCACGTCGTTCGCCTGGTCGGCGAGCCGGCGCACGAGGGTGTTCTGCGTGGTGGAGCGGATCTTGGCGATGGTGTTGAAGATCGAGCCGTGAGTGACGCGCAGGGTGTTCGCGAAGTCGCTGTCGAACTGCTTGCCGGTGTCCGACTTGAAGGTGTCCAGAAAGCCCTGCTGCTGCGGTGTCGGCTGGTTGGGGAGGGTGATGTTCAGCATCGGGGCGATCCTGCGGCAGCTCGCGTCGAGGGCGGCGTGCCCGATGACCAGGTGCCGGCCGGCCTCGCGTACGGCCGCGGTCGTTCCCTTCCGCAGGGCCAGCTCTCCCGAGGGGCTCTCCCACAGCCCGGCGGAGCGCACGAACACGACGAAGTTCCGGTCGGCCTCGGTGAGCGGCCCCCACTGGGTCTGAGTGATCACGCGGGACTGGTTGGCGGACGTCGTCTGGACGCCGAGCATGCTCGGATAGGCCAGGGCGGCCAGGGTCACGCTGAGTGCCCCGCCGACGAAGACGGTTCCGATCGTGCTGCGCGACTTGGGCATCGTGCCTCCTGGGGCGGACGGGACGTACGCCCACTGGTACGAGCCTTCATGGAAAGAGAACCTTTGCTCGGAGTAAAGCTTGCACTATGCCAATGTTGGGCTCCGAGGGTCGGTGATCCGTCCGGAGTCGCTGCGTCAGGCGGGCGCGTGGACCGCGCGGAGGGCGCTTTGGTGGCTGAGCCATCCGACCGGCCTGCCGTGTGTGTCGTCGAGGACGGGCAGGCCGGTGCCGGCGGCGGACAGCAAGGTGTGCAGGGCTTGGGCCAGGGGCTGGTCGGCGGTGATCGGGGACGGTGGTTCGGCGAGCTGCCCGACCCGGGTCGGTGCCGCCTCGGGCTGTTCGGCCAGGGCCTCGGCGACCGCCTGTGCGGTGACGACGCCGACGTACGCGCCCCTGTCGTCGACCACCGGCAGCGCTCCGTGGCCCGACAGGCTCAGCAGGTCGGCGGAGTCCGCCAGGGTCGTGGACGACGGCAGGGGTGAGGGCAGCGGTTCCATGACGGCGCCGACGTGCTGGGAGCCGATCGGGGCGCCGGGGGCGGGGCCTTCGAGGTCGATGCCGCGGCGGCGCAGTTTGAGGGTGTAGATGGTGTCGCGGGTCAGCAGACGGCTGGTGGCGGTGGCCAGGACGATGGCGAGCATCAGTGGAAGGATGATCGAGTACTCGCCGGTCAGCTCGAAGAGGATGACCACGGCCGTGATCGGCGCGCGCGCCGCGCCGGCGAAGACGGCGCCCATGCCGACCAGGGCGTAGGCGCCCACGGCGCCGGCGGAGTGGGGGAGCAGGTGGTGGACGCCGATGCCGTAGGCCGAGCCGAGCATCGCGCCGATGAACAGGCTGGGCGCGAACACCCCGCCCGAGCCGCCGATGCCGATGGTCAGGCTGGTCGCCAGCATCTTGCCGAGCAGCAGCAGGATCAGGAAGCCGACCGCGTAGTGACCCTCGGTGGCGTTCTGCAGGACGGGGTAGCCCACGCCGTACATCTGCGGCAGGGCCAGCAGCACCAGTCCCAGGAGCAGGCCGCCGGCCGCCGGGCGCAGCCACTCCGGGCCGCGCCAGGCGAAGTCGCAGGCGTCCTCGATCAGGTACAGGAAGCGGGAGAAGCCGACCCCGACGACCGCGGCGCCGACGCCGAGCGCCGCGAACAGGCCGTACTGGGCGAGATGGTCGACATGGAAGTCGGGCAGGTTCAGAAAGGCGCTGTCGCCGAAGGCTGCGCGTCCGATGACACTCGCGGTGACGCTGGCGAGCACGGTGGCGCCGAAGGCTTCCGCGCTGAAGGTGCTCAGGATGAGCTCCATGGCGAAGAACACGCCGGCCAGGGGAGCGTTGAACGTGGCCGCGATGCCGCCCGCCGCGCCGCAGGCGACGAGCAGCTTCATCCTGCCCTCGGTCACCTTCGTGACCCGGCCGAGCGTGGACCCCAGCGCCGAGCCGATCTGCACGATCGGGCCCTCGCGGCCCACGGAGCCGCCCGAGCCGATGCACAGGGCGGAGGCCAGCGTCTTGACCACGGCGACCTTGGGGCTGATGCGCCCGCCGCGCTGGGCGACGGCGAGCATCACCTCCGGCACGCCGTGCCCGCGGGCCTCCCTGGCGAACCGGTTCACCAGGGGGCCGTACAACAGGCCGCCGACGACGGGGGCGAACACCACGAAGTACGGGCCGAGCCAGGGCAGGTGCGGATTGCCGGCGCCGGGGGAGGCGGCGTAGTCGGCATGGCCGGAGAGCAGGTGGGTGAAGGTCTTGATGCACCAGCGGAAGACGATCGAGCCGACCCCAGCCCCCGCGCCGACGGTGACCGCGAGCGCCATCAGACCCCAGGGAGCGGCGCGCAGACCTCCGGGCGCCGGGGCGGGGGCGAAGCCGATCGTCGTGGTGCTGGGCACGTGCCGTTGTCCGTCCCTGGCCGCCGGTGTGGAACTCATTGCTCCCTCTCTCACCTTTGCACAATGCAAAGCGCCTATCCTTGCATTATGCAAAACGTGTCAAGAGTGCCCGCTTCGAGGGGTCTGTCCATCGCGTGAGCGCGTGATCGTCAGGTGTGCCGGTGGCGCCGAGTTGCAGGCCAGGCGGACCGCGCACTCCAGCAGCAGAGCGTGGACGAAGGCCTGGGGCAGGTTGCCGCGCAGCTGCCGCTGACGAACGGTCGCCGGTGACGGTGTAGGCGGGCCGCAGGCTGTCCCCGTCGGCCAGGACGCGTTCGGTGGTGAAGCGCACCGCCTCGTCGAGCAGTTCGTGCGGTCCGTGCGCGGCGACGGCCAGGCCGGCGTAGCACTGGTCGCGCAGCCAGGCGTACCGGTAGTCATAGCTGCGTCCGGAGTTGGCCCGTTCGGGCAGGGAGGTGGTGGCGGCGGCGACCATGGCGTCCGTGCCGGAGGTCAGCCCGCGCTGCACGGCGTAGGCATGGCCGGCGTCACGAGGCGCCGCGAGTCCTGAGCAGTCCGGCATCCGGTGCCCCCACACGTGCTCCGTCGCGCGCCACAGCTCCCCGGCGTCCAGACGGGGAGCGTCGTCACCGCGGGTGAGCTCCAGCACGAGATCGTGCTCCTCGCCCCTGCGCAGGTGGAACTCGCCGCTCAGGCCCTGCCCGGGGTCCCACGACGCGTGCCGTGCCCCGAGGAGCCGGAGCCGCAGCCCCTTGGCCCGGGCGACCCAGGTCCCGCCCTCGAAGCGAGGGTCGTCCATCCGGTGCGCGCCGAAGCCCGGACGCACGTCCAGGCTCAGCCGCAGCCTGGCCTCGCCCCGTACGACCCGCTCCGGCGACGCTGCCTGCACCCCGGCGGGTAGTGGCGCCGGGCCGCCGCCGACGACGACGGCCCCGAGGCCGCCCTGCTCGTGCCGACCGGCGGGGTGCTCCGGTCGGACCGACGGCGCCCGGAACCTGCTCGCCCGGCGGCCTCGCGAAGCACGGCTCCGGTCGGTGACGCGCCGCCCAGGAATCCGCACATGCCGTCGGACCCGGCCCGTCACGTACACGGCTCCGTCTCCGAGGCCACTGGGTGACCGGGGGGTACCCGAGTCCCGTGGCCGGAAACGCCCGCACGCGGACGGCCGGCCCCGCGCACACCGCCGCGTCCGCCGGGAAACCTCGGTGGGGCGAACTCTTCCGACCCGCGACCGCTTGACCTGCACTCATGCGGGTACTGAAAGGTGTCGGCCAACCTCGGCGACCGGACGGTGAGGAACATGGAAGTGTGCGCACAGCCTCGGGCCCTCGGGCCGCTCGACGTCACCTTCGCCCGGGCGCCCGGCACCGTCTTGCAGCACTTCGCCGCCGCCCGTGCGGGCCTGACGGAGAAGAGCTGACCTCGCGTTGGGCGGACCCATGGGATTCCTGGCCCGCGTGGATGCCTACCAGCGACGCCACCGCTGGGTGGGCCTGCCGCTCGGGGTGGTGTACAAGTTCTACGACGACCAGGTCACCTACCTGGCCGCGCTGCTGGCCTACTACGCCTTCTTCTCCCTCTTCCCGCTGCTGCTGATCCTCGTCGCAGTCCTCGGAGCCCTGCTCCACGGCGACCCCGGACTGCGGCACCGTGTCATCGACTCCGCGCTCAGCGAGTTTCCCGTCATCGGCGACCAGATCGGCGAGAACGTCCACTCCTTCCACGCCAGCGGCGCCGCACTCGTGGTGGGCATCGCGGGCAGCCTCTACGGCGCGCTCGGTGTGGCCCAGGCCGCGCAGTACGCCCTCAACAAGATCTGGGCGGTGCCCCGGCACGCGCGGCCGGACCCCCTGCGTTCACGACTCAAGGGCCTGCTGTTCCTGTCGATCCTCGCGGTCGGCCTGTGCGTGGCCACCGCGCTGACCACCGCCGAGGCCGCGGCCGGCGTCTTCGGCACCCGCCTCGCCACCGGCATCCAGGTCGCCGCCGCGCTGGGGGCGACCGTCCTCAACGCCGCTCTGCTCCTGCTCGCCTACCGGGTGCTGACCCACCGCCGGCTCCCGGCGCGGAAGCTCTACGGCGCCACGCTCGGCGGCGCCTGCGCCTGGCAGGTGCTGCAGTGGGGCGGCTCGTACTACGTGGAGCACGTCCTGCGGGGCGCCACGGCCACCTACGGCATGTTCGGCATCGTCCTCGGTCTGCTGGCCTGGCTGTATCTCGGGGCCCTGATCTTCCTGACGACGGCCGAGGTGAGCTCGGTGCGCGTGATGCGCCTGTGGCCGCGCAGCCTGCTCACGCCGTTCACCGATCAGGTGCTGCTCAGCCCGGGGGACCGCCGTGCCTACCGGTCGTACGCCGAGACCGAGACCTTCAAGGGCTTCCAGAAGGTCCGCGTACGCTTCGAGCCGCCGACCCGGACGCCGGGCGACGACCTGCCCCGGGAGGAGGGGCCGTAGGCCCCGGCTCCAGCCGCGCAGGGCTGCCTCTTCACCGATGAACGTGACCTCGGTGCGGTTCTTGCGCGGGGTACTGCCCGCTTCACCCGGTCGCGGGTCATGAGGTGCAGTGGCCACCCCTGTGAAGAAGGGTGGCCCGTATGACCGACACACCGATGCACCTGGAGGGTCTTCGGGCCTACGCCCAAGGAGAGCTCTTCCTGCTGAGCCGGGCGGGTGAAGCGTTCGAGGGCCTCGTCTACAACACCAGCGGGTTCGGCCCGTGCCCGGCCGATGCGTTTGCGGCGATCGACACCGCGCAACTGGCGAAGGACACCGGGTGCGATCTGGTGTGGAAGAACCCGAGACGGTTCTGGATGATGGACACCTTGACCATCGGCCTCGCTGGCGATCCCCGTGAGCTGGGTGGTCTGATGTTCAACTGCCTGGCTGACATGAAGATGCCGGCCGACTTCGACCCGCAGCGGGACCAGTCGGCGCTGGCCTACCGGCCGATGCAGATCCACCGGGCCAACACGTACAAGTTCCTGAGCGGGCGTCCGGTGTTCCTCTTGAGATCGCCCGATGGGATCACCTGGGTGATGCAGACCTTCACCGATCATGTGGATCACAGCCTGACAGAATCGGCGCTTCCCCGCCTGGCCGAGCGCCTCACTCTGCCCGAGGGTTGGACGTACAAGGCGCGCACGGTAGACCGGGACCTGATCATCACCACCCACGGCCTGGCGCACATCGTCTCCGACAACCTTGCCAACATGTACCAGGGCTGCGTCGACGGGGTGAACAACTTTGATCCCTGGGACTGAACACCGGCCATGAGTGACAAGGTCGAGGTGACGGTCGAAACCTTTGTCCGGGCCGAATCCAACCGTGCGATGGCGAAGCTGATGGCGGTCTGCGGTGGCGTCAACCGGTGGCATCACAACCGGGTGCCGACACCGCTCGATCAGCAGACATCGGTCCGGATGAACCGCGACACGCTGTACAGCTTCGCCGTGCTGGACTTGGCTGAAGGCGCTACGGCCCCGCCGATGTCGCCGAGGCCAACGCCCTGCAGGACGGTCTGGGGCTGTCCGCGGGGTCGGCTGAACCCCTCGTCGTACCCGACTACGACGAGGATTCCCTCGGCGCCGTACGGGCAGCGCTTGCGGTGCTCGGCCGGACCCTGCCCGGAACTGAGCGGATGTTCGGCCGCCGAGAGGACGTCGACCCTGTTCGGCACCTCATCGGTACGGCGGTGGGCTGGGCCGGCCTCCCCGAGAGCGAGGCGTTCTACCTGCTGGTCGAGCCGGGCCTGCCCGTCGGGCGGTACCGCATCGTGGTCGGTGACGTACCCGTCGACGGCTTCTGGTCGATCTCCCTCTACAACGCTGACGGCTACTTCGAGGACAGCAGCGAAGGCGGATGCGTCCTCAACCAGTTCAACGCGCGAAGGGAGCCGGACGGCTCGGTCGTCATCAACCTCGGAGGGTGCGCCGACGGGCGCCCCAACTGCCTGCGCATCATGGACGGCTGGCCCGAGATCCTCGACGGCACCTGGACCTTCCCGACCGTGGAACCCGCGGACTGAGAATGCACCCGATTCCCTGACCGGAGACGTTCGGAACACGATTCCCCCAGATCGTTCCGGGGCCGCCCCAGGGTCGAGCTTCGCTTCTGTGCGCGAGGCGTGAGGCGGGCGTGAGGAGTGTGGTGAACCGGCGGGGCCGTCGTGATCGCCGGGGGTGCGATCGTCCTCCACGGGGCATCAGCTCCCATCCTGGGCGACCGCTACGGCACACGGTTCACCAGGACACTCCGCATGGAACCGAACCTGAGGGAGAACGCCCTCGCGCGGCACGACGGCCCGTGTCGACGGAGTCAGCTGCCTTCTGCGGAACAGGGACGCCGGCCGCCCGCGAGGCCGGACCGCCGCAGCCATCGGCACCTGCGTACCCAGAGGGAGGAACTTCTCGCAAACAGAGCCAACCGCGCGTCCCGCTCTCGCCAAAGACAGCGTGTACGGCACCTGTCACACATCGATCGCCCTGCCTGGGAGCCTGCTGGCCAGTACGGACGCCGTCCGGCCGGCCGAGGGCATGCCGCCGAACCAACCAGAACGTACGTGGCGTCGCCCCACACACCCGCCCCGCGCGGCGCGAAGACCGCCACGTCCAGTACGCCGCGGATCAGCAGCGTGACCACGACGGCGGCGAGAGCCGCGACCACCGCCGTGGCGGCGCCGGTCGCCCACAGCCGTCCCGCCGCCACGCCGGTCGCCTGCCCGTCCTGGTAGCCGACCGGGCCGCGCGGCGGTTAGTCCCCGTACTGCGCCACGGGCGGTAGCGATCAGGCGGGCGCGGACGTCCGCCGGAACTTCTCGACGGCGGCGGGCGTGACCGGGGTGAAGAAGTTGACGAGGTTGCCGTCGGGGTCGCGGAACAGCAGGGACCGGTTGCCCCAGGGCATCGTGGTGGGTTCGGTGACGAAGTCCCTGACGTACTCGGCCAGGTTCTGGTGCACCCGGTCCACGTCGTCGACGAGGAACTCGGTGATCACGCTCTGGTTGGCCGCCGGGCGGGCGGAGTCCGGGGCGAACAGGGGGACGGTACGGGTACCGGCGATCGCGAGGGTGGCGTATGCCGTCCTGATCTCGGCGAAGTCCTCGGTGGCCCGGACCGCCGGCAGCCCCGTGGCCCGTTCGTAGAAGGCGACGAGACGGGCGACGTCGCCGGTGATGATGCGGATCGAGACGAACTCCATGGTGATCTCCCTGGCTGCGTGAACCTGCTGTGGACTTCCTCGGAGGGGACCGCGTCGAGCGGGCCGCCGCGGAAGCGCTGCACTCCGCAGACTAGGAGCAATAGAGGACAGAATCCGTCCTGTATCCGCTTAGGCTGTTCGCATGCCTGGACCCACCGGCCGTGTGCTGACCCTCCTCGAACTGTTGCAGTCGGGCGGCACCCGGACCGTGGCCGAGCTCGCCGACCGGCTCGGCGTCGAGGGGCGGACCGTGCGCCGCTACGTGGACCAGCTGCTCGACCTCGACGTGCCGGTGGAGTCGGTGCGCGGCCGCTACGGCGGCTACCGGCTCGCCCCCGGGTACCGGCTTCCCCCGCTCATGCTCAGCGACGACGAGGCACTGGCCGTACTGCTCGGACTGATCGCCGGCCGCCGGGCGGGACTGACACCGGAGCACACGGCGAGCGAGACCGCGTCGGCCAAGATCCGGCGAGTCCTGCCGAAGCACACCGCCCGCCGCCTCGACGCACTCCTGGAATCGCTCGACTTCACCGATGGGCCCGGAGCGGCCGCCGCCCCGGACACCGGAGTCCTGCTCACCGTGACCGACGCGGTGCGCCACCTCCGGCCCGTGTCGGTCCGCTACACCGACCGCGACGGACGGGGCAGCGAACGTGTCCTGCACCCGTACGGGGTGGTCGCCCACTCCGGCCGGTGGTACGTCACGGGACGGGACGCCCGGATCGGCGAGGACCGGACCTTCCGCCTCGACCGCATCGCGGACGCCCGCACCCTGCCCGGCACGTTCGAGGTCCCCGAAGGGCCCACGCCGGCGCAGCGCCTGCTGTCGGGGTTCGCCACGGCTGAGTACCGGCACGAGGTGACCGTCCGGGTCCAGGGGACGGCCGAGCAGATCCGCGCCCGCCTGCCCGCCGGCGTCGCCACCCTGGCGGAGTGCGAGCCGCCGGAAGGCGGGGGCGAAGGGTGGCTGCGTGTCGAGTTGCGGGCGGAGCGCCTCGACTGGCTGCCCGCGACGCTCGCCTCGCTGGACCGCCCGTTCGTGATCGATCGCCCCGACGAACTGCGCGACCGCGTCGCCGAGTTCGCGGCCCGGCTCGCGTCCTTCGCCCACCGGAGCTGACATGCGGTGGAGCGGTCAGGCGGCCTGCTGGGAGGCGGCCGCGTCGGGGTGCAGGTCGTCCAGGGTGAGCGGGTGCGCCGGGGGATCCGGCAGGGCGACCTGGCGGGTGACGTGGAGGTCGGGGCCGACGTGGAGCAGTTCGCCGGGCTCCAGCGGGCGCCAGTGCGGGTTGTCGTCCATGCGCTCGCTTGCGACGACGACCGCGGGGTGCGCGGCCAGGTGCGCCGAGTGGACGCGCATACGGCCGTGGCTGCCGCTGTGGTCCAGATGCCTGCTGCCGTGCTGACCGCCCGCCGGGCGCTCCAGGACGTAGAGGTCGTGGGTGTCCGGGTAGCGCAGCGCCCACAGCTCGCGGGGGGTGATGAGGATCAGGTTCAGGGCGAAGAGGGGCACGTGCGCGGCGATCCAGCGGGCGGCGTCCCGCAGGCCGGGCGTGAGGTCACCGTCGTGCCGGCGCGTCTCCCGGGTGATCAACGCGAAGAACCGCTCGGAGTCGGTGTCGCCCCGGACCAGGGAGCGGTCCTCGCCCAGATGCTCGTCGAGCCGGTCGAGCCCCTCGATGACTCCGTTGTGCGCGAACAGCCGGCCGTCCTGTTCGAAGGGGTGGGTGTTGCGGACGTCCAGGCTGCCCGTGGAGGCGAAGCGGACATGGGCGACGAAGGTCGCCGACTCCTCCTGCCGGGCCTCCTGCGCGAAGGCGCGGTCGCGGTAGGCCGCGATGGGGGCCTTGTCCACGCGCGGGGTGCCGTCGGCGGCGAAGAGGCCGAGGCCGGTGCCGTCGGGGTCGCGGTGGCTCTGCCGGCTGAGGCTGTCCGGGGCGTCGAGGAGCCAGAAGGTGGCGTGGGTGCGGAGCGGGGCGCTGGTGAGGCCGAAGAGGCGGCACATGAGGTTCCTCCAGGACAGCCGGTCTGTGGTTCCGTGTGCGGGTCGGCGGCGAACGGCGCTTTCTGTGGGTGAGGCGACGGGAGGGCTCTATCAGGAGTGTCCCCTCAGGCCCGGTGTGAATCCCGCACTCGCCGCCGGGTCCCCCTGGGCGGTTCCCGCCTCACGGGGAACCGGCCTGACCGTACGCCGTGCGCCATGCGGCGGGAGGCATGGCCTCCTGGCGTCGGAAGAAGGTGGTGAAGTTGCCGACGTCGCGGAAGCCGAGGCGCCGTGCGCAGCCGGTGACCGGGAGGTCGGTGTGGGCGAGGAGCCTCTTCGCCTCCAGCAGGATGCGCTGGTCGAGGAAGGCCTTGGCGCCCGTGCCGGCGGCGGCGCGTGTCGCCCGGGTGAGGGTGCGCGCGTCGTAGCCGAGCGCCCGGGCGTAGTCGGTCACCTGGTGCCAGTCGGTGAAGTGCTCCTCGACGGCGGTTCGGTAGGCGCGGAAGACAGCCGTGTGCCGTGTGCCGGGTTCCGGCGCGTCGGTCGCGGGCGGTGTCTCGGGCAGCGCGCGCAGGAGCAGCGCGGCCAGCAGGTGGGAGAGCAGGGCGGGAGAGGCCAGGTGCGGCGCGTGTGCCGCCGTCTCGTGCTCGCGGCCCAGGTGCTCGGCCGCGAGCAGGGCGAGGTCCAGGCGCTGCCCGTCCACCTGCCAGCTCACCGGCGCGGTGGTCTCCGCGCTGGTGAAGCCGGGGAGGAAACCGGGTCGGAAGAGGACGAGCGGCCCTTCGCAGGCGTCCACGTCGCTCCAGCGGTGCACCGTCCCGGGCCGGATCCAGACGGCGCTTCCCTCCGACAGCGTGAAGGCGTGGAAGTCCGCCTCGTGGCTTCCGGTGCCGGAGCGGACGAGGGCGAAGACGTGGAAGTCGGGGCGCTGGGGGAGTGCGCGCCGGCGGCGGGGGTCCATGGAGCGCAGCCCGGCGAAGTCGAGCACCTCCACGCCATGAGGTGAGCCGATGGCGGGCAGATAGCGCAGCTGTCGTACCGCATCGTGTCCGTTTTCCACAATTGTCGAGCCCCTTTTCACCGAGGGCCGGGAAGCGCCCCGCATACCGTCGAACGGGACCTGAAGAACAGGTCGGACAGTGCGGTCGAGCGTACGGCAGGGCGATGAGCAGGCGCTTCGCCGAGCCGGTGAGAGGCGAGCAGATGACGGAAACGACAATCCCGGTGACGGTCGCGGGCGGAGCGATGGAGGTACGCGCCGGAGGCACGAGCGGGCCGGCGCTGGTGTTCGTCCACTACTGGGGCGGCTCCGCCGGGACATGGAACGGTGTGATCGGCCGGCTGCGACCGGAGCAGGCGACCGTCCGCTTCGATCAGCGCGGTTGGGGGGCCTCGCGGGCCCTGCCCGGCCCCTACCACCTCGACCAGCTCGCCGACGATCTCGCTCGCGTCGTCGAGACGTGCGTGTCGGGGCCGTACGTCCTGGTCGGGCACTCGATGGGCGGCAAGGTGAGCCAGCTTCTCGCGGCACGTCGGCCCACCGGACTGGCGGGACTGGTCCTCGTCGCCCCGGCGCCGCCGCAGCCGCCCGCCATGGTGACGGAGGAGTACCGCCGGGGTCTGTCCCACGCGTACGACTCGCCGGAGACGGTGCGCCACGCCGTGGAGCATGTGCTGGCCGCCACCCCGCTGCCCGAGACGGAGTTGGGCGCCGTGGTGCACGACAGTCTCGCCGCCGGTGACGCGGCCCGGCAGGAGTGGCCCCTGCGGGGGATCGCACAGGACATCACCACGGTCGTACGAGGCATCGACGTTCCGGTGACGGTGCTGGCGGGGGAGAAGGACGTGGTGGAACCGTCGCGGGTGCTGCGCGAGTGCCTTCTGCCGCACCTCCCGCACGCCACCCTGACCACCGTCCCGAGGGTCGGGCACCTCCTCCCCCTGGAAGCACCGGAGGCCGTCGCGGCGGCTCTCCATGACTTCCTGGCCCACATCACGGGCCGAGCGGAGGCAGCGGCCGACGGCGGAGAAACGACAAAGGGCGCCGGCATCAGGTGACCGAACGGGCGATTGGCGGCGGTTGCGGGCAAACCCAGACCTTGCGGCCGGCTGCCGGATAGCTTCCTCATGTTGTCACACCGGGTGATCGTCCCTGTGCGATCCCGAGGAAGCCGTACGGAGGTGCGCCGATGGATCCGGCGACGTTGGTGGTGCAGGCCCTGGTCACGGGCGCGACGACGGGTCTCGGCGGCGCCGCTTCCGCCGCCGTGACGGATGCCTACCGGGCGCTGAAGGAAGCGCTGAGCAGCCGACTCTCCGGCCGCCCCGGAGCCCTGGAACAGCTCAGCGCTCTGGAACGGCGGCCGGGGGCGCCCGCCGAGGGGCTGGTCCGCGAACTCGTGGTGACGGGGGCCGTGGACACGGAGGTGATGGAGCACGCCCAGCGCCTGCTGGCCCTCCTCGCCCCGCCCGCGGCACCCCCCTCGGCCGGCGGGATCGATCTCCGCGAGGCCAAGGGCGTCCAGGTCGGCAACGGCACCACCCAGAACAACACCTTCCACTGAGCGGCCGTCCGCACCCGGAGAGTCGAAAGAGCACGCAGCTGATGAAGAACAGCCGGATCAAGGGCGCCCAGGTCGGCGACGGGAACGTGCAGAACAACACCTACCTGCCCCCGCAGAGAGGCGGGCACCGCTCGCGGGTCCACGACTCCTCGGCGACCGTCACCGCGGGCGACCACGCCACGATCAACCAGAAGAACACCCACCTGAAATTCTCGATCCCCGTGATCGGGCCTCTGCTGTCCATGACAGCCGCACATCCAGTGATCGCCGGCGCCACGGCCCTCGTGGTCGTCGGGGGCGGCGGCCTCGCCACCAAGGCCGCCCTGTCCGACCCGCCCGCCGCCGTGTCGACCGCACTGGTACGCGGCTTCCACCTGCAGGACAGCAATGGGGGCGCACCCGTCGGGTACGACTTCTCCCACACCCCGCCCTCGCGGGCGGGCACGAACACCGACGCGATCTATGTCTCGGGCGGCTATCTGAACGCCACCAACGGCAAGCTGGCCGACTGGGATTCGAAGAAGCTGCCCACGGCGTCCGACTGCCGTAAGGCGGTCGCCCGACATCCGGTCCGCCAGACCGTGCTCTACTCTCTCGACGTCACCTGCTACGTGGACCGCGACGGCAACCCGGGGTACATCCAGGTGACCGGTTCCGACAGCGAGTCCACGATCGTCGACACCGCTCATCTGCGATGAGCGGGCCCGCCGACGCCGCTCGCGAGGCGGCCGCGATCAGCGCAGGCGGACCGGAAGGGAACGGTGGCCGTTCGAAATGAAGGAATCGACCGGCTTCAACTCCTCCTGGCCCACCGCGAGTCGCAGCTGCGGGAAACGGCCGAACAGCGCCGGCAGCGCGATCCGCGCCTCCAGCCGTCCCAGCGGCGCGCCCAGGCAGAAGTGCGCTCCGTAGCCGAAGGCCAGGTGCTCCTTGTCCGGGCGGGTGACGTCGAAACGGTCCGCGTCGACGCCGTGGCGGCCCGGGTGGCGTCCGGCGGCGGCGTACGCGGCCAGAATGGCCTCGCCCTTGCCGATCACGACTCCTTCGGGACCGCCGAACTCCGCCATCGCCAGGTCCTCCACGGCGTACCGCAGGGGCAGGCTGGCGACCGGTGCCTCGACGCGCAGGGTCTCCTCGACGACGTCGTCCCAGGAGGCGTCGCCGCCATGCACCAGGGCGAGTTGATCGGGGTGGGTGAGCAGGGCGTGGACGGCCTTGTCGAGGAGGTTGACCGTGGTTTCGTGACCCGCGCTGACCATGAGCATCAGCGTGTCGAGGAGTTCCTGCTCGCTCAGGCGGGTGCCGTCCTCGTCGTCGTGGGCCGCGATGAGGGCGGTGGTCAGGTCGTCACCGGGCGAGTCCCTCCGCAACGCGACGAGTTCGGCGAGCACGGCGTAGAACCGGGCGTACGTGTCGGTGACTTGCTCGGGCGTGGCGGAGGTGTGGAAGACACCGTCCACGACGGCCCGCAGTTCGGCGCCCAGTTCCTCGGGCAGGCCGAGCAGTTCGCCGATCACCCGGATCGGCAGGGGGTAGCAGAACTCCTCGCGCAGATCGACGGTTCGTCCGCCCTCGCCCGCCGACTCGACCTCGTCCAGCAGGAGTTCGGTGATCTCCTCGACCCGCGGCCGGAGCGCCGCGGTACGGCGCGCGGTGAACGCCTTGGAGACCAGGGCGCGCAGGCGTTTGTGCTCGTCCCCGTACGCGGTGAACATGTTCTGCACGGACACCCAGCTGAACAGGGGCCAATCCGGCGCGATGTCGCCCTTGATGAAGCGGGACCAGTGCCGACGGGCGTCCTTCGAGACGCGGGGGTCGGTGAGCAGGCGCTTGAGCAGGCCGGGGTCGCTGACGGCCCATGCCTCGACGCCGTCGGGGAGCGCGACCGGCGTCACCGGGCCGCGGTCACGGATCCGGGCGGCCTCGCCGTGGATGTCGCCGCCGGTCGGGTCGATCACCAAGGGGTCCGGGTCGACGACCAGGGGATCGGGGTGTGCCATCGCAGCCTCCGAGGATCAGGAACCTCACCGTACGGACGGCAAGTTACGGCGCCGTGGCGTGGCCGCACGAGACCGCACGGCACGAACCGTCACGATTCGTGCCCGCGACCGGCACGATCCGGCCGAACGGCACAGGCCCGGTGCCGCTACCACCCGGTGCCGTCGTGGAAGGCTCCGCCGGTGAGGACCGGCACCACGGCGCACGCGTCGAGTTCGGTCGCGACGGCCACGTCGTCGGCGAAACCGCTCCGGGCCAGCTCAAGGCCCGAGGCGCACGAGGCCACGGCGGCGGCGACGTCGGACGCCTGGGTGAAGCAGGCCCGGGCGGCGGCCGCCTCGGGGGAGAGGGGGCCGGCGCCTCGCGCCGCCAGTGCGTCGATGACGGCCCCGGCGCCCAGCAGGTCCTCCAGCGCTGGGCGCAGGCTTCCGTCCGGCCACCGCTCACCCGCGGCGATCACCACGAGGGGACGCTCCGCGGTGCCGTGCCCCTGTCGCGCCAGCAGACGGCCCACCGCCGCGGCGTTGCGCAGACAGCCCGCCACGACCGTCGAACCGGCCGCCGCCGCGGAGATGGCCGACCCGTTGGGCGAGGGCAGCACGAGACGGGGCGTGAACGGCGCCCGCCGGAGGGCCGCGGGAGACAGCGACCACGGCGAGGCAGGGGTGGCGGCGCGCCGGCCCACGGCCAGTGCCGCCCCCTTGTCCCGGGCGAACGCGGCTGCCGTCTCGTCACGCCACGCACAGGGAAAGACCTGGGTGCCCGCCTCGACGGCGACGGTCACCGATGTCGTGAACGACAGCACGTCGACGACCACCAGGCAGCCGGTGTCGGACGCGAGGTGCCGGGCGCCGACGGGGCCCCACTCGAACCGGACCCCGGACTGCCCTTGCAGGAACCAGTCGCTCATGGCGGCAGAGTCTGACATCGGCTCGATCCATGAGGAGGGAGATCCCGGATTCTCCTCCCGCCGCGGATCAAGGCAGCGGAGCGGATAATCGCTTGTCTCCCGGCGGCGGTCGTGGATGCAATGACCGCATGGTCACCCAGGTGCGCCCACAGGGCCGAGACGCGCATCGGCCAGCCCTGGTCCGCGGCGGCCGGGGCGGACCGGGGACGACTCGCGAGGCGGGAGCTGCCGACGCATGAACACCTCACCCTCTCCGTCCGGTACCGAGCGGGCCGTCCGGATCGGTGTCCTCGTTCCGCTCACCCGGCCCGGCTGGGTAGAGTCCGGCCGGCACCTGCTCGCCGGACTCGAACTGGCCGCCGAGGAGGTCAACGAGGCCGGAGGGATCGGCGGGAGACCTCTGGAGCTGGTCGTCCGTGACACCGCGGCCGACCCGGGCAAGGCCACGGCGGCCGTGGAGGAACTGGCTCAGCTGGGCGTCGCCGCCCTGGCGGGGGAGTACCACAGCGTCGTCGCCCGCGCCGCCGCCGCCCGCGCCGACGCCCTCGGTCTGCCCTTCCTCTGCTCGTCGGCGGTGCTCGACGCGCTCACCGAGCGGCCGACGGACTGGGTCGCGCGCATTGCCCCGGCGCAGTCGTACGGCTGGCGCGGTTACGCGGACTTCCTCCTCGGCGCGGGCCACCGCCGCGTCGCCGTGGCGACCGAACCGAGCGTGTACTGGGCCTCGGGAGTCGGCATCCTCCGCGACCGACTCGCCTCCCACGGCGCGACCTTGACCGAATGCGATGCGCGTACGCTCACCCCCGCCGCCCTGTGCGACGAAATCGCCGGCCATCGGGCGACCGCCCTCCTGCTGCTGGTCGGCTTCCCCGAACCGGCCGTGCCGATCGTCAGACGCGTCCGCGACGACCCGCGCCTGGCCGGGATCACGCTGGGCGCTCCCGCCGGGCAGCCGGAGCTGGCCGAGTGGGCGGCACTGCTCGGCGACGCCGGTGCCGGCGTCCCGTTCCTGCGCTACCTGCCCGAGCGGATGACCCCGCTGGGCGCCCGCGTCGACGCGGCGCTGCGCCAGCGGCTGGCCGGGGCGCCCTCCTTCGTGGCCTTCGAGGGCTACGACACCGTCGTCGTCCTCGCCGAGCTGCTGCGAGCGCACGGCACGGACCGGGCGCGTACGGCCGCGTCCTGGCCGCGCGTCGCCGTCGACGGCACCCGTGGACGGGTCCGGTTCACCCGCCGGCCCGGCATCGGCGTCTGGCAGTGGGCCTGGGCACCGGTTCAGGTCGTCGACCGCGATCCGGCGCAGCCCGACCGCTTCCGCGTCCTGCACACCGTCGGGTAGCCCACCTCGTGGGCCCTCTCAGGGGCGTCGACCGCACCCGGCACACCAACCCTCCTTCCCCCTCCGGGCGCTGTTCGCGCGAGCGACGGGTGGAGGCGGGCGCCGAGGGCGTCGAGGGGGTGTGCGAGTCTGGGCAGCGTTGCAGACGCGCCGTGAGAGTGGAGGATGAGGGCGATGCGGGAGGCCTATCACAAGGAACTGGAGTCGATCAGCGAGGCGCTGGTGGAGATGGCGAACCTCGTCGGCTCGGCCATGGGCCGCGCCACCGGCGCCCTCCTCGACACCGATCTCCGGCTCGCGGAGAGCGTGATCGACACCGAGGGCCAGGTGGAGGAGCTGCAGCGGAATCTGGAGGAACAGGCGATCGCGGTACTGGCACGCCAGCAGCCGGTCGCCACGGACCTGCGCGTGGTGGTCACCTCACTGCGGATGAGCGCGGACCTGGAGCGCTGCGGCGTCCTCGCACAGCACGTGGCCAAGCTGGCCCGGCGCCGCCACCCGCAGCACGCCGTGCCCCGGGATCTGCGCCGGACGATCCTGGAGATGGGCCAGCTCGCCCAGCGCCTCATGGCACAGGCGGCCGAGGTCCTCATCACCCAGGACCTCGACGCCGCCCTGCAGTTGGAGCGGGACGACGACCGCATGGACGAGCTGCACCGCATGATCTTCCAGCACCTGATGGACGAACGCTGGCACCACGGCGTGGAGACGGCCGTCGACGTCACCCTGGTGGGCCGCTACTACGAGCGCTTCGCCGACCACGCCGTCTCCATCGCCCGCCGGGTGGTGTACCTGGTCACCGGCGAACACGCCGACGACTACCTCCCGGAGACTCCCGTCATCCACTGAGCCCGGCGGGCCCGCGCGACCGGCGGGCTCCGCCGCCCGTCACAGGGTCGCGGTCGTCTGCTCCCCGGCCGCGCTGCCCGTCAGCCACTGGTCCCACGACAGGTTGAAGTCGGCGTAGCCGTTGTCGGCCGGCGCCTTGGCGCGGGGGGAGCCGGTGATGGTGACCGGGTCGCCCTGCTTGACCTGGCCGTAGAACCACTTGGCGTCCGACATGGACAGGTGGACGCAGCCGTGCGAGCCGCGGGCGCTGCCGCTGCCCGGGTACGGGTCGCCCGTCGAGTAGTGCACATACGTGCCGGACTGGGTGAGGTGGACGTCCCAGGGCAGCGTGAGGTCGTAGTAGTTGGCACTGCCCTTGTCGCAGCTGATGCCGACACTGCAGGAGGTCATGTGGACCTTCTCCTGCTTGTCGATGACGGCCATCGTGCCGTTCCACGTCGGGTACTCGGCGCTGCCCGCGTTGATCGACAGGGTGCGCACCAGCTTGCCGTTGCGGGTCACCTTCATGGTGTGGCCGGTGACCGAGACGTCCGCGCGCACGTCGTCGCCGATCTTGAAGGTGTGCGTGTAGCCGTGCACGCCGTAGCGTCCGTTGCCGTTGCCGACGCCCTTGAGATCGGCGTCGATCTTGACGGTCGTACCGGAGGGCCAGTAGTTCTTCGGCCGCCAGTCGGCGCGCCTGTCGCCCATCCAGTGCCAGGCGCCCTCGACCGGCTGGGAAGCGCTCACCTTCATGTGCTTCTCGACCGTGGCCCGCGCCTTCGCCGCCACCGGGTTGCTGAAGATCACCGAGATCGGCATGGCCACGCCGACCGTGTTGCCCGTCTGCGGGGTGATGGTGTCCAGCAGCATCGGCGGGCCCGCGGGCTTCGTCGGCTTGGGCGAGCTGCTCGCGCTGGCCTTGCCCGAGGCCTTCCCGTCGTTGGCGCTCGCCTTGTCGCCGCTGCCCCCGCCGCAGGCACTCGCGCCCATCAGCGTCGCGACCGTGACGAGTGCGATCCCTATGCTGCCCTTGCGCCGTCCCACGCCGTGCTCCGCTCTCTCTTGCTCCCCGGCCCTGACGGGCCCGCCTTTCTGTCAGACAGTGATGCACGGGGGCGCAGTTGCGTGCGGCACACAGATCTTTAGTGATCCACGTCACTTGAGCTGCCGGATCGGGCCGGCGTAGCGGGCCGTGGTACGCGCTGCGGGACGAGGCCCGCCGCGGCGGCCGTCAGGGGGACCTGGGCGATGTCGAGGCGGGTCGGCTCGGTGAGGTACCGGGCCAGTGCCGGGGAGCTCTCGCGGTAGGCCGGATCGTCGTCGTAGCGTCGGCGGGCGGTCGCCGAGACGTACTGCCTGTCCTCTCGATGGCCGATGGGCCGGTGCAGCGGCCTGAAGAGGCGATACAGGCCCGTCCGGGACTCGTGCACCGGGCCCATGGGGTCCGCCTGCACGCGGAAGTCGATGCTCCGGTCCGGCTTCATCACGGCCGGTCCGCGCGCGCTGAACGCCTCCGCGTCGAACTCCAGGCCGGCAAGGCGCGCCTGGTCCACCATCCACAGCAGGGCGATGTCGGACAGCCCGGTCTCCCGCTCGCCGCCGCCTATGTCGCAGTGCACGCCGGTGAACCAGACCTGCTCCAGCGTCTGGCCGCCCGCCGCGGCCTCGGGCCGCTGATTCCACAGCGTCGGCCGGAACGCCTCGCGCCGCTCGTCGATCGCCAGCGCGTGCCGGGCCACCCGGACCCGAGGGCCGAGGTCGGTGTCGTGGAACGCCCAGCGGCGGTTGACCACGCGCACGACCGGAGCCAGCCAAGGGGGACCCGGTACGGGGATGCCGAGGGCGCCGACCGTGTCCCATTCTCCGATGAAGTGGATGTCCGTCTCGTGCGCGTAGGCCCGCCGGAAGAGGGTGGAGGCCGCGCCGTTCGGCTTCTCGATCCGGCTGCGGTACAGCGCCCACGCCTCCTTGGTGCGGTGGGCGTTGCGGCGGCGCAGGATTCCGCTGTTGTTGATCAGCCCGGCCAGGCTGCGGGCGGTGAACGCGCCCCGGCTGAAGCCGAACAGGTAGACGTCGTCGCCGGGTTCGAAGTTCTCGACGAGGAAGCGGTAGGCGCTCAGGACGTTGTGGGACAGGCCCACGCCGAACGCCCCGCCGCGCAGGTGTTCTCGCCGGCGGGTGCCGACGCCGCTGTGGTAGTACACGCGCTGAGGTGTCCCGTCGGCGGAGCGGGGGAGAACGGCCAGGGCGACCTTGGTGACATTGGTCTTGCTGGGCTGGTCGGCGAGATTCCATGTCCCGTCGCAGCAGACGACCAGACGTCTGGCCATGTCGGGCCTCCTTTCGGGCGCCTCACACGGCACAGGGGTGCCGCTTTCATGGTCGCACCGCCGACGGGCCTTGCGAACCGTCCGTACGGGACTTCGCCGTCGCCCGAGGCGAGCCGAGCGACCGCGCATCGAAGACGCCGGGGACGGACGCCGCTGCTCTCCCGATGCGCGGTCGCTACGGACCACGGGTGCCGTCAGGGTCAGGGTGCTACGGCGCGGCCGGTCTGGGGCGAGATCCGCCCCGCGCACAGGCCGCGGGCGGCGAGCCCCTGCGCGATGCGCGGGATCGCGGCGACCGTGTTGGCGGGCCAGTCGTGCATGAGGATCACCTGGCCGTTGGTCAGGCGTCCGGCGGCCGCCACGATCGCGTCCGTGCCGGCGCCGTTCCAGTCCTGCGAGTCCACGTCCCAGATGATCTGCGTCAGGCCGTACTTGGCCGCCACCGTCCGGACCGTGGAGTTGGTCTCGCCGTACGGGGGCCGGAACAGCTGGGGCGTGCCCCCGCCCGCCGCGGAGACGGCCTGCTGGGTGCGGGAGATCTCCGAGTCGATCTGGGCCTGGCCGAGCGTGGTCAGATGCGGGTGCGTGTAGGTGTGGTTGCCCACCCACATGCCTGCCGCGACCTGGGCCCTGACCTGGGCAGGGTTGGCGGCCGCGTACTGCCCCTCGTTGAACATCGTGGCCCGCAGCCCGCTCTGCCTGAGCGCGTTCAGCAGGTTGGGTGTGTTCCCGGACGGGCCGTCGTCGAAGGTGAGGCCGACATAGCCGTTGCACGTGGCGGCCCGGGCGGGACCGGCGTGCGCGGTCTGGACGGCGAGGGTGGCCGCGGCGGCCAGCGTGACGGCCGTGAGGGCCGTCGTCACGGGGCGGTGCGAGCGCCGGGTCGCGCTGCTCATCCCGACACCGTGATGTTGGAGCTGCCGCTGCTCTGGTATCCCTCCGTCGCCAGGATCATGTAGTACTTGAAGCTGCCGAGCGGCATCCCGGCCCGGCCCCAGGCGTCGAAGTGGTTGCCGGTGGTGATGGTGCCGCCCGTGCGCCTGGACTGGCGCACGCTCCAGTACTGGTTGAAGGTCTTGTTGCCCTCGACGGACGGGGCGTTGTAGCGGGTGGTCTGGTAGATGTCGTAGGTGCCGCCGTCGCTGCTGACGGTCCCTTTGTACGTTCCCGTGGGCCGGTAGGTGCCCCAGTTCTCGACGATGTAGTACTCGACCAGCGGGTTGGACGTCCAGCCGTACAGCGACAGGTAGCCGTTGCCGGAGGGGCTGAAGCTGCCCGAGTAGCTGACGTTCCTGCGGGCGCCCGTGCTCCAGCCCTTGCCGGCGACGAAGTTGCCGGTGTTGCGCCAGCTGGTGCTGTAGTTGCCGCCGGAGTTCAGGGTCATGGAGACCGTGCCCTGGGCGTCCGTCCAGAACGAGTAGTAGAAGCCGTTGTTCGTGCCGGTCTGGTTGGTCGTCACGACGGTGGCCGCGCGGGCGGTACCGGGCAGTGCCAGCGCGGCCGCGCCGCCCAGCAGCAGGGCGCCGACGCCCCTGCGGGTGATCTCGTGCGTCATGTGGGGGTCCTCCTCGTCCAGAGAGGCGGGGTTGCGGTTCGGTCCGCCAGTTTTGGCCTGCACCCGTCAAGCGTCAATAGTTTCGGTAGTTATTTCGAAACATTCGCCATTGATTCGCCACGGTCAGATGAGTTTTAGCCAAGAATGGAATCGCGGTTCTAGATCAATTGGAGAGAACTGATCAATCGAATGTTTCGGAGTTCTTCCGGTTCGAAGAGGGCGACCCGAATGCATATGACGTCGGGAACAGGGGCGATCCCGCGCCGAAGAACACCGTCAACCAAGCCCGAAGAGCGCGCAGTTCGCGCCTGCGGCGAGGCAACCAACAGGCTCCCTCACCCCTGTTCACATATGGCACACAGATTCCGACGTGCCTCACCAACCGCCAGATGCCGTCAGGCACTTGTGAACGAGGATTCGATGACCACGTACCACAGAAGCACGTTAGGTCGTTCGGCGATCGTCACCGCTGCGACGCTCACCATGGCCGCCACCGCGGCCGGGGTCGCTCCCACCGCGGGGGCGGCGACGCCCGTCGCGCCGAAGCTCAAACTGATCGCCGCGGCCAAGTCCGTGACCCTCGAACGGTGGAGAGGGGAGCCGGGCGTCTACCTGGACCTGGGGACCTACATCACCGTCGACAAGGCGGCCCTGGAGTTCCGGGTGACCCGCAAGTCCTACAACGACCCCGTCGTCGCCCAGCAGATCACCCGCAGCGGCGGGACCACGCACACCAAGACCCTTCCGGCCGGCCTGGTCAAGGACTTCACGGGCCTGCCCGGGTTCCTCGAGGTCACCGTCACCGACGCCGCGGGCGCGAAGGTGCTGAGCACGAAACAGGCCTTCTGCCCGAACAACCGGGCCGGACGCATCCGCCCGGACGCCCCGGCGACCTCCCGCTACCCCGGCGGCTGCTCGGACAACCCCTTCACCCTCGGCGGTGTCTGGGGCACCGAGCAGGGCTGGGCGGCCGGGGTCGGCCAGAGCTGGGACAGCGCACCCGCGGACCTGGCCGCCGGCCAGTACACGGCGACGGTGCGGGTGGCCAAGAAGTACCGTGACCTCTTCGGCATGACCGACGCACCGCAGACGATCAAGGTGACCGTGCAGGACGCCGGCGAGGGCGGCGCGGGCGCGGCCCCGCGCACCCCTGCCGCCGACGGCGCGGTGACGGGCAAGGCCTCCTCGGGGGCGGCCTCACGCGTGCTGAAGCCCAACAAGCACCGCCCGACCGGCGCCCGTACCGACGCGGCCGCCCTGCCCAAGCCCGACCTGCGGGCCTTGCCGGCGTACGGCATCTCCCTCAACGACGGCTCCGACGGCGGCGAGGGAGCGGCCGCGGGCAAGGACTACCTGGCCTTCGGCGCCACCGTGTGGAACGGCGGCCCCTCTCCGCTGGTCGTCGACGGCTTCCGCAAGCCCGGCGCCGACACGATGGACGCCTACCAGTACTTCTACGACGCCAACGGCAAGCAGGTCGGGTACACGCCCACCGGCAGCATGGAATGGGACCCCAGGGAGGGTCACCAGCACTGGCACTTCCACGACTTCGCCAGTTACCGGCTGCTGGGTGCGGACAAGAAGGAGATCGTCCGCAGCGGCAAGGAGGCGTTCTGCCTGGCCAACACGGACGCCATCGACTACACGGTGAAGAACGCCAACTGGCACCCGGACAACACCGACCTCGCCACCGCCTGCGGTGAGGAGAACTCGGTGTCCGTGCGGGAGGTGCTGGACGTCGGCAACGGCGACACCTACAGCCAGATCCGTCCCGGTCAGTCGTTCGACGTCACCGGCCTGCCGAACGGCACGTACTACATCCAGGTCATCGCCAACCCCGACCACCGCCTGAAGGAGACGAGCACCACGAACAACGTCTCCCTGCGCAAGGTCGTCCTGGGCGGCACGACCGGCGCCCGCACGGTGACCGTGCCGGCGGTCGGCCTCGTCGACGCGCCCTGATCCGACAGCCGCACCGCAGGGTCGGGCGGTCCGGCGGGACCGCCCGACCCTGCGTCATGCCGTCGTCGACCTGACCGGATACGCGTCGGCCGACGACGGTGACGTTGTTCCGGCGCCCGGGTCGGTCAGTTCGCCGACGGGTCCGTCCCCGCCCGCTGCGACACCTTGGCGGTGACGTCGACGGTCTGACCGGCCGGGGGAGCGGTGACGTCCACGGCGGTGCCGAAGCCGCTCAGGTCCATGACGACCCTCGCGCGGGCCTGGCGCGGAGTGGCACTGGAGCCCGTCCGCGCGGAGTTCTTGACCGTCATCAGGATCTGCTGGCGGCGGGTGCGCCCGTCCTTGTCGATCCAGAGGTCCACGGGCACGCTGTCTCCGAGCCGCGCGCGCAGTTTCCGCTCCTGTGCCGAGTCGCCCTTGGCCAGCTTGGAGAGATCGAGCAGAACGCGGTAGTGCGTGGTGGACACGCCGTTCACCGTCTCCTCGCCCACCTTGCGCACGTCCTTCCCGGACAGGGACTCGGTGTAGGCGAAGGAGTCGGCCGGGTCGCTCATCGTGGCGCCGCTGCCCTGCGAGGTGTCGAGCCGGCGCAGGTCGACTTTCATCCAGCTCTTGCCGTGGGGGAGCCGGCCGACCGCCGCCGGGGCCTTCTCGTAGAGGACGTGGTCGACGATGCGCTGCTCCAGCTGCCGGTTGCCCTGGCCCAGGCGCAGGCGACTGGTGCCGTCGCGGAGATCGAGCACTCCCGAGCCGGTGATCGTCTGCTCGTCGGAGCCGGCGGAGACGGTGGTCGACAGCTTGATCCGCGCGGTCTTCGCCTGGCTGGTCTTCGCGTGGGTCGCCTGGACCACCTTCGCCGACGACTGCTGCGTCCTGCCTTCCGACACCGTTCCGCCGGCGCCGCTCGCGCCTTTCCCGCCGCTGTCGTTGCCGCATCCCGTCAGCAGCGCGACGGACAGCAGACCGCTCGTGCCCCACACGGCCGGGCGGGATGCGCGTAAGGACCGTTTCATTCGGTTCAACTCCTGCTTCTTTCAACGCCGTTGTTCCATGGGTTCCTCCGGTACCAGGACCGGCGTCGGCGAAACCCCGATCGAGGGCGCGGAGACGGTTCTACGGCAGCGGGGTGCCGCCGGTGGCGTTGACGATCTCGGCCGTGATGAAGGATGCCTCCTGAGAGGCGAGGAACACGTAGGCCGGGGCCATCTCCGCCGGCTGCGCCGGGCGGCCGATCGGGGACTGCTTGCCGAACTCCGCGGTGTCCGGCAGCGTCGCCGGGATCAGCGGGGTCCACACCGGGCCCGGAGCCACCGCGTTGACGCGGATACCGCGGTCGATCAGCATCTGGGCCAGTCCCTGGGTGAAGGTGACGATGGCGCCCTTGGTCATGGCGTAGTCGAGCAGATGCGGGCTGGGCTTGTACGCCTGCACGGACGTGGAGTTGATGACGCTGCCGCCCCCGGGGATGTGCGGCACGGCGAACTTCGTCAGCCAGAACATGCCGTATAGGTTGGTGCGCAGCACACGGTCGAACTGCTCGGTGGAGATGGCCTCGATGCCGTCCGGCTGGGACATCTGGTAGGCCGCGTTGTTCACCAGCACGTCGATGCGGCCGAACTCGGCGACCGCCTGGTCCACGAGAGCCCGGCAGTTGTCCTCCTCGCGGATGTCGCAGGCGACCGGCAGCGCGCGCCGGCCGGCGTCCTCCACCAGCCGTGCCGTCTCCCGGGCCTCGTCCTTCTCCTCCTCCAGGTAGGTGAAGAGGACATCGGCGCCCTCCCGGGCGAACGCCAGGCACACCGCCCGGCCGATCCCGGAATCCCCGCCGGTGACCACGGCCTTGCGGTCCGCCAGGCGGCCACTGCCGCGGTAGGACTCCTCCCCGTGGTCCGGAGGCGGGTCCATCGGTCCGGTCCAGCCGGGATGCTGCTGGTCCTGGGAGGGGAAGTCGGGCTGCGGGTGCTGATGCGTGGGGTGCTGTGGCTGGGCCACGGTGCGTCCTCCTCGTGTGCCGCCGCGACGCCGGTACGGCGCCCGGCGCGATGTGCGTGGTGGGGTGCCCCCAGGTACCCGAGCCGGCACGGACCACACCGGAGATCGCCGAGCGCCCGGACTCCGTCATGGACCGCGGTCTTGGGGAAACCCGCAGTTCATGAGGGTGCTGACGGAGTTGCGCGAGGGCGACCGGATCGTGACACGGCGGGTTGCCGTTCGAATGCCGGCGCGTGTCGGCAAGGCGCTGACGATGGTGGAGAAGGCCGCGCAGAAAACGAAGCTGTGGTGCTGTGCCGCCGGGACGATGGCCCTGTTCGGCGGTCGGCGCGGTCGCCGGGCCGCGGCCGGCGGACTGGGCGCCGTCGTGGTGGCCCAGGTGATCTGCAGCGGTCTGTGCAAACGGCTCAACGACCGGCCCCGCCCCCCAGCGGAATGGTTTCCGCACGACGAGGTCGAGGACCGCCCCGACTCGTCGTCGTTTCCCTCGGGTCACACCGCCGTCGCTGCCGCCTTCGCCGGCGCCGTCGTTCCCGCCTGGCCGGTCGCCGGCGCCCTGTGCGCCGTGCCCGCTGCCCTGGTGGCCGTCGAGCGGGTGTGGAGCGGAGCGCACTACCCCACCGACGTCGCGGCCGGCGCCGCCATCGGTCTCGCCAGTGCCGCTCTGGGGCGCTCCACGCCGCGCCTGCTGCGACGCTCGCTGACCGGCTGGTGCCGCACCGGGCAACGTTCACCTCGCCCACCGGACAAGCGACCCGTGGCATACGGGCGTTGGACGCGGTCCGCGTAGTCTCGCGGGATGCATTCGCATCGCAGCTTCCACAACCCTCCCGCGCTACCTCACGAGGTGGTGGCCGAGACATTGGAGCGGGCGCTGCGTGACCGTTCGGCAGAGGGTGAGGCGGCTGGAGTCCTCGTCGGCACCGCGTTGCACGACGACGACGCGGAGTTCGTCGAGCACTGGTGCGTGCAGGTCGGGACGCGGGCGGTGCCGGGAAGTCCGCTGCTCGGGCTGGCCGGGTTGTGCCTGGGCCATGCCGCTCGTCGCTTCGGGTGTCTCAGTGCGGAGGCCCGGGCCCTGGTGGAGTCACTGGCTGCGCGAGCCGAGGCGGATCCGTCGGACGTGGACGGTCGGGCCCTCGACGGCCATGACGATGTCCGGAGTTTCCTGCACCTGTGGTGACAGCAGACCGTGCTCTAGTCGGCGTCGCTGGTGGCCCGGACGGGCTTGTCGCGGGTCTCGTCACCCCGCATGGGCAGCTTCAGCGGCCGGCCTTCGCGGTGGGACCAGATGTCACGAAGGATCACCTGAATCATTCCGGTGACGGGAATGGCGAGCAGGGCTCCGAGAATTCCCGCGATCTCGACGGCCAGCAGAATCGCGACCAGAACGGTCAGCGGATTCAGTTTCACGGTCCGGGAGAGAATGAGCGGCTGCAGCAGGTGGTTTTCGACCTGCTGGTAGACGACGAAGAAGACGATGGCGGCGATGCCGGCCGGAAGGGAATGGACGAACGCCGCGACGGAGGCGACGACGGCGCCCAGCGTGGCTCCCACGAGCGGAATGAGGTCGGTGATGGCGACGAAGAGGGCCAGCAGTCCGGCGAACGGCACCCCGGCGATCAGCAGCATCACATAGGTCAGGACGCCACAGATGACGCTGATCAGCAGGTTTCCGGTCAGGTAGCCGTTGACGGTCCGGGCGCACTCGGCGCCCACCCGGCGGATGCGCGCGGCGCGGGCCTCGTCGGTCAGGGCGAGCGCGCCGCCGACGACCTTGGGTCCCTCGAGGACCATCAGATAGGCCAGGACGAAGATGGTGACGGCGCCCGCGACGGTGGTGGCCGCGCTGCGGACGAACGCCAGGGCGGGTGTGCCGAGGCCGGTGGCGAAGGAGCGGATCTGCCCGCGATGCTGCTGGACGTAGCGCAGGGCATGGGTGCGCTCCAGCAGGTCCCCGACCGGTCCGCGGCCGGCGCGGGCGTCCTCGATGAGGTGGGGCAGCCGGCCGGCGAGCCGGGAGCCCTCCTGAGCCAGCGGCGTGACGAAGAGCGCCACCAGGCCGCCGACGACCACGACCGCGAGCAGGAAGACCAGCAGCGTGGCCACCGAGCGCCGGCAGCGCGTGACCCGTCGCTCCAGCGCGTCGACCGCCGGGTACAGGGCGACGGCGAAGAACAGCGCGATCACGATCCACACCAGGACCCGGCGGGTCTGGACCACCAGTTGCAGTGCGACGTAGGCAGTGAGCACCAGACCGATGGCGGCGAGAATGGTGCGTACCGGAACGGGGCGCCTTTCCATGGCCACAGGGTGCCCGGCAGCCGCCGGCGGAAACGGGTCGTGCGCCGTCGTACGTCTCACTCGGTGCGCCCGGTGAAGAAGTCCGCCAGTGCGGACGCGAGGGCCTGAGGGGCCTGTTCGGCGACGTGGTGCCCGGAGTCGATGCCGTGGCCGCGGACGTCTGCCGCCCACTGCTGCCAGATCTTCAGCGGGTCGCCGTAGAGGTCCTCGAGATCGTCCTGCAGCGACCACAGGATCAGGGCCGGGCAGCCGATGCGCACTCCGGCGGCGCGGTCCTTGTCCTCGTGCTGCCTGTCGATGGTCAGCCCCGCCCGGTAGTCCTCCAGCATGGCCCGCACCACGTCGGGATTCCGCATGGCCGCCCGCCACTCGTCGTGGTTCTCGCGTCCCATGCGGTGCGGGTCGCCGCGGTACCAGCTGTCGGGATCGGCGTTGATGACGCGCTCGGGAATGTCCGGCTGCGCGAAGAAGAACCAGTGCCACCACCGGGTGGCGAACTCGGCGGTGATCCGGGACAGGTGCTCCGTGATGGGCAGGCAGTCGATCAGCGCCACGCGCGAGACGACGTCCGGATGGTCGAGGACCAGGCGCAGGGCGACGGCGCCTCCGCGATCGTGCCCGGCCAGCGCGAACCGGTCGTGGCCCAGGGCGCGCAGCACCGCGACCACGTCCCCGGCGACGGCCCGCTTGGAGTGCGCGGCATGGTCCGCGGTGGGCGCCGGGCCGGTCGACCGGCCGTATCCGCGCAGGTCGGGGCAGACGACGGTGAAGCCGCGCCGGACGAGGCGCGGGGCGACCCGGTGCCAGGTCGCGGACGTGCGGGGGTGGCCGTGGAGCAGCACCACCGCCGGTCCCTGCCCGCCGTACCGGACGAACGCCGACGCCTCGCCGACGTCCACCTGCCTGGTCTCGAAGTCCTCGAACAAGGCTGTGCCCTCCCGCCTCCTGCCGACCGAGCATCCCCGGTACCCCGCAGCCGGTCCGGCACACGGGCCGGCGAGGCCGTCAGCTCACGGTCGACGCCGTCACCGGCCGCGACGGCGCCATGGCCCAGCGGACCGCCGAGGTGACGGCCTGCCCCAGCGGCCGGACGCACCACTCGTCGACCAACGGCAGCCTGGGCAGGCGCAGTTCGCGGGCGGCCCAGTCGGGCAGCAGGGAGACGGCGTTGGCGGCCAGCACTCCGTAGGGAAGCCGGGCGGCGAGCGGCACGGGCGGGTTGAGCAGCAGGAAGCGGGCGGCCTCCCTGGCCTGCGGGGAGGCCCGCAGCTCCGGGCGGTAGTCGTCGAGGAGGCGTGCGAGTTCCGCGCGGTCGCGGGGCGGGTCGAGCACGCCCAGCTCGGCGGCGATGCGCGCGGCGTCGGCGATGTAGCCGTCGCAGCCGTCGTCGGTGAGGGGCGCGGTGCCGAAGCGCTGGTGCGCGCGCAGGAAGCTGTCGACCTCGGCGGCGTGCACCCAGCCGAGCAGATGGGGATCGGCGGCGTGGTAGGCGTCGCCGTCGGGGGTGAAGCCCCGGACGCGTTCGTGCACCGCCCGGACCTGGGCGCAGGCCTCCTGCGCGTGCTCGACCGTCCCGAAGGTGGTCGTGGCGAGGAAGGTGCTCGTGCGCTGCAGCCGGCCCCACGGGTCGCCGCGGTAGCCGGAGTGGGCGGCGACGGCCGCCATGGCGTGCGGGTGCAGGGACTGCAGGAGCAGGGCGGACAGTCCGCCGATGAACATCGACGCGTCCGCGTGCACCCGCCGGATGGGCCGCTCCGGCCCGAACCAGCGCGGGCCGGGCGTGCCGTGGATGCGGGCGCGGTTGCGGGGGCCGTCGGGCCCGGCGACACGGGTGAAGAGGCCGTGGCCCAGCTGCTGTCGCAGTCCGGGGCCGCCGAAAGGAAGCAGTCTCATCAGCGGTGGGCCCTTCTCTCGGTCGCTGGGGGAAATGAGGCGGGACCTCCGGTGTCGGAGGGCGGTCCGGCCGGGCGGAACAGCGGGGACGCCCGAGAACGGACAAGCGGGCCCGTCGGCTGGGCAGCCGCGGACCCGCTCTGTCGTACCGCTTTCCCTACCAGCGGTACCAGCGGCCCTTGCGGCCGCCGTTCCCGGCCGGCCGGACCACGAATCCCAGCAGCCACAGCACCAGGACGATGACCGCGATCCACCACAGTGCCTTGAGGGCGAAACCGGCACCGAAAAGAATCAGAGCAAGCAGCAGAACAAGAAGCAAAGGAACCATTTGTTGTCCACCTCCGGCGCTTCATGTGCCCCGGAAGAGGCGCCCTAAGCAGGGAATTCACAGTTGTTTGAGCCGGGCTCGGCCGGGAATTCGCTCTGTTTTCGCATCGTCGTTCCTTCGCCGGATCAGCCGGGAAAGCGGCCGGTGGAGCGCAGCAGCCAGCGGCGCTCCGCGTAGGCCAGGTCCTCGCGCCAGAGCCGGCCGGCCGCCGACACCATGAACCGGCGCAGCACCGGTGCCGCCGTGCGGGCCACGGCGAAGCCGGGACGCTCCGAGGAGGCCACGACCGCCTCCACGACGGCGGTGCGCGGCCGCCCCCGCTCGTCCGGCCCGAGGGGCGTGGCGTGCGTCTCGACGACGGATCCGCGGCCCTCGCCCTCGGTGATGCGCATGACGATCGTGCGCGGTTCGGGACTGGTGAACACCGCCCGTACCGGGACGACCAGCCGTCCGGCGACCTTGAAGGAGACGTCGACGGTGAACCCGTCGTCGTCCGGCGTGTCCGCGTCGGGCGCGTGGGCCACGGTCAGGTCGACGAAGGAGTGCGGGTGGAACCAGGCTCCGTGCCAGGGGTCGAGCCGGTTGGCGACGATGTCCTCGGGTTCGCAGATCCCGATTCCGCTGTACACGGCGGCGACGGAACCCGACAGCCGGGGGCGGGCGGGGACGACGGGCGCATCCAGCGGTTCCTCGCCGCCGACCGCGTCCAGGCGCACCCAGACGAGGACCCCGTCGTCGTGCACCGGCACCGGGTCCCAGCCGGCGAACGACGTGCCCTTCAGGGCCATGCCGTGCCAGTGGCACACCAGCGTGCCGCAGCGCACCGGGCTCTCGGCGAGCGGCGCGCCCAGGTGCGGGCAGATGCCGGGGCCCGCGACGAGGCGCCCGTCGGCGGCCCGCCAGACCACGATCTCGTGTCCAGCCACCGTGCCGGACAGCGGCCGGTCCTCGCGTACGTCACGGGTCGCGCCGACGACGTACCAGTTGCCGGACGGACGGGCCTGGGCCCGCTTGAGGGCCTCGGCGATGGCACCGGGACGGGCCTGGCGCCAGGTGGGCTGCTGCTTCTCCCAGCGCGGCGGGTTCCGCCGCAGGGAGAGGGGGTAGCGGCGCGGCTTCATGTGACCTTCTCGTGCTCGTGCACCGGCTCGGGCGTGGGCGTGACCACCGGTGCGGGCGGCGCGGGGTGCGGGGGAGGGGCAGGGACCGCGGCCGCCCGGCTGCGCAGCCGGGCCGCCACGACGCGGGTCAGGCCGTCGAGGGCCACGGCGGCGCGCCGGCGGCGGGAGACCACCGCCCGGCGCTGCACCGAGCGGTAGCCGTCCTCGGCGACGGCGTCCAGGATTCCGCCGTAGAGGACGAACGCGGTGCGGATGCAGGGGCGTGACACCGGTTCGAGCATGGCCAGGCCGGGGGCCGCCTCGTCGTAGACCCGGCGGTTCAGTTCCGCGAACTCCCGCAGGGCTGCGGTGATGCGCCGGTCGGTCCGGCCGGTGTCGCGGCTCCAGCGCAGCAGCGGCCGGTCCACGCCGTGTGCGGACAGCAGGTCGGCGGGCAGGTAGACGCGGCCGCGGTCGAGGTCCTCACCGACGTCCCGCAGGAAGTTGGTGAGCTGGAAGGCCACGCCCAGCGCCGCCGCGTGCGGTGCCGCTTCCTCGCGCGGTACGACCGTGCCGAGGACCGGAAGCATCTGCAGCCCGATCACCTCGGCCGAGCCGTAGGTGTAGCGGCGCAGGTCCGCGTAGGTGGCGTAGTCGGTGACGTCGAGGTCGGCGCGCATGGCGGCCATGAAGTCGGTGAAGTACCGGTGGTCGATGGCGTACCGGTGGGCGGTGTCGGCCAGGGCGCGGACGACGGGTTCGGCGCTGTCGCCGTCGCGCAGTCCGGCCAGCAGGTCCTGCTGCAGACGGGTCAGCTGGGCCCGGCGGTCCTGGTCCGTGGCGGCCGGGTCGAGGGTGTCGACGATGTCGTCGGCCCAGCGGGCGAATCCGTACAGGGCGTGCACGGCGGACCTGCGCCGCACCGGCAGGAGGCGGGTGGCGAGGAAGTACGTCTTGCCGTGCCGGGCGTTGAGCTGCCGGCACTGGGTGTACGCCTGGCGCAGGCCGGGGTCGGTGATGCCGGCTGCGTCGAGTTCGCGGTCCGTCACGCGGGCCTCCCTTCCCGGCGGGCGGCAGGCCGCGGGCGGACACCGGCGCGAGGGGAGGCAGGGCCGCCGGTGATCCGCGCCGCGGCCAGCTTGCCCGACAGCAGCACGGTCGGCACGCCGACGCCCGGCGTGGTGCCGCAGCCGGCGAGGACCGCGTTGACGGTGCCGCGCAGCAGGTTGCGCGGCCGGAAGGGCCCGGTCTGGGCGAAGGTGTGGGCGGCGGAGAAGGGGGAGCCGGCCGCGTGTCCCTGCGCGTGCCAGTCGGCGGGGGTGACCAGGCACTGCTCCTCGATGGAGGACGCGATGCCGTCCATGCCGCGCCGCTCGAGTTCGGTGAGCAGGTCGTGCCGGTAGTCGGCGGCGAGGTCGCCCCAGGCGGTGGCACTCGGGCCCAGCTGGGTGTTCGGGCAGGGGGCGAGGATGTAGTGCAGGTGCCGGCCGGGTGGCGCGAGGGTGGGGTCGGTGGTGGTGGGGCGGGTGATGAGCAGCGAGGGGTCGCTCATCAGGCGTCCGGTCTGGGTGAGTTCGCGGAAGGTGCGCTGCCAGGCCGCGCCGAAGGAGATGGTGTGGTGGGCGAGCCACGGCCAGGTGCGGTCGGTGCCGGCGTGCAGGATCACGGCGGAGGGGGAGAAGCGCAGGGACAGCGGCCGCCGGGGGACCTGTCCGAGCAGGCGGTAGGTGACGGGCAGGTCGGGGGTGAGGACGACGGCGTCGCAGGGGATCCGCTCGTCCTCGGTGACTACGGCCGTGACGCGGTCGCCGGAACGCTCCAGACGGGTGACGTTCTGGCCGAAGCGCAGGTCGGCTCCCGCCGCCTCGGCGGCGTCCGCCATGGCCCGGGGGAGGGCGTGCATGCCGCCGCGCGGGAAGTACACGCCGGCCACGGTGTCCATGTAGGCGATGACCGCGTAGGCGGCGAGGGCGCGTTCCGGCGCCACGCCCGCGTACAGCGACTGGAAGGAGAACACCCGGCGCAGTCGCTCGTCGTCGAGGAAGCGGCCGATGCGCGCGTCCAGGCGGCCGAATCCGCCCAGTGCGGCCAGCCGGGCGAGGTCGGGGGTGAGCAGTTGCAGCGGGGAGTCGAAGTTGACGTCGATGAAGCGCCGCAGCTGCGCCTGGTAGAGCTTCTCCAGCCAGACGCGCAGTCTGCGGTAGCCGGCGGCCTCGCGCGCTCCGGCGAAGCGTTCGACCTCCGCCTCCATCGCCTGGGCGTCGGTGTGCACGTCCAGCGTGCTGCCGTCGGCGAACCGCGCCCGGTAGGCCGGGTGCAGGGGCACCAGGTCGACGCGGTCGCGCAGGCTCTCGCCGACGGCGGCGAAGGCCTCGTCGGCGATGTCGGGCATGGTCAGCACGGTGGGGCCGGTGTCGATGTGGTAGCCGTGGCGCACCAGCCGTCCGGCGCGGCCGCCGGGTGTGTCGTCGCGCTCCACCACGGTGACCCGGCGGCCGGCGCCGAGCAGGTGCAGGGCCGCCGCCAGTCCGGACAGGCCGGCGCCCACGACGACGACGTGGTCGGTGCGGCCGGGAACGGTTCGGGTCATCGGCGGGCCCCTTCTTCCGCGGTGGTCAGCGACAGGGATACGGGGACGACGTCGTCCGGGGTGGCGTCGGGCGCCTGCGGCGGCGGGGTGCCGGCCGCGGAGCGCAGCAGCGCGCGGAGCCGGTTACCGGCATGCGGCGCGAGCAGGGCGCCGTCGAGATGGCGCAGGCCCTGGGCCACGAGCCGGTCGATCTTGGCCTCGACCGTGTCGCGTGCTCCGGTGACCTCGAACACCTCGCGCACGGCGGCCAGTTCGTCCTCGGAGAGGTCGGCCCGGCCGAGGGACGTCCGCAGGACGGCGAGGGCGTGCCGGTCGCCCGCGGACTCGGCCCGCGCCTCGGCGACGGCGGCGAGGTAGGTGGGCTTGCCGCTGCGGATGTCGCCGCCCGGGGGTTTGCCGGTGTCGCGGGGGTCGCCGTAGACGTCGAGCAGGTCGTCGCGCAGCTGGAAGGCGATGCCGACGCAGCGGCCGGCCGAACACAGGGCACGCGTCGTGGTGGGGGTGGCTCCCGCCAGCGCGGCCCCCAGGGCGAGCGGGCGCTCCACGGAGTACAGGGCGCTCTTGAGGCAGGCGGCGCGGATCGCCCGGGAGAGTGAGCGCGCCGAGGTCGCCTCACCGTGGATGTCGAGGTACTGCCCGGCGACCATCTCCATGCGCATGGTGCGCCACAGGTCCCGTACCTCCCGGGCGGTCGCCCGGGGCAGCTCGGTGTCCGCCACGACGTCGTCCGCCCAGGCCAGGGCGAGATCGCCGGCCAGGATCGCGGACGCCTGCCCCAGGCGCGCGGCGCGTGGACCGGAGGTCTCGCCCGCGTACCGGTCCGCTATCTCGGCGTGCAGCGAGGGGCGTCCGCGGCGCAGGGGCGCGCCGTCCATCACGTCGTCGTGGACCAGGGCGCAGGTCTGGATCAGTTCCAGGGCGGCACCGATGCGCAGGGCGGGCCGCAGCATCGACGAATCGCCGCCGCAGGCGCGCATCCCCCACCACACCAGGCTCGAGCGGCTGAACTTGCCGCCGTCCTCCGTGAAGCGCGCGACGCGGGCGGCCAGGTCCCGCGCGAAGAGCGGATCGACGGCTTCGGCCGCCGTGAGCCGCCGGGCGAGCAGCTCGGCGAGCACACCGCGTACGGCGCCCGGCACGTCCGCGTCGACGGCGCGCAGAGCGTCCGATCCGGTCGGATGTGCGCTGTGCCGTCGAGTGCCGTGGGGGCGGTGTTCCTGTGCCGCGGTGGGGCTCATGCCGGTTCCCGTCATCGAGATCCTCGTGATCAGAGCTGGCTTCGTCGTCATGGGTTCCGGCCGGGCGCGCACGACGGATGCGGTGCGATCCGGAAAACGACACGTGGGTGGGCAGGGTTTCGGCCGCTGTGCTTGCGCGAACACGTCTTCTGGCCGGTGAGCTGTCGGGTCGGTGCGTGCACGGGTTCTGTTCGCGAATGTGACACGGATGGGCGGCGATCGCAGGGCGCTGGTTTCGACGCACAGACGATGCAAGTTGTCCTCGCTGCATCGATTTCGGAGGGTGGAGCAGTCACCGTCGCTCCAGGCGGCGCAACCGGCGATGCAGAGGAGTAGTCATGACGACCGCCCCCCAGATCAGCGCAGACCTCCTCGACGACGCCGAACTCGTCGACGGGTTCCTCGCCGGCGACGAGGCATGCCTGGAGGTCGTGCACGACCGCTGGCGCTCGCTCGTGTACGGCCTCGCGATGCGCTCGCTGGGAGACGCGAGGGACGCGGAGGACGTCACCCAGATGGTCTTCCTCGCGGCGTGGCGGGGCCGCGCCGGATTCGCACCCGACCGGGGTACCTTGCCGGGCTGGCTGGTGGGCATCACCCGCCGGAAGATCGCCGACGCGCTCGCGGCGCGCACCCGGCGCTCCGAACTCGTCGCCGCCGCCGGTGCCAGACTGATGGTGACGGCTCCCCAGGAGACGGTGCGGCCGGAGGCGTCGCTCGACCGCGTGCTCCTGGACGACGAACTGTCACGGCTGCCCGCCCCGCAACGCCGCGTGCTCAACCTCGCCTTCCACGACGACCTGACCCAGACCCAGATCGCCCAGCTCACCGGATGGCCGCTGGGCACCGTCAAGAGCCACGTCCGGCGGGGGCTGCACCGCCTCGCCCGCCGCCTCGACACGGACGACGCCGAAAATTCACCCCGCACGGGCAGGTGACCAACGCATCCGCACGGGTACCGCTCCCGAAATGTTGTCGACAGGCCGAGCAGTGACACGAGAGGGGCTGAGGCGGACGTGCTCGAGGCGGAGGTCGCCATCATCGGAGCCGGAGCGGCGGGGCTGTCCCTGGCCCACCGGCTGTCCCGACCCCTCACCGGCGGCCGTCCCCCGTCCGCGATCCTGCTGGACGCCCCGCCCGGCCCGCTGCGGCCGACCCAGCGCACCTGGTGCTTCTGGGAAGCCGGCCGCGGACGCTACGACGCCGCCCTGACCGCGTCCTGGCGCCGCCTGCGCGTGCACCCGCCCACCGGTGAGCCCATCGAGGACGACATCTCGCCTTTGAGCTACAAGATGATCCGCTCCGAGGACTTCGAGGCCCTGGTCGCCCGCGACCTCGCGCGCAGCGGCCGAGTGGAGCGCCTGGAGGCCGCGGTCGACCACATCGAATCACTTCCGCAGGGCGCCGAGATCCACGCCCGCGCCGCGGACGGCCGGGAACGGTCCGTGCGGGCCCGCTGGGTGTTCGACTCCCGTCCGCCCGGCAGCCTGCCCGCGGCGCGCACCACCCTGCTCCAGCACTTCCGCGGCTGGTTCCTGCGCACCCACCGCCCGGTCTTTGACCCGTCCCGCGCCGACCTCATGGACTTCCGCACGGCCCAGCCCGCCAAAGGCCTCTCCTTCGGCTACGTCCTGCCCACCGGCACACGGCAGGCCCTGGTGGAGTACACGGAGTTCTCCCCTTCCGTCCTGTCCCAGGACGCCTACGACGCCGCGCTGAGCCACTACACCGACGCCGTCCTCGGCCTGAAGGACTACGAGATCGTCGGGACCGAGACCGGTGTCATCCCCATGACCGACGCCCCGTTCGCGCGCCAGACGGCGCCCTCCGTCTTCCGTATCGGCGCGGCCGGCGGGGCCACCCGCCCCTCGACCGGCTACACCTTCGCCGGCCTCCAGCGCCAGACCGCGGCCGTCGCCGCAGCCCTGCGCCGCGGGCGCCGCCCCGTGCCGCCGCAGCCCCACTCGGCGCGCTCGCGCGCCATGGACGCCGTACTGCTGCACGCACTCGACAGCGGCCTGGTCGACGGCGCCGCCTTCTTCTCCGGCCTGTTCGCCCGCGTCCCCATGGCGCGACTGCTGCGCTTCCTGGACGGCACCACCCGGCTGCCCGAGGACCTCGGCATCGGCCTGCACACCCCCGTCCTGCCCATGCTCCGCGCGGCCGCGGAGGTCCCGCGGCTGCCCCGGCGCCCCTTCACCGGTTCCTGAACCGCGGTGCGCCCCGCCCACCCCACCGACCCGGGAGAACGCATGACCCTGCTGCGCGACGCGGACCTGGCCACCGCGTTCGACCATGCGGCGCACTCGTACGACACGCTGGTGGCGGCCAACCCCGGCTACCACGCCCAGCTGCGCCGCTCGGCCCGCAGGCTGGGCCTGCCCGGCCCCGGCCGCGGGCTGCGCGTCCTGGACCTCGGCTGCGGAACGGGGGCGTCCACCGCTGCCCTCCGCGCCGTCCTGCCCGAGGCCGACATCACGGCCGTGGACGCCTCCGCCGGAATGCTGGCGCGTGCCGCGGCCAAGCCCTGGCCCGAGAACGTCAGGTTCGTGTGCGCCCCGGCGGAGAAACTCGCCGACGCGGGCGTCGAGGGCCCCTTCGACGCGGTGTTCGCCGCCTACCTCTTCCGCAACGTCTCGGACCCCGACGCCGTCCTGTCCACCGTCCACGACCTGCTCGCCCCGCACGGGCGGCTCGCCGTGCACGAGTACACCCTCAGCGGCCGCCCGGTCCACCGCGCGGTGTGGACGGCCGTGTGCCGGGGGCTGGTGCTGCCCGTCGCCACCGCGCTGGGCGACGGCGAGCTGTATCGCCACCTGTGGCGCAGCGTCGTCGACTTCGACACCGTCGACGCGTTCGCCGACCGGCTGCGGGCCACCGGCTTCGACCGGGTACGCGCCCTGCCCCTGCCCGGCTGGCAGACCGGCATCACCCACACCGTCGTCGGCCGGCGTGCCGGCGCCACGGCGCGGACCGCGCGATGACCGGCCCGACGGCGCGCGGCGCCCGACCCGGCCGGGACCGTCGTG
>NZ_JAMGBF010000006.1 GCF_023516615.1 Streptomyces panaciradicis
AACTCCCTGCTGATCCTGGCCCGCCTGCTGTCGGACAACCCCGACGGCCATCTCTCGGACCAGGAGGTGCAGTTCGCCACGACGATCCACCGCTCCGGCTCCGACCTGCTGCAGCTGATCAACGACATCCTGGACCTGTCGAAGATCGAGGCCGGCCGGATGGACGTACGCCCGAAGAAGCTGCCGCTGATCAAGCTCCTGGACTACGTCCACGCCACCTTCCGCCCGCTCACCCTGGACCGCGGGCTCGCCTTCGAGGTGGCGGTCGGCGAGGACGTGCCGCGCGAGATGTACTCGGACGAGCAGCGCCTGCAGCAGATCCTGCGCAACCTGCTCTCCAACGCGATCAAGTTCACCGCGAGCGGCCGGGTGGAGCTGCGGGTCAACAGGGTCCAGGACCCCGAGCACCGAGGGGGGTCCCCCCGCTCGAGCGAAGCCGAGAGTGGCGGAGTCCACGGCAGCGACCAGGTGATCGCCTTCGCGGTCTCGGACACCGGCATCGGCATCGCGCCGGAGAAACTCCCGGTGATCTTCGAGGCGTTCCAGCAGGCCGACGGCACCACCAACCGCAAGTACGGCGGCACCGGCCTCGGCCTGTCCATCAGCCGGGAGATCGCGGGCCTGCTGGGCGGGCGGATCGTCGCCGAGAGCGAACCCGGCGAGGGCTCCACCTTCACGCTCTACGTCCCCGTCGTCAGCCCCGGCCATCCGGCGACGGGACCGGTCGCCGAGAACCGTCCGCTGCCGGTGCCCGAGCAGCTCGCGGCCGAGCCGTTCACGACCACGCACGACGTGGACGACTCCTGGCCCGCCCCCACCAAGCTGGAGGCCTGGAAGGCGGGCCGCGCCGGTCAGGTCCTGCCGGGACGGCGCGTGCTGATCGTCGACGACGACATCCGCAACGTCTTCGCCCTCACCCATGTCCTCGGCCGCGTCGGCATGCCGGTGCTCTACGCGGAGAACGGCCGCGAGGGCATCGAGACCCTGGAACGCAACCCGGACGTCGAACTGGTCCTGATGGACATCATGATGCCGGAGATGGACGGCTACGAGACGATCTCCGCCATCCGCAGCGCCCCGCGCTGGACCGGACTGCCGATCGTCGCGCTCACCGCGAAGGCGATGCCCGGCGACCGGGAGAAGTCCATCGCACGGGGCGCGAACGACTACGTACCGAAGCCGGTGGACGTCGACCAGCTGCTGACCGTCGTGTGCGGTCTGCTGGATCCGGAGAGCGCGCGGGACGCGGAACAGGCCGGCCCCGAGGAGGCGGCGGCCGCACCGACACCCGAAACCGAATGAGGCACGGTCACCATGAGCCTTGAGGCAGCCGGCCACGAGCGCGCCAGCATCCTCCTCGTCGACGACATGGAGGACAACCTGATCGCCCTGGAGGCCGTCCTGGGGTCCCTCAACGAGCCTCTGGTACGGGCCCGTTCGGGCGAGGAGGCGATGAAGGCGCTGCTGCGGCAGCGGTTCGCCCTGGTCCTGCTCGACGTCCGGATGCCCGGCATGGACGGCTTCGAGACGGCCGCCAACATCAAACGGCTCGACCAGACCAAGGACGTCCCGATCATCTTCCTGACCGGCGCGGACGACGACTCCGGCTACGCCTTCCGCGGGTACGCCACCGGGGCGGCGGACTATCTGACCAAGCCGTTCGACCCCTGGGTGTTACGGGCCAAGGTCACCGTCTTCCTGGACCTGCACCGCAAGAACCAGCAGCTGGAGCGGCTGCACGGCCAACTCGGCCGGCGGCTGGCCGAACTGGAGGAGGAGTTCACCGCGGACCACCCCCCGGACCTGGACCGCCTGCACGCCCAGATCCGGGAGCTACGCCGCCTGTTCCCCGGCAACCACCCGACGTGAGGCGGGTACGGGGTGCCGCCGCCCTACGCCTCACGCGGGAGGTGCCGTACTACGCCTCGCGCGTGCCCGCGTACATCTCGTCGATCAAGTGCTTGTACTCCCGTTCCACCACCGGGCGCTTCAGCTTCAGGCTCGGGGTGATCTCGCCGTGCTCGACGTCGAGGTCGCGCGGCAGGAGGCGGAACTTCTTGATGGTCTGCCACTTCTGCAGGCCCGCGTTGAGCTCCTTGACGTAGCCCTCGACCATGGCGACCGTGGCCGGCGCGGCGACGACGTCGGCGTAGGACCTGCCCTCCAGGCCGTTCTCCTTGGCCCACTCCAGGATGGACGGCTCGTCCAGCGCGATCAGCGCCGTGCAGAAGTTCCGGTCGGCGCCGTGCACCAGGATGTTGGACACGTACGGGCACACCGCCTTGAACTGCCCTTCGACCTCGGCGGGCGCGATGTACTTGCCGCCGGACGTTTTGATGAGGTCCTTCTTGCGGTCGGTGATGCGCAGGTACCCGTCGGGCGAGAGCTCGCCGATGTCGCCGGTGTGGAACCAGCCGTCCGGCTCCAGCACCTCGGCGGTCTTCTCGGGCAGCCCGTGGTAGCCCTGCATGATGCCGGGGCTGCGCAGCAGGATCTCGCCGTCCTCCGCGATGCGCACCTCCGTGCCGGGCAGCGGCTTGCCGACGGTGCCGGTGCGGTAGGCCTCGCCCGGGTTGACGAAGGAGGCCGCGGAGGACTCCGTCAGGCCGTACCCCTCGAGGATGTGGATGCCGGCGCCGGAGAAGAAGTAGCCGATCTCGGGCGCGAGCGCCGCCGAACCGGAGACGCAGGCCCGCAGGTTCCCGCCGAACGCCTCACGGATCTTCGCGTACACCAGCGCGTCTGCCGCCTTGTGCTTGGCGCCCAGCGCGAACGGCACCGAGGCCGTCCCGGTGCGGCGGAAGTTGTCCTGGGCCACCTTCGCGTACTCGCGGGCGACCTCCGCGGCCCACTGGAAGATCTTGTACTTGGCGCCGCCGCCCGCACGGGCCTTCGCGGCGACCCCGTTGTAGACCTTCTCGAAGATCCGCGGCACGGCGGCCATGTACGTGGGCTGCACGACCGGCAGATTCTCGATGATCTTGTCGACGCGGCCGTCCACGGCGGTGACGTGGCCGACCTCGATCTGCCCGGAGGTGAGCACCTTGCCGAAGACGTGCGCGAGCGGCAGCCACAGGTACTGCACGTCGTCCGGGCCGACCAGGCCGGTCGCGGAGATCGCCTTGGCCATGTACGACCAGCTGTCGTGCGCGAGCCGCACGCCCTTGGGGCGGCCGGTGGTGCCGGAGGTGTAGATCAGCGTGGCGAGCTGGTCCCTGGTGATGGAACCGACCCGCTCCCGGATCAGCTCGGGGTCCTTCTCCAGCCGCGCGGCGCCCCGGGCCTCCAGCTCGGCGAGGGTGAGGATCCAGTCACCGGTCTCCACGCCCGCGGCGTCGATCACGACGACGTGCGTGAGGGCGGGCAGCTCGGCGCGCTTCTCGACGACCTTCGCGAGCTGGGCCGCGTCCTCGGCGATCAGCACCCGGCTCTCGGAGTCGGAGAGGATGAACGCCGACTCGTCGGCGTTGGTCTGCGGGTAGACCGTGGTGGTCGCCGCGCCGGCGCACATGATGCCCAGGTCGGCCAGCAGCCACTCCACGCGGGTGGAGGACGCGAGCGCGACCCGCTGCTCGGGCTGTACGCCCAGCTCGATCAGGCCGGCGGCGATCGCGTACACCTGCTCGGCCGCCTCGGCCCAGGTCAGCGACTTCCACTCGTCCGGGCCCTGACCCGAGGCCGATGGCACGGGATAGCGGTAGGCCTCCGCGTCCGGGGTGGCCGCGGCGCGCTCCAGGAAGAGGTTCGCCACGCTCGGCGGACGGTTCTCGATCAGGGTCTGTGTGTCGCTCACGACATCCTCCGGGGCCCGCGACTGTGCGGCTGGCTCAAAAGCGGCGGTATTGGCTGCGGCGGTCTTACTACGGCTGGCTCGCTCGCGAGCCGTTGTTTAACTCGCGAGTAACCATCGAGCAGAGATCAGGGTAGAGCCCGACCGGCCGGTTCGTAAGGGGCCACGGCCTGTCACTTCCTACAGAGAGCGACCCTACGCACGCGTAGGGGCCCGTCACGCTTTCGCACGACGGGCCCCTGTTGTGCCCGGTTTGCGGACGTGAGCCTCGGTTACCCGTGGTTACTTCTTGCTCTTGGCCGACCCCACGCTGTCATCGCTGCTCAGCACGGCGATGAAGGCCTCCTGCGGAACCTCCACGGAACCCACCATCTTCATCCGCTTCTTGCCCTCCTTCTGCTTCTCCAGCAGCTTCCGCTTACGGGAGATGTCACCGCCGTAGCACTTGGCGAGGACGTCCTTGCGGATGGCGCGGATGGTCTCGCGGGCGATGACCCGCGAGCCGATGGCGGCCTGGATGGGCACCTCGAAGGCCTGCCGCGGGATGAGCTCGCGCAGCTTGGCGACGAGCCGCACACCGTAGGCGTAGGCCGCGTCCTTGTGCGTGATCGCGGAGAACGCGTCCACCTTGTCGCCGTGCAGCAGGATGTCGACCTTGACCAGGCTGGAGGTCTGCTCGCCCGTGGGCTCGTAGTCCAGCGAGGCGTAGCCGCGGGTCTTGGACTTCAGCTGGTCGAAGAAGTCGAAGACGATCTCCGCGAGCGGCAGCGTGTAGCGGATCTCGACCCGGTCCTCGGACAGGTAGTCCATGCCGAGGAGGGTGCCGCGCCGGGTCTGGCACAGCTCCATGATCGAACCGATGAACTCGGTCGGCGCGAGGATCGTGGCCCGTACGACGGGCTCGTACACCTCGTTGATCTTCCCCTCGGGGAACTCGCTCGGGTTGGTGACGATGTGCTCGCTGCCGTCCTCCATCACGACCCGGTAGACCACGTTCGGCGCGGTCGCGATCAGGTCGAGCCCGAACTCGCGCTCCAGCCGCTCCCGGATCACGTCCAGGTGCAGCAGCCCCAGGAAGCCGACGCGGAAGCCGAAGCCGAGCGCGGCCGAGGTCTCCGGCTCGTAGACGAGCGCGGCGTCGTTGAGCTGGAGCTTGTCGAGGGCCTCGCGCAGCTCCGGGTAGTCGGAGCCGTCCAGCGGATACAGCCCCGAGAAGACCATCGGCTTGGGGTCCTTGTAGCCGCCGAGCGCCTCGGTCGCGCCCTTCGCCTGGCTGGTGACGGTGTCACCGACCTTGGACTGCCGCACGTCCTTCACACCGGTGATGAGGTAACCCACCTCACCGACGCCCAGACCGTCCGCGCCCAGCATCTCGGGCGAGTTCGTCCCGATCTCCAGCAGCTCGTGGGTCGCGCCGGTCGACATCATCTTGATCCGCTCACGCTTGTTGAGCTGACCGTCGATGACACGGACGTACGTCACGACACCGCGGTAGGAGTCGTAGACGGAGTCGAAGATCATGGCGCGGGCCGGAGCGTCCTTGACGCCGACCGGCGCCGGAATCTCCCTGACCACCTTGTCCAGCAGCGCGTCGACGCCCACACCGGTCTTGGCGGACACCCTGAGCACGTCCTCGGGGTCGCAGCCGACCAGGTTCGCCAGCTCCTCCGCGAACTTCTCGGGCTGCGCGGCCGGCAGGTCGATCTTGTTGAGCACGGGGATGATCGTGAGGTCGTTCTCCATCGCCAGGTAGAGGTTGGCGAGGGTCTGCGCCTCGATGCCCTGGGCGGCGTCGACGAGGAGGATGGTCCCCTCGCAGGCGGCGAGCGACCGCGAGACCTCGTAGGTGAAGTCGACGTGCCCCGGGGTGTCGATCATGTTGAGGATGTGCGTGTTGCTCTTGTCGTGGGTCGGGGCCCACGGCAACCGCACCGCCTGGGACTTGATCGTGATGCCGCGCTCGCGCTCGATGTCCATGCGGTCGAGGTACTGGGCACGCATCTGGCGCTGCTCGACGACGCCGGTCAGCTGGAGCATCCGGTCGGCGAGCGTGGACTTGCCGTGGTCGATGTGCGCGATGATGCAGAAATTGCGGATCAGAGCCGGGTCGGTACGGCTCGGCTCGGGCACATTGTTAGGGGTCGCGGGCACGCAGGGTCCTGTCTCTTGAGGCGCCTTATGCCTCGGGTCGGATCGATACGTAGGCTCCATGGTCCCACGACGGGCGACCGGGGACCGTTTTGGGCCGTCGGCCGGGCCACTGGTAGCCTGGGTGGCTGTGCCTCATGCCCTCTCAGCGCGAGGCGCACCTCAGAAAATCACCTGGCCCGGGTCCCGTGCGGTCCCGTGCCTGAACCTGAAAAGGCTCAATCAGTGGCGAACATCAAGTCCCAGATCAAGCGGATCAAGACCAACGAGAAGGCCCGGCTGCGCAACAAGGCCGTCAAGTCCTCCCTGAAGACCGCGATCCGCAAGGCCCGCGAGGCCGCTGCCGCGGGTGACGTCGAGAAGGCCACCGAGTACCAGCGCGCTGCCGCGCGTCAGCTCGACAAGGCCGTCTCGAAGGGCGTCATCCACAAGAACCAGGCCGCCAACAAGAAGTCGGCGCTTGCTTCCAAGGTCGCGTCCCTCAAGGGCTGACACCTTCCTTTGATCTGACCGCCGGAGGGACCCAGAGCGGGCCCTCTCTCATCCGCTCCCGTCCGGCACCCAGAGCCTGTACGCGGCCTGCGTTCGCCACGCGGGTACAGGCTCACCAGCTCGAACCGAAGACCCCGGTCCCACCCTTCCCCAGGGTGGAACGGGGTCTTTCGTTCGTTGTGGCGGGGGTGGGGCTGGGAGGTAGCTCACGGACGAGGCCGCGTTCTCCCAGCCCGTCCGGCGTTTGAGGACGAGGCCCGTTCAGGGCCGAACGGGGGCCTGAGGGCGGAGCCCCCAGCAACGGCGCCCAGCCCCCGCCGACGCCGCGGAGCCCGACCTCACGCCCGCCCGCGCGACCGCGCAGCCCGCGCGATCGTCACCACGGCCTTCTCCAACGCGTACTCGGGATCATCGCCCCCGCCCTTCACCCCCGCGTCCGCCTCCGCCACGGCCCGCAGCGCGACGGCGACCCCGTCCGGCGTCCACCCCCGCATCTGCTGCCGCACCCGGTCGATCTTCCACGGCGGCATCCCCAGCTCCCGCGCCAGGTCCGCCGGCCGCCCCCCGCGCGCCGACGACAGCTTGCCGATCGCCCGCACCCCCTGCGCCAGCGCGCTGGTGATCATCACCGGAGCGACCCCCGTGGCCAGCGACCACCGCAGCGCCTCCAGCGCCTCCGCCGCCCGCCCCTCCACGGCGCGGTCGGCCACGGTGAAGCTCGACGCCTCCGCCCGCCCGGTGTAGTAGCGCCCCACGACCGCCTCGTCGATGGTCCCCTCGACGTCGGCGACCAGCTGGGACACGGCAGACGCCAGCTCCCGCAGATCGCTTCCGATGGCATCGACCAGCGCCTGGCACGCCTCGGGCGTCGCGGCCCTCCCGGTCGTCCGGAACTCCCCGCGCACGAAGGCCAGCCGGTCCGCCGGCTTGGTCATCTTCGGGCAGGCGACCTCCCGCGCCCCGGCCTTCCGGGCGGCGTCGAGAAGCCCCTTGCCCTTGGCGCCCCCCGCGTGCAGCAGCACGAGGGTGATCTCCTCGGCCGGCGACCCGAGGTACGCCTTCACGTCCTTGATCGTGTCGGCCGACAGATCCTGCGCGTTGCGTACGACCACGACCTTGCGCTCCGAGAAGAGCGACGGGCTGGTCAGCTCGGCGAGGGTGCCGGGCTGCAACTGGTCCGAGGTCAGGTCACGTACGTCCGTGTCGGCGTCGGCGGCCCTCGCCGCGACCACCACCTCCCGCACGGCCCGGTCGAGCAGCAGGTCCTCCTGGCCCACGGCGAGCGTCACCGGGGCGAGAGGGTCGTCATTCGCAGTCTTCTTGGCCATCGCGTCAAGCATGGCACGCACCACTGACAACACGTCCCGCGCAGGTCCGCCCCGCGGCCGGAGACCCCAGCGCGGGGTCCGCGGCTACGGCTCCTCCCGCCACCCCTCCCACTCCCCCGCGAACGCGTCCAGCTCCCCGGGGTCCAGCCGCCCCTCCTCGTCCCGCAGGACGAGAAGCCACTGCGCGTCCTCGGCGTCGTCCTCACCGGCCAGCGCGTCCCGCACGAGCTGCGGCTCCTCCCCGACCCCGAACCGCTCCCGCAGCGCCTCGGCCGCCTCCTCGGCGGCATCCCGGTCGGGCAGCACCAGCACATGTCTCACATCGCTCACCCGCCCATTCTCGGCCACCCGGCCGGAGCTCAGTCCCCGCGCACAGCCGGCACCCGCCCCAGCTCGATCCCGAACGTCTCCCGGTACACCGTGAGCACTTCCTCGTCCGTGCCCAACTCGCGCTCCTCGCGCCGCCCGTCGCCTCCCGTCACCTTCAACGTGCGCCCGCCGAGCGTGATCCGCCCTCCGTCCTCCGTCACCCTCGAACACACCAGAGACCGCACGAAGTGGGAGGCCGGTGAGGTGCTGTGCCACCACGCCCCGGCCACGAAGTCACCGAGTTCACGCGGCCGCGTCTCCAGCCGGTACTGCGGCTCCCCGTTCATGAGGACGTCCAGGTCCGGCCCCCTCTCGACGATCCGGAACACCCCGCCGGGATCCTCCTGCTCGCCCCTCTCCCCGAACGCCAGCGGGAAGTGACTGAACGCCCCGAACCCGACGTCCGCCAGCCACTCGCTCCCGTCCACCGCCCGCACCCGCAGCGCGAGATGGTCGTACGGGATCCCCAGCCGCCCCTCGCCCCCGTGCACCCGCGCCGCGAGCAGCGTGACCTCGAACCCCAACGCGCCCAGCAGCGCGGCGAAGGCACCGTTGAGCTCGTAGCAGAAGCCGCCCCGCCGCGCCCCCACCACCTTGTCCCACAGCCGCTCCTCCTCCAGCACGATCTCCTCGCCCAGGTGGACGGAGAGGTTCTCGAAGGGCACGGTCCGCAGATGACGCAGCTGCAACGCGCGCAACACGGCGGCGGTGGGGTCGGTAACAGGGCAGTCGGTGGTGGCGTCGGCGTCGGCCGGGGGCTCCGGGTGCTCCGGGTGCTCCGGGTGCTCCGGGTGCTCCGGGTGCTCGACTCCCAGCCGGCGGAGGTAGGCATCGACCTGTGAGGAGTTCATGCCCTCAGTCTCGCGCCACGCTCAGCCGCCCGCCGGAGTCCGTGACGGCGAGCGCCCCGTCCCGGTCGGTCCGCAGCACCACCGCCCCCAGGGCCCGCAGCGCCGCCACGGTGCCGGGCGCGGGATGCCCGTACGGGTTGTCCTCCCCGCAGCTGATCAACGCGACCCGCGGCGCCACCCGGCGTATCAGTTCCGGGTCCTGGTACGCGGAGCCGTGATGAGCGACCTTGAGGACGTCCACCCCACCCAGCAGCGCACCCTGCGGGGACCGCAACAGGGCCTGCTGGGCCGGTGGTTCGAGATCCCCGAGCAGCAGCAGCCGCAAGCCCGCCGAGCGGACGAGCAGGGCGACACTGGCGTCGTTCGGCCCGTCCTGCTCCGGTGCCGCGTCCGCCGGGGGCCACAGCACCTGCCAGGACAGCGTGCCGGTGCGCCGCTGCTCCCCGGCGACGGCACGGGTGACCGGGATGTGCCGCGCCGAGGCCCGACCGCGCACGAACGCGACCTGGTCCGCGGGCTCCTCCAGGCCTGTCGTCTCGATCGCCCCGACAGAACGCCCCCGCAGCACACCGGGCAGTCCGGCCGCGTGATCGGCGTGGAAGTGGGTGAGCACGACGAGCGGAATCCTCGTGATGCCCAGCGTGCGCAGGCAGTGGTCGACGAGCTCGGGGTCCGGTCCGGCGTCCACGACCACCCCGCTGCCCGGCCCGGCCGCGAGCACCGTCGCATCCCCCTGGCCCACGTCGCACACTGCGAACCGCCAGCCGGGAGGCGGCCAGCCCGTGATCACCCTGGTCAGCGGTGGCGGCTGCACCACCACCAGCACGAGCAGCGTCAGGCACAGCACGCACAGCCACGGATGCCTCAGCAGCCGCCGGCCGACGAGCAGCACGACCACCGTGACCAGGGCCAGCAGCAGCGCCCCTGCCCAACTGCCCGGCCAGTCCACTCCCCCACCCGGCAACGCGGCCCCGGTCCGTGCGATCCGGGCGATCCACCCCGCCGGCCAACTCGCGCCCCACGCCAGCACCTCGGCCACCGGCATCGCCACCGGCGCCGTCGCCAGCGCCGCGAAGCCCAGCACCGTGGCCGGCGCCACGGCGACCTCCGCGAGCAGATTGCACGGCACCGCCACCAGGCTCACCCGCGCCGACAGTACGGCGACGACCGGCGCGCACAGCGCCTGGGCGGCGGCCGCCGCGGCGAGTCCTTCGGCCAGCCGCGGCGGAACCCGGTGCCGCCGCAGCGCCTCGCTCCACCGGGGGGCGAGGGTGAGCAGCGCGCCGGTGGCCAGCACCGAGAGCAGGAAGCCGTAACTGCGGGCGAGCCAGGGGTCGTAGAGGACGAGCAGCAGCACGGCCGTCGCCAGCGCCGGGATCAGGGACCTGCGGCGCCCGGTCGCCAGGGCCAGGAGCACCACGGCCCCGCAGGCCGCGGCCCGCAGCACGCTCGGATCCGGTCTGCACACGATGACGAAGCCGAGCGTGAGGCCCCCGCCGAGCACCGCGGTCGCCCGCAGCGGAATGCCCAGCCGGGGTGCGAGCCCCCGCCGCTCCACCAGTCGCGCCATGCCCGGCGGCCCGATCAGCAGAGCGAGGATGATCGTCAGGTTGCTTCCCGACACGGCGAGGGTGTGCGCCAGGTCGGTCTCCTTGAACGCCTCGTCCAGCTCCGGTGTGATGCGCGAGGTGTCCCCGACGACGAGGCCGGGCAGCAGGGCCCGCGCGTCCGCCGGCAGTCCGTCGGTCGCCTCCCGCAGCCCGGCCCGCAACCGGCCCGCGAACCGCTGCGCCCCCGACGGGCCGCCCACCACGTCCGGAGCGGCCCGCCCCCGCACCCGCAGCACCCCCGCGATCCGGTCCCCGCCCACCAGCGCCGGAGCCATCCGCGCCTCGACACGCACCCGCGTGGAGGGCAGCAACTCCAGCCAGGGAGACCGCGCCCGGCCCCTGGAAGTGGGCCCCACCCCGCCGGGCGGTCCCGCCGGGACGATCACCAGCACCGGCGTCCTCGTCACCACCGACGTCCCGTCGCCCTCCCGCACCCGTCGCACCTCGCCCTCGACCAGGACGGAGGCCGGGGCGGCGTGATCCCCTCTGATCCGGGGCCGGGTCGGCCGTGGATCGGCGGTCACCTCGACGTCGGCGGTCACCATCGCGTACCGCCGGGCCAGCTCGGGCACGGGGCCGCGTCGCACATCGGCTCCGTGCAGTCCGGCGGAGACGGCGGCCGCGGCGACGCAGAGCAGCACGGCGGCGACGGAGATCCGCGGCCACGCCCCCTGCGCCGCCGAGCCGGCACGTGCCCTCCTCCGGCGCATCCGCACCCCCAGGAGGATCACCGCCGCACTCAGACAGCCGACGGCGACACCCGCGACCCACGCGGAGGTCGCGCCGAGCATGAGCGCCGCCGTGGCCCAGGCGGCGAGGGCGGGCGGCACGAGGCGTAGGTCCGTCGGCCCTTCCTGCCGGGGATGGGCGGCCCCGAGGCGTTTCCCCGAGGCGGCGTGGACGGCCGGCCGGACAGGGTCGCGGGGTGCGACGCCGGCGTCTCCCGCATCCACTCGACGCCCCGTCATGGCCGGACCAGGTTGCGTAGATCGGCGAACCGGCGGTCACCGATGCCGTTGACCTCGCGCAGTTCGTCGACGCTGCGGAAACCGCCGTGCCGCGTGCGGTAGTCGACGATGTGCTGGGCAAGCACCGGGCCGACCCCGGGCAGGGTGTCGAGCTGTTCCGCGGTCGCCGTGTTGAGGGAGACGGGGGCCGCGGCTGCCGCGCCGGCCGGGCCTCCCGCGACCGGGCCGGCAGGTCCGGGAGCCGGGGCGGGGGCAGCGGGACCTCCGACGATCACCTGCTCCCCGTCGACGAGGAAGCGTGCCCGGTTGAGTCCCTGGAGATCGGTGCCGGGCCGCACGCCCCCGGCGGCCCGCAGCGCGTCGGTGACCCGTGAGCCGGGCGGCAGGCGGTGGATGCCGGGCCTGCGGACCTTGCCACTGACGTCCACGACGATCTCGGCCCCGCCCACGGCCGTTCCCCCAGGGCCCGCCGCCCCGGTCGAAGTCGAAGCCCCGGGCTCGGGCCGCCCGTTCGTCTTGCCCGCGCCGAACGGCAGCGCCGCCCGCACCACTTCGGGCGCCCGCACGGACTGTGTCCGGCCGGCCCAGAAGTGCTGCACGGCGAGCACGGCGGTGACGACGAGCAGTACGGAGAGGGCCACGACGCTCCGCCGCTCCAGCCCGCACCTGGTCTGCAGCCACAGCGGCAGCCGCTCCCGGACGGCCAGTCCGGCGCGCGCCCGCCAGGCATCCCCAGCCGGACGAGGCTCCGGTTCCCGCGAAGGCCCCGGCTCCCGCGAAGGCCCAGGCTCCCACGGCCACGGAGACCCCGGTTCCCCAGCCGCTCCCTCAGCCGGCAGACCGTCCCGCGCCTCCGGTACCGGAACCAGGTCCCGCTCGTAGGCCTCGTCCGTGGGCCCGGTCGGCGGCCCCGCTCCCGACTCCCCACCATCAGGGGCGCGTTCGGGGAACAACAGCTGTGCACGCCGCCGGAGTTCCGCCGACGCGTGCTGATGCCCGGACCGGCCCCGCAGCGGCGCGCGGCGGTGCCGGACGCGTCCGTCGGAAGCGGGGGCGCGCCCCGGCCCACTGGTCGCGGTCGCTGTGCGTGTACGTGATCGAAGTGCCATGCGACGAGGATGGGACATCCACCGCCACCGCGATGATCTTGCTCAATTCCCGTGGACTACCGGCCGGTTGTGGATATCTTCATCACCCGCACGAGTGAGCCGGCCCCCTCCCACCGACGGACCAGGCGGCGACTGCCTCTCACCTCGGTGAGACCACGACCCCCAGCAGCCCGGGCCCGGTGTGTGCCCCGATCACCGCCCCGACCTCGCTCACGTGCAGGTCGCCCACCGAGGGCACCCGTGCCCGCAGCCGGTCCGCCAGGGCCGCCGCCCGCTCGGGGGCGGCGAGATGGTGGACGGCGATGTCGACCTTCGCACTGCCGGCGCGGTCGGCGGCGATCTCCTCGAGACGGGCGATCGCCCTCGACGCCGTCCGGACCTTCTCCAGCAGCTCGATACGGCCGCCGTCCAGCTGCAGCAGGGGTTTGACGGCGAGAGCGGAACCCAGCAGTGCCTGCGCGGCGCCGATCCGGCCGCCGCGGCGCAGGTAGTCGAGGGTGTCGACGTAGAAGTAGGCGGACGTGCCCGACGCCCGTTTCTCCGCGGCGGTGACGGCCTCGTCCACCGTGCCGCCGGCCTCCGCCACTTCGGCCGCGGCGAGCGCGCAGAATCCGAGGGCCATCGCGACCGTCCCGGTGTCCACCACCCGCACCGGCACCGGCGCCTCGCGCGCCGCGAGGACCGCCGCGTCGTAGGTGCCCGACAGTTCGGCGGACAAGTGGAGGGAGACGATGCCGCACGCGCCGGACTCGGCGACCTTGCGGTAGGTGTCGGCGAAGAGCCGGGGGCTGGGCCGCGAGGTGGTGACGGGGCGTCGCCTCTGCAACGCCTGGGCCAGCGAACGGGTGGAGATCTCGGTGCCCTCGTCCAGGGCCTGGTCGCCGAGGACCACGGTCAGGGGGACCGCTGTGATGCCGTGGCGCTCCATCGTCCGGGGCGGCAGGTAGGCCGTTGAATCGGTGACGATCGCGACATGGCGGGACATGAGCTGGAGGTTACCTGGCGTAGCGGCCGGAGGGCAGCCCGGCCCCTCTCACCTGGTACGTCCTTGACCGGATCAAGTGGTGCTCTCGGGGCGGGTTTTCTTCTGCCATGGGTAGGTGGGGCGCGGGGCGGGCGGGGTGATGGCGGCCCGTGTGGGTTCCTCGTCCGGTGCGGACCGGGGCGTGTTCGGCCAGGTCTGCCGAGCCGCTTCGCCTTCGGCCTCGGGGACCTCGGGCCAGGGCGGCGGGACGGCGGACGGCTCGTCCTTCGTCCAGTGCCGCAGGGCGCCGGCCTCGACGTCGATCTGCGCGCTCAGCGTGTCCAGGTCGTCGTCGGCGAAACGGCGGGCCCGGTCGCGGGCCGCCCAGCGCAGGGAGTCCGCCGACTGCGTGATGCGCTCGGTGCGGGCGCGCAGGTCGGGCAGCCGCTGGGCGAGCGTGGCCCGGTCGGGATCGGACTCCAGGCGCTTGAGCTCGCCGTCCAGTTCGTGGCCGTGTGCGCTCAGGCGCCGGAAGAGCTGCAGGGACTCCTTGAGCGACTCGTCCTCGGGCGCGCCCGCGTCCAGCGCGTCCTGCGTGGCCCGCATGGAGGTGCGCAGTTTCAGGCGCAGCTGGGCGACGTCGCTCACGGGGCCGGGCACGAACGTCTTGGCCCGCAGTGTGTGGTCCTCGACCGTGCGCCGGGCCTGGTCGATGGTGCGGTCCATGCCGCGCTTGGCGGCGCCGACGGCCTTCACCGCCGCGTAGGTGCCCAGCGCCAGGAAGAGGACGACAAGCAGGACGAAGACCGCGATCACTGCTTCCACCGTGCTCCTCCTCCGGCCTGCGCGGCCTGTTCCGCGTCTCCTTCCACGGTAAACGAGACGGGCAGGCCCGGAGTTCCAGAAGAACCCCGAACCTGCCCGTAGGGGACCACCCCGAGACACGTGGCCAGGAGACCACCCCGAGACGCACGACCAGGGGACCACCCCCAGAGGCTCACGGTCAGGGGGGCACCCCCCGCGACACACGGCCAGGGGCCCCCGATTCTCGCGGCCGCCGCGGCCTAAGCCGGAACGATGTTGACCAGCTTCGGCGCCCGCACGATCACCTTGCGGATGCCGGCCCCCTCCAGCGCCGCGACGACCTTCTCGTCGGCCAGGGCGATCTTCTCCAGCTCCTCCTCGGAGATGGACGGCGGCACCTCCAGGCGCGCCTTGACCTTGCCCTTGATCTGCACCACGCAGGTCACGGCCTCGTCCACGACGTACCGCGGGTCGGAGACGGGGAAGTCCCGGTGGACGACGGAGCCGGTGTGGCCCAGCCTGCGCCACAGCTCCTCGGCGATGTGCGGGGCCAGCGGGGCGACCAGCAGCACCAGCGGCTCGGCGACCGCGCGCGGCACCGCCCCGCCCGCCTTGGTCAGGTGGTTGTTCAGCTCGGTGACCTTGGCGATCGCGGTGTTGAACCGCATGCCCTCCAGGTCGCCGCGCACGCCGTCGATCGCCTTGTGCAGGGCGCGCAGCGTCTCCTCGTCGGGCTCGGCGTCGGTGACGGTCACCTCACCGGTCGCCTCGTCGACGATGTTGCGCCACAGCCGCTGCAGCAGCCGGAACTGGCCGACCACCGCGCGCGTGTCCCACGGGCGGGAGACGTCCAGCGGGCCCATCGCCATCTCGTACAGGCGCAGCGTGTCGGCGCCGTACTCGGCGCAGATCTCGTCCGGGGTGACGGCGTTCTTCAGGGACTTGCCCATCTTGCCCAGCAGCCGGGAGACCTTCTCGCCCTGGTAGTAGTAGGCGCCGTCGCGCTCCTCCACCTCGGCGGCCGGTACGGCGATGCCACGGGCGTCGCGGTAGACGTAGGCCTGGATCATGCCCTGGTTGAACAGCTTGTGGAACGGCTCCGCGGAGGAGACGTGACCCAGGTCGTACAGGACCTTGGACCAGAAGCGGGCGTACAGCAGGTGCAGCACGGCGTGCTCGGCGCCGCCGACGTACAGGTCGACACCGCCGTGCGGCTGGCCCTCGCGCGGGCCCATCCAGTACTGCTCGATCTCCGGGTCGACCAGCTGCTCGGCGTTGTGCGGGTCCAGGTAGCGCAGCTCGTACCAGCAGGAACCGGCCCAGTTGGGCATGGTGTTGGTCTCGCGCCGGTACTTCCTCGGCCCGTCGCCCAGGTCCAGGGTGACGTTGACCCAGTCCTCGTTGCGCGACAGCGGGGTCTCGGGCTGGGTGTCGGCGTCGTCCGGGTCGAAGGTGCGCGGGCTGTAGTCCTCGACCTCGGGCAGCTCCAGCGGCAGCATCGACTCGGGCAGCGCGTGGGCGATGCCGTCCTCGTCGTAGACGATCGGGAAGGGCTCGCCCCAGTAGCGCTGGCGGCTGAACAGCCAGTCGCGCAGGCGGAAGTTGACGGTGCCCTCGCCGATGCCCCGGCGCTCCAGCCACTCGGTGATGCGCGCCTTGGCCTCGACGACGCCCAGGCCGTCCAGCGAGACGCCCTCGCCCGCGGAGTTGACGATCTTCGCGTCGTAGGACACGAAGGCCTCGTCCCAGGTGGAGGTGTCCGTGCCGCGGCCGTCGGTCGGCTCGACGACGCACGCGATCGGCAGCTCGAAGGCGCGCGCGAACTCGAAGTCACGCGTGTCGTGCGCCGGGACGGCCATGATCGCGCCGGTGCCGTAGCCCATCAGGACGTAGTCGGCGATGAAGACGGGGACCTTCTCGCCGTTGACCGGGTTGGTGGCGTACGAGCCGATGAAGACGCCGGTCTTGTCCTTGGCCTCGGCCTGCCGCTCGACGTCGGACTTGGCGGCGGCCTGCGCGCGGTAGGCGGCGACGGCCTCGGCCGGGGTCGCGTGGCCGCCGGTCCACACCTCGTGGGTGCCCTCCGGCCAGGCGGCCGGGGTGAACTTCTCCACCAGCGGGTGCTCGGGCGCCAGCACCATGTAGGTCGCGCCGAACAGGGTGTCGGGGCGGGTGGTGAAGACGGTGATGTTCTCGCCGTCGATGGGGAAGTCGACGCGGGCGCCCTCGCTGCGGCCGATCCAGTTGCGCTGCTGCAGCTTGATGGCCTCGGGCCAGTCCAGCGCCTCCAGGTCGTCCAGCAGCCGGTCGGCGTAGGCGGTGATGCGCATGTTCCACTGGCGCAGCTTGGCCTTGAAGACGGGGAAGTTGCCGCGCTCGCTGCGACCGTCGGCGGTGACCTCCTCGTTGGCCAGCACGGTGCCCAGGCCGGGGCACCAGTTGACCGGCGCGTCGGAGGCGTAGGCCAGCCGGAACTCGCCCAGGAGGTCGGCCCGCTCGCCGGCGCTCAGCTCGTGCCACGCGCGCGTGTGGCCCGGTACGGCCCGGTCACCGCTCTCGAACTGGGCGATCAGCTCGGAGATCGGACGGGCCTTGTTCGCCTCGTCGTCGTACCAGGAGTTGAAGATCTGCAGGAAGATCCACTGGGTCCACTTGTAGTAGTCCGGGTCGATCGTGGCGAACGACCGGCGCTTGTCGTGGCCCAGGCCCAGCCGGCGCAGCTGGGCCGTCATGTTCTGGATGTTGGCCTCGGTGGAGACACGCGGGTGCGTGCCGGTCTGCACCGCGTACTGCTCGGCGGGCAGGCCGAAGGCGTCGAAGCCCAGGGTGTGCAGGACGTTGTGCCCGGTCATGCGCTGGAAGCGGGCGAAGACGTCGGTCGCGATGTACCCCAGGGGGTGGCCGACGTGCAGGCCCGCACCGGAGGGGTAGGGGAACATGTCCATGATGAACTTCTTGGGCCGGGCGACGACCTCGGGGTCGCCCGCCAGGTCACCCTTGGGGTTCGGCGCCGCGTACGTGCCCTCGGCGTCCCAGAAGTCCTGCCAGCGTGCCTCGATCTCGGCTGCCATGGCGGCCGTGTAGCGGTGCGGCGCGGCATCCACCGACATACCAGTGGCGGCAGCGGGGTTCGTCTCGCTCATGATCCTTAAGCTCCATCGATCGTCTCTGCCAGCGGCTTCGTCGTTCCGGAAACGAAAAATCCCCTCGCACAGGAGGGGACGCCGCGCCGACTCCGACCAGGCTGTTCGCCGGTGGTCGGGACTGATCAGCGCGGCTCGCTAAGCAGAAGGCGTACGGCACGCATGGCGTTAGGGTACCGCAGCGCTTGAGCAGGATGCGACGCGCTTGCGTATGCATCCTTGGCACCGGGCCACCCCTCCCGGCGACAACTGAATCAAGGACGCAGCTTACTTCGCGTAACACCCATTACCCGGACATCACCACAATCGCAACGTCTGCTGATAACAACGCAATAACTCAAACCTCGTACCGATCGGTATGGCGCCACTTAAAGTTCGGCAGCGGGACCGCTTTCCCGAAACTGCTCGGAGTTGCCCCCATGAACCCTCGTCGTAGTAACACTTCGCTCCCCAGGCCGGGCCGGTCGGCCTACGGGGTGGCGACGGCTGTCGTCCTGCTGCTCATACCCGTCGTCGTGCTGCTCGGAGGCGGCTGGCTGCAGCAGTTCCTGAACTTCGGTGCGGGCGTCCTGTCGCTCGTCTGCCTCACCTGCTCGTGCATCTGGGGACTGGTCGCCCAGGACAGGCTGCTGCTCAACATCCGCCAGCGGATCGTGGCCCAGGCCATCCACCGGGTGACGGCGGTGGGCTCGATCGCCTTCCTGGTCGTGCACATCGGGATCAAGCTCGCCCTGGACCACGCCGACTGGATCGCCGCCCTGATCCCCTTCGGCTGGGTGCTGACGGGCACCGGCGGCGCCAACCCGGGCAGCGCGACCCTCATCGGCATGGGCTCCCTGGCCGCTTACCTCATGATCTTCGTCGGTATCACCGGCGCCCTGCGCAACCAGTTCGCCTCCCCGGCGCCCGTCGCGGCCCGCTGGCGCGCGATGCACATGCTCGCCTACCCGGCGCTGTGCTTCGCGGTGATCCACGGCCTGTTCGCGGGGCGCCCGGCGAAGCCGTTCTTCATGATCTCCTACGAACTGTGCCTGGTCGGGATCATCGCGGCGCTCGGCCTGCGCGCGGCCCCGCGCCCGGTCAAGCGCAAGATCGCCGACCGTCTCGCCGTACTGCTGGGCAACGACCCCATGGCGGCCCGCGACGAGCTCGAGGCCAGCCGCGCCCGCCTCACCGAGACCTCCTCCCTCCCGGGCTACGAGGCCGCCCGGGCCCCGAAGCAGCCCCCCGCGCAGCCGACGGCCGCCCCGGGGGCCGCGTTCTACGACACCGCCGCCTCCCGCGCCATGACCCCGGAGCCCTCGAACGGCTTCGCGGCCGCCTATCGCGCGGTCACGCCCCAGCAGCCCCTGCAGCAGCCCTTCACGGTCGACCAGACCGCGCGCATGGACCTGCCCATGGAGATGCAGGCCACCTCGGCCGTCCCGCGGGTCGACGGCAGCACCTCGGGCAGCTGGCCGGTCCCCACGCCCCCGCCGGTCGGCGAGGCTCCCCCGTCGGCCTACGACCCCTTGCAGGACACCGGCTACAACAACATCCCCACCTACGGCAGCACGGGCACCGCCGCCTACCGGAACAGTGATGTGTACGACACCGGTGAGACGAACACCGGCTATGGCGCGTACAACCAGAACGACACGTACAACAGCGGTCCCGCCAATCAAGCGAGGCCCGGTGAGTCGTTCGACGCATCGGGCTCGGGCGAACCTTGGAACACGCCTTCCGGAGGCTATAGGTGAACGAGGCCCTGCCCGACGTCCCAGAAGTCCGCGTGGTCGGCCTTCCTCAGCTCACGTCGGGCTTCGACCTTGTGGAACGACTCGACCTGTCCATGCACCTGAAGGTGCACGGACCACTCGAGCCCCTCGGTGGCGAGCAACTGGCCAAGCTCTCCGAGGACATCAACCTGAAGGGCCGCGGCGGCGCGGGCTTCCCCTTCCACAAGAAGCTGCGCTCGGTCGCCGAGGCGGCGATCAAGCGCGGTGTACGGCCGGTCGTGGTCGTCAACGGCAGCGAGGACGAACCGGCCTGCCGGAAGGACACGGTGCTCATCAACCGTGCCCCGCACCTGATCCTGGACGGCGCGCTGCTGTGCGCCGAGGCCCTGGGTGCCCGCACGCTCGTGGTGGGGGTCACCCGTGAGTCGACGCAGCGCTCCATGGAGGCGGCCCTCGCCGAGCGCGGCCTGAGCAACGGCCGCCGCTCGGCGCTGAAGGCGTTCGTGCAGCGCAACCCGGTCCGCATGGTCACCGGCGCCGCCGCCTCCCTGATCCGCTCCGTCGACGGCGGCCCGGCGATCCCGCCCGGCCGTAAGGTCAGCGCCTCCCAGAACGGCGTCGGCGGCGCGCCCACCCTGCTGTCGAACGCCGAGACCTTCGCCCAGCTGGCGATCGCCGCCCGCATCGGGCCGGAGCGCTACGGCAACACCGGCCTGTACGACGAGCCGGGCACCGTCATGCTCACCGTCTCCGGCGCGGTCGCCCGCCCCATGGTGATCGAGGTCCCCACGGGCGTGCCGCTGCGCTACGTCCTGCAGCTCGCCGGTGCCCCGCAGGTCCCGCAGGGCGTGCTGACCGGCGGCTACCACGGCAAGTGGATCGACGCGGCGACCGTCAACGAGGCGATCGTCTCCCGCAACAACCTGGACGCGGTGGGCGGTGCGCTGGGCGCCGGCGCCATCCTGCCGATCAGTCAGGAGACCTGCCCCCTGGGCGAGTCGCTGCGGGTGGCGCAGTGGCTGGCCGAGGAGAGCGCCGGCCAGTGCGGCCCCTGCTACCTGGGGCTGCCCGCCGCCGCGCGCGGCATGGAGGACATCATCAACGGCGGCGGACCGGCCGCCCTGGAGGCCCTCAAGCAGGTCGCCAAGAACGTCAAGCGCCGTGGCGCGTGCTCGCACCCGGACGGCTCGGCGATGTTCCTGGAGTCGACCATCAAGGCGTTCACCGACGACCTCGCCGCCCACGTCCTCGGCAACGGCTGCGGACGGCCCGTGGAGGGCGTTCTGCCGCTCTTCGAGGGGGGCAGGGCCCCCACGGGCCTCCCCGGTGGTGCGGAGGCCCCCGAGCAGAGCGGAGCCAGCCGGCAGAAGATCTACGTCGACTGGACGCTGTGCCGCGGCCACGGGCTGTGCGCCGACATCCTCCCGGAGGTCTTCGAACTCGGCGCCGACGGCTTCCCGACCGTCGCCCAGGCCCAGGTGCCGCGCTACGCGGAGGCCAAGGCGCTGCGCGCGGTGCGCCGCTGCCCGGCGCTGGCCCTGCGCATCGAGGAGGAGAGCCCCCGGGACCGCGCCCCGTCCCGCAACCTCCCGGTCCTCTCCCAGGGCCGCGGACGGCGCGCGCTGGGCCGCTGAGGCACACGTCACGAAGGGCCGCCCGGACGACCGGGCGGCCCTTCCGCGTCTCCGAACTCCCCCGGCCCGGAAGGGATTCAGGGAAAAACGAAAGATCCCGCCGGATCGATACGATCCGGCGGGATCTTGCTGTGGAGCTAAGGAGAATTGAAC
>NZ_JAMGBF010000060.1 GCF_023516615.1 Streptomyces panaciradicis
CCGGGGACGCCATGCTTCTCGGCCGTCTGAAGAACGAGTTCTTCGACGATTGGAGTAGTCATGACCGCGATCATGCCAGGAGCGACGGACACCGAAAGACTCTCAACTCCTCATCCCGTAGGAGCAGTTACAGCGAGGACTGTCCTTCGACCGCGCTGTTGCCCGGTAGGGGCCGCTTCGACCCCAGGGCGCGGTTTGGGGCCGGAGGGTGCCATCAGCTCGCACCCAGATCAGCCTTACCGGCACCTCCTGTGCACCGGCCGTCCGCGGTAGGTGCTGACCGCCCCGTCCGGTGCTGCGGCCGATGGGCTTTTGCCGGACACCCCCTACCGGTGTACCCCCGCCAACGCGGCGAGCGCGGCATCGTTGGCCCGCCGGCTGCCGACGGTGAGCCGCAGGCCCTCGCCGGGGTAGTGGCGAGCCTGTACATGCGCAGCGGTGAGTGCCGCGGCACCCTCGTCGACCGGATCCGGGGCAGCGAGCCAGACGGAGTTGGCGTGGCCGGGGCGTATGTGCCAGCCTCGCTGGAGGAGTTGGGACTGGAGCCGTTCGCGTTCGGCGATGACGGTGTCCACGCGTCGGCGCAGCTCGTCGGCGGCGCGCAGCGAGGCCTTAACTGCCGCAGTTGCCACCGCGTTGATCCCGAAAGGCAGCTGTTGTCGGCGTATCCGTGCCACCAGGCCGGTGGCGCCGATTCCGTAACCGACCCGCAGGGCGGCGAGGCCGTACGCCTTGGAGAAGGTGCGCAGGACAAACAGGTTGGGGTGCTGGAGTAAAAGGGTGAGCGTGTCCGGCAGGTTCGTGTCGCGGGCGAACTCGACGTATGCCTCGTCGAGGAGCACGGTGACGTGCCGGGGGACCTGGCGCAGGAACGCCGACAGCGCGTCGGCGGTGACCAGGCTCCCGGTGGGGTTGTGCGGATTGCACAGCACCACGACGCGGGCGCGATCGTCGAGCGCCGCGAGCAGGGCGCCCAGATCCTGGCATCCGTCCGGGGTCAGGGGTACGGGGACGGGCTGGGCGTCGACCATGGCTGCCAGCAGGGGATAGGCGTCGAAGCTGCGCCAGGCGTAGACAAGTCTTTCGCCGGGATCGACCACGGCCTGCAGCAACTGCAGGGCCACCCCCACCGAACCGTTGCCGACCACGACGTTGTCGGGACTCACCTGGCACCACGCGGCGATTTCCTCCGTGAGGTCGTCGGGGTAGAACGGCGGGTACCGGTGCGCCTGTGCGACAGCACGTCGCATCGCCCTGCGGACCGAGGGCAGCGGGGGGTACGGGCTCTCGTTCAGCGCCAGCCGGTGCAGCACGGGGATGTCCATCCGTCATCCCCGCCCGCCGTGCCAGCGGACCGCGACGGCACCGGCGAAGTCGCCCGCGTGGGCGAATCCGCCGAGCACCACCAAGTCGCCGTCCTCGACCTGCCGTGAGCGGATCGCGTGGTCCAGAGTGATCGGGATCGCCGCTCCGAACAGGTTGCCGTACTCGTCGAAGGTGTTCAGGTGCCGTTCGGCGGGCAATTGCAGCGCCTCGCGCCAGTTCCGCAGAAAGGTGCGGTTGGGCTGGTTGGTGATGAGGACGTCGATGTCGGCGGTCGCCATGCCGAGTCGCCGGCACAGGTCTGTGACGACTTCGGGGACGAGGCGGTTGCCGCGTGCGAGGACCTTGGCGACGCTGGAGTCGGTGAACCCGATGCGCAGTTGGGACTCTCCCGGCTCCCAGTACTTTCGGCCGTCGTCGACCGCCACGGTCATGTCCCCTGCGTAGTCGCCGATATGCCGGGTTTCCACGTCGAGTACCGGACTGTCGGCCGACGTCGTCACATATCCCACGCCGCAGCCGTCGCCCGGGATCGCGGCCTGGGCGAACCGTCGCACCTCGGACTGTGTGAACCACTGGCCCGCGGCGCTCTGCGCATTGCAGATCAACGCGGTCTTGGCGTCGGTGGTGGTCAGGATCTGCCGCGCCAGCTTCAACATGTACACGAAGGACGCGCAGCCCGCGTTGGCCACGTCGACCAGCCACTCCGGGTTCAGGCCGAGTCGGCGTGCCACCTCGGTGCCGGCGCCCACGAACGGCAGATCCGGGAGCTGGCTGTGCACCAACAGTACGTCCACAGCCCGGATTTCGGCCCTTCCATGCCGTTCGATCAGGGGCTGTACGGCGCGCTCGACCATGTCCGCGTTGGTCTCGTCCGCTGCCACGTGGTGCCGCAGCGGCGGGACCTTGAACATGGGGTGGCTGCGCAACTTGTCCTCGGCTCCCGGGTACTTGGTATAGAAGGCCGCGGGGACCGGCTCGCCGGGCAGGTAGCTTGCGACGTCGCTGAGACTGACCGTGGTCACCGAGCCACCGCCTTCACCGGAGCGACGCAGACCGGCAGGCCATTGCGGTGGCGGTGTTCAAGGATCGTCTTGAGGTTGTTCATCTCCACGGTGTGCCCCGCGTAGAAGAGGTCCCAGAAGTCGCCCACCCAGGGCCGGTCCGGGCGGGGAGTGATGTCGGGGTGCGGATTGTCGTCGTAGTAGGGGTGGCGGCAGTTGGTCCAGGTGATCACCGACCCCGGTTTGTCGAGGACCAGGCGAGCCGGTACGACGCGCATCAGGTAGATCATCCACAGCCTGTCCCCCTGGTCCCAGGAGCAGTGGTAATCCACGGTCATGGCCTCTGGGTTGGCGGCCACCTTGCAGTAGATCCTGGTGTCGTCCTCGAGCCGGTCGTAGCCGGCCCACAGCCCCGGCGTGCCGGTGGGCGCGAAGTCGCGCAGGGTGCAGGTCCACTCCTCCAGGTGGTGGCCCTGGCGCAGGTAGTCGTAGACCTGCTCCGGGGGACAGTCGACGTACTCGTGGATGGTGCAGTACTGCCCGTAGATCTGATGGTGGGGGTAGACGGCATGGGTGAGTTCCATGCAGTGGGCGGTCAGCTCCTCCTTGCCGGTGTTCTCGATCCGCATCAGACCGGGGATGTCAGCCAACGTGGACGACGCCTCGCTCATGGGAACTCTCCTCGCTGTCGGTGGTTTCGGTGGCTCGGGTGGCTTCGGCGAAGGACTGGAAGGGCAGGAACGGGGGGATCTCAGACGGCTCGCAGTCCAGCGCGATGAACGCCGGGCCGCCGCCCGCGTTGCTGCGCACCAACGCCCTGCGCAGGTGCGCAGCGTCTTCGGCCCCGGTGACCTGCAGCGTCGGGAAGGCAGCCGCCATCCCGGCGGCGAGGTCGGTCCGGGAGAAGAGGTCGTCGCTGCGGACGCCGCCCTGGAAGAACTCCTCCCGCACCGCGCACATGGCGTGGGCGTTGTTGTTGAAGATGACGAAGGTCACGGGCGCGGCGTGCTCCACGGCCGTGTGCACTTCCATCCCGTGCATGAAGAAGGCCCCGTCCCCGGCGAGTACGTAGGTGCGTCGGCCGGTGGCGAGCGCGGCGCCGATTGCGGCCCCGAAGGTGTAGCCCATGCCTCCCATACCGACCGCCACGACGAAGCGGCCGTAGCGCGGTGCCGGGAGGAGGTGGATCGCGCTGGCCCCCGCGTTGCCGGCGTCCACGAAGACGTGCGCGTCGTCGGGGAGTGCCGCCTCCACCGCGGCGAGGGCTTCGGTGTAGGGAATGGTGCGGCCTTCGGCCCCAGGGTCCGGGCTCGGCATGACGGTGGGAAGGGGTCCGGAGTGCTGTGGGCAGGCGCGTCGCCGCGGCGGGAGGAGGCCGGTCACCTCGCGGAGCGTGTCCGGCAGGTGTCCGAGCAGCGTGGTGCCCGGCACGAACGGTGGTTCGGCACCGAGGCAGACGATTTCGGTGGCGGCCAGGGCCCGGTCGAGGCCCCCGCGGGCCAGGAGCGGCAGCCTGGTGCCGACCAGCAGGCACACATCGGCCTGCCGCAGACAGTCTTCGACGTTGGCATGGCCCATCACCCCGGCAACGCCTGCGAATCGGGGGTCACTGTTGTCGAAGACGTCCTTGGCGTCGGGAGTGACCGCCACCCACGCGCCGAGGCGTTGGGCCAGTTCGGCCAGTTCCGCGCGTGCGTCCGTGGCGGCGACGTCTTCACCGGCGATGACGAGGACGCGCTCGGCTCCGCGAAGGGTGTCCGCCACGGCGGTGACGGCCACGGTGTCGAACCGTGCCGCTGCCGTCGGGCCCGACGGCAGCACACCGGGCACCTTGGCCACGCCGCGGCCGGGCAGCTGCACCCGTGCCTGCTGTACGTCCTTGGGCAGCAACAGCACGACCGGCCCAGGTTGTTCGGCCCGTGCCGCCGCTACGGCACGAGGCAGCAACTCCGTGAGCGAGTCCGCGTCATCGACGCGCGCGCAGAACCGCGAGACAGGTGCGAAGACCTCCCTGGCGTCGAAGGAGCCCGCCCTGCCGCTGGTGTCCTGGAACGCCCCGTGGCCTTCCTGGCCGGTCGGAGGCTGGCCCACCAGAGCCAGCACAGGCACCCGGGAGGCGTACGCCTCGGCCAGGCCCGGCAGGAGATTCATGGCACCACCGCCCGAGGTGGCGGCGACGACGCCGAGACGCCTGGTCGTACGGGCGTATCCGTCGGCCATGGTGACGGCTGAGAACTCGTGTTTGGCGACGACGCCGCGGACGGCGCCGGTGCGGTGAACGGCGTCGTACACGTCCTCGATGTTCGCGCCGCCGACCCCGAACACGTGGGTGACGCCGGCCCTGGCGAGTTCGCCGACCAGGTAGTCGACCAGACGTACCCTTCCTGCCTCGGGTAAGTCCGCGTTCTTCGGAGTCATACCGGGCTCCTGTCCGTCTCGTGGTGCGGGTCGATGAAGCCGGATGGCGAGATGAGCTGAAAGCGGTGCCGGTATTCCGTCGGGGTGAGTCCCAGCGTTCTCCCGAAGGAGCGGAAGAAGGTCTCGGGGGCGACGAATCCGCAGCGGCGCGCTATCTGGCTGATCGTGAGGTCGGTGGTTTCCAGCAGCTCGCGGGCGCGGGCGATACGGGTCCGCTCGATGTACTGGCCGGGGGTCGTGCCCGCCTCGCGCCTGAAGACACGGGCGAAGTTGCGCAGACTCATGTTGGCGCGCCGGGCGATCTCGGCGACGGGTAACGGGTTGTGCAGGTTGTCCAGAATCCACTCCTGTGCGGCACGGATCGGCGGATGGTCGGCCAACTGGGCGTCGAGAACGGCGCTGAACTGCGACTGACCACCGTGCCGCTTGAGGAACAGCACCAGAAACCGTGCCGTCTGCAGCGCGCACGCCGAACCGTGGTCGGCCTCCACGAGGGCAAGCGCCATGTCGATCCCCGTCGACACGCCGGCGGAGGTCACAAAGGGGCCGTCCCAGACGAAGATCGGCTCGGCGTCCACCGTCACGTCCGGATAGCGGCACGCCAGGGCCTCGCTGTACGCCCAGTGCGTGGTCGCGCGTCTGCCGTCGAGGAGGCCCGCCTCCGCGAGCAGAAAGGATCCGCCACATACGGAGGCCACTCTGCGGGACCGGGCCGCCGCCTGGCGGATCCAGGAGACCAGCGCCCGGTCCTGAAGCGCCCCGTTCAGGCTCCATCCGCCCGGCACGAGGAGCGTGTCGATCGGACCCTCGCCCGCCTCCAGCGGCGCGGCTTCCACCTTCATCCCGGAACTCATGCGCACCAGTGGTGCTTCGGGGGAGACGAGCTCGATCCGGTACGGGGCGCCCTCCGGAGCAAGGAACCGGTTGGCGGTATCGAACACTTCAATGGGTCCAGTGATGTCCAGCGCCATTGCGCCCGCGTACACCACCACCACAACACGTCGCTCAAACACGATCACAGCCTGTATCGAGTGCCGCACTGGCTGCAATGACAGATCATTGACGTATCCGGCCAACGCGCGGTCGTCGAGTACGTAAGAGCAGTGCTGGCCATGCAGTTCGTGCCGTGAGCGGCTGGCGGCGGGTGAGACAGCTCACAGGGCACCTACTGCGCCACCACTCGGGCCAGCGGATGTGCACTCGATCTGCCCAGGAGGCACTGGGCGTCGTCAAAGCCATCAAGGACCCAGGACCCCGACCATCCACGTCCGCTGCAAGCAGTGACGAAGTCCTGAGTGACGGATTTGCGGCGTGCTGGGCGAGTGCGCGGGTTGCAGACGCGCGGCTGGCACCGGCATTTGGGGGGTCTTCTCTCCGGTACGGCGCCGAACGCCTGGATCACCTAGGCGGCGAAGCGCCGCGAGGCTGTGAACCGGCAGGCACGCGGCATGTCCGCAAGGGCTCAGCGCGCCGTGGGCATCAAGATCAGGTCGTCGTCGACGAAGCCGGGCGCAGGTGGCCGGACTCCTGGGCGCGGTGGGTCAGTTGGCCGACGGCGTGCAGAGTCTCTTCCCGATCGGCGAAGAGGCCCGTGGTCTCGTGGAAGGCCGTCATGAAGGCGTCTGCGAACCCCGGCTGTGGACACGGAGTTCACAGATCGGCTTGACCAACCTCCGGAAGCCGTGTCAACGGTCCGTCCACGAGGGCGTCGCGAACGGCGGCATGGGAACCCCGCCGCTGCACGGCGACGGTCTCCACGATCAGCGCCTGCTTGGTGGGGAAGAACTGCTACACGGGTTTGCCACCGACTTCGCGGTGCCGCTCGCCGAGGGCGGCGAACGGCGGTGAACGGCGGTGAGGCGATCGCAGATCCGGTAATGCTGCGGCACCAGGGCGGGATGTTCGGCTCGGTCGCCTCTCCACCCACGGTCTGGCGGTTGCTCGCTGACACCGATTGGGCTGCAAGTGCCTCACTGCGAGCGGGCCGCGCTTGCGAGCCGTTCGGGGGCGTGACGCCTTCAGGTGGGCGCGCCGCACGGGTTACCGCCGGGCCTCGCGACGGCGCACGAGCAGGACCGTGCCTGCACCGGTGGCTATGACTGCGGCCGAAGGGTGCTTTAGGCTCGGCCAGGTGATCTTCGACAAGTTCCCCATCGTCGGCGGCTTCCGGGAGCTGGAGTACGGCAGTGCGGAGGGGCCGTCGATCCGAGCTGCTGCGCGCATGACTGCGCCGGGGTATGAAGGTGATCTGGTTCGATACCTGCGCGCCGGCACGACCTTGGTCGCCACGCCTTCAGCCGTGCCTGACGTGCTCAGCGAGAGTGGCGCGTTCATCGGAGGGCTGCACCTGCTCACAGACGGACATTGGCTGTGGTACTCCGACCTGGCCCACTACGTGGGGCGCTATCACGTGGAGCTTGACCCGGCGTTCATCGAGCACGCACGCAGCAACAGCTGGACCGTTCCGCAGGTAAGCGACGAGCGCCTCGAAGCGATGGTGACGTTGCTGATCGGGAGTCAAGGTGAGCCGGGCTGATGTTGCTGCCCGCGTTTGGCTATCAGGCCGAGGTTCGGGTCAACGGGCGCTGACCCGCGCGGGAAACCGGCCCCACTCGGGTCAGGCGGCGGACCATGATGCCGATCATCGCCCAGCGGACCATCGTCTCGGAGGGGGCAGGACTGGTCTCGTAATCGCGGGCCAGGTGTCGGTGGGCGGTGAGCCACGAGAAGGTACGTTCCACCGCCCACCGCTTCGACTGGACTTGGAACCCTTGCTGGTCGGGGGCGTTGCGGACGATCTCCAGCTCGCGACCGAGCACGGTAGGGGTCCAAACGACCAGACGGCCGGCGAAGCCCTGGTCCGCCTCGGATCTTCTTGACACCTGGATGGTCGAGGCGAGTCCACAGCAGCGGTCGGCGGGCGCCATCGCGGTCCTGGACACTGGCCGCGACGACGTGCACGGCCAGCAGCAGGCCGAGAGTGGCGGTGACGATGAACCGCTTGCGGCCCTTGACCTTCTTGCCCGCATCGAATCCCCGTGGGGCCGCCGGGACGGTATCGGCAGTACGAACAGACTGCGAATCGATCAGGCCCGCGCTCGGCTCGGCGTCGCGGCCATCGGCTTCGCGGATCCGGCCACGCAGGGCGTCGTGGATGCGCTGGACCGTGCCGTCATCGTGCCACCAGGTGAAGTACCAATACAGCGTCGGCCACGGAGCGAAGTCCCTCGGCAGTGGCCACCAAGCACAGCCGGTCCGCCCAACGTAGAAGATCGCGTCCACGATCCGCCGCCGTGGATGTTTCTCCCGCCGCCCGCCCTTGGGCCCCACCCTCGCGGGCGGCAGCAACGGCCCACCAACGCCCACTGCGCGTCCGTCAAGTCCGACGGATACCTACCTCCAGCACCGCTCACGGAGTGTGCAACGACCACACCAGCAACGGGCCACGGCAGAACTCAAACGCGGTCTCAAAGTGAGAACAGCCTTTCAGCACGCTCTAGCCGACGGGTTCGGCCTCGTAGGCCCGCAGAGCCGTGATGCGTGGCTGAGATCCATCCAGGGTGCCGTCAGCCAGCGGTACCTGGGCAGAAGACCCGAACGGCGCGTACATCCCGCCGGATTGGCGCGGTGGCCAGTCCTGCCCGGTCAGGCGTCTATAGCGCGGCGGGCGGACCCGTGGAGCCTCGCCGCAGATCCCGTTTCGACGGTCCTCGAAATCTTTGTGGCATCATCCAGCGCCCTCTACGTTGAAATACCAAGCAATTCACCGCAGCGTGAGCTGTTGGCCCTCACAGCACGCCAGCGCGGTGGCGCAGGGGACGGCACAGCGGGCAGTTCGAGGCGCCCGGCGAGCCCGCACCGGGCCGAACGCGGCGAGGTGCCAACTCCTGGCGAAAAAAAGGACATTGAGAGGTCTCAGATGCGTCTTCACCAGCGAGCGGTCGCTGCCGTCTTCGTGACCACCGTGGCTCTGACCGCCCTCGCCCCCCAGGCCGTGGCTGCCCCCATGCCCTGGGAGACCAGCAAAAGCCCCACCCACCACGTCGTCTCCTCAGCGGCCAGCACCAGCGGGACCGTCGCCGTGCTGTGTGGCCCCCCTTGCTACCAGTAGGTGCCACCACCGAAAGCACTCAAAGTGAGCTGGGCCCGGGGTACTTCGTAGTCGCTGGGAGCGTCCCGGCGGCCGATCGCGTAGGCCCAATGGGGCGAACCGGCAGGAGGCGAAGACCCCCGCGAACACGAGTAACTCTTCCGGACTGTCAACGGTCCCCACGGGGCGCGATGCTGCGGGGCTGGCGTCTCCGAGGCGGGCAGGAGCCACGCCCGCCTCGCCAGCCGCCCGACATATCCGCGCCGCCCCCATAACCGCTCGCCCAGAGATCACGCAGACCCTCTTGCCTGCCGTCCCGTGCCGTGCAATCGCACAGTGCCGCGGCGTCTCGCCGAACCACATCCACGGGCGGTGGGCCCCCGGTTCTCACCCACCCTGCCAGCCGCTCGACGGCAAGATCACAGCTTCCCAGTGCGTTCTGACCGATGAATTTGCCGCCGACCTCGGGTCACCACCAAGGCGGCGAAAAACCTGTCCGAGACCACGGCAGGTCGGCTGGATGGCGCTGGTCTACGTACGCCGTGGCGGAACGTGCCTGATTGGGGACGCAGCATGTTGAACAGCGAACCGGATGTTGCGCTGGGGCCCTTCTCGTCCCCGAGCGCGCGGGCGACGCCATGGGCGTCGGCGTGGGCGGTGCTGGCCGAGGCGGAGGTGTTCTGGCTCTCCACGGTGCGCCCGGACGGGCGACCGCACGTGACGCCGCTGTTGGCCGCGTGGAGTCTGGGTGGCATGTGCTTCACCACGGGCAGCCAGGAGCGAAAGGCACGCAACCTGGCGCGCAATCCTCGCTGTGTGCTGACGACCGGCACGAATGCTTTGACCGGTCTGGACGTCGTCATCGAGGGCGCCGCACACACAGTGGACGGGCGCTCCGAGCGTGAACAGGCTGCCGCCGATTTCGAGCGGAAGTACGGTGCGCATCTGACCAGCCCTGACGGAGCCTGGTACAGGTTGGGCGAGGTCGTCATCGGCGGCGGCGTCAGTCTGTATCGAATCGAACCGACTGTGGGGTTCGCGTTCGGCAAGCTACCGACGTCCAGCGAGACGCGCTACACCTGGCCGAACCAGTGACGATCATGTCCACACTGCAGCAAGAGATCCAAAGTGTCCTGGACGAACTCGTGGATCGGCGGGCAGAGACCGGTCTGCAGGTCGCCGTCTACCACCATGGCGCTCTCGTCGCCGACGCCGTGGCCGGCGTCGCCGACGCTCGAACCGGGCGCAGGGTGACTTCGCAGACGTTGTTCTTCAGCTTCTCCACGGGCAAGGCCATGACGTCGATGATCGCTCACCTGCTCGTCGGGAGGGGAGTGATCACATACGACACACCATTGGTCGACGTGTGGCCGGAATTCGGCGCCCACGGCAAGGAGAAGGCGACTCTTCGACACGTGCTGACCCACTCGGTCGGTGTGCCGGCTGTGCCACGATGCATCGGCCCTGCTGATCTCTGCGACTGGCCGCGGGTCTGCAGCGCCATTGCCGACGCCGAGCCGCAGTGGCGGCCCGGGACCGAGACCGGCTACCACTCGTTCACCTACGGCTTTGTGGTCGGTGAAGTCGCCCGCCGGGCCACCGGGAAAACGATGCGGCAGCTTCTACGTGAATGGATCACCGTGCCCCTGGGGATCGACGGCGAACTGTATTTCGGTGTGCCCAGCACCGAGCTGCCCCGCTTGGCATGGCTTGAGGACGCTGCACCCCCGCCGGCCACCGCACCCGACGAGGCCATCCTGGCGCCCTGGGAGATGCAACCGATCGCGGCTCTGGGGAACAGCCACCAGATCTTGTCGGCGGACGTCCCGTCCGTGGGCACCTTCACTGCGCGGGGAATCGCTGCCATGAATGCGGCGGCACTCAACGGTCAGCTCATGGACACAGCCCAGCTGGAACGGCTGACGGCGGTGGCCTTCGAGGGAACTGACCGGGTTTTCGGCAACCACGCGCGACTGGGCCTGGGCTGTCCGCTCGGGCGCCTCGGTGCCCCGCCGAACGAACCCTCGACCGCGTTCGGCTGGGTCGGTGGAGGCGGCAGCTATGTCTACGCCGACCCGGCCGGCAGCGTCTCCTTCGCCATGACCAAGACTCGCCTCACACCTCATTTCAACACCGCGCAACGACTTGCCGACATCACCGCGGCCGGCACGGTTGAAGCTCGACAGCGGGATGGTTTGCCCGGTGGTCGAGTGATCCAGTGAGGCCATCTTGTGCAGGTGGGAGAGCCGAATTCATACCGTCGACACCGTGCCGAGCCGTGAAAGCTGTGCGCCGGGCGCGGATACCGTTCCGGCGTGAGCAGTGACGCAGACCCCTTGAGGGGGACGTGGTACGACGCCTCCGTGCGCTCTCGTGTTGCCGTGATGGCGCGGCACGACCCCGAGCATCGCCGCTTCGGCGCCTCCCACCACCACTATCGGCTTCACCCGCCTCTGAGCCGGGAGACGATCAGCTCGTTCGAACGGCTGCACGGCATCACCCTGCCGGCTTCCTATCGAGGCTTCCTGGGCTCGGTAGCCGGCGGGGGAGCGGGCCCGTACTACGGACTTTTGGGCCTGGCCGAGGAAGTGGACGATCAAGAAGCCTTGTTTGACCTTCGAGCAGAGTGCCTGGAGCCGGGCTTCCTTGCCGCCCCTTTCCCGCACACCACCGGCCGGCCGGGCCCTGACAAGGGAGGCAGCGCTGACTACTCGGTCGCAGGGACGCTCGTCCTCGGCGAGGTCGGCTGCGGCGCTTTCTCTCGCCTCATCATCACTGGAGGCCGTGCCGGCCAGGTGTGGCTCGACGACCGCTCCTGGGGTGGTCTGACCCCAGGACCGGACTTCGGCGAGTGGTACACAGCATGGTTGGCATCCACGAGCTAGAGCTGTCCTACCGCTGAAAGTGCCGCTCCGGATGGTGTGGCCGTCTGATTCCGCCGGTGCTGGGCGGGGCGGCCGAGTCACGGGTGTATTGCTGCCGCCTCCTCGAGGACTTCGCGGGCCACGGGGACTGCCTGCGCGCGGTCCTCTGGGACCACGCCGATGCGGGAGCGGCGGTCCAGGAGGTCGTTCTCGTCCAGGGCGCCCTCGTGCCGGACGGCCCAGAGGAGTTCGGCGCGGGTGACGGGGTGGCCGGGGAGCACCGGCTCGGCCAGCGCGGGGTTCTGGTCGGCGAGGGCGTGGACTTCCACGGCCTCCGTGCCGTATCGGCGGACCAGGCGGCGGGGAACGGGCAGTGCGCGCAGTCGTTCGGGGGAGGCCGCACCGATGAGCGGCAGCCCGGCGGTGGCGGAGGGGGCGGCGCGCAGGCCACGGGCCGCGATGGCGGCGTCCACGGCGTCCTGTGCCATCCGCCGGTAGGTGGTGAGCTTGCCGCCGACCACGGTGGTGACCCCGTCGGGCGAGGTCAGTACGGCGTGCCGGCGGGAGATGTCGGAGGTGCGGTCCGGGGAGCCGCCGGTGGAGGTGTCGAGCAGCGGGCGCAGGCCGGCGAAGGCGCCGACCACCTCGTCCCGGCCGACCGGCACGTCCAGGGCCGAGCCCAACACGTCCAGCAGGAAGCCGATGTCGGTCTCGGGCACCTCCGGCACGTCCGGTATCGCGCCCTCGACCGGCTCGTCGGTGAGGCCGACGTACACCCGGCCGTCCCCTTGTGGCAGGACCAGCACGAAGCGGTTGGTCTCTCCGGGGACCGGGATGTGCAGGCCGGCCGGCAGGGCTCCGAGCCGCTGCGAGCGCAGGACCAGGTGGGTGCCGCGGGAGGGCCGGATGCGGATGCCGTCGGCGAGGGTGCCCGCCCACACCCCGGTGGCGTTGATCACGGCACGGGCCCTGATCTCGCCCTCCTCACCGGTGAGTTCGTCGCGGACGCGGGCGCCGGTGTCGTTCAGTTCCAGTGCACGCACCCGGGTCAGCACGCGGGCGCCATGCGCGGCGGCAGTCCTGGCCAGGGCCGTCACCAGCGCTGCGTCGTCGGTCACCTTGCCGTCCCACGACAGCAGTCCGCCGCGCAGGCCGGAAGCGCGGACGGCGGGCGCCAGGTGCCGGGCCTCCGTCGCGGACAGCCGGCGTGGCGCGGGCAGCACCGGGCGCGGGGTGCGGGCGGCCAGCCGCAGCAGGTCGCCGGCCCGGAACCCGGCCCAGGCCAGTGAGGCCTGGGCCCGGGACACGAGCGGGGTCAGCGGCAGTACGAACGGCTGCGCGGCCACCAGGTGAGGGGCCGTCCGGGTCATCAGCACCCCGCGTTCGACCGCGCTCTCGTGGGCGACGTCGAACTGCGCGGAGGCCAGGTAGCGCAGCCCTCCGTGGATGAGCTTCGAGCTCCAGCGGGAGGTGCCGAAGGCCAGGTCGTGGGCGTCCACCGCGACGACGTCCAGGCCGCGGGCCGCAGCGTCCAGGGCGACGCCGGCCCCGGTGGCGCCGAGCCCGACGACCAGGACGTCGACCGTCCGGCCGTCCGTGGCCTGGGCCAGTTCCCGGCGGCGCCGGTGTGCGCTCAAGGACGAGCCGGGCGCGGCCTCGGTATGGCTCATGGCGTCAGGGTCCTCTCCAGGAGGGTGCGCAGTTCGCCGAGGAACGCGGCCGAGTCCAGCTCCGGGTCGTCCTCGTCGGTCATCGTGCGCAGGGACAGGGTGAAGGACTGCACGGTCAACAGCAGCGCCCGCGCCTGCCGTTCGGCGTGGCCGGGCCGTACCGAACCGTCCGCGTGGCCCTCGCGCAGCGCGTCGCTCAGCAAGCCCAGGAGCGCCTCCTGGCTCGCGCCGCGCCGGTCGAGGACGTACGGCAGGAGCAGTTCCGGGTCGACATCGACGATCTTGCGGAAGAGGGGGTGGGCCCGGAAGGCCTCGACCCCGGCCACCAGTCCGTCCACGATCCGGGTGCGCGTGCCGGTGCCGGACGCGGGGTCCGGTATGGCCCGGGTGGCCACGCCGACCCACTCCCGCGTCATGAGGTCGCCCACCAGGGTCCGCAGGTCCGGCCAGCGCCGGTACAGCGTCATCCGGGAGACCCCGGCGCGGCGGGCCACGTCGGCGAGCGTGGTGCGCCGCACTCCGACGGCCAGAACACAGTCGCGGACCGCGTCGAGGACGGCGTCGTTGTCCGATCCGCCGCCCGAACCGTTGTGACGAATAGGCGTCATGTGTCACAGTGTAACGCCTCGGGGTCGAGACGACACCGGCGTGGTCCCGATGGCAAGCCGAGCCGCACGGAGGCGGGCACCGAGGCAGGCCGCCCCCGAATCGCCCCCGACCAGACACCGACCTGTGAGGACGACCGTTCAATGGACATGCTGTGGAACGGCTGGGGCGACCCGGCCAAGGCGGCACCGCTGCCCGAGACGGTGACCGGGCTGCTGCACGACCTGCTCGGCGTCCAGCCCCGCAGCACCCCCGCACTCGGCCTGGACGACATCCGCCCACCCGCCCCCACGGCAACCCCCGCCGCCTTGCGCGCCCTCGGTGCCGCGGTCGGTGACGAGCACGTACGCACGGACGCGGAGAGCCGCGTCCGGCACACCCGCGGCAAGTCCACCCCCGACCTGCTGCGCCTGCGCGCCGGCGACGTCAGCGACGTCCCGCAGGCAGTCGTCCTGCCCGCCACTCACGACGAGGTCCTCGACGTGCTGCGCGCCTGTGCCGCGCACGGCCTCGCCGTCGTGCCCTTCGGCGGCGGCACCTCGGTGGTGGGCGGACTGGCCCCGCAGCGCAGCGCGTTCGTCGCCCTCGACCTGCGCCGCATGAACGCCCTGCTCGACCTCGACCCGGTCTCCCGCACCGCGGTCCTCCAGCCCGGCCTGCGCGCTCCCGAGGCCGAAGCGCTGCTCGCCGCAGAGGGCTTCACCCTCGGCCACTTCCCGCAGTCCTTCGAATGGGCCACCATCGGCGGCTTCGCGGCGGCCCGCTCCAGCGGGCAGGCGTCCGCCGGCTACGGCCGCTTCGACGAGATGGTGCTCGCACTGACCCTCGCCACCCCCGAGGGCACGATCGAGACCGGCCGCGCCCCACGCTCCGCCGCCGGACCCGACCTGCGCCAGCTGATCCTCGGCTCCGAGGGCGCCTTCGGCGTCATCACCTCCGTCACCGTACGGATCCGCCCGCTGCCCGAAGTCCGGATCTACGAGGGCTGGCGGTTCGGCTCCTTCGAGGAGGGAACCGCCGCACTGCGCCGGCTCGCCCAGGACGGACCCCGGCCGACCGTGCTGCGCCTGTCCGACGAGACCGAGACGCTCGTCGGCCTGGCCCAGCCCGACGCCATCGGCGCCGACCTTGCCGCAGGCGGTGCGGGCTGCCTGGCGATCGCCGGGTACGAGGGGACGGCCGAGGACACCGCGTACCGCCGCGAGCGGGCGGCCGCCGTCCTGGCGGACTGCGGCGGCACCCCGGCCGGCGCCGAACCGGGCGAACGCTGGGCGCACGGCCGCTACTCCGCGCCGTACCTGCGCGACGCCCTGCTCGACGCCGGCGCCTTCGCCGAGACGCTGGAGACCGCGGCCTTCTGGTCCCGCGTCCCCGAGCTGTACACCGCCGTCCGCACCGCCCTGACCGACACCCTCACCCAGGCCGGCACCCCACCGCTGGTGATGTGCCACATCTCCCACGTGTACGAGAACGGCGCCTCCCTGTACTTCACCGTCGTCAGCGCCCAGGGCGAGGACCCGGTGGCTCACTGGACGCCCGCCAAGCACGCCGCCAACGAGGCCGTGCTCGCGGCCGGCGGTACCATCTCCCACCACCACGGGGTCGGCACCGACCACCGCGACTGGTACGTCCGCGAAGCCGGCCCCCTCGGCATCTCCGCCCTGCGCGCCGTCAAGCGCCGTCTGGACCCCGAGGGCCTGCTCAACCCCGGCGTCCTGCTGCCCACCGACTGACCCACCCCACCCCATCCGACCGCCTGCCTCGGAGGCCCATTCGATGCGCCAGTACACCGCCGTCGTCAACCCCACCGCGGGCGGCTCCACCGGGGCGGCGACCCTGATCCAGCTGGCCCGGCTGCTGCGCGCGGCCGGTGCCGAGCTGGAGACCGAGTACAGCAACGACCTCTCCCACGCCCAGGACATCGCCCGCGCGGCCGGCGAACGCGGCCGGATCGTCCTGGCCGTGGGCGGCGACGGCATCGCGGGCGGCATCGGCGGCGCGCTCAGCGGCACCGGGACCGTACTGGGCCTCGTACCCGCCGGACGCGGCAACGACTTCGCTCGCGCCCTGCACCTGCCCGCCGAGCCGGAAGCCCTCGCCCAGATCCTGCTGCACGCCGAGCCCCGGCCCGTCGACACCATCGAGGTGGAGTCGGCCGTCCACCCGCGCACGGTGGTCCTGGGCAGCGTGTACGCCGGCGTCGACGCGCAGGCCAACCTGCACGCCAACAACGCCCGCCTGCTGCGCGGCGCCGCCTCCTACTACGCGGGCGGACTGCGCGCCGTGACCACCTGGCGGCCGGCCGACTACCGGGTCACCGTCGACGGCGAGGAACACCTCCACCGCGGCTACACCGTCGTCGCGGCCAACTCGCCCTACTACGGTTCCGGCCGGCTCATCGCACCCGACGCGCGCGTCGACGACGGGCTGCTGGACGTGGTGCTGATCCGCGAGGCCCCGCGCAGGCTCTTCTTCACCCTGATGAACGAGCTGAAGACCGGCGCCCACATCCGCCGCCCCGAAGTGCGCGTCCTGCGCGGCCGGGAGCTGCGCATCGAGGCCGGCCGGCCCGTCCCCTACGGCGCCGACGGCGAGGTGGACGCCACCCTCCCGGTCACCGCGCGGGTGCGGCCCGGGGACCTGTCGGTGCTGTACTGAGCCCGCAAGATCGTCTCGACCGCCGAGGAGGCAGCTGACCAGCCGGTCTGCCGGTTCACGATGTGCAGTGCGCGCCTTCGATCCCGACGGCACTCCCATCGCAGCGTGCAGGTGCGCGCCGGGATGAAGACGGCCCTGTGACGGCGTCGAGGGCCGGACAGCCCACGGCCGGGTTGGGGCTGGCGCTGCGGGATCGCGGTCGTACGCAAGGGAGCCCTCTCCTCTGCTCCGGATCCTGCCACTCGGGGGAGGGGCGCCGTTGCGAGGGAGTCGCCTGCGGTGCAGACCCGCCGATCCCCGGCTCTGCGCGGGCACCTTTGACCGCCTGACGTTCAACGGCACGATCATCGACACCGGCACCGATGCCTACCTGCCTGCCTCACCCGGGCACAGGCCGGCGACCGCAGCCAAGGCCGGCTCGTAGCCGCCTTGAGCCACCGAGCAGCTGGGCCGCTTCACGGCGGGTGTCGGAAAAAGAGTCGTGGGCTGCTGTCGATCCGGTCGCGTCCCGTTCGACGTGATTGATGTCCGGCGGTTCGCCGCACGGTGACGCGACAACCCGACGAGGAAACCACGTGGATCAACTGCTCAGAGTCATGAACTTCAACGTCTCGAGTGACGGAATCGGTGCCGGTGAGCACCAGAGTCTCGAGAGGCCGTTCGGCCACGACCATCCCGAGAAGCTGTTCGCCTGGGCCGGAGCAACGGCGAGCTGGCCCATGCGTACCGACCCCGGGGGAAGCCGGGGCCTCGACGACTACTTCACCCGGGACTTCGCACGCAACATCGGTGCCGAGATCATGGGCCGCAACAAGTTCGGGCCCCAGCGCGGACCCTGGGAGGACCATGAGTGGCGCGGCTGGTGGGGGGAGGAACCCCCGTTCCGTACGCCGGTGTTCGTCATGACCCACCACACACGTCCGTCGTTCACGCTCTCGGACACCACCTTCCACTTCGTCGACGGCGACCCGGCCGCGGTCCTCGACCAGGCGCGGGAAGCGGCACAGGGCAAGGACGTCCGGCTCGGTGGCGGGGTCACCACCATCCGACGGTTCCTCGACGCCGACCTCGTCGACACCCTGCACGTGGCGGTCTCACCGGTAGAACTCGGGACCGGGCTACGACTCTGGAAGTCCCCCGATGAGCTGCTCGACCGGTTCCACCTGGAGGTCGTGCCCAGCCCGAGCGGCGTCACGCACCATCTGTTCTGGCGAAGGTGACGCAAAGACCCGTCCCGTAGGGGCGTCATCCATCCAGCTGGGGCCAGGTTGTGGAGTCGGGCTTTGGCAGGCCCGACCCACAGCGTCGCGCGGACGTCCAGCCTCCGTTCCGCAGTGCTACGTGATTACTGCTGAGCGAGGAGGTCTTCAGCCAAGTGCGGGAGCGGGCAGCTCGCCGGAGAGGACCTTGCGCTCCTGCAGCCGGGTCAGGCGGACGACCACCACGATGGCGAGGACCGCCGCCGCGATGTCGAGGCAGTCGGAGAACAGCATCGTCCCGGCTGCCTCGTGCAGTTCGTCCGCCGTCTGGCCCTGACGGGAACTGCTGTCGGCGAACCGGCCCACGAAGACGCTGGCGATCCACAGTGTCCACCAGGCGTTGACCGGCGTGTGCCCGGACCGCGAGCCCCAGGGAGCGCTGGCGTCCCAGCTGTCCGCGACGATCCGGTGCGGGAACCACAGGTTCACCACCGGGCAGAACCAGGCGCCGATGGTCCAGCCGCGCTTCAAGCGATGCCGCGAGGCGTCGAACACCTCGGCGTTCACCCGGATCCGCCACAGCCAGCACAGGTAGACGACGGCCGTGGCCACCAGCGCGACACCCTGCGCGACGCCGGCGATGGCATAGAGGGCGTCCGCCTGGTCCGCCCGGTCGATCACGTCGGCGCCGGTGACGCCGTCGGTCAGGTCGCCGGTGACGTTCATCTCCCGCAGGTCGGCGTAGCAGGCGAACAGGTCGGTGGCGATGACGAGGCCGAGCATGATGACGGTGGCGCGGCCGAGCGCGGCCGGCGAGCGCAGCAAGGCGCCGGGCGAGGCAGCGTTTGGCGGAACCGGCATGGGCGTGGTCATGAGAAAGTCCCCCGAGAAGACGAGATCCGAGCCGGCGCGCGGTTCTCCCCGAACCGGCGCGGGCGCATTGGTGTCAGCGCGCGTACGAACGCGCGCGGCCACCGGAACATACGGTTGGATGCCGTCGTACGTCCACTCGGTTCTCAGCCCAGCTCGGTCCGCCAACTCCCTGAAGACGGCCTGGGCGAGCGCCGGCTCGCCCAGGTCCCTCAGCTCCCACGGCGGTCCGCTGCTGAGACCGGATGCTCCAGCACGTGTCCGGGCGAGGAGGATGGACGTGCGGGGTGGTGGCGGAGTTCGGGTTCAGGCCGGCGCTCGGCACCAGCCGGCACCCTCCATCTGCGACGACCCCGACCAGTGGCTCGCCGCCTCGACCGACGAGCATTCCGGGCTCACCCCGAGGGCCCTGCCAGGGCCTTGATGGCGGGGCGAAGCAACGCGGCGATGTGATCCGCAGGGGCCTCACGAAGCGCTGCCAGGCCGAGCAGCTGGTGGCCGATGGTCACGCCCAGCAACGCGGTGACAACCAGTGCGGCGCGTAGTTCGGGATGGTCGGGATCCGGCAGGGCGGCACCGACGCTGTCGATCTGCCGCCCCAGAGCGGCACGCACGTGATCGGCTGCCGCCTGGTCTGTGAGCATCGACCGCATCATCGCCAGTGTGCCCTCGGGAAGCCCGCCGAGCTTGAGGCCGAGGGAGGCCAGCAACTGATCGACCAGCTCGTCGGCATCAGTGGTAGGCAGCGGGGTGGGCAACGCCTGCACGGCTTGGCCGAACAGCTTCCGTTTCGAGCCGAAGTACTGCATCACCAGAGCCGGATCGACGCCTGCCGCGGCCGCCACGGCGCGGATGGTGGTGCGCTCGAACCCCTTTTCGGCGAACAGCTCCCGGGCGCTGTCGAGGATGCGTGCCTCGGTCGCTCGGCGGCGGTCGGCGCGGGACTGGCGGGGAGTGGACACCAATTCACTCTACAGCCGTTGACCGAACTTCCGCGGCGAGCCTACCGTGATCGGGTCAACAAGTGTTGAGCGAATGGAGTGCCCCCGTGTCACCTCTCGATACACCTGCCGGCCGCACCCCTGCCGAGGTGTTGAGCCGCTACTACCAAGCCATGCTCGACAAGTCGGCCGACGAACTCGCCGACCTCTACGCCGTCGATGGGGTCCACGAGTTCCCGTTCACCCCACCCGGCTTCCCGGCCCGCTTCGAGGGACGTGAGGCTGTGCGCGCCGGCTACCGGGCGATCTGGGGCGCCAGCCCCGCCGAGGTGCAGGAGGTCAGAAGGATCGCGGCCTACGAGACCGCCGATCCCGAGGTGATCATCGCCGAGCATGTAGTGGTGGGAACAGTGCTGCCCAAGGGCTCTGCGTTCACCGTTCCGGGCCTTCTGATACTCCACGTCCGCAACGGAGTGATCACCCGCGTCCGCGACTACATGGACGGCTCAGGCGTCGCCGGCGCCAGGGCCTGACGGCCCGACCACTCCAGCCACGGCCCAATTCGGCCGAGCCCGGTGCCGTGGGCTTGTCCTCGTCCGGTGATCACCGGACGGATGCCGCGTTGCCGCAGGGCCGGCGGTACTTGTCGTGGTCGTAACCGCAGTCGGCGAACAGCGCGTCGGGCCGTTTGAGGGGCCGGCCGACGACTCCGGCCACGGGGAACGGCGGCAGTCCCTGATCACCGGGGTGTGCCCCCGGCTGCGTCATCGAGAAGCAGGACTCTTCCTCGAAGACACTTTGTCTTCGTCGCTTTCGATGGCTCGTGCGGCCGGGCACCGACCACCAGGTGCGGGGAGGTGCCGTTCGGGTCCTGAAGTTGATTCCAGCGATGACTGAGCCCGTCGGTCAGTCGATGCCTTCGACGATGCGGAAGTCGCGCTTGAAGCCGTCGGGGAGGGCCACGAGCGCCTTCTGGTATGCCTCGCTCTCGTAGGCCGCGACGGCCTGTCCAAAGCTGTCGAACTCGATCAGAACGACGCGTTGCGTGATTCCGAGCTCGTGGGCGACGACTCGGCCGCCACGGGACAGGACGCTCCCGCCCGCAGCCCGGACGGCCGGACCGGCCAGTTTGTTGTAGGCAGTGAGAATCTCAGGGTCGGAAATGGCGGGGTAGACACTGACCCAGTAGCCCTTGGTCATGGAAACCTCCTGTGTTCGGGCGGACATGTACGACTTCGAATCGACGCTCAGACGCTCAGACGCTCATGTTGCTCGGTCCCGGTGGCGGAGCACCGAACGTGTGTGAGGACTTGCTGATCCGGCCTGGGCACCAGCCCGCCCAAGCGCGAGGCGGCGCTCGCCATCGGTCAACGGCCTGCCGGCGTCTCGTCCACGACCACCGTCGGATTGCCTCCACGCCCCTCACGCAGGCATGCGTGGACGATCGTGACGGGCAGGTCGTCGTGGCCGGCAGGCCCGGTGGGGCGCGTCATCGAGTGCGGGGCGGGAAGTCGGCGAAGCGTGGTGCGCCGGGCTCGTGCGGTATGCGGGCAGTGCGGGCGGCGAAGCTGACGGCGTGGTACCACCCACACAGCAGGAGCAGGTCGAGCAGTTGGAGCTCGTCGAAGACCGAGGCAAGCCGTGCCCACAACGCGTCGTCGATGTCGGAGCGCTCATGCAGCATGTCGACAGCGAGAATGAGCAGTCGTTCCCGCTCGGATGTCCAGCATTCGTCGGCGGGACCGCCGTGCACCAGCGAAGTCGCCTGTGCGTGAGTGAGGCCGACGCGCTCGGCGAAGGTCAGCATGTGCACGCCCCACTCGTACTCGCACCCGCACAGCGCGCACGTCCGGTCGATGACGATCTCGCGTTCCCGCATGGTCAGCGTCAGCTGCCGACCCAACTCGTAGCGACCCCACCCGTGCATGGCGCCGGCCATCGGGAGGTTTCTGGCGAACATCCGGAACAGACCGATCGGCGGGGCGTCTCCGGGCATCATGCGCGCGAGCAGTGCGCCGACCTCGTCGGTGTACGGCGGTTCGAGCAGGGCTATCCGCGACATCGGCTCTCCCTCGAGCTTGTTTCGGAATCAGAAACGCCGAATGGATGTTAGTGTTTCGAATAGAGAAACGCAAGGAGACGTATGTCAACGCCGCGCCCAGGAAAGCCGGTTCGTGGATCGACGACCGGCCGACCGATCATGGCCGCGATGGACCTGTTCGGTCGGCGGTGGGCGCTGCGCATTCTCTGGGAGCTGCGTTCGGGCCCGCTCGGCGCCCGTGCACTGCTGGCGCGGTGCGAAGGCATGTCGTCCAGCGTCCTCTACCAGCGGCTCCGCGAACTCACATCGAGCGGGATCATCGCCCAGTCGACCGACGGCTACGAGCTCACTCGGCTGGGGACAGCACTCAGTCACGCCCTGCGTCCGCTCGACGAATGGGCGGCCGTCTGGGCGCAGGAGCAAGAACGCGAAGGTGAGGAGCCCACCGAGACCTGACGGCTGACTCCCGAACCAGGTGGCGGTGAAGTGACGATGTGCTGGGTAGGGGCGGTGGGCCCCCGGCAACATGCGGCTGAGCCGGCATGGATTGCTGGGGCCGCGGTCTGCCCGGTCCGGCAGATCGCGACTCCCGGCAATGGCTCGGGCCGCAGACGTGCCCGAACCCGACGACCACGCGCTCGGACGCTCTCGCGGCGGCCTGAGTACGAAGGTCCACCTCACCGACGATGGCCGTGCTCGGCCGATGGCCCCGCCAGGGGGCGATGTCCCGGCCTTTGGGACCGCCCTGGCCGGCATCCGTGTTCCGCGAAGTGGACTCGGAAGACCGAGGATCCGGCCGAAGGTCGTTGTGGCGGATCGCGCGTGTGCGTCACGCGCGATCCGAATACGCCTCTGCCGACGAGGGATCGGCGTTGTCATCCGCCAGTCGTCCGACTGGGTCGGCCATCGTGTGCGGCGGGGTCGCGCCGGAGGCCGCCCGCCTGCCTTCGACGCTTGAGCACGACGATCTCACCGACGGATCCACGAGGCAGTGCCTAGGTGAGCGGGGCGGTGGGGGCAAGGACGAGGACCTTGCCGGAGAGCGCGCCTTCGGCGGCCTCCGCGTGCAGCGTCGGCAGCTCGGCCAGCGGCACCCGTCGAGCGATGTCGACGTGCAGCGCTCCGGAGTCGACCAGTGTCACCAGCCTCGCCAGTTGTGCGGCGTCGCTGTTGACGAAGAGGTTGACGCCGCGCACGCCGCGTTCCTCGTCGGAAGGCGCGGGCATCCACACCGTCGTGTTCACCACGATGCCGCCGTCGCGCACCGCGGAGGTCAGCGCGGCCAACTGCATCGGCTCGACCGGCGCGAGGTTGAGCACGACGTCGACCAGCGCGGACAGCTCGGGAACGCCGTGGCCGAGCACCTCATCGGCACCCAAAGTCTTGACGCGTTCGCTGCTGCGTGGCCCGGCCGTGGCGATCACGTGTGCGCCGGCGTGCTTGGCCAGCTGGACGGCGTAGCCGCCGACTGCACCGCCCGCGCCGTTGATCAGCACCCGCTGGCCGGCAGTGAGCTTGGCGTGGTCGAAGAGGGCCTGCCAGGCGGTGAGCCCGACCAGAGGCAGCCCGCCCGCATCGGCAAGCGGGATGCTCGAAGGCGCCGCCGTCAGCAGGCCGGCCGGTGCGAGTGCGTACTCCGCCGCCGCGCCGGCGCCGGTCATCGGTAGGAGGCCGACAACGCGGTCACCTGCCCGGACACTGTGCACGCCCTCACCCAGGGCGTCGACCGTGCCCGCGACGTCGATGCCGGGGGTGTGCGGCAGGGTTACCGGGATGGGGCCCTGCATGAAACCCGCGCGGATGTTGCCGTCGACCGGGTTGAACGACGTCGCGGCCACCCGGATCAGGACCTCCCCGGCCGCAGGGATCGGCTGTTCCACGTCTTCGTAACGCAAGACGTCCGGAGAGCCGTACTCATGGAAACGTACTGCTTTCATGGCACATGCCACCTTTCATGATGGAGAATCTGCTTCGAATTTGAAGCACATTGAGGCTGGGGCATGCCTCGGTTTCGAGACAGTGCCTTCAGGTGTGTGAGGGACGACAGCCGCTAGAGGGCGGTCAAGAGCTGGAGCTTGTCATGGCTCGGGGAACCGGGGACGGCGGTGAACACCAGCAGCGTCTGACACTGTTCCGGATCCAAGAGCATCTCGGCGTAGAGCTCCAGCTCCCCCAACTCGGGGTGCAGGTAGCGCTTGAGGTCGTGATGATGGGTCACTCCCACTTCGTGCAACCGCCAGATGTTCGCGAACTCGGAACTGACCTCCAGCAGCGCGGCTACGATCTCGCCGGCCTTTCCTGTGGGATCCGCCGTGTACGCGTCCCGGATCTCCGCGGCGAAGACCCTGCCTCGTATCGGATGGTCCTCCACGGGGTACAGGCCACGGACCTGCGGATCACCGGTGAACCATCGGTAGACCAGGTAACGGGACATGCCCGAGTACTGGGTGTAGTCACCGAGCAGTGCGACCGCCGGGCGAGTCTGCAGCAAGGCCTCACCGAGTCGTGACAGCACGATGGCCGGCACGTCCGAAAGGCCAGCGACGATCCGCAGCATCGTGGGTCCGACGTAGTCGTCCCGCAGGATCCGCCGAGGCGCCGGGATCCCGCCCAGGACGAAGAGGTGGTCACGCTCGCTCTGGTTGAAACGCAGTGCCCGGGCGAGCGCGACGAGCATCCGCTCCGACGGCACCGGACCTCGCTGCTGCTCGATCCGGCTGTAGTAGTCGGCCGACATCCCGGCCAGCGCCGCCACCTCCTCGCGCCGCAGCCCGCCGGTGCGGCGCCGCTGCCCGCGGGGAAGCCCGACATCCTCCGGCTGCAACGCCTCACGACGTGCTCGGAGGAAATCCGCCAGCAACGCCCGGTCCATCGTCCGACCTCCTCTGTTCGACAGGACAATCTTGACGCGAACCCGGGAGCGGATGAAGGGTGGCTTTAACCGGGGACAAGTTGTCCCTGGCTGACGAGCTCATGCAGCTACGTTGCACTTTGGATGCGCTGCCTGGCGGTCTGAGTGGCGCGCCCGGCGGCATGCTCAGCCCTGCGGTTCCCGCGGCTTGACACCGTACTCCCGCACTTCTTGGTCCTTGAGGCCCGTGCGGGCGGCCTGCGGTGCGATCCCGCAGCATCGTTCCGGTCGCGTCCTGCGGCGGAGCGCACACGCCTCGTTCGGACTGGGTCTGGTCCACGGTCGCTCCCGGCCCTCCTGCGTGCGTTGGACCGGCATCACCCCCCTGAAGCCGGGATCACCTCGCTGTCGAGGCTGGACCTCACCGTGCGTACAGCCTGTCCAATGCAGACCGGCTCGCGGCGTCCGCGGGGCGGCATATCATCAACCGCTGGTCTGGGTCTTGAAGTGGCGTGAGGACTTCGAAATCCACGGCGATCACACCGGCGCCGGGATGGTCCATCAGTTTGCGCCCGCGGCCATTGACATCGACGTGCTGCTCGTCCCACAAGCGTGCGAACTCCTCGTCGCCCGCGATGATTTCGCCGATCAGGCCGGTGAGCACCTCGTCACGTGGGTGTGCGGCCCATGCACTGCGCAGGTGGGCGACTCCTTCCCGCACGACGCGCTCGCGCTCGACGTAGTACTTGCGTGTCTCCGGATGCATCAGGCACAACCACATCGCATTGCGCTGAGCCGGCGGCAGGGCGGCGAAGTCCACCAGCAGCCCGGCCATTTCGCTGTTCCAGGTCAGCACGTCGAAGCGGTGGTTCATCAGCATGGCCGGCAGCGGCGACAGATCGTCGACGAGCCGGGCCAGCGACGGCGTTGCGGTTGTGGCGGGTTTGCCCGCGTCGCGGGGACGCTGTTGGGCGAGCTGGAAGAGGTACCTGCGTTCGTCGGGGGCCAGGCGCAGCGCGCGGGCCAGCCCCTCCACCACCTCTGCCGAGGGCCGCAATCCACGGGCCTGTTCCAGCCGTACGACGTAGTCGACGCTGACTCCGGCCAGTTCGGCGACCTCTTCCCGTCGCAATCCCGGAGTACGCCGGGCCTGTCGGCGCGTCGGCAGGCCGAGTGCGTCCGGGTCCAGACGCTTGCGTCGACTCCGCAAGAACGCGGCCAGCTCCTGTGTCGTGTCCACGGTGCGGGGCGTCATGCCCGGTCCAACACCCAAGGTGGGAGTGGTGTTCCCAGGAACGTCCCGCCCTTACCCCCGGCTCGCGGTGATCGCAGGCTTGCTCCCGACGACGGATCACACGCACAGGAGGACACGATGTCGCACACTCTCGACACCTACCGGCTGCTCGGCCGCAGCGGACTGCGAGTCTCACCGCTGGCACTGGGCGCGGCCACCTTCGGCACCGAGTGGGGCTGGGGCGCAGAACGGGACGAGGCGCGCAGGATGTTCGACCTCTACGTCGAGCGTGGCGGCAACTTCATCGACACCGCGAACACCTACACCAACGGCAGCTCCGAGCGTCTGCTGGGCGAATTCACTCGCGACCACCGCGAAAGTCTGGTCCTGGCGACGAAGTACACGACGCTGCGCCGGTCCGGCGACCCGAATTCCGGGGGAGCTCACCGCAAGAGCCTGTTCGCGTCCGTGGAGGCCAGCCTGCGACAGCTGAACACGGACTACATCGACCTGCTCTACCTGCACGTGTGGGACTTCACGACGCCGGTCGAGGAGATACTGCGCGGCCTGGACGACCTGGTCCGGCAGGGCAAGATCCTCTACGCGGCGATCTCCAACGCTCCGGCTTGGCAGGTCTCGCGCATGCAGACCATCGCCGACCTGCGCGGCTGGTCCCCGCTGGTCGCGCTGCAGATCGAATACAACCTGGCGGAACGTGGCGGGGAGCGCGATCTGATCCCCATGGCACGCGAGATGGGACTGGGAGTGGTGCCGTACTCACCGCTGGCTGGTGGGGTGCTCACCGGCAAGTACAGCCACGACGACCTGACCGCGACGCACGCCGCATCCGCAGACAGCACGCGTAAGAGCTTCAACGCCGCGCTGGGCACCGTCACCGAACGCGTCCTCACCATCGCCGGTGCCGTGCGTGAGATCGCCGCTGAGCTGGGCCGTACGCCCGCCCAGGTCGGACTCGCCTGGCTCCTTCACCACCCGGACGTGACGGCGCCCGTCATCGGCGCCCGCACTCCGGCGCAGCTGGAGGACAACCTGGGCGCCTTGTCAGTGGACTTCACCGCCGCGCAGCTGGCTCGTCTCAACAAGATCGGCGGGATCGAACTGGGTTATCCGCACGCCATGCTCGCCAGCGACCACATCCGAAGAGTGACCGGGGGCGACCTCAGGATCGAAACCCGTCGCTGACACCGCACCGAGCCCCTGAAGGGCTGCGCCTCGGCCCCCCAGGGCCGCGATCTGCGGTAGGCGCCGGCGTGTTGCGGCATCGGGGCGAGATGTGCGTGTAGGAGGGTTGGCAGGGGCGTGCGGCTTCCTGATGGGGCGTCATGGATGAGCGGTGAGCGGGAGCTTCAGCTCCTCAGCGCCGCCCTGCGCAGGGTTCGCTCCGCGATCCGGGCAGCCGCTGACGCGGGCAGCAGGTGGCCGAAGACAAAGGCCTGGACCGTGTTGAGACGGCCGTCCACGACCGCCGGGCCCCGTCCTCGCAGGGCGGTCATGACGGTGTCCGCCACGGAACCGGGCGCGCGCTTGCCCGGCACTCGGCGTGTGTTCATCGGTGTGTCGGTGGCACCGGGGCTGACTGCCACGACCCGCACTCCCGTCGCCCTCGTCTCGGCCCATACCGCCTGGGTGAAGGACAGCACGAACGCCTTCGAGGCCGCGTAGGCGGCCACATACGGCGCGGGCGCGTACGCACCGGTGCTCGCGATGTTGACGATCGCACCTCTTCCCCGCGCGACCATGGGGGGCAGCAAGAGCGCCGTCAGCTCTGCCACCGCGCCGGCATTGAGGTCGACCAGGCCGCGCACCAGCGCGGGATCGCTGCCGACGACCGGCCCCAACAGACTGGCGCCGGCATTGTTGACGAGCACGTCGACCTCGGTCCCCGCATCCGCCAGCCACTCGGCCAGCCGGGAAGGAGCACCCTGGTGCGACAGGTCGAGAGCGAGCGTCGAGACCTGTGTCCCGTGTTCGGCGTGCAGTCGCTTGGCCTCCGCCTCCAGGCGTGCGCCGTCGCGTGCGACCAGGACCAGGTGCATGCCCTGCCCGGCCAGCCGCTCGGTGATCGCGGCCCCGATGCCTGTCGCGGCGCCGGTCACGACCGCAGTTCGCCACCTCGTCTGTTCCTTCGTCTTCATGCCCAGAACCGTAAACTCTGACATTGACGTGAATGTCAAGCATGGATCGGTGGAGGAGACGGCGTGCGCATCGGGGAACTCAGCAGGGCCACCGGGGCCAGCACCCGTTCGCTCCGGTACTACGAGGAGCAGGGGCTGCTCTCCAGCCGCCGTCGCTCCAACGGATACCGGGAGTACGGTGAGGAAGCCGTACGTCAGGTCGCCTTCATCCAGGACCTCTACCGCGCGGGGCTGCCCTCTCAGATCATCCGGGACATCCTTCCCTGCAGCACCGAACCGGCACCGCCCGCGGGTGAGTGCACACAACTCCTGGCCCGCGTCCGGCAGGTCCGCGACGAACTCGCCCGCCAAGAGCAGCAGATCGCTCAGCGCCGCGAGACGCTCGACCGGTACCTCACGGGCACGGCCGCCCCCGCCGGCCAACCCCGCCGCTCCGCTTGAGGCGGCTGAAAGGCGTGTGAGGTCGGCACCCTGGCGCAGACCGGAACCTCGCGACGGAGCCGTGGGAGGGGTGCGGACGGGCTCGGGGTGCGCGGATTCCGGTCGCTCACTCTCCTGCGGCGCATGCCTCCGCCTCTGCCAGGTACCGCGCCACCGGGCCCAGGGTCAGCATGCCGCTGGCGGCGCCGGCGTGTTCTGCGCAGGCATCACGCAGGGCAGCCGCACAGTGTGCGGCGACTTCGCGCTCGCCGAGGCGTACGGCGGCGCGGGCGGTCAGGCACCACATGGCCTCCTGCATCTGGTCACGCGGTGGTTCTGGCACGGCACCGAGGGCGGTACGGACCTCCTCGCATCGGTCCTGGGCGAGCAGCACGAGGGGGCGCGTCCAGGGCTTGTACGGGCCCCAGTCGAGGTGCGGGTCGGTGGGCGCCGGCCGGTCGTGCAGCAGGCGCAGTCCCAAGAGGGCGAGCGGGAACAGGCCGCGGTGCAGCCCCGGCATTCCGGCCGTCCGCAGGGCGTCCTCGGCAGAGCGGTAGTGCGCTGCTGCCGTGGCGGCGGTCGGTCCGCCGGGTTCGGCACTGCGGGCGGCTGCGGCCCGGGCCCTGAACCAACCGGTGAGGACGGGGACGAGGGACGCCTCGGTGGTGGCGGCGAGTAGGTCGGCTGCATGGGCGTGCGCGCTCGCGGCGTCCAAGTCGCCGAGGGCCGAGGCGGATTGCAGGCGGACGAGTCGGCCGAGGACGGCGAAGTTCGGCAACTCGTGCCGGGTGGCCAGGTCGAGGATCTCGGCGCCGGTCCTGTCCCGTGCCGCCGCGAGCCCGGGGCGGGTGAAGGACTGCAGGAACACCCCGTTGAGGGCGAAGGCCAGTAGAGCGGGATCGGCCAGATGCCGTGCCAACTCCTCTGCCTGTCGTGCCGCCTGCTGCGCACGCTTCAGCTCGGTTGTGGACAGATCGGCGCTACGGCTCTCGACGGCGACCGTGGCCAGGAGGCGGGCGCGCAGATCGGCGGGGCAGTCTGGGCCGAGCGCGGTGAGTGTGCGCTCGGCAGCCGCGACGACGGCGCGGGACTGCTCGGGGTCGTCGGCCCGGCTCCAGAGTGCGGGCACGTCGTAGGCGCCGATGGTTCGGGCGGTGAGAAAGAGGTCTCCCGTGCGCTCCGCCGCGTGGATGGCGGCGGGGCGGTCGCGCCGAGAGTGGACGAGGGCGTCGCCCCCCGCCAGCGCGAGGGTGCGGGCCAGGTCCATGGTGGTGCGCGGGCCGAGTCGGACACCATGGCCGGTCCACGCGGTACGCGCTCCCTCCAGGGGCGCGGCCCCGTTGAGGATGTCCGTCTCCAGACGCTGAAGGTCGCCGCTGGGGTCGAGCCCGAGTTGGTCGACGAGCATGGCGCGGGCGCGGCGGAGGACGGCCAGTGCGTCGGCCTGGCGGCCCGCGCGGTGCAGCGCGCGGGCAAGCAGCTCCCAGGCCGGCTCGCGCCACGGGTGTTCGGCGACATGGGCCCCCAGTTCGGCGACGAGGTCGGCCCCTTCGCCGGAATCGAGGAGGATGCGGGCGCGCAGTTCCACCCCCTCCAACCTCAGTTCCTCCAGTCGGGTCCGCTCGCGCTGCGCCCACGCCGAGCCGGTGACATCGGCGTAGGCGGGTCCGCGCCAGGTCGCGAGTGCCGCGCTGAGGTCGGTCACCGCGCCGGGGCTGCGGCGGGCTCGGGCCAGGGTGTCCTGGAACCGATGGACGTCCACGTCATCACGCGGCAGGCGCAGCGCGTAGCCGGGACCTTCGGTGACGAGTACGCGCGGCGGATTGCGGGGCGGCCGGTCGGGTTCGAGGGCGCGGCGCAGCGCGGCGACGAACGTACGCAGAGCACCCACGGCGCGGGCCGGCGGATCGGTCCACAGGTCATCGACCAGGGTGTCGGTGGTGACCATCCGTCCTTCGGCGGCGACGAGCCGGGCGAGCACTTCACGATGGCGGGGTCCGCCCAGGTCAACCGGGCTGCCGTCGTCGCGGAGGGCCCGCACCGCACCGAGCACGTCGATTCGCATGCCCCCATCCTCCGTGCCGGGGGCCGGTTGCGCCCAACCGTACTGATCGGCTGCTGATCGCCGTCGCCCAAGCTGATCCGGTCAAGTCCCCGACCCGAAAGAGTGGTCCCTCATGACGCTCACCATTCCCGGCTTCGATCACGTTCGCCTGCCCGGTGCGGACGGTGTGGAGCTGGCCGTAGCTGTCGGCGGCAGTGGCAGCCCGGTCGTGCTGCTGCACGGTTTTCCCCAGACCCACCTGATGTGGCGACACGTCGCCGAGCGGCTCTGCGACGAGCACACGGTGATCTGTCCTGACCTGCGGGGTTACGGCGCCAGCGACAAGCCGGCGGCCACCAGCCCCGATGTGTATGCCAAGCGCACCATGGCCGCCGACGTCGTGACCCTGGCGGCGGCGCTCGGCCACGAGCGCTTTGCCCTCGTCGGCCACGACCGAGGCGCCCTGGTCGCCTTCCGGGCGGGGTTGGACCACCCTGAGACCATCACGCACCTGGGCATCCTCGACATCGTGCCGACGCTCGACATGTGGAACGTCCTGCATGGCGTCTCGGCGGCGGTCGGCTACCACCTCTTCCTGATGGCACAGCCGCCGGGCCTGCCGGAGACGATGATCGCAGGCAGCGCGGACGCGTTCTTCGGCTCGTTCCTCGACACCTGGGCCAACGACCCGAACGCCATGCCCGCCGATGTGCGTGCCGAGTACCTGCGCGCGAGCGCCGCGGCGGTGACGTCGATCGTCGCGGACTACCGGGCCTCGGCGGACATCGACGTGGCGCACGACCAGGCGGACCTGGACGCCGGGTCTCAACTGGCCATGCCCGTGACGGTCGTCCAGCAGGACTGGGGCGCGCGGCTGGGCTACGACGCTGCCGGGGTGTGGAAGGCGTGGGCGCCGGACCTTGACCACCGGCTGACCCGCGCCGGACACTTCATGGCCGAAGAGGCACCCGACGAGATCGCGGCTGCGATCCAGGACCTGCTGGCCCGCTGAGCGTCCACCCTCCAGAGCCAGGGTGTTGCCCTTTCGGATCCAGGAACGGGCGGACAGGGCCGCGTGGGGCAACGCCAGCTCGATGAAGATCGTGAAGCAGCTGGTGGCGGTGGTGAGGAAGGCGTTGCTCATCAGGTGCGTATACGCCGCCGACATCTGGAAGCCGGTGATGCGGCTGATGTACCGGCGGACAGCAGGGCCCCGTCCCGCTCCGGGAGGCCCCATGCGCGAGATGAAGAGTCCCAGTCAGCGGCCGAGGTGCCTACGGACAGGCGTGCCCAGGCTGCCAGTCGGCGAGCGAACCGACACGTGGGCGGGGGCCATGTGGACGCCGCGCTTGGCCACGGGGCAGTGCGGCGGTCTGAGGCGGGCTCGCTGTCGTCACGGGGGCGGAGCACGAGAACGGCCCGCGGGAAGTGGTGCTTCCCGCGGGCCGTCCGTCATCGGCCTATCGGCGTGTCACTTGCCGAGGTAGGCGTTGTAGACGGTGATCGCCGACGTGTTGCCCTTCTTGTCGGTGATCTTGGCGCGGAACGAGATGCCCTCGTTCTTCGCCGGGTTCTTCACGGTGATCCTGCCGCCATGGACGGTGACCTTCTTGAAGGTCTTGCCGTCGTAGGAGACGTACACCGAGAGGGACTTCAGGTTGCCGCCCGCGGCCGCGCCCTCGACGGTCACCGGGAAGGTGACCTTCTTGTCGGCGTCGACCCGGCTGTCCAGGCCCGTCGTGGCGCCGAAGTGCAGGGCGGAGACGGGGAGCTTGGCGATGCCGCCGCCCGACGGCTTCTTGGAGCGGAAGGTCCAGGTGGCGTCGATCCGCGAGGAGACCGCGGCGACGTCCGGCGAACGCTTGACCGAGGTGGTCAGCTTGTACGCGGCGTCGGCGGACGGGACGTCGAAGGGCTCGCCGAACAGCGGGTCGTGGTTGGAGCCGACCTTGCTGCCGTTGCGGTACAGGGTGGTGTTCACCGAGGTGAAGAGCGAGGAGCCGGCGTGCTTGGCCCCGTCGGCGAACAGCGGCAGCATGCCGTAGATCTGGTTGCCGTCGCGGTAGACACCGAAGTCGGCGTTCAGGTGCGGGCCGAAGACCGCGGTGTTGAACGTCTTCGTGTACGACTTGCCGGCCGAGTAGGACTGGGCGCCCAGGGCGTAGCCCGCCTCGCTGATCGGGAACCCGTCCTGGTCGAGACCGCCGTCCTGTTCGAACTCCAGCTCCCACTTCACGCCGCCCTTGGCGGCCAGGTGCAGGGTGCGGGTGCCGGGCAGCTTCTGCGGGATGGAGACGGCGGAGGCACCGGAGGCGCCGGGCAGCCAGCCGAAGGCTGCGACGGAGCCCTTCTTGCCGCTCACGGAGGCGCCGAGCCGCGCCTTCACCGTGGCCAGTTCACCCGCCTTGTAGTGCTTGGTGTAACCGGTGGCGAGCTGCCTGACCGGGCCGCCGGAGGTGACGTCGTACTGCTCGGTGGCACCCTTGGTCCAGTGGCCGTCCCACTGCTGGGTGAGCGTGCCGGCCGGCAGCTGCGGGCCCAGGTGGGCGGTGTGGAAGTTCTTGTACGTGGTGAGGAACCAGCCGAAGCCGTACTGGCCGTCGCCGATCGTCACGTCCCACTCGGGTGAGGCGAACACGGACTTGGCACCCGAGGCCGGGACGGTGATGTCCACCGGCTTGGCCTTGCGTGCGTCGATCGTGATCGTCTGCTTCTTGGCGACCGTCAGTTTCGGCTGGGCGATCGAGTCGATGCCCTTGCTCGCGTCCTGCGGGTCCCCGTAGACGGCGGCGTTGAGGATGTACGTGCCCTTGGGCGCCCGCACCTTCACCGTGCCCGACTTGTCGTACCCGTTCAGCTGCTGGCCGTTGGCCAGACCGGCCACACCGATCAGATCGGCGTTGTAGTACGGGGCCGGCTTGCCGTCACGACCGACGAACTTCAGCGTGACGTCGTAGGACTCCACCTCGCGCTGTACCGCGGCGGCCGTGCGGACGCTCTGCCCGTCGCCGGTCGCGGTCACATACGACGAGTAGGCGCCGTCGGTCGTGCCACCCAGCTTGGTGTCGACCGTGAAGCCGACCGCGGCCTTGCCGTGCGCCGGGACGGTCACCGAGGTGGCGGCCAGCTTGAAGAAGCCGGCCGGGGCGGCATGGCCCTTGGGGTCGGTGGCGGTGCTGGTCAGCTTGAGCGTGACGTCCTTGTCGCCGAGGTTGCGGTACGTCAGCTGCTTGGTGACCGGCTTGTCGTCGGTGTGCGGCCACTGCTGCACACCGAAGCTGACCGAAACCGGGTCGGCGATCACGGACTGCTTGATGGCCTTGTCGACCGCGATACGGCCCGAGCCCTGCTGGAACGGCGTGTAGTTGCCGCCCTTGGCCGAGCCGGTGAGCGCGCCCTTCAGCTCGGCGTAGCCCCAGTCGGGGTGCTCCTGTTTGAGGATGGCGGCGGCGCCCGCGACGTGCGGGGTGGCCATCGACGTGCCGGAGATGGTCAGGTAGCCGTCGGGCTTCTCGCCGACCTCCTTGTCGATGACGCTGCCCTTGGCGGCTGCGGCGGTGATGTCCACGCCGGGCGCGGTGACGTCCGGCTTGATGGCGCCGTCGCCGGCCCGCGGACCGGTGGAGGAGAAGTCCGCCAACTTGTCCTTCTTGTCGACGGCGCCGACGGTGAGCGCGGCGTCCGCACTGCCCGGCGAACCGATCGAGTGGGGGCCCTCGTTGCCTGCGGCGATCGCGAACAGGACGCCCTTGTCGGCGGAGAGCTTGTTGACCTCGGCCTCGAGCGGGTCGATCTCGGGCGTGTCGTAGCCGCCCAGGCTGAGGTTGATGACGGAGGCGCCCTGCGCGGCCGCCCACTCCATGCCGGCGAGGATGCCGGAGTCGTCACCGGAGCCGGTGTCGTCCAGGACCTTGCCGTTGAGGATCTCGGCGTCGGGGGCGACACCCTTGTACTTGCCGCCCGATTTGGCGCCGGTGCCCGCCACGATGGAGGCCACGTGCGTGCCGTGCCCGAAGTGGTCGGTGGCGTCGGCGGCCGCTGAGAAGTTCTTGGACGCGACCACCTGGCTCTTGAGGTCCGGGTGGGTGGTGTCCACACCGGTGTCCAGGACGGCGACCTTGACACCCTTGCCGGTGTAGCCGGCAGCCCACGCGACGGGGGCGCCGATCTGTGGCACGGACTTGTCGAGGGCGGCCTGGCGGACGCCGTCGAGCCAGACGTGCGCGATGCCGGAGGCGGCGCTGTCCCCGTTGGTGACGGCGTTCCACAGCTCGGCGGTGTCCTTGACCGGAGTCTGTACGGCGTCAGCGTTCAGCGCCTTCAGGCTGCGGCGCAGGGTGCCGGCGTCCCGGACATCGGTGCGGGCGGCCGCGGCGGCGCCGCTGTAGCCGACGATGACCTTCAGGCCGTTCTTCTGGGCCTTGCGGATGGCGGCCTTGTTCAGCTCGGTGATGTCGAACAGGCGTTGGTCCAGCGTGCCGACGGCGACCAGGCGGGCCGCGTCGGCCGGGACGACCAGCGTGTGGCCGTGGGCCTTGCGGACCTGGACGGGTATGTTCTCCCGGCCCTTGGCCCGCCGCAGGCCGACGACGCGGCCCTTGGCGTCGAGGTCGACCCGGTCCCCGGTGATCAGGGTGACGTGGTGCTTGACGGTGAGTGAGGAGCCGGCGGCCTGGACTTGCTGCGCGGGCTTCGCCGACGCGGGGCTGGTCATACCCGCTGCGAGGGCGACGGCTGCGGCGGTGGCCACTGTGGCCGCAGCTGCTCTTTTCAATTGTCTGCGCAAGATCTCCCCCTGGAGATGAGGTATCGGGCGAATTCCCCGTTCACCCGACCGAGGGGTATCTCGTACAGCTGTACACCGACCCCCCGGACGACGAAGTATGCCGGGGGTTGATGAGGCGGCTCAAGAGTTGAGAGGACGGTGTGAAAGCGCTGCCTACAACTGTTACGCGCCCGGGCAGACACCGTTACCGAATCGCGAAGTCCCGCCCATCGCAACGGTGTTACGTGACGTCAGTCGCCGCGTTGCCGCGCACGGTGAACTTCCCCTTGCGGATGGTGGCGGCGCGCGGGAGCACGTTCGCGATCGCTGAGTGGGAGGTGGCGCCGATCAACGGCAGCCTGTGTGCTCTCTGTTGCCTGCGATATGCGAGGTTGGTGCTGATACTTCCCGTCTATGGCCAGCACCAGGCCGAACAGGTCCGTGATCAGGTGGCGTTTGCGTCTTTTGATCTTCTTGCCGGCGTCGATGCCCTGGCTGGCCGAGGCCGGTCCGACTCGCCCTCCAGGCGGTGAAGGCAGGTTCGATCGAGGACCAGCGGGTGTCGGGCGCATCGCTGCGGTAGGTGCGACGAAAAACCCTCACGTTGTCCAACGACCGCCAATGGCCCCACACGCAAACGTCCCAGAACACCAACTACGCGAGTCGGATGCCCTCTTGGGCACCGTTCGTCGAGGAAGGTGCGTGCCGTCCTGCCATGATCGGAAGCAACCATGTCGCGATCAGCCGACACCTCTCTTCAACCGCGGCCGGCGGGCGCAGCGAAGCGCACAAGCCCGAAGCTGCCGCAGGAAAGGATGGGCGTGCACCTGTCTAGGGGCGTCCTTGCTGCGCTTTTCCTCCTCCCGGTCGTCTGCGGGGCTGTGCTTGCTGGGTCGGCCCTTGCCAGTTCGTCAGTGGTGCGCTGCCCGGGCGAGAACGTTGGGGAGGACGGCGAGGAAAGGCCCGGTCCGATGCGGCCTGGCGACACCCACTGTTCGGTACTGCGTGGCAACGTGCCTTTGGGTGAACGGACGTACGATGAGCAAAGGGCGGCTCAGCACGAAGATCGGCTCGACAACCTCACCACCGGCAGCGGCCTGGCGGTCTACGGTCTCGTCGGGGTGACGATCATATGCTGCGGGCTGCGGCGGCGAACAGTGTGAGGAGGTGGGCCCGGATCGTGCGGTCGGGTTGCGCTGTTCTACAAGCAGCGGCGCGTGCAGGGCCCGCATGGTGGCCGCCGGGCGGCGGCGCCCGCCTCGCCCAAGCTGCCGCGCAGGCGAAGCCCACCATCGTGCAGAACCGGGACCGCAGTCCGGGACGCGGTATCTAGGACTGGAGGAGGCTCAGTCATAAAGGACGCAGGAGCGCCCGTTACGGCGGCGGTGAGCGTGAGGACAGCCTCGAATGCGGCGGCGGCCTGCGTCAGCGCGGCCGGGTAGGTCGCGCCGTCCAGACGGGTTAACCTGCCCGCGCCGGCGGTGGTTGGAGGGCACTCCGGGGTCCTGCCGACAGTGCGAGGTTCTGCGTCGGGCGACGGCCTGGTCGTAGCGGTAGGTGTTCCCGCCTGAACCAGCCCCGCGGGAGGCTGTCTGCCACGCGGTCGGCCGTATCGGCGCTCATGGCTGGGGGTTGCCTGCGGAGGGGTCGGCAAGGGGTAGTTCCGCCCAGATGACTTTCCCGTCTCCGGTGTAGCGTGTGCCCCAGCGCTGGGCGAATTGAGCGACGAGAAACAAGCCTCGCCCGCCTTCCTCACCGACAGCGGCCCGCCGCAGATGGGGAGAGGTACTGCTGTGGTCGGAGACCGCGCAGATCAGCCGGTTCCGTGTCCGGATCAGGCGCAGTGCGACAGGGCCTATGGCGTGGCGGATGGCATTGGTGACCAGTTCGCTGACGATCAATTCCACGGAGAAGGTCAGCTCCAGCAGCCCCCACTGGGTAAGGCGGTCGCCGGCCAGTTCACGGGCTCGCCCTACGGCGGCCGGCTCGAATGCCAGGTCCCAGGTGGCGACGTTCTCAGCGGGAAGTGCGCGGGGGCGGGTGACGAGGAAGGCCACGTCATCGTGTGCGCGGTCGGGCAGCAGGAGGCGTTCCATGGTGTCACAGACTTCCTCCAGGGGGCGGTCGGGATGGGCGAGTGCGAAGCCCAACCGTTCCAGACCGGTGTCCTCATCGCCCTCGGAGGCCGTGAGCAGGCCATCGGTGTAAAGCGCCAAGACGCAGCCCTCGGGGATCTCCACCTCGACCGATTCGAACGGCAGTCCGCCTACGCCCAGTGGAGGCCCCGCCGGTATGTCGAGGAATTCCACCGCCTTGTTCAAGTGGGCAAGAGCAGGGGGCGGATGTCCAGCGCGGGCGAACATGGCACGGCGCGTTACCGGGTCGTAAATGCCGTACAGGCAGGAAGCGCCGAGCACGCCCTCGATTCCGTAGGGGTGTGCGGCTTCGGCCTCCGCAGCCAGGCGGCTGACCAGGTCGTCGAGATGGGTCAGCAGCTCGTCGGGCGGCAGATCCAGGTCGGCCAGCGTGTGGACGGCGGTGCGCAGCCGTCCCATCGTGGCCGCAGCGTGGATGCCGTGGCCGATAACGTCACCGACGACCAGCCCTACCCGTGCGCATGCCAGGGGCAGCACATCGAACCAGTCACCGCCTACTCCTGCCTCAGTGTCCGCGGGCAGATAGCGGTAGGCGGCCTCCACGGCTTCCGGGGTGGGTAGCTCGTGGGGCAGCAGGCTGCGCTGCAGAGTGAGCGCGCTCTGGTGCTCACGGGTATATCGACGTGCGTTGTCGATGCACACGGCGGCGCGGGCAGCGAGCTCCTCGACGAGCAGCAGGTCCTCGGCGGCGAAGGGGTCCGGGGTGCGCCAGCGCATGAGGGTGGCCACCCCCATGGTGACTCCGCGGGCACGCAAGGGCACCACGAGGTGGGAGTGAATGCCCAGCTGGCGCAGTCGGTCGCCGCGTACCGGGTCCTCGAGCAGCCATGGTTGTGACAGGTCCAGAACGGCGTTCAGGACGGGTTGTCCGCCCGTTAGACACTGCCAATGTGGGGACCCTTGCGAGTAGCCGACCCGCTGCCCCGGCGTGACGACGGCCTCGGGTAGGTCTTCCCTGACCGAACGATGAGCCACCCGGCAAAGGTCACCGGTCCTGCGGGCGGACCGTGCGTCGGGTTCCCGTCCGGCCAGTACGTCGCCGAGCAGGTCGACAGCGGTGAAATCAGCGACACGGGGTACCAGGACCTCGGTCAGTTCCTGGACTGTGCGGTGCAGGTCCAGGGTGCTGCCGATCAGGACGCTTGCCTCGTTGAGCAGAGCCAGCCGCTGCTGTGCCTGATGGAGATCGGTGACATCCACCGACTCCTCGCACACTCCCAGCGGTCTGCCGTCCGCATCCTGCAGACGGTAATAGGACAGCGACCACACGTGTTCCCGATCGGGATCAGAAGGGGGGCGCCCCCGGTAGTGCACGTCTGTAACCGTCTGTCCGGAATCAAGCACTTTGCTCATGAGCTGCGTGATCGTGGCTGGGTACTGCGCTGAGAGAATCTCGCTCCCCGGGTACAGCTCGTCCTCGCTGCGCCCGACGTACTGGGCGAACGCCCCTGGGAGCTCCTGCCGGGCTGCGGCGTTCGCCCACGCCACGCGCAGGTCCGGGCCGTAGATGGTCATCCCGACCGGGGAGTGTGTCGAAATGCCGTGCAGCATCGCCTGCTGCAACTGCCGGCCCCGCACCTGCTCAGGGTCCCCGAGGAACACCACCGTGGTGGGGCCTATCACGGTGGCAGGCAGCTGACGGCACGCTGCCACCAACCGCAACAGGCGGCCGGACCGGTGACGGAATACGACGTCAAGCCAGCGTTCTGGTCCTGATTGAGTGAGCCATTCGCCCGCTTTCTGCCCGTCCACGTGCACCGAAAGCTTGTCGACAGGCTGCCCGAGGGCCTCCTGTGCGCGATAACCGAGCAAATGTTCTGCCTCGGGACTCCAGCCGGCCACGAGCCCTTCGCTGTCCAGCATGACTGTCGCGAGCCCCGGCACCCACGAAGAACCGCCGAAGTCGGCGGGTGCAGGTTCACTCGATGGCGCACTCATCGCATCCGTCCTCGCCCCGCGTCCGCCGTGCGGCAGACCGCCCTTACCTCAAGGATCAGCCCAGTGCGGGTGGGACACAAATGTCACCGCACCGCCGCATGATCAGTCACCGGCATGTGCATCCTGGTCCACCGCAGGGGAGCCATCCCGTCGGGTGTTCTTGCCGCGCGAGGCTGTGTCGGCGCTGACTGCCCGCCGGTGATCAGGTAGTGGGATCCGGGTGCGCAGTACGTTCAAGATCCCGCACAGCACATCCAGGTCTGGCAACGGCTTGCGACCCGGATACCGGAACCGACGGTCATGCTGCGGCAGCAGAGGTTCAAGCCGATCCGAGCACATCCGCCAAGCCGCAACGATCCCCGGCGCATGATCGATGGACAACGGCTCTCACGTACGGAAGAAGGCGTTCTGAGATCTTGCGGGCGGCACGGTACCGGTGCTGCGGCAGCAGGGCTCAACAGTCTCCGGACTTCGACGCACCTTCACGTTCCTCACCCTGCGCTGTCCGCCGTCACTCCCCGATGATCGCAGGATTCCAGACCATCCGTCCTGGGGGACGCACCACCTTCGAGCAGGTGCGGGCCCGCACCTCTCGGCAGCGGCGTGGCCAGGGAGTGGCCTCCCGCCGCGGCCGCGAGTCAGGTGTGTCTGTGGACCCGCGGAATCCGAGTGCCCGTCAGGTGACCGGAGGACGGCGCGTGCGTTCCTCGGAGGTGGCGGTCAGGTTGGCGGGCGTCTGTCCGTACTGCTTCTTGAAGGCGCGAATGAAGTGGCTGCTGTCCGAGAAGTGCCAGCGTGCCGCAAGTTCCGAGACGGTCGGCCGGCCCAAAGGCGCGAGCAGTTCCTGCCGGGCGCGCTCCAACCGTCTGCGGCGGACGTACGCCGATACCGACTCCTCCGCGGTGGTGAACGCCCGGTGCAGGGTGCGTACGGAGACGTTGAGGCGACGGGCCAGTGTCGCGGGGGAGAGCTCGGGGTCGGTGAGGTGCTCGTCCGCGAGATCCATGGCGGCACGGGCGAGCGCGCGGGCCAGCCGGGGTTCGGTGTCGTCGAACTCGCGCCGCAGGACTGCCCTGACGAGTTCGATCAGGGCGTCACGCGCGCCGCGCAGGCCGACGGTGCTGAGGTCGTCCGCAGTCTCGCGGACCATCGCCGCGTGGGCCGTCAGAAGGCGCATCTCTCCAGAGTCGGCCGGACCGACGACCGGCCTCCCGCCGGTGGCCCGGCCGAGCACATCGGGCGGCAGGAGCAGAACGGTCGCTTCGGTACCGGGCCGCACGTCGAACAGCAGGGGCGGGTTGTTGCGGCGGGCGATGAACGTCCCTGACGAGACGGTGACGTCGTCCCCTCGCCCGCTGGGTGAGGAGAAGCGCCAGGAACCGCGCCGCACCAGGTGCAGTTCGAACCGGTCGCCGCTCTCCCGGGCCACCGTGGGCTGGCCGAGGAAGTGTTCGCTGTGGACGTCGGAGATCAGCGTGTCGTGCGCGACGGCACCGCGGACCCTGATCCGAAAGCCCCCGCGCTTGCCAAGGTCGAGCGAGGGCAGGGGCCACGGCTCGCCGGTCTGCGCCTCGAAGGACTGCCGGAAGGCGTCGAAGCCGTCCCTGCCCGTCCGTGCCCCTGTGACGTCCAGAGTGAACGTCCTGGGCTGCCGGTCAGCCGCCTGAGCCTTCTCCACGCTCTCCTCTTCCATCAGGCAGGGAGATCCACCGGCGTGACGCTCAGGTCCAAGCGCTCCCCGCACCGAGGAGACGAAACTACAGCTTCCGACTACACGTCAGTTGAACGAGGTTCCCTTTCCATGACTGAAACGACCCCCCACCAGGCGACGGAAGAGACCACCGCCGATCCGGCAGCGGACACGGCGAGCCTGATCAACCTGATCGGCGGCGGTGTCACCGTCCAGACCCTGCACGCGGTCGCCGCGTTCCGTATCCCCGACCATCTCGCCGCCGGGGCCCGTACGGCGGGCGAGGTGGCCGACCTTGAGGGCTGTGACGAGCGGGCCGTCTACCGGTTGATGCGTGCGGCTGCCTCCTTGGGCGTGCTCAGCCATGAGGGTGGGGGCCGCTTCGGCCTCACCGGCCTGGGCCAACTGCTGCGTACCGGCGTGCCCGGCTCCCTGCGTTCCCTCCTGCTCGTCCAGGCCGGACACGCACACTGGCAGTCCCTGGGCCTGCTGCCCGAGGCGGTACGACGAGGCACGAGCCAGACGAAGAGCGCGCTGGGTTCGGACATCTTCGACTACCTCGCCCGGCCCGAGAACGCGGACCAGGCCCGGCTGTTCGCCGAGGCGATGGGCGAAGTGTCCGAGGCGGTCACCCAGGGAGCTGCCGCGGCCGTCGACACCGACGGCGTGAGCAGCGTGCTCGACGTCGGCGGCGCGGACGGACACTTCGTCCTGTCGCTGCTGGAGACCGCTCCCGCGCTGCGCGGTGGAGTGCTCGACCTGCCGCATGCTGTGGACGGCGCGGTGCGTGAGGCCGAGCGGCGCGGCCTGACGGACCGGTTCTCCGCAGTGGCCGGCGACTTCTTCACCGAGGTGCCCGCCGCCGACCTCTACCTGCTCAAGACGGTCCTGCACGACTGGGACGACGAGCGGTGCCTGACCATCCTGGGCAACTGTCGTGCCGCCGCCCCTGCGGGCGGACGTGCCCTGGTCGTGGAGACCGTCGTCGGTGAGATCGGCAAGCCCGACTTCGCCACCATGTCGGACATGGCCATGCTTGCCATCACCGGCGGCGTCGAGCGGGACCTGGACGAATTCGGCGTGCTCTTCGCGGCCTCCGGCTGGCGCCTCGGCCGCACCTACCCCGTCGGCGGCGGGTACTTCGGCCTCGAACTCGAAGCGGTCTGACCGGCCCTCTGCCGGTCGCGCGAACCGAGCGCGGCCGAACCGCTCCGGGACCGTGGAGACTCTGACGTCTCCCACGGGCTGAAGTGGCTCGGCTGCGCCGGCACCACCACACTGCCGGACGACACGCCCCCGGGGACGTCCCGGTACTCCCTGAGGAACGTCGGCAGCGGCGCCTGCGTCGACGCGCACGCCGCTGCCACTGCCTACGGCAGTTCCGGCTCCCCCCGAAGGAAGCCACCACTTCACCGCCCGCCACAGCGGCAAATGCCTGACTGCGGAGCCCACTGCCGCGAACAGTAGGCAACTCACCAGCGCACGTGCGACGGCTCGGCCGCACAGAGCCTTACGGCGACCGCCGCCCACCCCGGCGCCGAGCGCGGTGGCGGGGAGCGCCGTACTCGGGGTACATGCTGAAGGTGCCAGATGACCTGCACCGAAAGAGAGACGCAGGCCTCCTGGCGCTGTCAGCGGCGGCGAGGGGAAGGACCAGTCGGCATGGCACGTACGCGTGCGGAGGCGAGAACCAGGCATCCCCGGCACGAACGCAGGGGCGAGGCACGGCTGCCCGCGGTCGTCGCGACGCTCACCGCGATCGCCCTGTATCTGTTCCTGCCGGAGCGGCTGCTCGTCGCCCCACGCTACGTACTGCCCACCCTGGAGTGCCTGCTGCTCGTGCCGCTGGTCGCGATCAACCCCAGGCGCCTGACCCGGCAGACGAAGGCGTTCCGGGTGCTGTCCCTCACCCTCGTGGGCATCATCGCCGTCAGCAACCTGGTGGCGCTGGTCATCCTGGTTCACGAGCTGGTCTACGCCGGAGTCAAGGACGGTCGGTCCTTGCTGGTGGCGGCGCTGCAGGTATGGCTGACCAACATCATCGTCTTCGGCCTGGCCTACTGGGAGCTGGACCGCGGCGGCCCGGTCAGCCGCACCCAGCTGGCCCGCTCGGCGCTGCCGCTGGCGGACTTCCGCTTCTCGCAGGACGAGAACGACGATGCCATCCAGGAGGTGGCCGACGGCGCCAGCGGCACGTCGGACTGGGTCCCCACCCTCGTGGACTACCTCTACGTCTCCGTCACGAACTCCACGGCGTTCAGCCCGACCGACACGATGCCCCTGTCGACCCGCGCGAAGCTGTTGATGAGCGTCCAGAGCGTCTCGGCTCTGCTCACCTCGCTCCTGGTGATCGCCCGGGCCGTCAGCATTCTGCACTGAGCGCCCACCCGACGCGGGTCTCTTCCGTGAAGGTGTCGTCAGGGGCCAACCCGCCGTAGCAGACCGGTCGGTGACATTCGGGACGGATCCGCAGCAAGCTCAGGGGGCATCACACCCGGTGGCCCATGGGTCGTACAGGGGGGAGGGCACAAGCCCGCGCATCCGCCCGGGGAACCGGGCACGACCGATGGGGGAGACCATGCAGATCCGCGCCCGAGGCACCCGCACCACCCTGGTCGGCCTGGCCGAGCCGGCGGCCGCCGCGGCCGGCCGCGGCGCCCCCGACACGCCCCGGTTCCTGGAGCCGGCCCAGCTGCCGCCGTACCCGTCCTCGCCCTAATACGTGGGCCTCACGAAACATCGCCGCCCGGTCATGACGTCGCCAAGCGCTTACGAAGCCGGTGCACTGGTCGCCTGCGCCGCCGTGACCTCGCCTACCGGGCAACGGACTTCCTGTCCACGCGCATCCCGGACGCCCCCGGCCCGGGCGAGGAATGCCTGCTCCTCCTGCACACCCTCCAGGTTGTCGGCCAGGTCCGGTACCGGATCTGCACTGTCTGCACCCAGGGTTCATCACCGCCGTCGTCATCGACGAGCGCTTCCACAGCAACGGCCTGGGCCCCCGGGCGCTGTCACACCTACGGTCCCGCCACCCGGGACTGACCTGGCGCAGCACGCTGCACAAGCGCATCACTCGTGACCTCCCGCGCCGGATGCGTATTCCCACTACCGCCTCTGCAACGCTCTGCTCCCGTGCTCACCGGACACTCTCTGTCCCGGCCGGCCCGGCTAGCGGCTGACCTCGACGCACCGCGCCACGCGACGGAGACGGCATGAGTGAGGGGTGGCAGGGCATGCGAGGTGAGGCAATGGGCTGACCGGGCTTTCGGTGCCGCCCGTCGACGTCAAAAGCCTCTGGGGAGTGAGAAGGTGAAGGGCTTCCGCAGCTTCATCCTGCGCGGCAACGTGGTCGATCTGGCCGTGGGCATCGTCATCGGGGCTGCGTTCACCGCCGTGGTGAACGGCTTCGTCAGTGCCTTCCTGACACCACTGGTCGGGCTGGCCACCGGCGCCACCGGCGACATGAGCCGCAAGACCTTCACCGTAGGCGCCACCAAATTCCCCTACGGCGCCTTCATCAACGCGGCGATCAGCTTCCTCCTCCTCGCCAGCGCCCTGTACTTCCTGGTCGTGCTCCCGATCAACAAGCTCCACGAACGCCTGGCCCCGCACCAAGACGTCCAAGCCCCCAAACGGGACTGCCCCGAATGCCTCAGCCCCGTACCCGCCCAGGCCCGACGCTGCGCCTCCTGCACCGTCTCCCTGCCCGCCGTGCCCGCTCAGGCCGGGGAGACAACGCAGCGCGCCGGGTGACCTGACTTCCATGGCCCGGCCTGCGTTGCCGAACCGGCTGCGTGGCTACATGACCAGCGCTGCTGCAGCCGTGCTCGCCGACGACCCCTGAAAGGTCGGCTTTAGGCGTGGTACCCAACGCGCTGCCCGCTCGAGCTCGTGGGCTAGGTGGATCTGCTCCTGCGCTGACGCGGCCAGGCCGTCCGGCCATGACCCTCGACCCGCGCTTCGCCGACGGCAGCCGCGGGGAGAAGACCCGCCACCTCGCGGAGCGGTCCGCGCACGACGACGACCTACGCCAGGTCGCCCACCGGCTGATGGACGCCGCCGGCCTGCAGCGCGGACGCCTGACCGGACTCGTCAGAAAATGCAGGGACTTCGTCGACGCCGAGCAGGTCGCGACGCAGGTCGGTCTCGACAACGCCCGCGAAGCCCACCTGGTCGCCGAAACAGCTGTCGCCCGCGTCCGGGAGAAGTTCGGCGCGGCCGTCATGGTTCAGCCACCGTCTTCCGCGACGCTTCCTGACCCGATCGACTGAGCGAAGGTGTTCCGGCCCCGCAGAGGTGGAGGCCCGTGCTGCTTGACCTCCCCGGCCGCCCCGGCTGGTCCCATGAACTGCCGCACCGGCCCTATGTCCAGGAACCTGCCACGTCGACGCGCCCTCCTTGCCCGCGGCATTCCGCCCGGCCTGGTACGCGCCAACAGCAACAGCCTCGCACCCACGGCCACGGCGGCATCCGGCTGAACCGGGAGGAACACGCCGGCGCATCACCACCCTGCCGCAGGCGCGCTACCGCACCGAGTGGCCGGGGGAAGCAGGCGCGCCGATGCCGGGACCGTGCCTGCGTGATTCAGACGACGAACGGCCACCGCGGGTCGGTCGGGACGATCGCGTACTCGTCGAAGAACCGTTCAAAGGCTTCCCGACCGTGCGTGCGGCGGTACTCCATCACGGCTGCCGTCCCCGGTAAGGCCCATAGCGCCGCTGCGCGTTCGACGGCATGGAGGGGGGGTGCGGCGCACGGGCGGTCAGGCCTTCACGCACAGAGCAGCGTCGCGGCCTCGCCCGCCGGCTCCTTCAAGAGGCGGAGCAGAAAGAGGACGGGATCGGGATGTCCTTGGACGGGGTAGACGGGCGGTGCGATGCGGGGCGGTCCGGCGCGCTGCTTGAGGGAAGGTGAACGTATGCAATTCGACGATGACGCTGCTCTGGACACGTCCGAGGTCGAGGACGGTCGGGGAGGAGCGCTGGGCGGGATCCCGGGTGGCGGGAAGACCGTCGGCGGGGGACTGGTCGGGCTCGTGGTGCTGGTCGCGTCCGTGCTCTTCGGTGTCGACCCCGGCATGTTCGACTCGGGCGGCAGCGACACGTCCTCGTCCGGCACGTCAGCCGCGGACCTCGCGGCGAACTGCCGTACCGGTGCTGACGCCAACCGCAAGGAGGAGTGCCGGATCGTCGCCGTGGTCGACAGCGTGCAGGCGTTCTGGAAGCAGACGGAGACGGCCGCCGGCAAGCCCTACCAGGAGGCCCCGACGTTCCTGTTCACCGGCAGTGTGAACACCGGCTGCGGGAGCGCGACGTCCGACGTCGGCCCCTTCTACTGCTCAGCCGATGACAAGGTCTATCTCGACCTCGGCTTCTTCAACGACCTGAGCAGCAAGTTCGGAGCCAAGGGCGGCCCGTTCGCCGAGGCCTACGTCATCGCGCACGAATACGGCCACCACGTCCAGGACCTCAGCGGAACGATCTCCCGCGGCAGCGGAAAGGGCCAGAACAGCGGCTCGGTGAAACTCGAGTTGCAGGCGGACTGCTACGCCGGAGTGTGGGCCCACCACGCCACCACGACCCCCGACCCCAAGAGTGGTAAGCCACTGATCACCGACTTGACGCAGGACGACATCAACCGCGGGCTGGACGCGGCCGCCGCCGTCGGAGATGACCGTATTCAACAGCGCTACCAGGGCAAGGTCACACCCGACACCTGGACCCACGGCTCCGCGAGCCAGCGCCAGCAATGGTTCTCCACCGGCAACCGCTCCGGCCGCGTCGCCGACTGCAACACGTTCAGCTGACCACGCTACGACGGCACGGCCGGAGGAGCCGGGGTTGCGTGGTTGCGGGCGGAGGCATGGAGAATATTCGACCCGTTCTGCTCTCTGACGAGATGATGGGCTCATGTCGTTCACGGAATCAGCAGCGCGCGAACTTCAGGACCGTGCCGTTCTGTGGAGCATGCGCGAGATCCCGGCAGCCGATGTCGTCGCTGCCGCCTGTGATGCACTCGTTGCCGGCCTGGACAGTCCTGCCCTGCGGATCCTGGCCGCGTGCACACGTTCGGAGGCGGATTACGACGTCCCCGACCTGCTTCCCCCGGCCCTCGACGAACTGGGCCTCGTCTTCCACGCAGCGGACAGCGTTGCCGGACAGGAAGCTGCGGTGCGAGCACTGGCTGCCCGCATGCTGGCCAACGAGTTGACACCACGTGAGCTGGCCTTGCAGATCCACCACCGTTTTGGGCATGAACTCGCTGTGGCCGAACAACTCGCCCTTCTGGACGATGAGTACGACATCGTCGAGTACGGCGACAGGACACCGGCACAGGTCGACGCCGACGTTGTCACCGAGGCCCTTCGGCTCACTCAGCATCCTCGTGTCACGCCCCAAACCGAAGGATCCACCGGTTGAAGCATTTCGATAGCTTCGTGGATTCGCTGTCTTTCAGACCCTCACCGAAACGCCTCTGCCCCGTAGGCCGGATCATCTGCAGCATGTCGTCGACGTCACCCACCTAATGACACGGGGCCTTGTGTCAGGAAGTGGTGATGCGGGCGGGTTTCGCGCTCAGTGGCGAGGTCACCCGCACCTCACACCGACCTGCCGCGTTGGCGTGAATGGGTGGAGCCGGAGGTGGGCCGGAGTGCGCGGCGAGCTGGAGGGGGTGGCGCCGGGCAGGGGCAGTGCGGCGGTGGTTGCGCGACCGTGCGGTTTGAGGTGCCCGGTGTCGGTGACGTGGCCTGGCTGTCGGCCGCCACCGGCGCCGGGTTTTGGGGCTGCCGCCTGCCATCGCCTCCCGGGCCGTCATTGCTGGCCTCAGCACCACTGAACCCGCCTACCACGGCTGACCCCACCTCGGCCCGGCTGGGCCGTCTCGTCGGATCACTTCCGCCGGCCGGGGTTGTCGTCTCGTTCTCGGCTTGGCGCTGCTCGCTGCGCCGCCGTTGGAGGTAACCCACGGTGGCGACGAACACCGTGGCGCCTACGGGAAGCGCGACTGTCAGTAACTCCACGGAGGTATTGTGGCGACAGCGATGCCGCTGGCCAGCGCCTGGGAGGGACGATGCGTCGTCGGCACGGCTGCCCCCGGTGCGCGCGGGCAGACGTCGGCCCGGGATGGCCTCAGCGCGCATCGCGGTGCCTTGTCGCTTTCCACCAGGACGCCCTGACGCCCCGGGCAACCTCCAGAGGTGCCTGCAGCGGTGAATGTGTTCACCGGACGGGATGCCCGTCGGCGCAGGGGTGCGGACCGTCCTCGCGCAGGTGGCCGACCGCGCAAGAGCAGCGAGCGGGGAAATCCGTGACCGGAATGCTGCAGGTGGGGGTGGCGTCGTATCAGCGTGCGAGGATCTCGGGTGTGAGTGCTCCGAGTTTGATCCGACCCACGGCGCCCTGGGTCGTTTTCACCGCCCGGAGTGATGCGTAGGTGTCCGCCGATTCGAGTGCGTTGCTGGAGCGGGGTGGCCTGGTCCTGCGGCTTGATGCCCGCGAGCTGCTGGAACCCGCCTCGCTGTTTGGTGCGTTCGCGCGCGAGCTGTCGTTTCCCGGTTACTTCGGCCACAACTGGGGTGCCCTCGTCGACTGTCTGCACGACTGGCACGGCCCTGGGCACGTGAAGCGCGATGTTGCGCTTTTGATCGGCGAAGCGGACGTGCTCCTCGGGGCCGTTTTCCTGGGACTGTTCATCTCGGTGCTCTGTCAGGCGGCGTGGAAGACGAACCTCCAGCTCGGCGCCGGCGGCCTGCCCGACGGGGAGCGGGTGCCGTTCGTTTTGCACTTCGTGTTCCTGCTGGAGCACACCGTGTCGGCTGACTCCGCCGAAGCCGTGTCCAGGGGCAGGTGGTTGGATGTCGAGCTCACGGACCATCGGCTGACCGTCGCCTTGGACAGCGCCTACTGGAGCGGCTGAAGAAGGTGCCGCAATGCGGCGCAGTCACCGTTGGCACATGCGCCGCATGGTTTGTCGATGAGTTCGCGCGCTGTGTCGAGGTGCCCGACGTGCTGTCATGCCTGGACGGTGGGACGGACGTTGATCTCGCCGATCTCGACGTCGCCGGGCTGTTCAAGGGCGAAAGCGACCGCGCGGGCGACCGCGGCCGGCTCGATGCCCGCCGCGTCCATGTGTTGGCGTGTCTGTTCGCGGATGTGCGGGTCTGTCATGGAGTCGGCGAGGTCGGTGCGGATGTATCCGGGCGAGATGGCTGTCGTACGTACCACGCCGTCGGTGGATTCCCGGCGCAGTCCTTCGTGGATGGTGCGGACGGCGTTCTTGGTCGCCGCGTAGACGGCCATGCTGGGGGATGCGCCGTGCAGGCCGGCCACGGAGACAATGCTGACCAGGTGGCCCGCTCCTTGTTCGCGGAAGACGGGCAGTACGGCGGCGACGCCGTTGAGCATGCCGCGGAGGTTGACATCGATCATGGCCGACCAGCCTTCGGTGTCGAGGTCGGCCAGCGGGCTGATCGGGGCGATTCCGGCGTTGTTCACCAGCACGTCGATACGCCCATAGAGGTCGGTGGTGGCGCGGACCAGGCGCTGCAGGTCTTCGGCCTTGGTGACGTCGACGACGCACGCGGCGGCCCGGCCTCCCTCCTGCCGGATGTCGTGCGCGATGGCGTCGATGCGCTCGCTGCGGCGGGCTGCGAGGACGACCGCGGCGCCGCGCCGGGCGAGCAGGCGGGCCGTGGCTTCCCCGATGCCGCCGCTGGCTCCGGTGATGGCGACAATCTTGTCGTGAAGAGAGAGCACTGCTGCCTCCAGTAAAGTGGACACGTGTCCGGTGAGTTTCACCTTACCGGACACGTGTCCGCTTGTGATGACGGAACATCGGGAGATGCCTATGAGCGCGCCAGCACGCCGTCCGGATGCGGCGCGGAACCGGAGCCTTATCGTGGAGGCCGCCCGCGCAGCACTCGCCGAGTCCCCCCACGTCCACCTCAACGAGATCGCCAAACGTGCCGGTGTGGGACAGGGAACGCTCTACCGCAACTTCCCCAACCGCGAAGCGCTCCTGGCCGAGGTCTACCGGCGCGACGTCGAAGACCTCGTCACCGCCGCTCCCGCTCTGCTGGCGGAACACGAGCCGGTGGAAGCCTTGCGGCACTGGCTCGACCGGGTGATCGACTACGCCGAGATCAAACGCGGTGTCCTGGCGGCGCTCGAGCCGACGGCTTGGCAGGACCTCGTCGCCCACAGCCACAACCCCATCGAAGGCGCCCTGGCTCACCTGCTGGATGCCGGGAAAGCGGCCGGTTCCATCCGCACCGACGTGGACGCCCACGGGGTCCTCGTGCTCATCGCCTACCTCAGCCGGCTGGAACGGGACGAATGGAAATCCACGGCCCGGCCACTGATGAACGTCATCCTCGACGGCCTTCGACGACAGCACGCGGACCGGTGAGGACAACAGATCACTGAGGACATCCCGAAGGGCAACCCCCACGTCACCACACAGCAGAGCTCGCTGATTGACATGTGCTGTCCCGAACTCGTCGACAAATGGTGTCCGCTGTCACCTGCAAAGCCGGCGGGCACGGTGCATGCAGGGCTCAGGAGCGGAGCCCCAGCCGGATTGCGGTGGCGGTCACCGTGCCGTGGAGGACGCACCGACGATCGAAGCGGGTGGTCACGGCGCGGAAACCTTCGAGGGCGTTGATCGTTCGCTCGTTCTCGTTCCTGCGGGCACAGGGGAGCCGCGCAGGCATCTTCATCCGGCCGGACGGCCAGGCGGTTTGCACAGTTCAGGGCCGCAGGGTCTCTGCTTGTGGATCGAAGCAGGTGAGTCCCCGTGTGCGGGCCAGGGTGGCGGCGTACTGAGACACTTCCTCGGCCCTGCCGTAGGACATGAGCAGGTAGACGATCGGTCCTGATGCCTCATCCGCCACCGGTGGTGAGGCCCAGGGGCTGTCATGTGCGTCGTCGGATACCGTTCGAGGAGCGCCTCGATGTAGGCCTTGATGCAGGGCGTCGGTTCCACGACCGCGTCATCGGAGTCGAGGTAGCGCTCGTAGAGCTCGTCGTAGACAACACCGGCTGCGTCGTTGTCGCGCGGCGGCTCGCCCTCCCAGACGGCCAGGTCAAAAGTCATGGCCGAATGATCGCAAAGGGGTGATCCGGCCTGGGCCAGCACCCTCTTGAAGGCGGCCCGGGAACGACCCATGGACTCCCGCTTCGCGCGGCTGGCCCCCGCCCCGCCCCCTCTCCTCTCGTGCTGCCTTGAGCCGGATCCGTCCTGCCCGCTTCGCTTCGTGTTGGCGCCGCGAGCTGCTGCCGGGACTGAGGGTGCTGGTCAACCAGGACCGGATGCACGAGAGCCTGCACGGCTAGTTGCAGGCTCGGGACTGGGCCGGGTTGGGTGACTTGCTGGCTGAGGACTTGGTGGTGGAGTGGCCGGTCGGCGGGAAAGAGCTGGTGCCGGTCTTGCTGATGGTCCCGCCGAAGGCGAGGCGGTCGACGATGGCCGGGCAGAGGCCGGGCTGAATCCGCAATCTGAGAGCGGCCATGCACGCGCCCTAGGGCACAGGATGAGCGCGGCTCGGAGGACGGTCCGCGGAGCTCATCCACGGCTGCGGGGCCGGCCGGTCCGTCGACGGCTGCCGGCCCCGTGTCCGGTTAACTTTCGGCCGCGGTGAGGGTGGCGAGTTCGCGGTCGACGGCGAGCTGGTGCGCCTCGGCGTCCTCACGCGCCTTCTTCGGGCTCCAGCGGCCTGCCATCACGAAAACGAAGGGCAGGAACAGCACTTGGCCGCCGACGCAGATCCACCACCAGTTGCGCCACTCGCCGGGTCCGTCCTTCGACGCCTTCTGGACCTGGGGGCCGTATTCCCGCAACAACTTGAGCTGAGGTGCGGCCTTTTGCACGACAGCCAGGTTCGCCGCACCGACTTCCTTGACTGCGCGGGCGCCCAGGGTGGGTGGCACCGTGGTCGGGGTGTACTTGTCCAGTTCGGCGAAGAGTTGAGGATGCGCGTTGATGATGGTGAGCGCGGGCGCGGCCTGGGCCGAGGCAGCCTTGACCTCAGCGCCGTGCTCCACCAGCGGGGTCACGGACGTCACGAGGACGGGGATGAAGGCTGCGGAGACGGCGACGACGATGCGCACTGTCCACCCCCACACCGCCAAACCCGCTGCCGTTGCTGCCGGGTTGTGCTTTTCCACGGTCTCGGTGAAGCTCGCCATCCAGGGCGCGTAGGCGATGCCGCTGAAGACCCCGATGCCGATGAACAGCAGCGCGAAGGTGTAGTAGTCGGTCGTCGGGTGAGTGGCGCGGGTGGCGAAGATCGCGGTCACCACGATGGAGCCGACCGCGCCGACGATCATGAACGGCTTGCGGACCTTCAAGCGGTCCGAGAGCAGGCCCACCAGGACCAGGGCGATGGCGTTCGCGCCCCAATACCAGTTGGCCAGCGCGTTGGTGCGCTGCTCGGTGTAGCCGAATGTGGTCGCGAAGTAGACGACGAAGTTGCCGACCGCCGCGTAGTAGAGCAGCAGGAACACGGCGATGGCGAAGGCCGATCCCAGCACGTCCAGGCGCATCATCTGCCGCCACTCGCCGCGGCGCACAGCCTCGGTGTCCAGCCCCCTGGCGCGCGCCTCGACCAGTGCCCGGTCCCGCAGCGACACCATGGTCTGGTCGCGCAGGGCAGGGGACAGCTCGCGCAGCGCGAAGATCGCCACGACGAAGACGGCGAATCCTGCCATCGCCGAATACCGCAACTCGTCCTGCCAGGTTGCTGTGTCCAGGGTGTTGCTGGTGACGGTGGTGACCACCAGAGAGCCGATGACCGGCCCCATCGTCCAGTACCCCATCGCGGTGGCCCGGCCGAGTTGAGGGGAGAAGTCTCTGATCAGCGCGGGGGTGGCGACGAGCACGATGCCCTCGATGAAGCTGACGAGCGCGAAGAGCACCATATAGGCGCTCTTGCTCGCCGCGTTCGGCAGCCCGAAGAAGACCAGCAGTGAGGCGATCAGCAACCCGTAGACCACCAGATTCGCCCGGCCCCAGCGATCGGCGAGACCGGCGACGAGCGAGGCGAATGCCCCGATCGCATTGCCGATCACCGAGACCCAGACGAAGTAGCGGTACGTCATGTCGAAGTGCGTGATGATCGACGTCGCCACCGCGTACTGGATGTAGAGCATGTAGTACAGCACGACGGTGGTGATGACCACGATTGCGAGATAGGCCATACGGCGACCGGTGGGCGGATAGTCGGCCAGGTCGCGATGGTACAGGCGGGTCAGCGGGCCGTGGGCGTTCACGCCGGGCCCTTCAGGCGTGGGTCTGTCGGCGTCGAACGCCGTCGGTGTGGCGGACATGCGGCTCCTCCTGCTGATACGGAAACGGAAACCGGGTGTGGCGTCACGGCGACGGGGCTCGGTGCGCCCGGCTCCGAGAGCGTGGCCAGAGGCTAGTACCGACTAGTCGGTACGCCTAGAGGTCGGCGCAAGGTTGTTCACCCCGCTCGTCACTTTGACCGCCGACACAAACGGCTAAGCCGTCCGTGGGCCGCGCAGCATCCCTGACAGACCATGACCCGCTCATCGTCGGCCGCGAAACCGCTGTCAACCTCATGGCCTGGGCTCTTACCAGCCCGAACACGGGGGACGTTCGGCAGCGCGCGCACCGAATGCTCGCTCCTCAGGCGTCGGAGTTCCGGTTGGGTGAGGGCCGGGAGCGATCGAAGTCGTCGCCGCGCCGCTGCAACGCACGTACAGCGGCTCTTCGGAATCGGTCTGAAGCCTGATCCGCGGCGGGGGCGTCGGTTCCTTGCGTGAGCCATCCCGCTCGATTCGCGCAACAGCGGCAGCCGTCTCGTTCGCGGTCCGAGCCGCTGGGTTCGTCTCACGGGAGGCCTTCCGCGTGCCGTAGGCGGCAGCGCCGCTTCTCACTTGCCTGGTCGCCGCTCACCACAACTGATATGGCGAGTGATTCCGCGCTGGAGGCCGTTCACGGCTTCAACCCGGTGCCCACACCCTGTGGCCGGCCCGGGTGGAGCCCCGCCCGCGTCATCGGGATTCTCCCCTTTCAGGGCGGAGGGGCGGCAGCGTCACATCCGTCCGCGCAGTACGCCGACGCGTCGGCCCGGACAACGGCACCCGGCTGCTTCGAGAACGGTTAAAGGATGGCGACGCACACCGAGTCATGCGTCATCGGGCGGGTGTACAGGTCGACACCCTCCGGGAGACGTGTTGGGCGGACAACCACGAGTACCTGGGCAAGCCCGCTGATCCCACTTCGGGTCTGAATCTCCTCGGAGCACGCAACGACGACCCGGTCACCGGCCGCTTCCTGTCGGTCGACCCGGTTTTCGAGAGCAACGAGCCGAACCAGTTGGGCGGCTACGGCTACGGGGCCGACAACCCCGTCTCGGGAAGCGATCCCGACGGCCTGGCCTGGTACTCGGGCTGGGGCAGTTCGGTCGGCAGCTTCTTCTGCGGCGTGGGCGACAGCTTCGTCGGCGACCCGGGGCAGTAAAGGGTCAATACGCTCTCCGACGGCTGGAACGGGTTCGCGAGCATCGCCAACGGCGACAACCAGTGGTTCACAACCAGTGGTTCAACGGCTGGACCGGCTACTCGAACGAGACCCCGTTCCAGCTCGGCCACACCGGTTACGTCTACGACCACCCGCTGGCCAACCTCTTCGGCGTGGACACCGGCTCGACCTCGTACGTGGCCGGCCAGTGGACCGGCGTGGTCGGTACCTTCGCCATCGACGGTTACGGCGCCTACAAGGCGGTCAGCGGCGGAATCAAGGCGGTCAAGCTCGCCATGTCCGAGGGCGAGGACTTCGTCGGAGCGGTCAAACGACTGCTCTCCGGCGACCTGCCCACCACCACCCCGGCCGACCCGGCACCCACGACACCCAAGTCCGGCGACGCCCCCTCGACCCCCAAGGCGGGCACCGGCAAGGGCGGCAAGGAGCCGGGCGGCAGCGGGAAGTCCGGCGCCCGGAGCGGCGACGAGCCGAGCGCGGGCTCGGAGTCGAAACAGGCAACGCCTACCGCAGCAAGCGCGACAAGAAGCCGAACGAGTACCCGCAGGGACTGGTGGTGAGCCTCGGCAGGCTCAAGGAGACCCTGGCCAGGGCGGGTTACCGCTCCGAGTGGGAAAGGTACGACGTGGTCCACAAGGCCCCCATCATCGACCCGGACTCGGGAGAGTACAACTTCGGCAACAGCCCGCACACGATGAAGACGACCCACCCCTACACCGAACGCCCGAACCTGGGCCGGAACGGGTTGCCGATCATCCAGATCTCCAACAAGGGGCTGCGAAGCATGGAGGAGGCCGTGGTGACGTTCTTCCATGAGACCTACCACCACTACCGCATGGCCAACTACGGAGACACGGGATCCGAGAAGGAGGCCGACACCACGACCGTCGTACCCAGCCCCCTCCGAGAGGCCCATCCATGATCCGCCGTTATGACCAGCACCACCGAGAGTCGCTCGGCGCTCAACTGCACCTGCCCCTGTCCGAAAGAGTCTGTCCTCTCTGCGGCCACGCCGCGATGCGCAACTACCACCATGAGTCATATGGCCGACCGACACCGGCATGGATCAACTACCTGTGGTGCGCCAACTGCCACACCTACTCGTCGTCCTTCACCGCTGCCGAACGTAAAATGGTCGAGAGCGACCCGCTGCTCGCGGAATTCGGCGACCGGATCGGCGAGATCTTCGACAACCCCGAGCGTCTACTGAAGATCCTCGATGGCTACTGGAAGGCGGGGAAACTCCCTCAGGTGATCTCCCGCCGCCCCCGCGCGAGTTGACACGGCAGTGGTAATGGAGGACGGCTCCGAGTCAGCGGATGCCGTGCGTGCGAGAACCTGTCGATATCTGTCTCGGCGGCCTGGACGACGATGACTATCACTCTCCTTCTGGTGGTCCTGTCCCGTGCGCCGTCGGGCACCGGCAAGGGCGGCAAGGAGCCGGTCGAAGGCGTTCAGCGCGTTCGTCCAGCGAAGGGTCCAGCGGGGGACGCGGCCTGGCCCTTGGGGGTGGGAGCGAGCGACACGATGGCCAGGTAGGCGCATTTCCATGAGGCATGCTCGGTGGGGAAGTGTGAGCCGACCGGGATGTAGGCGAAAGTGGTTTGCGCTCCTGCGTGTGGGTGCAACGATCCTCGGCGATCAGGTCTCTTGCAGCGTGCGCCACAATCAGACCTGGCAGACTCCGGAACCGACGGGAGAGGTGCAGCCGCTGACTGCGACTGACTCACCGAACGTCTAACTGGCCCTGACAAAGCCTCTGGACGTGCCGGCGGGTGATCAGGCAGGCCGCGAGTCCGAGGAACGCTTCGTGGATGTCGTCGCGTCGTTCCCAGCGAATGCGCAGGCGGCGGAAGCCGTGCAGCCAGGAGATCGTCCGCTCGACCTCCCAGTGGAAGCTGCCCAGGCCGGTGCCATGAGGCTTCCCGCGTTCGGCGATAGCGGGCCGGATGCCGCGTTGCCGCAGGAGCCGGCGCTACTTGTCGTGGTCGCAGCCGCAGCCTCCCTCGGTGAGGCCCCCTTGCGAGGGGACTGGTCATTTCGTCAGCGATTCTCAGGGGCAGAACGTCATGTCCATGCTGTTAGTCTCCTCGGACACGTGCGTGGGGGGAGCGGCCGGGGGGCCGCACGGGATGCCAGGGCGTTGCCGTACTCCTGCCCATGCCTGCCCTGCTTTCTGGAGGAACGGTGGCCCAGCTCCACCCAGGTCGGCACAGACCCGGCTTCGGCTCACACCCGGCACGACGGACCGTTGCCGTCCTCGTGGCGGCGCTGACCGCCGGCTTCCCGCTCGGGTACACGCCCGCGGCGGCGGCGCCGGCCGCGCCCACGGTTTCCGCCCAGGGCCTGGTCCTGCCGGCCGCCGCGCGGGGGGTTCCCCGGTTCACCCGGATACTCAACGCCGGCGCCGGCGGGTTCCTGTGGGCGCAGGAGGGCGACGACCGGTTCCTCTGGACGGACTACGCCACCGGCACCACCACCGCGATCGCACAGCACATGCCGGTCCCGCTCGAGTACAACATCGAAGACGGCTCAACCTTCGGGGACCTCTCGTTTCAACTCGGCTACTACGGAGACGGATCGGACACGGTCGCCCTCTACTCGGAGGACGACCATCAGGTCACGCTCATCCAGGGCGCCGGCACCTCGGGCGGCACCGCGGTCGTCCTCGTGCCCGAAAACCGCTCGTACCAGGGCACTTTCGGTGACACCGTCCTCACCAGCACGAGCGGCGTAAGCGGCAACCCGGACGCCTATCAGCTCCAACGCGTCGAAGAGGGCCAGGTCCAAGAGACGCCGGTAACGGGACTTCCCGCCGGCGCCGGCGACATCCGTGTCGAGGACGGTGACGCACGGTCGGTCGTCCTGCGCTACCAGACGGACGACGGTACCCACTGGAGCATCGTCGACCTCACCACGGGCGCATCCAGCCCCCTGCCGGACCGTCCCAGCCCAGAAGAGGCTTGGGAGGTCACCGGCTTCAGGCTGAGCCCCGACTCGGTGCTGCGACTGCGCCCGGGACGCGGCAAGGCGGACGTGTTCGACCGCGCCGACCTGGCCGCGGCACCCCGCACCCTGGAGACCAGCTCGCTGTCGTACGAGGCCGCCTTCGGCGTCGTCGGCTCGGCATTGCTGGGTGTCGAACCGATGGCGCCGGGCGACAACAAGTACCGGGGCCAGCCCCTGGTCGCCCTCACCTCCGACGGCTCGGACACCGCCTCGACCACCGTCATGGACCCGGCCGCCTACCAACTCGTCCAAGCTCCGGACGGTTCCGTCCTGGTGGCGGGCGCCGCGCACCCCGTAGACCAGGGAGACCTCGACTGGGGCGTGTACCGAGTCGCACAGCGCGCCGACGGGTCACTCACCCGCAGCCGCCTGACCGCCGTACAGCCGATGCCCGCGCAGATCCACGGCCTCTCCCTCGGCAGCGGCATCCTCACCACGGCCGACAACAGCACGCTCTACGAGCCGGACACCATCCTCGGCGCATACCGCAGCACCTGGCTCACCGCGAGCGGCACCCCGAGCCCCATCCGGAGCACCGTGGACGGGCTGGTCAGCGGTTGGGACGGCCCCTGCGACGAGACCCGGCTCCGCTGCATCCGGATGTTCGCCGACGGCGCCGGCCACCACGGCCGTGGCGAGGCCACCGAGGCCGGCCTGACCATGCTCCGCTCCAACGGCGTGGCCGCCTGGGGCCCGACCCTCGACACCGGCGACGACACCCCGCGGCTCGCGGACCTCTCCGGGCGCTACGCCGTCGTCAACGGCGCCTCCTCCGGCAAGCAGTACGTCGGCGAGTTCCCCGCCGCCGGGGAGGGCAAGGTCCTGATCAAGCGCGATCGGGTCGCCGCCGCCGTATGGGGGAACACCCTGTGGAGCGGCGCGGCCAGCGGTGGCAAAGTCACGGCCACCCGCCTTCCTACGGGAACGACCCTGGAGTCCTTCACCACCCGCAACGGTTGCACCCCGTCCGGCCTTCAGGCCGTGGGCCGCTTCGTGTACTGGGTCTGCGAGGACGCCTCGGGGGACGTGCACGGCGCGGGCTTGTACGACCGCACCACCAAGCGCACCTCCACCGCCCCGGACGGCCGGGTCCTGCTCGGTGACGGCTACCTCGTCGAACGCGTTCCGGGCATCCAGTCGGTCAGCGGGCTGACACTCATCGACCTGCACAACGGGCTGCCGGCCTCCGGCAGCGACGCCGACCTGCCGAGCCGCAAACTCGCCGACTGGACCGACATCGGACCGGACAACACCGAGGCCGGAACCAGCTGGACCGTGGACCGATTCGGCGGCGACGTCGCCTACGCCGACCGCGACCAGCGCGTGCACGTCATACCGACCGGCGTTCCCACCTCCCCGCTCACAGCCGTCGACGCCATGGTCGTCTCAGGATCCGCACAATGGTCCGGCTCCTGGTGGCTCTCCAAGCCCGCCGCCGACTGGAAAGTGACGATCCGCCAGAAGGCGTCCGGCACCGCCGTCCGCACGCTCTCCGGCACCGACGCCCGTGGACTGCTGACGGCTGCCTGGGACGGCAAGGACAGCGTCGGCCGCCCGGTCACCAACGGCACCTACACCTGGACTCTCACCGCCAAGCCCGCCGACGGCCAGGGCGCCGCGCTCACCCTTTCCGCGGACATCAAGGTGACGGCCGGGGCTGCGTCACCGCACGACTACGCCGGCAACGACGGCGTCGGTGACGTCCTCACCCTCAACTCCTCCGGCACCCTCACCATCCACCGAGGCACCGGTACGGGCACGCTGGGCGGCACGGTCTCCGGATCCGGGTGGCCGGCCACCGCCCAGTTCGTACCGTTCGGCGACCTCGGCAGCGACCACTGCAACGACGTACTGGTCCGCACCGGCGGCACCCTGCGTGCCTACCGACCGGCCTGCGGCAAGGCCGCCACCCCCACCACGCCCTACACCTCGCTCGGCACCTCCGGCTGGAGTGCCTACGACGTCCTGACCTCCCCCGGCGATGTCAACGGCGACGGCCGTCCCGACCTGATCGGCCGCCAGTCCTCCACCGGAGACGTCTACCTCTTCAAGGGCCAGGCCAACGGAAAGCTCTCCTCCCGCGCGAAGATCGCCTCCCACTGGACCGGCTACAAGAAGATCATCGGTGCGGGCGACCTCAACGGCGACGGCCGCGGTGACCTCCTCGTCCAGGACAAGGCGAACGTGCTGTGGCGGTATGAGGCCGGCACCACCAGCACGGGCGGCTTCAAGACCCGAGTCCAGGTGTCCAGCAACTGGGGTTCCTCCTACAACGCGGTCATCGGCGTCGGCGACATCACCGGCGACGGCCGCGCGGACCTCGTCGCCCGGGACACCACCGGGACGGTGTGGCGCTACAACGGCAACGGCAAGGGCTCCTTCAGCAGCCGCACAAAGGTCACCACGGGCTGGAAGGGCTACAAGGCCGTCATGTGACGACAAGCGAGGCCCGCCCGGCATCCTCGGGGTGCCGGGCGACGCCGTGCTCGGGGTTGGCTACCACCACCGGCGAAGCCCGTGCCTGTGCCGGCCTTTGACCGTCACTGAATGAGAGCGCGGACGTCGCGGGGCGCTGCCGATCAGATGCGCCAGGAGCGCAGGGCCTCGGCGACGGCGTAGACGTTCAGACGGCTGTCGCGAACCTTGCGGACGAGGTCGGACAGGGCGCCGTAGGGCGGATCGATGCCTTCGCCGGACTGGTCCATGTACTGGGCGGAGATGAACGCGGCGAAAAGGCTGTTGCGGTGGGGGAGCGGCTCGAGCCGCACGATCGTGTGCAGGAGTGCGGCCGCACGCCAGGCGGCATCCGGATCGGACGCTTCGAGCGTCGGCATCCTGGTTTTGTGCCGCGCCACGGCGGCCACCAGCGCCGAGTAGTCCGACACCGTCACGTCTTCCTGCCCGAGGGCGGCGTCCTGGACATCCAGCAGCCAGGAGACATCGACATACAGCACCATCAGGCGGCCGCGACCCCGTCACCGCGCTGGGAACGCGGCACCTCGTCGGGAAACGCCTCATCGAACTCACCGCGCAACCTGTCGGCCCACGCGGTCGCGCCTGCCACGAACTGTTTGCGGTGCATCTCCCGCACACCGAGGTCATGCAGGTACTGCTTCAGGCTCTTGCCCTCGGCGGCGGCAGCGGCCCGCACGCCTTCCATTTCTTCCTCGGAGAAGGACACGTTCAGCGATGGCATGCCGACATGGTACCAACTAGGTGCCAGATGTCACACCCCAGTCCCCAAGGATCGACAGAGACCCGCGCGCACCATGGCTACAACTGGCGCTGCGGCGTCACAGCATGGCTGGAAGAAGACTGACGCGGGGGCGACGAAACCTTGTAGGGGTACGCCTTCGGCCGGTGAGCCTGGGCGATGCTCGGGTTGGGAACGACGGTAGTCGATCTCGTCGGAGTCACCTTGTGCATGGTGCGGCTGACGTGCGTGTTCACGTTGTCCCACACCAAAACGATGGGGCCGCCGAGCTGCTGGTGTGCGGTATCCAGCAGGCGGCGAAAGTCGTGTGCTGCTGCCAGCCACCTCGAGCCTAGTGGGCTCCAGTGGAGCGTGATCTTGTCTGGTCGGTGAGTATGACAGCTAGCCGAGGTGCGCCGTGAGTCATTGTCGCGACCCATGGGTGCGTCTCGTGTCGTCACTGGCCCTGAGCCGGCAGTGAACCGCTCAGCAACGGTCAGCCGCTGGTGGTTGCTGGGACTCGGCCGCCGGCCGGCCTCCTGGATCGCCGTGCCTGTGTGGGACTGACAACGCGAGCGTGTTCGATGACACCGTTTCGACGCGCCGGTGCAGGTCCGGCGTTGGGCATTCACTCCATCGGTGTGTGCCGGTCAGGTGGGGGGCCTGCGGTGGGGCCGGTTGTGGACGGTCGCTGTGGCGTTCTCATTGAGCCGGTCGGCGGTATCCACGCCTTCACCGTGTCTGATCATGTCGACTGCTTTTCCTATCTTCCTGTCATGTCTGGTTTCTGACGGTCTGTGAGGACTGTGAAGGGGAGCAACATGCGTGTCGTGGTGACCGGAGGCGCGGGATTCGTCGGATCTCATCTCTGCGAGGCCCTGATGGCAAGGGGGGACGAAGTCATCTGTGTGGACAACCTCTGCACGGGTGACATCACGAACCTCGCCGCTCTGCGCGGGCAGCCGGGCTTCACTTTTGTACAGGCCGATGTGAGCTCGGGGCTGGACGTGCAGGGGCCCGTGGACGCGGTGGCCCATCTCGCGAGCCCGGCCTCGCCGGCCGATTACCTCAGCCTTCCGCTGCAGACCCTTGCCGTGGGCAGCCGAGGCAGCGAATACGCCCTGGAACTCGCCCGCCGGCACGGCGCCCGTTTCGTCCTGGCCTCGACCAGCGAGGTGTACGGCGACCCGCTGGCCCATCCCCAGGACGAGGAGTACTGGGGACACGTCAATCCGGTCGGCCCGCGCAGCGTGTACGACGAGGCCAAGCGCTACGCCGAAGCCGTCACCGTCGCCTACGCCCGCCACCACGGCGTGAACACCGGGATCGTCCGCATCTTCAACACCTACGGGCCGCGTCTGCGGCCGCACGACGGCCGGGTGGTGTCCACCTTCATCCGGCAGGCCCTGGCGGGCGAGTCGCTGACCATCTACGGCGACGGGACGCAGACACGCAGCTTCTGCTACGTCGACGATCTGGTCCGCGGCATCGTGGCGATGCTGGACTGCCGCGAGCCGGGACCGGTCAACCTCGGCAATCCCGACGAGCGCACCGTCCTGGAGCTCGCCGAACTCGTCCTGCGCATCACCGGATCCGACTCCGGCCTGCGGCCTCGTCCCCTTCCCGCGGATGACCCGGTGCGCCGTTGCCCGGTGGTCACCCGGGCGCTGCAGCGGCTGGAGTGGAAGCCCCGCATCGACATCGAGGACGGGCTGCGCACCACGGTGTCCTGGTTCAAGGACAGTGCCCCGAAGCCGGTTCTGGCCGCAGCCGAGGCGAGGTGACGCGGCCTCAGCGCCGTGGAGCGACGACATGACATCCCGCGACTTCTCGCCTCGCCCCCGCACGGGCGTCGACCGTGCCCGCTCCGACGTCCTGGAGTTGGAGCAGCTCACCCATGAGCTGCGCACGCTGTCCGGCGGCACGCTGAGCCGGGTCACCCCCAACGGGCCCCGGTTCGCCGGCCGCCGGCTCATGCGCCAGGTCGGCCGCACCACCTTCACGTCCGCGCTGAAGCTCCCCGAGCGAGTCCTGGTCGCCCTCCTCGTCGCCGGCTGGGCTTCGTGTGCGGTCCTGTTCTGGCGGTGGTGGCTGCAGCCGGAGCACCGCATTTCGCTCACCGCGCTGGCCGTCAACAGTGTGCTGCTGGGCTATCTGACGCTGCTTCCCGTGGCGTTCGTGGTCACCGTCCTGCGGTTGCGCCGCGTCAACCTCGACCTGCCCGTCCCTTCGCTGTCCGTGGCGTTCGTGGTGACGAAGGCGCCCTCCGAGCCCTGGCCGGTGGCGCGCAAGACCCTTCTCGCCATGCTCGCCCAGCGCTACCCCCACCCCTACGACGTTTGGCTGTGCGACGAGGACCCGACGCCTGAGGTCGAAGCCTGGTGCCGCGCCCACGGCGTACGCCTGTCCACCCGGCGGGGGATCGCGGGCTACCACCGCCCGAGCTGGCCGCGCCGCACCCGCTGCAAGGAAGGGAACCTGGCCTTCTTCTACGACCGCCACGGATACGAGGACTACGAGGTGGTCGCCCAGCTGGACTGCGACCACGTGCCGGATCCGACGTATCTGAGAGAAGTCGTACGGCCCTTCGCCGACCCGGCCATCGGATACGTGGCGGCACCCAGCATCTGCGACGCCAACGCGGACACCTCGTGGGCGGCACGCGGCAGACTGCACAGGGAAGGCGTCTTCCACGGCCCCTTCCAGCTCGGCCACAACGACGGCCTGGCCCCGTCCTGCATCGGCTCCCACTACGCGGTGCGCACCGCCGCGCTGCGACAGATCGGCGGACTCGGCCCCGAACTGGCCGAGGACTTCTCCACCACCTTCCTGCTCAACTCGGCAGGCTGGCAGGGCGCCTTCGCCATCGAGGCGCGGGCGCACGGCGACGGGCCCGCCACCTTCTCTGCGATGATCACCCAGGAGTTCCAGTGGTCGCGCAGTCTGGTGGCGCTGATGCTGAATCTCTTCCCCCGCCATGTGAGTCGGCTCAGCTGGAAACTGCGGGTGCGCTTCGCCTTCGCCTTCAGCTATTACCCGCTGCTGGGACTGTCGACGGCGGCGGCCCTGGTCCTGGCCCCCATCGCCGCCGTGACCGGGGTGCCGTGGGTCCGGGTCAACTACCCCTCCTTCCTGCTCCACTACTGGTCGATGTCCGTATGGCTGATGGCGCTGACCTGGTTCCTGCGCCGCCGCGGACTGCTGCGTCCCCGCAAGGTGCCGCTGATCAGCTGGGAGAACTGGCTTTTCGCTCTGGCCCGTTGGCCGTTCGTGGCCTGGGGAACCCTGGCGGCCGTATGGGTCACCCTCCGTCCGCGGAGCCTGACCTTCAAGGTCACCCCCAAGGCCCGGCAACCTCTCGCCCCCCTGCCTCTGCGGCTTGTGGCGCCCTATGTGCTCATCGCGGCCGCTCTGGGCGTCGCAGGCCTCTTCGGTGAACTCAACGGCCCGGCGTTCGGCTACGTCTTCTTGTGTCTGCTGGGCGCCGCCACCTACACCGTGGTCGCCTGCCTGATCTGCCTGCTGCACGCCGTGGAGAGCGCCGGCGCCACACAGAGCGGCCGCCGGCGGGCCCTGGCCACGGTCCGCGCCCCGCTCGCGCTGACCATGCTGACCGCGTCACCGATGATCCTCGCCGTGCTGATCTTCCCCTCCTACCTGGCGGGACTGCTCGCCTGACCAGCGCACGGCACGGCTTTCCCCGCAACGTCCCTGACTCCCCATGCCCTTCGGAGGTGGCCCTCCATGTCCCAGCCGCGCACGATCCTGGTGACCGGCGGTGCCGGTTTCATCGGCAGCCATACCTGCGTGGAGTTGCTCACGCACGGCCATGACGTGATCGTCGTAGACAACCACCAGAACAGTGTTCCCGAGGCGCTCCATCGGGTGGAGCAGGTGGCTCGCCGCTCCCTGGCCGCCTCCTACGTCCTCGACGTCCGCGACCGCGAGGCCCTGTCCGCGGTCTTCGCCTCCCACACGGTGGACGCAGTGATCCACTTCGCCGGCCGCAAGGCCGTGGGGGAGTCGGTGCGCATGCCCGTGCAGTACTACGACACCAACGTCGGCGGCACCACCGCGCTGCTGGAGGTGATGAGCGAACACGGCGTGCACCGTCTGGTGTTCTCCTCCTCCTGCTCCGTCTACGGCGTGGCCGAGCGCATGCCGCTGACCGAGGCCCACCCCACAGCGCCCGTCAATCCCTACGCCCGCTCGAAGCTCACCTGCGAACAGATCCTCGCCGATGTGTGCGCCCACCGCAGCGAGTTCACCGTCCACGCACTGCGCTACTTCAACCCTGTCGGCGCCCACCCCTCCGGACTCCTGGGAGAGGACCCCATGGGGGTGCCCGACAACGTGATGCCCTACCTCGCCCAGGTCGCCGCCGGCCGGCGGGAACACGTCACCGTCTTCGGCGACGACTGGCCCACCCCCGACGGGACAGGAGTACGCGACTACATCCATGTCATGGACGTAGCCGAAGGGCACCGCATCGCCCTGGAACACCCCGCGTCGCACGGCATGCACCTGCTCAACCTCGGCAGCGGACAGGGCACATCGGTCCTGCAACTGATCGAGGCCTACCAGCAAGCTGCCGGCCGTCCCGTCCCCTACCGCATCGGAGCCCGCCGTCCGGGCGACGTACCGGAACTCATCGCCGACGGCACCGCCGCCGGCGCCGCCTGGAACTGGCGCCCCACCCGTGACCTCGCCGCCATGTGCCGCGACTCCTGGCACTTCCAGCTGAACAACCCCCACGGCTATCGACCCCACGACCTCAACGCCGGCCCCGTCCCCGGACCCGGACCCGTAGCCGGCGCCACCACCACCCCCACGGGCCCACGCGCCCATGCCCTACGGAGCAGCGCATGAAACTGACCGTCATCGGCACCGGCTATCTCGGTGCCGTGCACGCCGCCTGCATGGCCGAGATCGGCCATGAGGTCCTGGGCGTCGACAACGACCACACCAAGATCGCCGCCTTGGCCGCGGGCCGCACCCCCTTCTTCGAACCCGGCCTGCAAGAACTCCTCAGCCGCGGCATCGCCTCGGGCCGACTGCGCTTCACCACATCCCTGCAGCAGGCGGCACACTTCGCCAAGCTGCACTTCTTGTGCGTGGGCACACCACAGCGCCCCGACGGGCCCGGCGCCGACCTCACACACGTCGACGCGGTCATCGACGGCCTGGCCACCCACCTGCTCCCCGGCGCCCTCATCGTCGGCAAGTCCACCGTCCCCGTGGGCACCGCCGAACGGCTCGCCGCCCGCCTGCGCACCGCCGGAGCCGCAACGGCCCACCTGGCCTGGAACCCGGAGTTCCTGCGCGAAGGCCACGCCGTGTCCGACACCCTTCGCCCGGACCGACTGGTCTTCGGTACCACCTCCGCCGACGCCGAGAAGACTCTGCGCGAGGTGTACGCGCCCCTGATCCGCTCCGGCATCCCCTGCGTGGCCACCGACACCGCCACCGCCGAACTGGTGAAGATGGCGGCCAACTCCTTCCTCGCCACGAAGATCTCCTTCATCAATGCGATGGCCGAGGTGTGCGACGCGGCAGGCGCCGACGTCACCGTCCTCGCCCACGCCATCGGATACGACGCCCGCATCGGACGTCCCTTCCTCAACGCCGGCCTGGGCTTCGGCGGCGGCTGCCTGCCCAAGGACATCCGCGCCTTCCGCACGCGGGCCGGCGAACTCGAGGTCGGCTCGGCACTCGCCTTCCTCAACGAGATCGACGAGATCAACCTCCGCCAGCGCCGCCGCACGGTGGAACTCACCTCCCGCCTCGCGGGCGGCAGTCTCACCGGCCGGCGCATCGCCGTGCTCGGCGCCGCCTTCAAACCCGACAGCGACGACGTACGAGACTCCCCGGCCCTCGCCGTGGCCGCCCAACTGCACGACGAGGGCGCCCTGGTCCGCGTCCACGATCCACAAGCCCTGGACAACGCGCGCGCCGCCTGCCCTCAACTGGACTACACCTCACGCGTCGACAAGGCGTGCGAGGGCGCCGACGTGGTCCTGCACCTGACGGACTGGGCCGAATACCGTTGCCTCGACCCCGGCGCCCTCACCCCGCTGGTGGGCCGGCCGCGTCTGCTCGACGCCCGCAACAGCCTCAACGCCGACGTCTGGACGCGGGCCGGCTGGCAGTACGCAGCCCTGGGCAGGCTCGCAGCCCTACGTCATCCCGCATCCGACGCCTTGGCCTCTGTCTGAGGCTGAACGGCACCCGCCGCGGGCTGCCGACCGAGCGGCCGGCCCACCACGTCGACGGGCCCGGGATCGACACCGAACCGGGCCCGCAGATCCACGGCAGGCACCCGCCCCGCGGCACACCCAGGAGCCAGCCCTCCCGCCGCCGCAAAGGAAGTAACGGGCACAGTCGCCGTGAAGCACGGGTCGGCGTCCACCCCGACCACCTTGGCGTCGATGGTCTCCTGACCCGTGGCCGCCCACCACTCACCGGGCGAGGAGTAGAACGACCCCTGCCACTCCACCGCGCGTTCGGCGCCCGGGGCGTAGTAGTGATTTCCGCGGAACTCAATGCCTGGCAGCGGTCCCACGGCCACCACGAGCGGCGCCCCGTCGGTGACGAACTGGTTGTTGAACAACGACACCGACCGCGGCCCCGGAGTGATCATCACCGCAGGGGTGTGCAGGGATCCGTTGCGCGCAGCCACCACGGTGTTGTGCAGGAACTTCGCGTCGCGGACGTAACCGCCGATGTAGAAGCCGCCGTAGGGCTCCAGCCGGCGAGCGTCACGGGAACTGACGTTGAAGCGCACCACGTTCCCGTGCGAGGGCCGCGCGGTGTCGGAGGAGTAGAGGAGATAACCGGCGCCGTCGTTGTCGTAGGACAGGTTGTACTGGAGCACCGAGGCGCTCGTGCCGAGGTCCAGGCCGAATCCGTCGCCGTCGGCCTCGCTGTTGGAGTGGTTGCGATACGACACGTTGTGCTCGATGACGAGCTTGCGGCTGTCGTGGGCCCACATGCCCTCGGGCCCTTCCTTGGCGGCAGCCGAGGAACGCCCACCGTTGTCGTGGGTCGAGGAGTTGCGGATGCCGCCCCCGTCCACCGATCCCAGGACGATGCCGCTGCCCGTGTTACGGCTGTCGCTGGCCGGGTTGCCCGCGTTGTCGTGCGCCTCCACCGCATCCACGACGACGTCCGCATGCGCGTAGCCTTCGCCCGAGCCGGGCGTCAACGGAGCCAGCCGGTAGGTGATCAGTCCGGCATCCGTATTGCCGTGCAGGACGCTGTGCGCGACCCGCACATCACGAAATCCCCAGCGCCGGGCGCCCACTTGGACGCCGTGCCGGAAACCCGATACGTCCACGTCCGACACCACGATGTGCGACAGCCGTCCGGGGGTGGTCAGGTCGCTGTAGAAACCGATGCCCCCCTGTTTGCGCGCCGCGGCGGATCTCCCGCGCACGATCAGGTCACGCACCTCCACCCCGGCGGTGTCCACCACCTCGATGGCCGGTCCCTTGACCGGCACGACGACAGCCCTGCCCCGCCCGTAGGAGCCCACGATCACCGGCTGCTTGGGCCGGCCGGCCTCGCCCTTGTCCAGCCGCAACGAGCCCTTGAACGTCTTGCCGCCCTGCAGCAGCAGCCGGTCGCCCGGGCGGAAGCGGACCTGATCGGCCTGGCGCAGGGTGCGCCATGCCGCATCCGGGCTCGTCCCGGTGGCGCTGTCGTCTCCCTGAGGGCTGACGTAGAAGGTACGGCCGCCCGTGGATCCGTACAGACCCCCGGGAGGACGGTAGGGCTTGGGCAGCATTCCGCACCCGGACAGAGAAACCAGCATGAGCGCCAGCAGCGCCGACTGGCGCCGACCGCGCCGTACCCACACATCCGCCACCTGATGCTCCCTTCGTCCCGCCGCAGTGACTGTCCTGCGATGCGACCATCTCCGCCTGCCGCTACCACTGCACACCACCGCGTGCGCCTGGCACCGTAAAGACCACCGGTCAGGCACTCATGACCGCCTGAACGGGTCCTTAAGTCACACCGGCTGCGGCGCATATGCGGCGCCGAAGCACCCACCGAGCCGCAGGAGGGCCCCGACCGGCAAGCGCGCCGAAATCCCGACTAGACCCCGGACGGCTTCCGGGTCGAAAAACAGGCAACGGGCCAGGCGCCACGAAGTTGGCAAGACCGTCGAACGCGCCGGATCGATCAAGGATCACCAAGCCGGCTGAGCGACGGCGCCGATAAGCGCGTTGGTAGGAAGCCGATGCCGATGCCGAAGCCGGTCCGTCCGGCCCGGACAGTGGCACGGAGGCCGCTTGCTCAGGACATGAGATCAGGTAGCATCCCTGGTCAGAAGGCCTGGGCGCACGGGGGTGTTCGGCCGTTCAGTCAGGGGGCGGGGAGCATGTCCGGTGCGGGCTCGGGCGGCTACAGGATCGACGAGAGCGGCATGGACGGCGAGGCCGGAAAGCTCGACCAGGCAGGCAACGACGTCGGTGCCATACGCAAGGCCGTGGAAGACCACATGTGCTACACACCGGACGCTCTCGGCGGCTCCGACTCCGGCCCGGCGTACGACAACTTCGCCGCCGCATGGCAGGCCGAGGCGGAGACGCTGGAAGCCGCGCTGCACGAACTCGCCGACAAGGTCGGCGTCTCCCAGCGGAACTACCAGGGCGCCGACCACGACACCATCGTGGCGCTGCACTCCGCGGGCGCGAACGACGGCCTGACGACCATGCCCGCACCCGCCGCGGCCCATCCGGGGACGACCACGGGCCCGACCCCGGGCGCTCGTCCGCCGAGCCTTGCCGACTTCGACTGACTGACCGGCACACGCCGTACAGATCGACACGTACCCGGCCGACGTGTGTGCCTCCACCTGACACCTGACACCTGACACCTGACACCTGACACCTGACACCTGACACCTGGGCAAGGACGAGCAAGGACAGCGGGGCTTTCACCACATGGCTGACGCAGGCGAATCCACCACCGACCGCAAGGAAAAGATCGACCGTTACACGGGAGACCTCGCGACGGCCGACAGCAAGAACGAGGTCCTGGAGGCCATCGGCAACCTCCTCGGTGTCTCCGCGCCGGTCGGCTCCCCTGGCACCCTGGACGCCATCGCCCAGCGTTACAGGAGCCAAGCCGACAACGCCGCGGACGTACAGCACCGCGTTGAGAAGGTCGCCTCGTCAGGGCTGCCATCGGTGTGGGTGGGCAGCACCGGCGCCAAGGCGGCCGAGGTGGTGGCGGCGGCCGGCCGGTCCGCCGAGCAGATGGCCGAGGCGTTCCGCAAGGCGTCCAAGGCCCTCCACGACCTCTCTGACGCGCTCACCTCCGCCCAGTCCAAGGACGACGACGGCCGCGAGCAGCTTCGCAAGGCCCGCACGATGCTCGGCGGCGATGACGGCTTCTTCGACGACATGGTGGAGACGGACGACGAGGAAGCCGACCGCAAGCGGGCCCAGGACATCGCGGGAACGGGGGCCAACTTCCTTTACGCCGCCGCGCAGGAGGCGGACGACGCGGCGCGGACGGCGGCACGGGAGCTGAACAAGTACGCGGCCGAGGCTCGTGCCGGGCACATGGACACCGACAACATCTCCGCCGCCGACCGCCTCGTCCTCGCCGACGTCGGCGTGTTCGGGGGCCCGCAGGAGGAGAACGAACTCCTCACCGCGGGTGACCTCGAACGTTCCGGCCGTTTCATGGAGAAGATGAACGCGCGGGACCAGGCCCGCTTCGAGCAGATGCTCGCGGATGCCAAGACACCGCAGGAGCGGGCGTATCTGGTCAAGGCGCTGGCCGCGGGCTACGACGTGGACGAGGTCGGCCAGTTCCGCGACAAGATCCACGGCAAGGACCCGTACTGGCTTCAGCAGCACCTCAGCCCGATCGTCACGGCCGGCGACAGCAAGGTGGACGAGGGGCTCAATCCGGACGGGTCGAACCGCAACACCGACTACCAGTGGTTCGGCGACGAGAAGTGGTCCCAGGAGGGCAACACCTGTGTGCCGTCCAGCACCGTGACCGCCCGCGCCATGGTCGATCCCCTCTACGCACTGGAGTTGACCGGCGGACCGTCCGGGCAGGAGAACGACCCCGATGCCTTCCGCCACCGTCTCCCGACGAACAGCTGCGCCTGCACGAGGAGGGCGACGGCGACTACCTGCACTGGTGGTCCGACGTTCCGGATGGAATGGACAGCGACGGGCAGAACGAGATCGCCAACGACGAGATCAGCCCGCACACCGGCAGTAAGTACGAGTACCAGCAGGTTCGCGGTGCGGACGAGCGCCGTGACGTACTGCCGGACATCGAGAAGTCGGTCGCCGAGGGCAAACCCGTCCCCTTCGAAGTGGAGGGGCACGAGAAGGACGGCAGCCGGGTCGGACATCAGATGATGGTGATCGGCCAGGAGGGCGACATGCTGGAGATCTACAACCCGTGGGGCCAGACGACCTGGGTGAGCGAGGACGATTTCGTCAACGGCCACATGGACAAGGCCTCCGACTCCCGCATGCCCGACGCGTACGCCGTCCACCTGCCCGCCGACCGATAAGTGAGTGTCATGACGAGCGCCCTGCGCCGACTCGCCCTTCCCGCCCTGCTGATGACCCTGCTCGCGGGCTGCGGCAGCAGCGGGCCTGACACCTACGAGCTGGGTGAGAAGCACATACAGGTGGATGCGGGGGAGGAGTTCAGGCTGTCCGTTCCGGTCGACACCGCGATGGGGGAGTGGTGGTACCTGACATCGCCGAAGCCCGACCCTGACGTTGTCCGGAGGACGGGCAAACAGGAGGAGATCAAGGCCGACGACGACGCCGTCGGCAGCGGGAGCGGAACGGACTCTTTCGGCTTCAAGGCCGTCGGTCCGGGCACGACGAAGATCCGGCTCATCCAGTGCCCGCGTGGCGCCTGCGCCGGCGGCGGCGATGCCGGCGGTCCCGTCACCCCGTCCCCCGTCCCCAGCGGCAGCCCCACCCCCCAGAAGAAGTACCGAGCCACCGTCCACACCTTCACCGTCACCGTGAGGAAGTCATGACCTCCGCGTCGCAGACCCCGCCCCCCGGCCGGACCGACGACGAGCTGGCGCAGTCGGACATCCCGGCGATGCTGCGTTACGGCCTCTCCTTCGCCGGACCGCACCGCACCGCCCTGTTCGGCGACGGCGCGGTGGGCGCCGCCGTCCTGCTGGACCGTCTCGGCATCCAGCCGCGGGCGGTGGCCTTCCTCGCCAAAGTGGTACGCAGCGGTGGTGTCCGGTACGCGGCCGGGCTGCGCGAGCCGGTGCCGGGCGACGATGCGGCGTCCATGGTGCGTACGTGGCTGGAGTCCGCGGCCACCACCGCCGACGGGGTCGACGGGGACGAGCAGGCCGCCCGCTGGCTGGAGGCCGTCGCCGAACTGCTCGGCCTCCGGCACGTCTACCGTTCTCGGACAGCCGGGGAGTGAGCGGCGCGGCTCCGCGGCCGTCCAGGTCCACACCTCAGCGAGACCGACAGCAAGCCCCGGCTCTCCAGCACCTTGCTCGTCTCGCGTGTCGGGGCGGTGCCGGCCTCGGGGAGGCCGCGGGGTCGTCCAGACGCACAGGGCGAGGGTAGACCGGAGAGCGAGACGTGGGCCGTGCGCTGAGTGGACGTGAGCTCCCCAGCAGTCTGTCGGCGCCGACGTCTCCGTAGGAGGCGACGCTGCCGGCGGGAATGGCCGCCACCGCGTCGCGGATCTCTCCGACGATGTCCATGCCCACCTGCCTTCAGCAGGGCGCCGGATAGGTGATGCGCCCGTTCTCGACGCGTTCGGGGTGGCTGCCCGCTGCCTTCGAAACCAGGCCCTGCACCAGGTGCAGATCGAGCTCGCGGCGGCTGGCCTGCGGACGCAGGGTTCCGGTGCAGGAGACCCCGTCGGCATCACCGTGGTCCGGCGCGGTGGGGTGGAGCGGGCCGAGTACGGGCGGCCCTGTCACCGACGGCGGGTGTCGGTGACAGGGCCGCCCGCTGTCGGGGTGTCAGAGGGCGATGATCTGCCACTGCTGCTCGGGTGCGCGGGTGTAGGTCAACTGGTCGATGTTGGCCCCGTCGGCGGTCGAGCCCGCATCGACGTTGAGCGACAGGCCGCTGAACCGGTTGGTGAGGTAGTAGTAGCCATCGCCGGTGGGCGTGACCGCCCAGTGTTGCTGGGGAACGTCGTGGTCTGCGTAGATGGCGACGTTCCCGCCGTCCACCCGCGAGAGCCCGGCCACCTCCATCAGCTTGCCGCTGTTCACGTTCTTGATCTCGTAGTAGCCGTCTCCCGTGGAGGCGAAGGTCCACTTCTGCGCGGTGTTGTTCAGCCACGGCCACTGCTGGATGTTGGTGCCGTCGGCCGTGCCGAAGTTGAACACGTCGACGACCTTGCCGCTCTTGCGGTTGACGATGCGGTAGACCGTGCCGTCGCCAGGGAGGACGCGCGACACCAGGGCCGGCTTGGCGGTTCGGCCGCCGATGTGGAGGCCGCCCATGTTGGCATAGCCGCCGGTGGCCGCGTTGGCCTGGATCCGTACGAATCCCACGTTCCGGGCGGGCCATTCGGCCACCTTGGTGGCGCGGTCTCCGGCCCAGGTGCCGGTGGCCACCTGGGTGAAGTTCGTGCCGTCGGTGCTGGTGGAGATGGTGTACGAGGTGATGTCGCCGTCGGTGGTGTTGGTGCGGTTCCACTGCTTGGGCAGGTACTCCAGGGTGGAGACGTTGCTCCACACCCCGCCCAGGTCGATCGTGATCGAGTGGGGCAGGGCCGGGGACAGTCCCCAGGTCGACCAGCAGGTTTCGTAGTCTTTGTCGCTCAGTCCGTCGATGGCGTTGAGCGGTCCCTCGCCGGTGCGGAACGCGGTCGCGTAGGCGTTGACCGGCGTGACGGGGTGCTCGGCGCGCAGCATCTGGGTCGGCAGTGGCGGGCGGGAGGTGTCGGGGCTCCAGGCCGCGCCGACTTCGGTGAGTCGGTCGACGATGTTGGTGTCGAGCCTGCCGTCACGGTTGGGCGGGCAGTTGAGGATGAACGAGGTGTACTTCGGTTCCAGGTCGGCCAGGTGGGACAGGATCGCCGCCTTGCTCATGGGGTCGGTGGTCGGCGTGGTCGGATGCCAGAACCAGCCGTTGCTGATCGTCTGGCCCTGCGTGGCGGCATAGGTGTTTCCGGCCGGAGCGGTGACGCCCAGCGGCTCCTCGAAGTAGATCGCGTCACCGAGGAACGGCACCGACAGCGCACCGTGGTCGATCATGATGATGTCCGGCTGGAGCGACTTCACGTGCTCGCGGATCCGCTGGTAGGAGACGGCCTGCTGGCCCATCTGCCATGCATAGCCGTCGGTGATGAAGATGTCGATGGTGCCGTAGTTCGTGAGCAGTTCGGTGATCTGGCCGAGGATCAAGGTCATGTCGCCGGGCTGAATGGCATCCGTGGTGTCGAGCCCGGACACGTTGTGCCGGTTCTCCCATGCCTCGACGCCGAAGGTGCGGTCCCATATCGAGTAATAGAGTCCGACCTTCAGTCCCTTGGCCCGGAAGGCGTCGCAGTAGGCCTTCACCACGTCGTGCTTGTAGGAGCTGTTGGCGACGTTCTGGGTGCCGTAGGCGCTCGGCCAGAGGGCGAAGCCGTCGTGGTGCTTGGTCGTCAGGATGCCGTAGCTCATCTTCGCCGCCACGGCGGCGTCCGCCCACTGGCCACAGTCCACGGAAGTGGGGGCGAACAGGGCGGGGTTCTGGTTCGGCTCGGTCCACTCCTGGTTGGTGAACGTGCCCAGGTTGAAGTGGTTGAACATGCCGAACCGCATGTTCGCCAGCTTCTCCAGGTTGGTCTGCAGGTCGGCGGCTGCCGCCTGGGGCACCAGGCTCGAGAGGGCGGGGATGACGGGCAGTGCCGTGGCGGCGGCAGCGCCGGCGGTCGCCCCCAGGAAAGTGCGGCGGGACAGTCTTCCTGACGACATGGGTCTCCTCCCGGTTGAGGGTGGCTCTGAGGCACGGGGTGAGGATTGGCGGCGGCAGCCCGAGGGCGGGCGGGCTCCAGACTTTTGGGCGCGGCTCTCCAAGCGGCTCCGAAGCGCCGGATGTTACGCATGAAGGTCGGTGACGTGACTGTCCTGTGTCAACAGGCGAAGGGATGAAAGTGCTCAAACGGGGACCGGAATCAGCGCTTTCATCCCTCTAAGTACCTTTCGATTTCCCTTAGACATGCCATGTTCAGCGGAAGCGTCAGCGCTCCGGCCGTACTCTTGCCTGCCGGCACGCCGGCCGCCCGGCGGAGCGGCAGCGACGAGCATCATTGATGGGATGGATTGATCAAAGGGGGCGGCCGGGTGAACGTCCTCAGAGTGCTCTACCTGAGCTTTTCGGCGAATTTTGCCGCCACCTCTAGACGGCGCCAGCAACAAGCCTCTATAAACATCCCATCTCTGGAGGCGACACGCAGCGGTCGCATCTCCGAAACAACCACCTGCTACCGGACCAGTGCGAGGAAGTACGCATGAGACTCAGAACCGGCCTCTGTTCCGCCGTCTCCGCCCTCTCCGCAGTGGCGCTGCTCAGCGCCTGCAGTGGCGGCTCCGGCACCGCCTCGTCGAGCGGCGCCCCGCTGGTCGGCGTCGATTACCCGCGCTCCGACACCGACTTCTGGAACTCGTACATCAAGTACACGCCTCAGTACGCCAAGCAGCTCGGCCTGTCCCTGAAGACCACGAACTCGCAGAACGACGTCGCCAAACTGACCGCCAACGCGCAGACGTTCATCAGCCAGGGCGTCAAGGGCATCGCCATGGCCCCGCAGGACACCGCCGCCATCGCGCCGACGCTGGCGCAGCTGGAGGCGAAGAAGATACCGGTCGTCACCGTCGACACCCGTCCCGACAGCGGCAAGGTGTTCATGGTGGTGCGCGCGGACAACCGCGCCTACGGCGAGAAGGCCTGTCAGTTCCTCGGCGCGAAGCTGAACGGCAAGGGCAAGGTCGTCATGCTCGAGGGCGGCCTCGACTCCATCAACGGCCGTGACCGCACCGAGGCGTTCAACGACTGCATGAAGAAGAACTTCCCCGGCATCAAGGTGTTCGGCGAGGCCACGAACTGGGACGGCGCGACCGCGGCGCAGAAGCTGCAGACGGACCTGACCGCCAACCCGGACATCAAGGGCGTCTACATGCAGTCCAGCTTCGCCCTGTCCGGCACGCTCCAGGTGCTCAAGCAGAAGGGCCTGCTGGTGGGCCCCAAGGACAAGAAGCACGTCTTCATCGTGTCCAACGACGGGATCCCCGAGGAGCTCAAGGACATCGCCGCGGGCAAGATCGACGCCACCGTCTCCCAGCCCGCCGACCTGTACGCCAAGTACGCCCTGTACTACCTGAAGGCAGCGATCGACGGGAAGACGTTCAAGCCGGGCAAGACCGACCACGACAGCACGATCATCAAGGTCCGTGACGGTCTGCTGGAAGACCAGCTCTCCGCACCCCTGGTCACCGGCGACGGCGGCACCTACGGCGGCGTGGCCAGTGTCAAGAGCGACGACACCTCGCTGTGGGGCAACAACCTCGGCTGACCTGCTCTCCCAGGAACCCAACGGCTATCCAGCACAAGGCGGTTGAGATGAGCGACGGGGAGCGTACTGTCACCCCCGCGCCCGCCCCGGCGGACGACGGGCGGGCCCTCGCAGCCCCGCCGGTCGTCGAGGCGACGGGCATAGTCAAACGATTCGGTCCGACGGTGGCCCTGAACGGCGCCCGGATCACCATCAGGCCCGGTGAGACCCACGCGCTCGTCGGCCGCAACGGGGCCGGAAAATCGACCCTGGTATCCGTCCTGACGGGCCTGCACGCCCCTGACGAGGGAACGGTCACCTTCGGCGGCGGTCCCGCACCACGACTCAGCGACCGCGACGCCTGGCGACAGCGCGTGGCCTGTGTCTACCAGAAGTCGACGATCATCCCCACGCTGACCGTCGCGGAGAACCTCTTCCTGAACCGGCACCACCACGGCCGGGGCCGGCTGATCAGCTGGACCGGCGTACGCCGCCGGGCCCAGGAGCTGCTGTCGACCTGGTCGGTGGAGGTCGACCCGCAGTCCCCGGCCGGCGAGCTGAGCGTCGAGCAGCGGCAGTTCGTCGAGATCGCCCGGGCACTGTCCTTCGGGGCCCGGTTCATCATCCTCGACGAGCCCACCGCACAGCTCGACGCGGCGGCGATCAACCGGCTGTTCGACCGTATCCGCGACCTGCAACGCCAGGGCGTGACCTTCCTGTTCATCAGCCACCATCTGCAGGAGGTCTACGAGATCTGCGACATGGTGACGGTGTTCCGCGACGCGGCGCACATCGTGACCGCCCCGGTCGCCGACCTCCCCCGCGCCGAGCTGGTCGCGGCGATGACCGGCGAGGCGGCGACCGACCGGCGGCAGGAGCGCGTCGGCAGCCTGGACCACAGCACCGCACCCGCGCTGGCCGTGCACGCCCTCGGCAGCGACGACCTCTACACCGACGTCACCTTCCAGGTGGGCGCCGGGGAGATCGTCGGCCTCGCGGGGGCAGCCGCCAGCGGACGGACGGAGGTCGCCGAGACCGTCGTAGGACTGCGGGCGGCGGCGACCGGGGACCTGGAGATCGCCGGGCACCGGCCGCGGCCGGGCAGCGTGCCCGCCGCGCTCGCCGCCGGGGCGGGGTTCGTCCCGCAGGACCGGCACCACCAGGGCTTCGTGCCCGACATGTCGATCGCCGACAACGCCACCTTGTCCGTGCCCAAGCGGCTGGGCAGGAACGGCTTCCTCAGCCGCGACCGCCGGGACCAGCTGGCGGGGCGCATGATCGAGAACCTGGCCATCAAGACACCGGGACCCGAACTGCCCGTGTCCGCCCTGTCCGGTGGCAACCAGCAGAAGGTCGTCATGGCGCGCGCTTTGGCCGACGACCCCCGGCTGCTGGTGCTGATCAACCCGACCGCGGGCGTGGACGTGCGCTCCAAGGAGTTCCTCCTCGGCAAGGTCGAGGAGACCGCTGCGTCCGGCACCGGGGTGCTCATCGCCTCCGACGAACTCGACGACCTGCGCATGTGCGACCGGGTCCTGGTGATGTTCCAGGGCCGAGTGACGACCGAGACAGCCCGCGGCTGGCATGACCACGATCTCGTGGCCGCGATGGAAGGAGTGGACCTCGATGCCTGAAACCGTCCTCGCCGAGGGCGCCGCCCAGACCGTGGAGCCCATGCAGAAGCGGACCGGGCTGTTCGGCGGCCGGATCCCACTGGCCCGGCTGCGCGACCTGGCGCTCGTCCCGGCGATCGTCGTCATCGCGATCGTCGGCCAGATCGTCAATCCGGTCTTCCTGCAAGCCGACAACCTCATCAACGTCCTCCAGACCATGTCCGAGATGGCCCTGCTGGTCCTCGCCCAGACGATGATCCTGATCGTCAAGAAGATGGATCTCTCCCTGGAGTCCACGATGGGCCTGGCGCCGGGCGTCGCGGCCTGGCTGGTCGTCCCGGCCGGCGCCGGACACGGACTCGGGCTGCTCCCCGGCGCCTGGGCGATCCCCATCACCCTCGCCGTGGGCGCCCTGGTGGGCGTGATCAACTCGCTGCTGATCATCCGCTTCGGCCTCAACGGCTTCATCGTCACGCTCGGCATGCTGATCGTGCTGCGGGGCATCCTCACCGGCATCTCCGGCGGGCAGACCTTCTTCCAGCTGCCGCAGTCGATGCTCTACACCGGCACCGCCGAATGGTTCGGCATGCCCGCCTCCATCTGGATCTGCCTGGCCCTGTTCGCCGTCGCGATCGTGGTGCTCGGCTGGACCAGCTTCGGCCGCTCGCTGTACGCCATCGGCGGCAACGTCGACGCCGCGAAGGCGGCCGGCATCCGCACCGACCGGGTGCTGTGGATCGTCATCGTCACCGGCAGCGTGCTCGCCGCCCTCGCCGGGCTGATGCTCTCCGGACGTCTCGCCTCGGTCGCCTCCGCACAGGGCAACGGCTACATCTTCACCGTCTTCGCCGCCGCCGTCATCGGAGGCATCAGCCTCAACGGTGGCAAGGGCACGATGTTCGGCGCGTTCTGCGGCATCCTGCTGCTCTTCATGATCCAGAACGTGCTGACGCTGGCCGGTGTGCCCGCCCAGTGGATCGGCGCCCTGAACGGCCTGATCATCCTCGTCGCCCTCGCCATCTCCCGCATCACCGGCGGCAAGGTCCAGGAATGACCCGGGCGGCCCGCCGGCCGCCCGATCTCCGCCGCGTTCACGTCTCGCCGCAAAGAGGGGAACCGATCCCCCCTCCTTGCTCCTCACAGGAGTTGCCGCCATGTCCTCCCCCGTGCCCGCATCCGCCCGCATCACCGCCCTGGACGTCCTGGACGTGCGGTTCCCGACCTCCGAACACCTCGACGGCTCGGACGCCATGAACCCCGAGCCCGACTACTCGGCCGCCTACGTGGTTCTGCGCACCGATGCGGGCGACGGACTGGAGGGCCACGCCCTCGCCTTCACCACCGGACGTGGCAACGACGCCCAGGCCGCCGCCATCGCCACCCTCGCCCCGTACGTGGTTGGCCTGTCGGTGGAGGAAGTCTGCTCCGACCTCGGCGCCTTCTCCCGCTCCCTCGTCCACGACCCCCAACTGCGCTGGCTGGGACCCGAGAAGGGCGCCATCCACATGGCGACCGGCGCCGTCGTCAACGCCGCCTGGGACCTGGCCGCCAAGCGCGCCGGAAAGCCCGTGTGGCGCTTCCTCGGCGAGATGTCGCCGCAGGAGCTGGTCGCACAGGTGGACTTCCGCTGGCTGTCCGACGCGCTGACCCCCGAGGACGCGCTGGAGATCCTGCGCCGCGCCGAGCCGGGCCGCGAGGAGCGCATCGCCCACCTGCTGCAGGTGGGCTACCCCGCCTACACCACCACCCCGGGCTGGCTGGGCTACTCCGACGAGAAGCTCGCCCGCCTGGCCCGTGAAGCCGTCGCGGACGGCTTCACCCAGATCAAGCTGAAGGTCGGCGCCGACCTTGAGGACGACATACGGCGCCTGCGCGTGGCACGCGAGACCGTCGGCCCGGACATCCGCATCGCCGTCGACGCCAACCAGCGATGGGACATCCAGCCCGCCATCGACTGGATGCGGGCCCTGGCCCCCTACGACCCGTACTGGATCGAGGAGCCCACCTCTCCCGACGACATCCTCGGCCACGCCGCCGTCCGCCGGGCCGTCAGCCCCATCAAGGTGGCCACCGGCGAGCACATCGCCAACCGGGTCGTCTTCAAGCAGCTCCTCCAGGCGGGCGCCGTGGACATCGTGCAGATCGACTCCGCCCGCGTCGGGGGCGTCAACGAGAACATCGCCATCCTGCTGCTCGCCGCCAAGTTCGGCGTCCCGGTCTGCCCGCACGCCGGCGGAGTCGGCCTGTGCGAGATGGTCCAGCACCTGTCCATGTTCGACTACGTCGCCGTCTCCGGCACCACCGAGGACCGCGTCATCGAGTACGTCGACCACCTGCACGAGCACTTCGTCGACCCCGTCCGCATCGCCGACGGCCACTACCTCGCCCCCACCGTGCCCGGACTGAGCGCGCAGATGCTGCCGGACTCGCTCAAGGAGTACGCGTACCCGGACGGCCCCGTCTGGACGGCCCGTGCCTGACGCCCAGATCCTCGTCGACGCCCATCACCACGTGTGGGACCTGGACATCCGGCCGCAGTCCTGGCTCGACGAGCCCGGACACGAGCCGATCCGCCGTACCTTCGGCATCGGCGACCTGCGCACGGCCGCGGCCGCGACTGTGGCGAAGCGGCGGCTGGAGTGCTCGGTGCTCGTCCAGTGCGTGACGTCGGTCGACGAGACGCGCGAGTTCCTCGCCCTCGCCGGCAGTGACCCGCTCATAGGCGCGGTCGTCGGCTGGGTGGATCTCACGTCCCCGGCGATCGGTGACGTACTCGACGACCTGCGTGCCGGACCCGGCGGCAGCCACCTGCGGGCCATACGTCACCTCGTCCAGGGGGAGGCCGATGCCGCCTGGCTGCAACAGCCGTCGGTGGAGCGGGGACTTCGGGCGGTCGGCGAACGGGGCCTCGGGTACGACCTGCTCATCAGCAGCCACCAGTTCCCCCAGGCCATCCGCCTGGCCGAACGCCTTCCCGACCTTCCCCTGGTCCTCGACCACGCCGGAAAACCGCCCATCGCCCGGCAGGACCTGGACGACTGGGAGCGGGGCGTGCGGCAGCTGGCCGCACATCCCCAGGTGCGGTGCAAGGTGTCGGGTCTGGCCACCGAGGCCGACCACGAGCAGTGGACCGTCGACGACATCCGGCCGGTGTGGGAGGTCCTGCTGGCGGCCTTCGGCCCCGACCGGCTGATGTTCGGCTCGGACTGGCCGGTCTGCGTCCTGGCCGGCGGCTGGAACCGCTGGGCCGCCACCGTCGAGGAACTCCTGGCCGGCTGCTCCGCCGCCGAGACCGAGGCGGTCCTGGCCGGCACCGCCACCACGTTCTACCGCCTCGACCCCGGTCGAAGGAAAGAGAGGACTCCGTGCTGCTGACCGAACTGCTGCACCCGGGCATCCTCCAAGCCCTGGCGGGCGCCGGGCATGGAGCCCGGGTCCTGCTCGCCGACGGCCACTACCCGGCGTGTACGGCAACCGGCCCGCGCGCCAGGACCGTCCATCTCAACCTCGCACCGGGTCTGCTGGACGTCACCACCGTGCTCGACGTCCTGCTGCGGGCCCTGCCCGTCGAGTCGGCGCACGTGATGGTGCCGCCCGAGGAGGAGCCGGAGCCGCCGGCCATCGGCGAGTACCGCTCGATGCTGACGTCCGTCCCCGTCGAGACACTGGGCCGCTTCGAGTTCTACGACGCCGCCCGCTCACCCGACCTGGCCCTGGCGATCGTCACCGCCGACACCCGCACCTACGCCAACCTGCTGCTCACCATCGGCGTCCGCGCTGAAGGGACCCTGAGAACACGATGACACTCGCAGTCCGCTACCTCTCCGCCCGCACCCTGGACACCGCGCCCGCCGAGAGCCCGTCCCCCGGCCCCGGCGAGGTGGAGATCGCCCCCGCCTACGTAGGTATCTGCGGCACCGACCTGCACATCTTCCACGGAGACATGGACGCCCGGGTCGCCGTGCCCGCCGTCCTCGGGCACGAGATGTCCGGCCGTGTCGTGCGGGTGGGTGCCGGCGTGGAGGGCTGGGCAGCCGGTGACGCGGTCACCGTGATGCCGCTGCGCTGGGACGACACCTGCCCGGCCTGCCTCGCCGGGCATCAACACATCTGCCAGCACCTCGACTTCATCGGGATCGACTCCCCGGGCGCGATGCAGCAACGCTGGACCGTGCCCGCCTCGACACTGGTCCGGCTGCCCGGCTCCCTTGCCCTGGACCACGCGGCCCTCGTGGAGCCCACCGCGGTTGCGGTGCACGACGTCGGTCGGGCACAGATCCGCGACGGTGAGAAGGCCGTCGTGGTCGGCGGCGGCCCCGTCGGAATCCTCATCGCGCTGGTCGCCCGGGCAGCCGGGGCCGACGTCCGGGTGGTCGAACTCAGCCCTCACCGGCGGCGTCTCGCCGAGGAGTTGGGGCTGGCCGCGTGGGATCCGGGTGCCGAGGACCTGGCCGAGCTGGTCCGGCAGTGGGCCGGCGAGGCCGGCGCGGACGTCGCCTTCGAGGTGTCCGGCGCGCAAGGCGGAGTGGACACCGCCGTCGAGGTGCTCGGCGTGCGCGGCCGGCTCTGCCTGGTCGCCATCCACCCCCGCCCCCGCGAGATCAACCTGCACCGCTTCTTCTGGCGCGAACTCACCCTCGTCGGGGCCCGGTTGTACGACCGCTCCGACTTCGAGAAGGCGGTCACCCTGGTGGCCGACGGCACCATCCCGGCCGAGCGGTTGATCAGCAAGGTGGTGCCGCTCACCGAGGCACCCGCGGCGTTCGAGGCCCTGGAGGGCGGCGGTGACGTGATGAAGATCCTCGTGGACTGCACCGGCGAGGCCCAGGAGGCAGCCGAATGAACGCCTTCGACCTCACCGGGAAGCTCGCCGTCGTCACCGGAGCCCGGCGCGGGATCGGCCGGGCCATGGCCCGCGCGCTCGCCGGAGCCGGCGCGGACGTCATCGGGGTGAGCGCCAACCTGGAGGAGACCGGCAGCGCGGTCGAGAAGGACGTCCGCGCCGCGGGCCGCACCTTCGAGGCGATCCGCACCGACTTCGCCGACCCCCAAGCCGTCCGGGCGCTGGGCGCGGATCTCGCGGGCCGGGAGCGTCCGGTGGACATCCTGGTCAACAACGCGGGCACGATCCGTCGCGCCCCGGCCGCCGAACACACTGACGACGACTGGGAGTTGGTCCTCCAGGTCAACCTGAGTGCGCAGTTCGTGCTCACCCGGGCGGTCGGCGCGACGATGGTGGCCCGCGGCCAGGGGAAAGTCATCTTCACGGCCTCCCTGCTCAGCTTCCAGGGCGGCATCACCGTCCCCGGCTACACCGCCGCCAAGCACGGCATCGCCGGGCTCACCAAGGCCCTGGCCAACGAATGGGCCCCGCACGGCGTCAACGTCAACGCCATCGCGCCGGGCTACATCGCCACCGACAACACCCAGGCCCTCCAGGACGACCCGGCCCGCAGCAAGGCGATCCTGGACCGCATCCCAGCGGCGCGGTGGGGCAACGCCGACGACCTCGCGGGCGCCACGGTCTTCCTGGCCTCCGACGCCGCCGCGTACATTCACGGCGCCGTGCTGCCCGTCGACGGCGGATGGCTCGGCCGATGACCACCGACTTGACCACCGTCCTGGCCGGAGCCCGCCTCCTGCCGGTACTGACCGTGCCGTCCGCCGCGACCGCCGGCCCACTGGCCGACTCGCTCGCGGCGGGCGGCGCCCGGTGCGCCGAGGTCACCTTCCGTACCCCGGACGCCGAGCGGGTGCTCAAAACGATGGCGGCCCACGGCGGCCTGGCTGTCGGTGCGGGCACCGTGCTCACGCCCGAGCAGGCGGAACGTGCGGTGGCAGCCGGAGCCCGCTTCGTCGTTTCTCCGGGCTATGACGAGGAAGTCATCGCCAAGTGCCGGGAGCTGAGGGTGCCCGTGGTGCCCGGCATCGCCACCGCCACCGAGCTGATGCGGGCCCTGAAGGCGGGACTCGACATCGTCAAGCTCTTCCCTGCCGAGCCGCTCGGCGGCCTGCGTGCGCTCCGCGCGCTCGCAGCGCCCTTCCCGGCAGTGCGCTTCGTGCCCACCGGCGGGATCGACGCCACCCGCCTGACCGCCTACCTGGCCGATCGGGCGGTCCTCGCGGTGGGCGGCAGCTGGATGGCCACCGCCGCCCATCTGGAGCGGGGGGACTACCACGAGATCCGCCGACTGACGGCCGACGCCGTGGACAGGAGCACGACGTGATCGACGTGGTGGCCCTCGGCGAGGTGATGCTGCGCTTCGACCCGGGCGAGGGACGCATCCGCACCGCCCGCACGTTCCAGGTGTGGGAAGGCGGCGGCGAGTACAACGTCGTCCGCGGGCTGCGGCGCTGCTTCGGGTGGCGGACGGCCGTCGTGACCGCTCTTGCTGACAACGCGGTGGGCCGACTCGTCGAGGACCTGATCCTCCAGGGCGGTGTCGACACGTCGCTGATCCGCTGGACACCGGACGACGGCATCGGCCGCACCGCCCGCAACGGCCTCAACTTCGTCGAACGCGGCTACGGCATCCGCGGCGCGCTGGGTGTCAGCGACCGCGCCCACACCGCCGTCTCGCAACTGCGCAAGGGTGACGTCGACTGGGACGCGGTGTTCTCGGCCGGGGTGCGCTGGTTCCACACCGGCGGCATCTTCGCGGGCCTGTCCGACACCACCGTCGACGTCGCCGACGAGGCGATGGCGGCCGCCCGCCGCCACGGTGTCACCGTCTCCTACGACCCCAATTTCCGCCCCAGCCTGTGGGCCGGCCGGGGCGGCGCCGATGCCGCCCGCGAGACCGACCTGCGGCTCGCACGGCACGCCGACGTCATCGTGGGCGCTCTGGGCCTGGCCGGGACGTACCCGGGGCAGACACGCATCGGGGACGGCGAAGTGGCCGACACCCTGGCCGAGTTGGCCGGCCTGCTGCCCGATGCGAAAGTACTGGCGACGACCCTGCGCGGCGTACCGTCGGCCGGCGTCAACGACTGGTCCTCGGCCGCCTGGTCCGCCGAAACCGGCCTCATCACCGGCCCCCGGATGCCCGGCCTGCAGGTCCTGGACCGCATCGGCTCCGGCGACGCCTTCGCCGCCGGCCTGATCCACGGACTGCTGGACGACGCCGGCCTGGAGCGCGCCCTGGCCTACGGCACCGCCCACGGCGCGCTCGCCATGACGACGCCCGGAGACGTCTCCATGGCCTCGCTCGCCGAGGTCGAAGCACTCATCACCGGCGGGTCGGCCCACGTCAGACGCTGACCGACGCCGGCAACGCCCGTATCCCAGGAGCACGACTTGCACCAGCTGCACCAGCGGAAGATCCGGAACACGTCCGTCGCACTCACCGGACTCGGCTTCGGGGCCTCAGTGATCGGCAACCTCTACCGCGTCACCCCGGTCGACGAGTCGGCCGCCGCGATCGACGCGGCCTGGGACGCGGGTATCCGCTACTTCGACACCGCACCGCACTACGGCCTCGGCCTTTCCGAGCGTCGTCTGGGCGCCGCGCTGAGGGGCCGCCCGCGTGCCGAGTACGTCGTCTCGTCCAAGGTGGGACGTCTCCTCGTCCCCAACGAGCACCCACGCGGCGTCGATACCGAGGGGTTCGTCGTACGCGACGACCTGCGCCGGCAGTGGGACTTCAGCCGTGACGGCGTACTCCGCTCCATCGACGAGACGCTGCAGCGCACCGGCCTGGATCGCCTCGACATCGTCTACCTCCACGACCCCGACGACCACTGGCAACAGGCCGCCGACGAGGCCATGCCCGCCCTCGCCGACCTGCGCGACCAGGGTGTGATCAGGGCGATCGGCGCGGGCATGAACCAGTCCGCCATGCTCGCCCGCTTCCTGCGCGAGACCGCCGCCGACGTGGTGATGCTCGCCGGGCGCTACACACTCCTCGACCAGTCGGCGCTGGACGACCTCCTGCCCGCCGCCCGCGACCTCGGCAAGAGCGTCGTCGCCGTCGGCGTCTTCAACTCCGGCCTGCTCTCCCACGACCGGCCCGCCGAGGGCATGAAGTACGACTACCAGGACGCCCCGACCGACCTCGTCACCCGCGCCCGCGCCATCGCCGACGTCTGCGCTGCGCACGGGACCAGCCTGCCCGCGGCTGCGATCGCCTTCCCGTACACCCATCCCAGTATCATCAACGTCACCCTCGGCATGCGGACTGCGCAACAGGTCGGACGAAACGTGGCACTCCATGATCAGCACGTCCCGGACGGCCTCTGGGACGATCTGCGCACGCAGGGGCTGATCAGGTCGGACGTGCTCGCGGGGCACGGTGGAGGGAGGGATGAGCGGTGTCTCTGACGGACAAGGCCATCGAGCAGATCCGTGAGCTGATCCGTACGGGTGCCCTTCCTCCGGGCTCGAAGCTCCCACCGGAGCCGGACCTGGCCGCGCAGCTGGGCCTGTCCCGTAACCTCGCCCGCGAGGCGGTCAAGGCACTGGCCGTCGCGCGGGTCCTGGAGGTCCGCCGGGGGGACGGCACATATGTGACCAGCCTCCAGCCGAGCCTGCTTCTGGAAGGTCTCGGCGGTGCGGTGGAGCTCCTGCAGGGCGACTCGGTCGCCCTGCGGGACCTCATGGAGGTACGCCGGCTCCTCGAACCCATGGCCACGGCCCTTGCCGCCACGCGGATCTCGGATGAGCAACTGGCCGAGGTGAAGCAGCACCTGGACGCCATGCGCGAGGCCCGCGACAACGTCGAACGGCTCAACGCCCACGACGCCGCCTTCCACCGCGCCGTGGTGTCCGCCACGGGCAACGAGACCCTCCTCACCCTCCTGGAAGGGATCTCCGGCCGCACCCTGCGCGCCCGTATCTGGCGCGGCCTGGTCGACGACAAGGCCGCGGGCCGCACCCTCGCCGAGCACGAGGCCATCTTCAACGCGCTGTCCACCCGTGACGCCACTCTCAGCCAGGCTGCGGCACTGCTGCACGTGAGCAACACCGAGCAGTGGCTGAGGGAGCATCTGCGCTCGGGTGAACCGCTGTCCTTCGGGACGACAGCGGGGAAGTGACGGGCGGATGCCGATGTTCTTCCGGGACCGGAGCTCGGAGGGCTGAGATACGTGGAAGGTGCCGGTCCCCGTCAGTGGGCCGGTTCGAAGCGGTCGGTGTCCGGGCGTCCCGCGCTCAGATGGGTGGTGAGGAAGTGGGCGGCGCGTTCGAGTGCGGCGTCTGCCTCGTCGAGGCGGCCGTAGTGGTGCTGGAAGACGTGGGGGAGGCCGGGCCCGATGTCGAGTGTGACCTCGACGTCGTCGGCGCCCGCGCGGCCGGCCAGCCGGACTGCGTCGTCGAGCAGTATCTCGTTCGCACCGACCTGCACGAGTAGCGGGGGCAGTCCGGTGAGGTCGGCGAACACCGGGCTGGCCAGGGGGTGTGCGCGGTCGCCTGCGCGGACGTAGAGATCGGCGTAGGTGCGCAGGTCGGCCTCTACGAAAATGGGGTCCGCGCCCTCCTTGGAACGGATGCTTTCTCCAGCGAGGGTGAGGTCGACCCAGGGGGAGAAGACGGCCACGGCGGCCGGCTGCGGCAGCCCGGCCTCCCGGGCCGCGAGCAGCGTGGCGATGCTCAGGCCACCCCCGGCGGAGTCACCGGCCACGACGAGGTCACGTGGGTCGGTGCCGGTCGCCAGCAGCTCGCGGTAGGCCGCGAGCCCGTCGTCGACGGCCGCGGGGAAAGGGTCCTCGGGAGCCAGCCGGTAATCCACCGACACTGTCCGCAGCCCGGCGCGGCGGGCCAGTTCACCGACCAGGCCTGCGTGGGTGTCCGGTGAGCCGATGACGTAGCCGCCACCGTGCAGGTAGAGCAGGCGCCCCTGGCCGGAGACCACGGCCGGCTCCAGCTCGAGGGCCGGCCGGCCGCCCAGGACGGTCCTGCGCGTGGCGACGCCCTCCGGCGCGGGGCGGGTGATGGCTGTGGCGAAACCGGTGCGCTGCTCCTCGGGAGTGGGCGGCGTCTCGCTGCGAGGGGCGGAACGGAGCATGGCGTCCAGGGCGTCGCGCTGCTCTCGGGACATGCGGGCCTCCATGAGTCGGGTGCGAGGATGGATTCCTGGGAATCCATCTGCCTGAGCCCAACCGGATTCCATGGAAGATGATTCCTGGGAATCTACTGGAGGTTTCTGTGAGCCGTGTCACCCCGGTCTTCGTCGACCTCGTCCGCGTCGAGACCCGCCTCTACAACGCGGTGAGCGCCCGGCTGCGCGCCGAACAAGGTTTGGGGCTGGGGCAGTTCGAGATGCTGGACATCATCGACCGGGTGCCGGGGTGCCGCGTGCTCGACATCGTCAACGAGCTGGCGATCACCGTGGGAGCCGTCAGCAAGGCGGTCGACCGGCTGGAGGCCGCGGGCTGGTGCCTGCGGGTCGCCCATCCTCAGGACCGCCGTTCGTCCGTCCTCCGGCTCACCCCCGAGGGCGAGAAGCAGCTGGCCGCTTCCCGTCCCGCCGTCGAAGGCCAACTCCGATCGCTGACCGCGTCGGTTCCCGCCGACGACCTGGCCCGCATCGCCTCAACCCTGGCCGCGCTGCGCGCAACCCTCGAAGCAGGCGCCGACCGCCAGCCGGGCTGAGGGTTCACTGCCCGCCCGTGGCATCCGATCCGCTCAGAGGTCGAGGACGACTTCGCTGATGGGTTCGCTGCAGCACACGAGGACGGTGTCGGGCTCGGGGAGTTCGAGGGGTGGGGTGGTGTAGGTGATGTCACCTGCGACCAGGGGGGTGACGCAGGTGTGGCACACGCCCGTGCGGCAGGACCAGCGGGTGGGGATGTCGCAGGCTTCGGCAAGGTCGAGGAGTGACGCGTGGGCGGGGGACCACGGGGTGGTGATGCCGCTGCGGGCGAAGGTGATGAGCGGGCCGGTGCCCGGCTGCCCGGGTGGTTGGTGCGGACGGACGACGGCTGTGCCTGTGACGCCGGGATTGATGGCCGGCAGGGCGCTGAACTGCTCCGTATGGATCCGCTCGGGGCTCAGGCCGTGCTCGCGCAGGATGCCGCCGAGGTCGTCCATGAACGCGTTCGGCCCGCAGAGGTAGGCGACAGCGTCGGTGGGAATACCCATCGCCGCGAGCGACGGGGTGGTCGGACGGCCCTGGGTGATGTGCGGCTCGTCGGGATGTGGGGCTTCGGAGGTGTAGTAGACGTACTCGCGGGCGTCGGGGAGTTGCGCCAGGAGAGCATGGGCCTCTTCCGCGAAGGCGTGGTGGGCGCGGTCGTGGGCGGTGTGAATCCACCAGACGGGGCGTGGGTCTCGTGCGTCGGCGAGTCGATGGAGCATGGCGAGCAGGGGAGTGACGCCGATCCCCGCGGATACGAGGACTACCGGGCGGGCGTCTCCTTCGAGGACGAACGTCCCGCGAGGACTGGCGACGTCCACGAGGTCGTCGGGGTGAAGCGCGGCATGGATGTAGCTGCTGACTGCGCCGTGAGGTTCGTGCTTGACGCTGATGCGGTACGTGGTGGCCGTGGGCGCGGAGGACAACGAGTAGCTGCGTACCGCGGGGGCGGCATCGCCGACGGTGAGGCGGAGGGAGAGGTACTGGCCGGGGCGCGCCTCGGGCAGCGGTGTGCCGTCGATGCCTTCGAGGTAGACCGACGAGACGTCGGGGGTTTCGGGGACGATGCGGGCGACGCGCAGGGTCTTGAATCCCGGCCACCCTGGCACTTCCCCGGCCTGCTGGGTGCCGGCCCGGTCGCCGGGCAAGCCCGGTTCCTGTGTGGGCTGGTGGGCGGCGGTGAGTTCGCGGAAGGACTGTTGCCAGCCCGGGCTGAGGGCGGGGATGTTCAGTGCCTTGCGCAATATCGCGGGATCGCGGTCGGGGAGGTAGAGCAGTGCGTCGGTGTCGGCGACGCTGAGTTCTTCGGGGCCCTTGCGGATCAGAGTGATCTCATCGCCGGCCTGTACGTGTCCTTCGGTGAGGACGCGCAGGTAGAAGCCGGGACGATGGTGGGCGACCAGCAGGGAGGCCATGGTGGGCTCGCCCAGGCGCATACCGACGCGGTAGCAGGTGACGCGGGGCTGGGTGACTTCGAATTCGGCTTCGCCGATTCGGTACCGGTCCCCGATGCATACTTCGTCGTCGGGGAGGCCGTCGACGGTGAAGTTCTCCCCGAACATCCCGTGGGTCAGGTCGTCGCGGCCCAGGTGCTTCTGCCAGTACTGGTAGGACTGCGACTGGTAGACGAGGACGGCACGGATGTCGCCGCCGTGCCCGGCCAGATCTCCTTGGCCGTCTCCGTCGACGTTCAGCCGCCGCACCATCCGCGGGCCGTGCACGGGTGACTTCCAGGCTCCGGTGTGGACGGTCCTGCCCTGCCAGGAGACGTCCTTGGGCACTCCTACGTTGACGGACAGCAGCATGGCCATTGCGGACCTCCTGCGGGGTGGCCGGCCGGGGACAGCCCCTCATGGCGCTGTGAACTGTGCGCTCTGACCGATCCTAGTTCGCGCGCCGGGGCGGCGCCGCGCTGTATCCCACGGCGCTGCGGCCGTCCCCGGGAGTCCCGCAGGTCCGGATGTGCCGCCGACGTGGCACATCCGCGCGCTGCCCGATCGCGGACACTGGCCTACCGTGGATGGGGAGATGCGGCGCCCGGCCCCGCCGGCCGCGTCGGCCATCGGCCCGCCAAGGGCCTGCGAGGAGGAAAGAAGGCGATCCACACAGTGGCATCGCGATCTCGCACCGGACAACCGGTGAGTAGTCAGTGGGAGTTCGGCCCCAACGCATGGGTCGTGGACGAGCAGCACAGGCGCTTCCTGCGGGACCCCGACTCGGTCGACCTTGAGTGGCGCAACCTGTTCTCCACCGCGCCCGGAGCGGCTGAAACGGCGCGTGACGGGACGACCGCCATGAGCGACGAGACGGAGCAGGCCGCGGTCAAGGCGGTCCGAGTCGCGGCCCTCATCCACGCCTACCGTGTACGCGGTCATCTGATGGCCGACATCGATCCCCTGGGGGACGGGCACCAGGCGACGGCGCCCGAACTCGACATCGCCGCGTTCAAGCTCGGCGCGGAGGATCTGCCGCGGACGTTCGTCGTCGACGACTTCGCCGGGCGCGACACCATGACGCTCGACGAGGTCCTGCGGGCCCTGAGACAGGCCTACTGCGGGACCATCGGCATCCAGTACATGCACATCCAGAGTTCCGACGAACGGTGTTGGCTCCAGGAGCGGATGGAAGGCCCCCTCCCGCACACGGACCGAGCCGAGCAACTGCAGATCCTGTACCGGCTCGGCGCCGCGGAGGCGTTCGAGAGGTTCCTGCACACCAAGTACGTGGGCCAGAAGCGCTATTCGCTCGAAGGCGGCGAATCGGCGATCGTCCTGCTGGACGTCCTGCTCCACCGCTGCATCCGCAACGGCATGCGGGAGGCCGTCATCGGCATGGCGCACCGCGGCCGGCTCAACGTGCTGGCCAACATCGTCGGCAAGTCCTACGGCGAGATCTTCCACGAGTTCGAGGACACTGAGGACGTCGACTCGGTCCAGGGATCCGGCGACGTGAAGTACCACCTCGGCGCCGCGGGAACCTATCGGGCCCTCAACGGCAGCACCATCAGCGTCTCCGTCGTCGCCAACCCCTCCCATCTGGAGGTCGTCGGGCCGGTGACCCAGGGCGTCGTCCGCGCCAAGCAGGAGGTGATCGCCGACGGCGACGGCATCTCCGGTGTGCTCCCCGTCCTCGTCCACGGTGATGCCGCCTTCGCCGGTCAGGGTGTGGTCAGCGAGACGCTCAACATGTCGTTGCTGCCGGGCTACCACACCGGCGGAACGGTCCACATCGTCATCAATAACCAGCTCGGCTTCACCACGGCCCCCGCCCACGGCCGGTCCAGCGTGTACGCCACGGACGTGGCGCGCGGCATCGAGGCACCGGTCCTCCACGTGAACGGCGACGACCCCGAGGCCGTCGTGCGCGCCGCACGGCTGGCGTTCGACTACCGCCAGGCCTTCCTCAAGGACGTTGTCATCGACCTCGTCTGCTACCGGCGCCACGGCCACAGCGAGGTCGACGACCCCTCCATCACCCAGCCGGCCATGTACGACCGCATCGACGCCCGCCCCTCCGTACGCGCGCTGTACGCGGATGCGCTGCTGCACCGGGGAGACGTGAGCGCACGGCAGGTGGAAGGCGCCCTGCAGGACTTCCGCGGACGCCTCGACCGTGCCTTCGCCGAGACGCACGTCCCGCCCGGCCCCTCTGTCGGGCAGGACGCCGACGCCATCGACGAAGGATCGGCCTCCGAGGTCGACACCGCGATCACGGAGGAGACGGCCCGCCGCGTCATGGCCACCCAGACCGAGCTTCCACCCGGCTTCACCGTGCACCCCCGCGTGCTGCCGCAGCTCAACAGGCGCGCCACCGCACTCGACGGCGGAGCCGTCGACTGGGCCGCCGCGGAGACGCTCGCCTTCGGCTCCCTGCTCCTGGACGGGATCCCCGTCCGGCTGACCGGGCAGGACTCCCGCCGCGGCGCGTTCGGGCAACGGCACGCCGTTCTCACCGACCGGCACAACGGCACGGAGCACACACCGCTCAATTCCCTCGGTACCCAGGCGCAATTCACGCCGTACGACTCCTCCCTGTCCGAACTGGCGGCACTCGGCTTCGAGTACGGCTACGCGCTCGCCCGGCCGGACGCCCTGGTGCTTTGGGAGGCCCAGTTCGGCGACTTCGCGGACGAGGCCCAGACCGTCATCGACGAGTACATCGCGTCGTCCGAGCAGAAGTGGGGGCAGCGCTGCGGCGTCACCCTGCTGCTGCCGCACGGCCTGGAGGGGCAGGGCCCGGACCACTCCTCGGCCCGCATCGAACGCTTCCTCCAGCTGTGCGCCCAGGAGAACATGAGCGTCGCCATGCCCTCCACGCCGGCCAACTACTTCCACCTGCTCCGCCGGCAGGCACTCGGGGCGCCGCAGTGGAGGAGGCCGTTGGTCGTCTTCACCCCCAAGTCGATGCTGCGTCTGAAGACCGCCACCTCCACGCCGGCGGACCTCACCGCGCACGGCTTCCGCGCGGTCCTCCCGCATGAGCCGGCGGACACGGGCAGGGTCTGGCGCGTCCTGATCTGCTCGGGCAAGATCTTCTACGACCTGGACGGCTACCGGCGCGCCCACGACGCGACCGACACGGCGATCGTCCGCGTGGAGCGCCTCTACCCCTTCCCGGAGCGTGAACTCGGCAAGGAGCTGGCCCGGTTCCCCGCCGACGCCGAGGTGCGCTGGGTGCAGGAGGAGGCGGAGAACCAGGGTCCGTGGCTGTTCGTCGCCCCCTACGTGCAGCGCCTTGCGGGCCGGGCCGTGACATGCGTCAGCCGGCCGGCGGCGTCGGCACCTGCCGTGGGCTCCTCCCACCGGCACGCCGAGGAACAGAGGAGCCTGGTGGCAGCGGCCTTCCGCTGAGCAGCCGTCTGAGGGACGCGACGTGCGCACCGCCTCACAGTTCCGCCGCACCATTTCGACGACCCAACCGTGGAGCAAAGATCAACAGCGATACGTATCCGACCCTGGCCGACGTGGTCGCCGATCGGCTGGACGTTGTCTTCGTCGGGATCAATCCGGGCCTGGCATCGGCTGTTCGGGGGCACAGCTTCTCCACCCCGGGCAACAGGATGTGGCCGGCCCTGCACCGTTCGGGCTTCACGCCGTACCGGTTCCGGCCCGAGCAGGAGCGTGACCTGCTCGGGCTGGGTCTGGGCATCACGAGCATCGTCCGAAGGCCTACGGCGCGCGCGGCGGAGCTCATGCCCGACGAGTACCTCCAGGGAGGAGAGGACCTCGTACGGCGCATGGAAGCCCTGCGCCCGACGTGGCTGGCATTCCTGGGCGTCACCGGGTACCGCGCGGCGTTCGGGGCCGTCGACGCGGGCGTGGGCGCGCAGCCGGTGAGCATCGGCGGCGCCCGCGTGTGGGTCCTGCCGAACCCCAGCGGCCTTAACGCGCACTACCCGCCGACGGCGCTCGCCGTGGAGTTCGCCAGGCTCAGGGTCGCCGCCGGTCTGCCCGACCGTTCGGGCCTGATCGGCGACGGCCCGTTCGGTCAGCCGGCCCCTGCAGTTCGCTGAGCGTACGGATCGTGCCGGTGTGGTCGGGCAGGGCGAAGTCCGGGAAGACCCCGCCCAGAACGATGTCGGACCGCATGGCGAAAGCCACCTCTCTTCGTCGGCGCAAGGTCCGCCGCACGGGGCGGGCCCCGGCGCGTCAGGCAGGGACCCGCCCCTTGACCTCGCTGGCGCGGGCGACTTGGTGGTGCAGGTCGGTGAGCGCGGCGACGTAGATCTCCGAGAACGTCGGGAACGGCTGAATGGTGTCCCGCAGCACCTCCAGCGGGACGTGGGCACGGACGGCCAGGGTCGCCTGCTGCAGCCACTCTCCCGCCTCCGGTCCCAGCGCGTAGGCGCCGGTGACCGTCGAGCCGTCGCTGAGCAGGTTCAGGAAACCCATGGCATCGGCGTAGGCGCGGCTGTAGGCGGCGGTCTTGGCGACCTCGGAGATGGGCACCGTGGCGCTGAAGCGTGCCTCGGCGGCGCCCACGGCCGCCGCCTGCGGGTCGGTGTAGACCACGCGGGGCACGGCGGTGTAGTCGGCGGCGCGGGGATTGCCGAGGATGTTGTCGGCGACGACCTCGCCCTGGTACTTGCCGACATGGGTGAGCATCCACAGACCGGTGGCGTCGCCGACGACCCAGAGGCGTTCGGCGGCGCGAAGCCGGCTGTCCACCGGGATACCTCGGTCGGTGGCGCTCACGCCGACCGTGTCGAGGCCCAGGTCGTGTGTCCGTGGGCGGCGCCCGGTGGCCACGAGCAGTTTGTCGCCGCGCAGTTCCCGCCCGTCGTCGAGGACCAGGACGTACTCCTCGTTCTCGCGCCGGGCGGCGACGGTGCGCGGGCCCAGGACGAGTTCGACGCCGTCACGCCGCAGTGCCTCGCCGAGCGCCCGGCCCAGCGGCTCGGGCTCGCGCGGCAGTACGTGGTCGGCGTGGCCGGTGAGCACGACCTCGCCGCCCAGACGCCGTACCGCCTGGCCCATCTCGACGCCGACGGGCCCGGAGCCAAGGACGAGCAGCCGCCGCGGGACCGCCTTCATGCCGGTCACCTCGCGGTTGGTCCAGATGCCATCCAGCTCGCGCAGGCCCGGGACGGGAGGCACGACCGCTGAGGCCCCGGTGGCCAGCACGACGTGGTCGGCGGTGTAGCGGGTACCGGCCACCTCCACCGCTCCCGGTCCGGCGAGCCGGCCCGAACCCCGCAGCAGATCGATGCCGTTGGCGGCGAGCCAGCGCTCCTGGCCTGCGTCGGAGTAGTCGGACACCATGAAGTTCCGCCACGCCAGGGCCTGTTCGACATCCACCTCCGCGGTCGCTGCGGCCTCGCGCGCCCCCTGGACGGCCTCACCCGGGCGCAGCAGGGTCTTGGACGGGATGCACGCGAAGTACGAGCACTCCCCGCCGACCAGCTCCCTTTCCACGAGCGCCACGCGCAGCCCGCCGTCCGCGAGGGCGCCCGCGCAGTGTTCGCCGGGTGAGCCGCCGCCGATGACGATGACGTCGTAGTCGTGCTTCATCCGTCCCTCTCCCGTCGCCCGTGCCCGGTCACCATGTCTGGTCACCGGCGCGCACCAGCATTTCGTTGACCGCCACCCGTCGTTCACGGATGACGACGTGGCCGATCGCGTCCGCAAGGTCCTCGGTCCGCATCGGCTCGCCGCTGATCTGTCGCGGGGCGGCGTCGCCGAGGTGCTCCACCCGCTCCGTCTGCACGGTGCCGGGCTCGACCACAACGACGCGGACGTACTCGCCCACGAACTCCTGGCGCAGCGCCTCCGTGAAGCCGTTGAGGCCGAACTCGGTCAGGTTGCACACACTGCTCGACGCACGGGCGACCCGGCTGGCCGGCGAGCCGGCGTTCACGACGTTGGACACCTGCCGCGGGGACGTCGCGGCGGCGTCGATGAGGTCGGGGACCGCGGCGTGCGTGCGTGGGGGCCGGCCGGCGAGGTGCTCACGTCGGCAGTTCGGTGCCGGCCTGCTCGCTCACCATGTACCGCGCGTACCACTCCGGCCAGTCCGGGTCCTCCGCGCCGGTGCGTGCCTCATGCTCGCCGTGTGCGGCCGCCGCCCGGCGCAGGGCGCCGGCGAGGTCGGACGCCGAGGCGAAGGCGGTCGTCGCCGGGTCCAGGCGGCCCGGAAGCCGGGAGGTGATCTCCTGCAGCACCCAGCCGTTGCCGTCCGGGTCGTCGAACGACAGGAACGAACCGTAGCTGCTGCGCTTCGGGTCGGGCCCCGGCACCCGGGCGTCGGTCCCGGCGCGGTGGAAGACGCCCCCCGCGTCGTGGAACACGTCACCGGGGTCCGCGCCGCGCCGCTTGAGCTCGTCGTGGGCGGCTCCGATGTCGTCGACGATCAGGTGCAGGCCCTGAGCGGAGCCCGGTGCCTGCGACGAGACCGAGGTGCCGAAGATGACCGATGCCGGGGAACCCGGCGGGGTCATCTGCACCACCCGGAAGTCCTCGCCCGTGGCGACGTCGGCGTCGAGCCGCCAGCCCAATGCCGAGTAGAAGTCCTTGGCCCGGTCCACGTCCGACACCGGCACCACGACGACCTCGAGCTTCATGTCCATGGTTCATGCCTCCGCACTGGGACGAAAAGCCGACGTGACGAGGGTCCTCCGGGTGGCAGGTGTTTCGCGCCAGGGATTCTCACTGGTCGCACTGCTACTTCAGCAGCACCAGCAGACGCTCCGCGAGGACCGCGGCCGAGGCCGGGTTCTGCCCGGTGATGAGGGTGCGGTCCTCCACCATGTACGGCTTCCAGATCTCGCCGCGGCTGAACTCGACACCGATCTTGTCCTTGAGTTCGGTCTCCAGCAGCCAGGGCGCCCTGGAGGCCAGTCCGACGGCTTCCTCCTCCTCGTCGGTGAAGCAGGTCATCCGGTAGCCGGTGAACGGCGACCTGCCGTGGATCCGGGTGGACAGGACGGAGGCGGGGCCGTGGCAGACGATCGCCAGCGGCTTGCCCGAGGCGAGCTGCGCCGTCAGGATCCGGCCGACGTCGGCGTCCAGCCACAGGTCGGACATCGGGCCGTGGCCGCCGGGGAGGTACACGGCGTCGTAGTCCTCGAGGCGGACGTCGGACAGCTGCAGCGGCCGGCGCATCACCTCGGCGGAACGGATGATCTCCTCCAGTTCCAGCGCGCCCTGCTCACCGCCCGCCATGGAGGGACGCAGGCTCATCATGTCGACGTTTGGTGTCACACCGTTCGGGGTGGCGACCACGACCTCGTGCCCTGCCTCGGTGATCGCCTTGTACGGCGCCGCGAACTCCTCGGCCCAATAGCCGGTCGCGTACCTGGTGCCGTCCTTCAGGACCCAGTACGTCGCTCCGGACACCACGAAAAGCACCTTCGCCATCACGACCACTCCTGTCGTTCGGGACCGGGCCCCGTGCCGTGCGCGCGGAACCGCTCGTCCCCCTCACGATTCCGCGTGAGGTCGGCCGGTCGCACCGGTGGGATCCACTGGTCCTCACGGGCCCGCGTGGCCCCGCGCGACTCGATCCGTGCCGGGGCACCCTCACATCCGGACACGATCAACCGACTCGCACCGGTTCGTACTTAGGCTGCGGATCATGCAACTCTCCCGGGCGACCCGCCCCTCACCTCCCGCTTCCGACAGCACGGCACGTCCGCTCCTCGGCCCGACCTGGTTCGCCGCGGTGATGGGCACGGGCATCGTGGCCAACGCCGCCGCGACGCTGCCGCGGACCTTTCCCGGGCTGCGGACGGCCGCCACGGTGGTCTGGGCGGGGGCCGGGGTCCTGCTCGTCGTGCTGGTGGCGCGCTACCTGCGGCAGCGGGCGATCCGCTCCCACGCGGCCGACCCGGTGACGGTCCAGTTCCTCGGTGCACCGCCGATGGGACTGCTCACGGTCGGCGCCGGTGCGCTCCTGCTGGGCAAGGACATGATCGGACTCGACGCGGCGGTGAGCGTGGACTGGGTGCTGTGGCTGACCGGGACCGCGCTCGGCCTGGTCACGGCCTGCATGGTGCCGTACCTTATGGTCACGCGGCATCGCTTCGCTCCGGACGCGGCGTTCGGCGGCTGGCTGATGCCGGTGGTGCCGCCGATGGTCTCCGCCGCGACGGGCGCGCTGCTGGTTCCCCACGCTCCCGCCGGGCAGCCGCGCCTCGCCCTCCTGCTGGGCTGCTACGCGATGCTCGGCCTCGGCCTGGTCGCGACGCTGCTGGTCCTGGCCATGATCTACGGCCGCCTCGTGCACCACGAAGCGCCCACCGGAACCACGGTGCCCACCGTGTGGATCGGCCTGGGCGCGCTGGCTCAGTCGGTCACGACGCTCGGCGCGCTGGCGTCGGCGGCGCCGGGCGTGCTGCCCGCGCCTTACGCCCGGGGTGCCGCGGTGCTCGCCCTGCTGGGAGGCATCGCGGTGTGGGGATTCGCCATGCTCTGGCTGGCCCTGGCCACGGGGCTGACGGTCCGCACGATCAGGGCCGGCCTGCCCTTCGCGCCGACTTGGTGGTCCTTCATCTTCCCGGTGGGTGCCTGCGTGACGGCCACCGGCGCCCTCGCCACCCGCACCGGCTCCACGCCGCTCGACTGGGCAACCGTAGTGCTGTACAGCGCACTTGTGCTCGCATGGCTGGTGGTGGCGGGCCGCTCCTTGCGACACGTCACCAGGCACATGCGCCGTCCGGTCCGTCACGCTGTGGACTGAGCGGAAGGCAGGGCCGTCCCGAAGTGCAGATTGGCGCGCCTGTGGGTGCGGGCCATCGCCACGGCGTGGCGGCCTACGACGCCGAAGTTCCCGCGGTCTGCGGCTCCTTCGAGGCCAGGCCCGTCGTGCGGAACCGGCTGCGGAAGACGCCCGGCGTGACGCCCAGATGGCGTACGAACGCGCGGCGCAGGGACTCCGCCGAGCCGAAGCCCGTACGGCGGGCCACCACCGCCATCGGATCGTCGCCCGTCTCCAGCAGGATCTGGGCGGCCTCCACCCGGACCTGCTCCACGTACCTGGCGGGCGTCGTTCCCACTTCCTCGTGGAAGAGCCGGGCCAGGTGGCGGACGCTGACTCCCGCGCGCCGAGCCATCGCGGACAGGCTGTGGTTGGCGCCCGGGTCCTCGGCCACCGTGTCCAGGATGCGACGCAGCAACTCTTGGCGCGAGTAAGGGATTTGGGAGCGGACGCTGAACTGGGACTGGCCGCCGGGCCGTTGCATGAAGACGACCATGTCCTTGGCGACCGAGCGAGCGACCTCCGCGCCGTAGTGCTCCTCCACCAGCGCAAGGGACAGATCGATGCCGGCGCTCACTCCGGCCGAGGTCATCATCGTGCCGTCGCGTACGAAGACGGCGTCCGGTTCGACCCGCACCGAAGGGAAGCGCAGGGCCAGTTGGCGGGTGAAGCGCCAGTGCGTCGTGGCGCGGCGGCCGTGGAGGAGCCCGGCCGCGGCCAGCAGCAGCGCCCCGGTGCACACGGACGCCGTACGGCCCGCCGTCGCGTCGAGCCGCCGGACCACGTCCAGCAGCGCGTCGTCCTTGATCAGCGTCTCCCATTCCGGGCCACCGGGGATCACCAGCACGTCGGAGGGCTCGTGGACCTCGTCGGCGGCGCGGTCGGCGCTGAGGCGCGTGCCGGCCGAGGTGATCACGTCGGCTCCGTCCTCGGACACGATCTGCACGCGGTAGCGACCGCCGAACTCGTTCGTCGAGGTGAACACCTCGATGGGTCCGGTCACATCGAGCAGGCGCACCCCGGGAAAGACGAGCACGGTGACGGTCAGCGGGCTCATCCCGGGACGGTTGCGGTTCATCGCGTACCTCCGGCGGGTGCGGGCGGGTGCCGTGGTGGGTCCGGCGCTCGGGCCGACCGTGACCGGTGCGCCCGACACGCCCGGCGCCTCACTCCCGCCATCCTTCGTCCCCGACCGGGGTTCGCGCCACGACTTGTTTGCTCCTTGCTGGGAGCCGCGGCCTCTCAGGCGGCCGGGCGACCGGTTGCTCGCTCAGTGGCCCGCGCTCCGGCCGCCGTCGACGCGCAGCGTCACCCCGGTCACGAACGAGGCGGTCTCCAGGTAGAGAACTGCCTCGACGACGTCCTCCACCTCGCCCATCCGCCCGAGCGGATGCCGACGCGCCAGTTCCGGGTCCTCCTCCGGGTGCATAGGCGTCCTGATGATGCCGAGCGCGACGGGGTTGCTGCGGATGCCGTGTGCCGCGTACTCGATGGCGAGGGACTTGGTGGCGGACTCGAGGCCGCCCTTGGTCAGGGCGGCGAGCACCGAGGGTTCGGCGGAACTGGCGTGTTCGGCCAGGCTGGTGGTGATCTGCACTACGTGTCCGCCGCCGTTACGGAGCATCTGCCCGACGGCGAGCTGGGTGATCCGGAAGAAGCCGGTGAGGTTGACGCCGACGATCGCCTCGTAGTCCTCCTGGGAGTACTCCGTGAACGGCTTGCCGATGAAGAGGCCCGCATTGTTGACCAGGATGTCGATGCGCCCGAACCGCTCGATGGTCTCGGCGGCGAGGCGCTCGGCCGTGGCGGGGTCGGCGATGTCGCCGCGGACGGTGAGGACGTCCGGGTCGTCGGAGTCAGGGATGGACCGGGAGGTGGCGACGACCCGGTGGCCGAGCTTGCGGTAGGCCTCCACCAGGCCCGCGCCGATGCCCTGTGACGCACCGGTGACGACGGCGACCTTCCTGCCGGACTCGTTCATGATCGGCTGCCTCCGTTGGGGTGGACGGTCGGGCGGCCACGGTCGTAGTGCGGGACGTGGGGCAGGACCGTGGCGGCGCCACGGTCGGCTCCCCGGCGGTCAGGTCCCGCGTTCGGTGCCACGTGGCCTGCTTCCACCCTCACGCCGCGGCCGGCACCTCGCGCCCGTGGAAGTCACTGGTCGTGGTGCGGAGGGGGGCACGCGCCATGAAGGAACGGGCGTCGGGAGCCGACCGGCGCAGGGGGCTCGCAGACGAGCCGGCGGCTGCGTTCGCGGTCCCGGGTCCGCTCCCTGGACGAGGGAAGGCCAGTGAGGATCACGGGCGCGAGCGTCAGCGTCGCCCCTCGATCCTGAGAGGAGGGCCGACGTCCCGCGCCACCGGCTCGCGGCGGACGGGGGCCCCGAAGGGAGGAGCAGTGAACGATCTCTCGGGAAGCACGGTCGTGGTCATCGGCGGCAGCTCGGGCATCGGCCTGGAAACGGCACGCCAGGCACGCGCGGCCGACGCGAAGCTCGTCGTCACCGGCCGCGACCCGGAGCGGCTCGACGCGGCGCGTGAGGAGCTCGGAGCATCCGCCACCACCCTCGACCTGGGCGACGCCCCGGGGCTGGGCCGCTTCTTCGGCGAGTTGCCCGCACCGGTCGACCACGTCCTGGTCGCGGGCGGCGGGCCGACGTACGCGACGATCGCCCAGATGGACTTCGAGCAGGTCCGCAGCGTGCTGGAGGAGCACCTCCTGGGGTCGCTGCGCGTCGCGCGGGAGTGCGCGACGCGGGTCGCTCCCGGCGGGTCGCTCACGTTCATCACCGGCACGCACGCCCGCCGTCCGGGCACGGGGCTGAGCGTCGCGGCCATCGCCGCCGCCGCGCTCCCCGCCATCACGGCGAACGCCGCGCTGGAGATCGCCCCGGTCCGGGTCAACGCGATCGCCGCGGGCTTCGTCGACACCCCGCTCTCCGCCCGACTGCTGGGCGACGCCCTTGAGGAGCGACGGCAGCAACTGCGCGCCACGCTGCCGATACGGCGCGTCGTCGGACCGGCGGACGTGGCCAGGCTGGCTCTGCACCTGATGACCAACACGGCCCTCACCGGGGCGACCTACGACGTCGACGGCGGCCAGCAGCTCATCCCCTGAACCCCTGCTCGGGCGCGGGCTCGTACCCGTTGCGGGGGAGGGCGTCGCGGAGCTGTCTCCGGGAGGTGATCGACAGCTTGGTGAAGATCTTCCGCAGGTGCCACTCGACGGTCCGTGGGCTGAGGAAGAGCCGGGAGCCGACTTCGGGGTTCGAGAAGCCGTCCCGCACGAGCAGTGCGATCTGCTTCTCCTGCGGCGTCAGCTCGTCCCCAGATGACGACTTCAGCCTGTGCTTGCGGATCGACTCGCCGCTGGCGAGGAGTTCACGGCGGGCGCGTTCGGCGAACGCCTCCATGCCGATTGCGGCGAACATCTTGTGCGCGGTCCGCAGATGCTCGCGTGCCTCCACACGCCGCCGCTCCCGGCGCAGCCACTCCCCGTACACGAGATGCGCCCGGGCGAGCTCGGGCCGCAGCTGCGTGCGGGCCAGCCGGTCAACTGCAATGCGGTAGAGGCCGTCGGCGGCGGTCCCCTCACTGACCAGGGCCCGGCTGCGGGCCAGGATGCCCTGTGCCCAATCCGTGTCGCACGGTTCCGACGCGTCCGTCAGCCGTTCCAGAGCTCCGCGGGCAGCCACCGCGTCGCCGACGCGTACGGCCGCCTCCACCAGCTCGGGCAGGACCCAGACAGAGACCCACAGCTCGGGGATGCCGGCGCTGGTCTGTGCGACGGTCAGGGCCTGCTCGTAGCGGGCGAGGCCGTTGTAGAGCACCGCGGCCGACCACTGGGCCACGGTGACGCCCATCAGCTGGCCGCTGGCGCCGGCCTCCTCGACCGTGGCCGCGATGAGCGGTTCGACCTCGGCGGTGTGGCCGCTCAGCGCGCCGAGGCGCAGCTTGACGTGCGGGACGAGGGGAACGCCGGTCGCCGCGGCGATGATGTCCGCCTCGTCCACGATGGCCTTGGCTGCCGTGAAGTCCCCGGTCCAGGTGGTCGCCATGCCCAGTGACGCCAGGCAGAACGGGAGCTCGGTGAGGGCACCGGCCGCGCGCACCACCTCGACCGTACGGCCGTACAGGGCGCGCATGGCCCGGTCGTCCCATACGGCCGCGCTGACGCCGTTGGCCACCCAGCCCCACTTCAGCAGGTCGTCCGGCGGCAGGGCCGCGAGCGCGTCGGCTGCACGCCTGAGGACGGGTACGGCGGCGGCGCGGCCCTCGGTGACCAGCAGCGCGTAGCCCTCGGTCACGAGATCGAGGGCGCGGGGTGTGGCCGACGGCGGCGCGAGCCCCCTCATGGCCTGGGAGATCGCCGCGAGGCTGTCGCCGTCGGCGGCGACCAGGGCAGAGGTACCCCAGGCGAGCAGGTAGGTCTCGCGGGCGAGGTTCGCGTCGAACCGCTCCAGTCGCCGGGCGGCGGTCAGCAGCAACGGGGGCGCCTCGCGGTTGAGGCCGGCCGCGAAGATGATGTGGCTGCGGACCAGGTTCGCCCGCACGCGCTGGAAGTCGCTCTGGGCGTTCTGGTCGGCCACGTCGACGAAGCGGCGGGCGGCGTCGAGGTCGCCGGCCCGGAGGCTGGCGTCAGCGGCCGCGACCGCCCGGTCGGCGCGCCGAGAGGAGTCCACGGTCAGGACGACGGACCGCTGCAGGAACGCGGCCGCGGCGGCGAGCCCGCCCCGGGCCTGGGCGCGTCCCGCGGACCGTTCGAGCTCGGCGGCGACCGCCTCGTCCGGTCCGGCCGTCGCGGACGCCAGGTGCCAGGCACGGCGGTCGGGGTCCACACGCGGGTCCGTCGCCTCCGCCAGCGCCAGGTGGGCCGATCGGCGCTCGCTCTCCGTGGCCGACCGGCAAACGGCGGAGCGCACCAGCGGATGCCGGAAGGTCACGCTCACGTCAAACGACAGCAGTCCGTCCGTGCCGTCGGCGAGTGCTTCCTCGGGTGCCACGCCGAGCCGGCGGGCGGCCCGCCACACCAGTGCGGGGTCGCCGACGGGCTCGGCAGCGGCTACCAGCAGAAGCAGCCTGGTCTGTGCGGGGAAGTCCTCGATCCGGGGCAGGAAGCTCTGCTCGATCAGGCCTGGGAGCGTGTCGGTGTGCAGCAGACCCAAGCCGCCTGCCAGCTGGGTCACGGACAGGGCGCGGGGCAGCTCCAGCAGGGCGAGTGGATTGCCCTGGGTCTCCGCCACGAACCGGCTGCGAATGTCGTGGTCGAGACGGGTGTGCGTGGCGGATTCGAGCAGGGCGTGCGCGGCGGCGTCCCGCAGTCCGGTCACCTCCAGGTGGGGGAGTCCGAGCAGGTCCCGGGCCCGCTCGCGGGCGCCGAAGACGAGGGCGATCGACTCCGCGAGGAGGCGGCGGGCGACGAAGCCCAGGACCTGGGCCGAGGCGCGGTCCATCCAGTGGGCGTCGTCGACCAGGCAGAGCAGCGGGCGCTTCTGCGAGACCTCCGACAGCAGACTGAGCACAGCCATTCCCACCAGGAAGCGGTCGGGCGGCGGTCCCTCGCGTACCCCGAAGACGGTCTCCAGTGCCGTCCGCTGCGGATGGGGCAGGTGGGCCAGCCGGTCCACCAGCGGCACGCACAGTTGGTGCAGTGTCGCGAACGGCAGCTCCATCTCGGATTCGATGCCGACCGCGCGCAGCGTCCGCAGATCGCCAGGTGCGTCCATGAGATGTCCCAGCAGGGCCGACTTGCCGATGCCGGGTGGTCCATGGATCACGAGGGCGCGGCTTTCTCCCGTACGGACCGCGTCGAGAAGCCTGTCGAGGATGGCGCACTCGACCTGGCGCCCGAGCAGGCCGACCTTGTCCCCGCGTCCCGGTCTGCTCTCCGGTTCCACCACGGTTGCCCGCTTTCGCTGCGGTTGGTCCCCTGGTCTTCTTGCACGTTACAGGCGGGACAGGGTGGCCGGAACTCCGACCGCACAAAGACCGGCCGCAAGGGCGGACTCCGCCCCTCCGCTCGATATGTCCGTTTCTCCTGGGTAGCATTGTGTGGGTCGCGGGCCGCTAGGACGTTTCGCCGGCGGTCGATGCGACGTGGGTGCGACGGTGGAGGCAGCAGGCCAGCGGAGGAAGCTCCCCAGGCGGTTGGTGAGTGGGATGCCGCCGGAGGCCGCCCGTGCGTGGTGCACCTCATCCCACTCGAGCAAGTCCTCTTGATGGACGGTGGCTTCGACGGTCGGGGCCACCAACGGGTCCTCGGAGCTGAGCACATGACCCTGTGATGGGGGCCGTCGGCCCCGCCCGCCGCGACACGGCGTTGGGACGAACGTTGGGCTCCCCTCCCAGGGTGTGCCGGATGGCGTCTGTGAACTCGCCGGGCTACCGCCACCACGGCGGGACCCGCCACCGAAGATTTTGTGGGCATGCCCTGTGGGCGCCGGGGTAAGCGCCGTGTTGTCGGCCCGGGGCCAGAGGGGCGATGTGCGGATGCAAGGGGAGGGGGACGCCATGACGACAGTGACTGCGGCGACGACGGAGACCGTGGCCAGTTTGCCGGAGGTCGCCGAGCCCTCCCGCGTGGAGCCGAAGGACGCCCGGCAGCTGACGCGGTTGTTCCTTGACCGGCTGGCGGTGCTCGAGGAGGGCACGGCCGACTACCAGTACGCGCGCAACACGCTGATCGAGATGAACGCCTCCCTGGTGCGTTTCGCGGCAGGCCGGTTCCGCAGCCGCGGGCCGGAGGAGAT
>NZ_JAMGBF010000061.1 GCF_023516615.1 Streptomyces panaciradicis
CTGACCGCGGCGGCCTGGGGGGAGGCCTGGTCGGGGCGGTAGTCGCCGCCGACGGCGAGGCCGTGGGCGCGGTCGCGGAAGGCGAGGGCGAAGACGCCCTTGGCCGGGTCGCCCGCCGGGATCGGCGTGTCGGCGGCCGTCCAGGTCAGCCCGCGGTCCGCGGAGTGCAGCACGCGTGCGCGTGCGCCGCCCCCGGTGGCCAGCCAGACGTCCGCCGGGCCCGAGGCGACCAGGCACTGTCCGCTCGCCGCGAAGCCCGCCTCCCCGTCCAGGGCGGCCGGCATGCCCGCGCTGGGCAGCACCTTCCAGGAGCGGCCGCCGTCACCGGTCGACAGGATGCGGAACCTGCCGTCCACCGGGTCGCTCATCGCGAGGCCGTGGCGGTGGTCGAAGAAGGTCATGCAGTCGTAGAAGGCCTTCGCGTCGGTGTTGCGGAAGGACTCCGTCCAGGTCGCTCCGCCGTCGTCGGTGCGGTACACGCGCGATGCCTCGCCCTCGCCGATCGCCAGCACCACCGCCCGGCGCGCGTCGAAGGCCTCGATGTCGCGGAACTGCAGGTCCGACGCGCCGGGCGGCGAGACGTTCCGCCAGCTCGCCCCGCCGTCGGTGGTCCGCAGCACCGTGCCCCGGGTGCCCGCCACCCACGCGGTGTCCCGGCCGACGGCCGACAGACCGCGGAAGCGCACCTCGGGCGCCTGAGTGTCCTTCAGCGCCCAGTGCGGTGCCGGCCACCCCCGCTCCCCCGCCTGGGCCGGTACGGCGGTCAGGGCGGCCAGCGCCACCGAACACACCGCCCCCGCGGCCACCGTGCGGAACGTGCGTCTCATCCGTCGCGTGATCACCGATCGCCTCATGGCGGGCGAAGCTAGTCCACGGCACCGGCGCCGTCCAGATGCCCACCGCGCCCCGGCGGCCCGGCGGTTCACGCCCGATGGAGCACGTCACTTCTGTGAATGAACGCGGTGACGGAGGTCACTCGAAACTCGTGTGCACGGATTCACCGATTCCGGCGTCTCTAGCAGTGCCCGGCTCAGTAGCCCGCAAGCTCGTCCAGCTCGTCTCCAGCTCGTCCAGCCGTCACAAGGGAGCAGGCGTTGTCCACCGTCATCGAGCAGCCCGTCGAGGCCCGCCTCGTCGCCGCCGCGCCGCGTATGCCGAGCATCCCGGCGACTCTTCACTACGACCGCACCGATCCGTTCGCGGTGCGCATGACCTTCCCCGCTCCCGCCACGCTGGAGGGCGTGGAGGTCTGCTGGACCTTCTCGCGGGAACTGCTCACGGCCGGCCTGGAGGGGCCGGAGGGACACGGGGACGTGCGGGTGCGGCCGTACGGGTACGAGCGGACCGTCCTGGAGTTCCACGCGCCCGAGGGGACGGCCGTGGTGCACGTGCGGTCGGAGGAGGTGCGGGCGTTCCTCGACGCGACGGGGGAGCTGGTGCCGGCCGGGCTGGAGCATCTGCACCTCGATCTGGACCACGACCTGGCCGCGTTGATGCGGGACGCCTGCTGAAGACGCGGTGCGTCGTCGGTCGGCTGCGGCTGAGTGGTGGCTTGTCGCGCGGTTCCCCGCGCCCCCTGGGGTGGGTCAGGACGTCGCCGACTCGTTGAGGGCCGTGTAGTCCAGGCCGCCCGCCAGGGAGTCGTACGTTCCCTTCTCCAGCAGTTCCCTCGCCGCCGCTCGGGCCACGGCGTACGCCGCCTGCGCCACCTCGGAACCGACGCTCACCCGCGCGACGCCCAGGGACGCCAGTTCGGTGACCGGCAGGGCTCCGGGACCCGCGAGGACGTTCAGCGGGGCGTCGATCCCCGTGGCGAGGAGTCCGATCGTGTCCGGGTCGACGGCCCCGGGGACGAAGACTCCGTCGGCGCCCGCGGCGAGGAAGGCGGCGGCCCGCTCCAGCGTGCGGTCCACTCCCCCGCCGTCCCGCAGGAACGTGTCGATCCGGGCGTTGACGAACAGCGGCACGCCTTCCGCGTCGGCGGCCTCCCGGGCGGCGGCGATCCGCTCGGCCTGCTCGGCGACCGGCCGCAGGGGGCCGGCCGCGGGCTCGTACAGCGCGTCCTCGATGTTGACGCCCACCGCGCCGGCCCCGATCACCGCGCGGATGGTGTCGGCGACCCCCGCCGCGTCCTTCGCGTAACCGCTCTCGATGTCGGCGCTGACGGGCACGCCGACCGCGGCGGCCACGCGCGCGACGGCGGCGAGCGCGGCGTCCCGGTCCAGCCGGTCGCCGTCGGCCGCGCCGAGCGCCCAGGCGAGTCCCGCGCTCGTGGTCGCGACGGCCGCGGCGCCCGCGTCGGCGACGACGCGCGCGCTCATGGCGTCCCAGGCGTTCGCCAGGACGAGCGGGTCGCCGGGGACGTGCAGGGCTCGGAAGGCGAGGGCCCGGTCGCGCCGGGGGTGCGGGTTCGTCGTCATGCCCCTCACCCAACCAGCCGCCGCGCGGCGGCGGCCGGCAGGAATCCGACCTCTACGTGAGCGCCCGGCCCGGCGTCGACAGCGCGGCGCACAGCTCGCTGAGCACGCCCCGCACCCCGCTGAGCGTGATCAGCTCCTCGACGCGGGCGTCGTGGTGGGCGCGGTCGCCGTCCGGGAACAGCGCGGGCGGGTTCGCGGCGGCCGCGAGGGCGGCGAACGCGGCCTGCCGGCCGGAGACCTCGGGCAGCCGCTCCCGCAGGATCCGCCGCGCCTCCTCCCGAAGGGCCTCCACGCGGGCCGTGTCGTGCAGTACGTGCTCCACGCTCGGGAAGACGCCGAGGACCCGCTTCTTCTCCGCCCGCAGACACCCCTCGGCGGTCAGCTGCTCGCGGGCCGCTTCGAACGTCACGCGCGCGTGCAGCGTCACCCAGTTCCGCCAGCGGTGCGGCCGGGACTCGCGGACCAGTTCCAGAAGGCCGTCGAGCACGGCGTCCGCGGCGAGGGAGTCCATGTCCACGGGCGTGGCGATGCCGTCGTCGTCGGTGAGCAGGCCGCGCAGGACCAGTTCGGTGAGGGCGCCGGCCCGCACCACGTGCGCGGCGGCCATGGCCTCGCCGCCTGGGGTGTCCCAGGCCAGCAGGCAGAGCTTGGCCGGGAGGGGGAGCGAACCGTGGGGCACGAGGTCTCCTTGGTGCGGCGAGGTCGGGGCTCACGTTAATTCGTTGACAGCCCCGCACCCCGCTCGTACGGTGTATGGCGGTTCTGTTGTCGTCGATCGGAGAAGGACGTTGCTCCTCTGAGGTCCTGAGACACCGCGTCACACCCGAGAGGTGTGTGCGCAGCGTGCGACCTCGGTGTTCGAGCCGTCCCGACGGAGCAGGGCCTTCTTCGTGCCCTCCTTCTCTCCTCGGGTCCCGCCTCCCGGGTCGCCGGTGTCTCGATACGCGTTTGCCCCTGACCGCACCACGCAATCGCGGAGGCCCCGTATGTCCACTTCCCTCACCTGTACCTCCCTGTCCTTCTCCTGGCCGGACGGCACGTCCGTCTTCGAGGGGCTCGACGTCGCGTTCGGCCCGGGCAGGACCGGGCTCGTCGGCGTGAACGGGTCGGGCAAGTCGACCCTGTTGAAACTGATCGCCGGCGAACTCGCCCCGGCCGACGGCGCCGTACGCGTCGCGGGCGAGGTCGGGCACCTCCCGCAGAACGTCACGCTCGACACGCGGCTGCGCGTCGACGAGGCGCTCGGCATCGCCGGGCGGCGGGCCGCGCTGCACGCCATCGAGGCGGGCGACGTGGCCGAGGAGCACTTCGAGACGGTCGGCGACGACTGGGACGTGGAGGAGCGCGCCCTCGCCACCCTCGGCGAGCTCGGGCTCGGCCACATCGGCCTGGACCGCACCATCGGCGAGGTGTCCGGCGGCGAGTCGGTGCTGCTGCGGCTGGCCGCGCTGCTGTTGCGCCGCCCGGACGTGCTGCTCCTGGACGAGCCGACGAACAACCTCGACCTGTACGCGCGCAGACGGCTGTACGCGGCCGTGGAGTCCTGGCCGGGTGTCATGGTCGTGGTCTCCCACGACCGTGAACTGCTCGAACTGGTCGACCAGATCGCGGATCTGCGCGCCGGGGAGGTCACCTGGTTCGGCGGCAACTTCTCCGCGTACGAGGAGGCGCTCGCCGTCGAACAGGAGGCGGCCGAGCGGATGGTGCGCGTCGCCGAGGCCGATCTGCGCAAGCAGAAACGCGAACTGGTCGACGCCCAGGTCAAGTTGGCCCGTCGCAAGCGGTACGGCCAGAAGATGTGGGACCAGAAGCGCGAGCCGAAGATCGTCATGGGGGCGCGCAAGCGCGCGGCCCAGGTGTCCGCGGGCAAGCACCGGCTCCTGCACGAGGAGCGGCTCACCGAGGCGAGGGAACGGCTCGACGACGCGGTGGAGGCCGTGCGGGACGACGACGAGATCCGCGTCGACCTGCCGTACACCGCCGTACCGCCGGGCCGGAGCGTGCTCACCCTGCGGGAGCTGGAGCTCGCCTACGGCGCGCGCGTGGCCGGCGGGCTCGACCTGCACGGTCCCGAGCGGGTGGCGCTCGTCGGGCGCAACGGCGCGGGCAAGACGACGCTGCTGCGGACGATCGCCGGGGAGCTGGCGCCGGTGTCGGGCGAGGCGCTGGCGCACGTGCCGCTGCGGTTCCTGCCGCAGCGCCTCGACGTCCTCGACGACGAGCTCTCCGTCGCCGAGAACGTGGCCCGGTTCGCGCCGGGCGCCACGAACAACGGGATCCGGGCGCGGCTGGCCCGCTTCCTGTTCCGCGGTGCCCGCGCCGACCAGAAGGCGGCGACCCTGTCCGGCGGCGAGCGCTTCCGGGCCGCGCTGGCCGCGCTGATGCTGGCCGAGCCGGCGCCGCAGCTGCTCATGCTCGACGAGCCGACGAACAACCTCGACATGGCGAGCGTGCGACAGCTCACGAGCGCCCTGGAGTCGTACGAAGGGGCGCTGATCGTGGCCAGTCACGACCTGCCGTTCCTGGAGTCGATCGGCATAACGAGGTGGCTGCTGCTCGACGGCGAGCTGCGGGAGACGACGCCGGAGGAGGTGGGGTAGCGCGTTGCGAGAGGGGCACAGCCCGGCAACGAGGGTTTTGTCCTCGCCCGTCCGGGCTGCATGATGGCGGACCGGGCCCCCGCACACCCACGGGTGCCCGGCTCCCCCGCCCCTCCGATGCGAAAGGCCCCTCGTGCCCAGCAAGAAGGCCCTCGTCCGCCGCCCCAGCCCGCGCCTCGCCGAAGGTCTGGTGACGCACATCGAGCGGGAGAAGGTCGACGCCGATCTCGCGGGCGAGCAGTGGGAGGGCTACGTCGAGGCCCTGCGGGCGCACGGCTGGGAGACGATCGAGGTCGACCCGGCCGACGACTGCCCGGACTCGGTGTTCGTCGAGGACACCGTCGTCATGTACAAGAACGTCGCGCTGATCGCGCGCTCCGGCGCCGAGTCGCGCCGGGAGGAGACGGCCGGCGTCGAGGAGGCCGTCGCCCGGCTGGGCTGCTCGGTGAACTGGATCTGGGATCCGGGCACGCTGGACGGCGGCGACGTGCTGAAGGTCGACGACACGATCTACGTCGGCCGGGGCGGGCGCACCAACGCGGCGGGCGTGCAGCAGCTGCGGGCCGCCTTCGAGCCGCTCGGGGCGCGGGTCGTGGCGGTGCCGGTGAGCCGTGTGCTGCACCTGAAGTCGGCGGTCACCGCGCTGCCCGACGGGACCGTCGTCGGGCACATCCCGAAGGTCGACCGGCCCGCGCTGTTCCCGCGCTTCCTGTCGGTGCCGGAGGAGTCCGGCGCGCACGTGGTGCTGCTCGGCGGGGACAAGCTGCTGATGGCGGCGAGCGCGCCGAAGACGGCGGAGCTGCTCGCCGACCTCGGTTTCGAGCCCGTCGTGGTCGACATCAGCGAGTTCGAGAAGCTCGAGGGATGTGTGACGTGCCTCTCGGTCCGGATGCGCGACCTGTACGCCTGACGGGTGAGCCGTTCACCGTTTCGGCCCCGGGACCTGCGGGTCCTGGGGCTTTTTGACATGGCCCCGGACGCCCGCGACAGGGCGCCTGATCAGCGATCTTTACAGCGCCCTTAACCTACGGCTTCGTAACCTACGGATTCGTAGCCTACGATCCCGTAGGTTCCGGCACCGCTCGCCGGTCAGTTCCGCTTCTGTCATGCGTCCCCCTGGAGTTCCCGTGACGATCACTTCCCCTTCCCTCGGCAGCCCCGCCGTCTGGACCGACGCCCGGCTGCTGTACGCCCTGGAGGAAGTGGTCGAGAAGGAACTCAACCGGCACCTGCAGGTCGCCAAGGACTGGATGCCGCACGAGTACGTGCCGTGGTCGGACGCCCGTAACTTCCCCGGCCTCTTCGAGGACGGCGAGGCCTGGGACAAGGAGCAGTCGAACGTCACCGAGATCGGCCGCATCGCGCTCGTGGTCAACCTCCTCACCGAGGACAACCTGCCCAGCTACCACCACGAGATCGCCTCGCTCTTCGGCCGCGACGGCGCCTGGGGCACCTGGGTGCACCGCTGGACCGCCGAGGAGGGCCGGCACGGCATCGTGATGCGCGACTACCTGCTCGCCTCACGCGCGGTGGACCCGGACCAGCTGGAGCGGTTCCGGATGGCCCACATGAGCGAGGGCTTCGAGTCGGACAACCGCCACTCCATGCTGCACTCGGTGGCCTACGTCGCCTTCCAGGAGCTCGCGACCCGCATCTCGCACCGCAACACCGGCCACCAGTCCGGCGACCCGGTCTGCGACCGCATGCTGGCCCGCATCGCGACCGACGAGAACCTGCACATGATCTTCTACCGCAACCTGCTGAAGGCCGCCTTCGAGCTCGCCCCCGACCTGACGATGCAGGCCGTGCGGGACGTCGTCGTCAACTTCCGCATGCCAGGCCACAGCATCCCCGGCTTCGAGCGGGCGGCGGCGCAGATGGCGATCGGCGAGGTCTACAACCTGCGCATCCACCACGACGACGTCATCCAGCCGGTCCTGCGCTTCCTGAAGGTCATGGAGATCGACGGTCTCGGCCCCGAGGGCCGCGCGGCCCAGGAGGAGCTCGGCCTGTTCATGGGCGGGCTGGACGCGGAGGCCCTGAAGTTCGACGAGAAGCTCGCGGCCCGCAAGGCCCGGATGGCGGCGCGCGCGGCCGGCTGAGGCCACCCGCGGCGCCATCCGAGGGCCAACCGGGCACAGAGCGGACGGCCCACACAGGCCGTCGACGCAGGGACGGCGACGCGGCACCCGCAGCCGCACGCGCCGCAGGGCCCGCCCGTCCGGGCGGATGCCCAGCACCCCGACGACGGCCAGGGCGAGCAGGAACCCGGCTGAGGCCACCCGCCGGGCCGGGCGCTCACTCGTGCGCCGTCGTCTCCTCCAGCGCCTCGTCCCGTACGTCGGCGCAGGGGTGGCGGCGCAGCGCCCGCAGCCGCTCGCGCCAGGGCGCGGGCCAGTCGGTGCGGCCGCCGAGCGCCTGGACGACGGCGAGGGCGAGCAGGCCCTCGGTGTGACCGCCGTGTCCGGTCAGCCGTACCGCCTCCGCCAGGAGCGCCTCGGCGTCGACCTGCTTCTCGTGGTGCTGCAGGCGCAGGCGCAGCGTGTGGGCGATCCGCCCGGCGAGCACGGGCCGCCCGGCGCCCACGACGGCGCACAGCCGGTCCAGGCCGGGCGGCACGGCGGTCAGGTCCAGGTGGGCGACGGCGAGCGCGGCGGCCTGCGGGACGTGGGCGTCGTACTCCCCCAGCACCTCGCTCGCGTCGAGCGCGGCGGGGCGCAGGGCCGCCGGCGCGGTCCGGGCGCCGTCGCCGAGGCATGCGGCGAGGTACGCGACGCGTCGGCGGGCGGGCCGGTCGCGGCCCTCCTCGGCGTCGGGTTCGGCGTCGGCCGGGGTCTCGGCCAGGGTCCGCAGCGCCTCGAGGAGCCGGAGGGCGCCCTCGGGGCTCGCCGACGCGGCCGTGACCAGTCCCCGGGCGGCGGCGTGCCAGGTCGTGCGCTCCGACAGGTCCGTCACGGCGCGGGCCAGTACCCCGGGCGCCTCGGGGGACCAGGCGGTCCAGCGGGCCAGGGCCGCGAAGGCGAGGTCCGCGGTCTCCGGGTCGCCGGTGCCGCTGACCTCGCGCACCAGGGCGGCGTACCGCTCCCGCCGGGGCGCGGGCAGGTCGAACGGCGTGACCCGCAGCACGGCGGCGCGCAGCACCGGTTCGGCGTCGGCGGCGTCACGCAGCAGCGCCCAGATCTCCTCGTGGGCCAGCAGCCCCGCGGTGCAGGCGACACAGGCCGCGCGCACGTCGGGGTGGGTGCCGGGGCGCGCGTAGGTCTCGGCGACCAGGCGCGCGGCCTGGGGCACCGGCAGTCGGGCGGCGGCGAGCCGCACGGCCTCCTTGCGGCTGGTCACCTTGGCGTCCGGCGTGGTGAGCACGTCCGTGAGCCGCGCGGCCAGGCGGGACGGCCGCGCGTACCGGCTCGCGCGCGTGGCCGCGTAGACGGCGACCCGGGCCCGGTCCGTGCCGGCGAGGGCCAGCAGTTCGGGCAGTGCGTCTGCGGGGCGGTCGGTGCGGGACAGCGCGGCCAGCGCCGCCTCCGCCAGGACCACGTCGGACGAGCCGGTCCAGCGGCGGACGAGCCCGGCACCGCCGTCCGGGACGTGCGCCGCCCGGGCCACGGCCTGCGCCCGCTCGTACGCGGGCAGCCCGGCGTCCCCGGCCAGGGCGGCCAACTGCCGCAGCAGGGCGGCCTGCTGGCGCGGCACCCAGCGTCGTACGTCCGCGGTCACGGGTACGGACCACGGGGTGCCCTTGGTCAGGAAGCGCCCGTGCGGCGGGGTCTCGGCGAGCAGCCCGTCCAGCAGGTCGGTGCGGCGCCGGACGAGGACGCGCAGCACGGCGGGCAGTACGGCCGCCGACGGCTCGTGGGTGAGGACGCGCGCCACCCGTTCGTCGCGTGCGGCGGGCGGCTCCAGCCACAGGTCGACGGCCGTGCGCACGGTGGAGTCGTCGCCGTACCGGACGGCCTGCCACAGCAGTTCCTGCAGCTCGGTCATGCCCGCCGCGCGGCGGCCCACGGCGCGGGCGAGGGCGAAGGCGAGGCCGTAGTCGGCCTTCTCCGCGCCGGCCTCGATCCACGGCCGCAGTGCCTCGAACACCTGGTGCTCCTGGCCGCGCCGCAGGCTGCGGTCGAGGAGGCCGAGGTCCGCGCCGCCGGTGTGGCCGGAGATCCGCACCAGGGTGCGCAGCGCCCAGTTCACCAGTTCCCTGGAGCCGCCGGCCGCGTGCTCGCGCAGCACGGCCACGGCGAGCGCGCTCAGCCGCCGCCGGGTCTCGGGCGAGGAGTCGCGGGCCTCGACGGCGTCGGCGGCGATCCGGTCCAGGTGGGGCGCGGCGTCCTCGGTGAACAGGGCCGCCCGGGTGTCGGCGAGGGCGCGCAGCGCGGCCGAGCGGACCGGGTCCTGTTCGTTGCGCAGGCGTTCCATGTCCCGCAGGACGGCGGTGACGGCGGCCGGGTCGCCCCAGCGCGCGGCGTTGCGGATCAGCAGCGGCCAGGCCTCGGCCCGGTCCTCGGCGGCCGGACGCCGGGTGGCCGCGAGCAGCCGCTCGCGCACCTCGGCGACGGGCAGGAAGGACTCGGCGAGCAGCACCGCGGTCCACCGGGCCCCGCGCTCACGGGCCCGGCCCGCCGACTCCCTTGCCACGTCGGCCGCGTGACGGCGGGTCAGGACGCCGAGGACGGTGACGTCGACGGTGTCGGAGCCCCCGCGTCCTTCGTCGACGGCGTTGTACAGCGCCTCCCTCCGGCCGGGCGGGAGCGCCTCCAGCAAGGCCGGCAGTCCGCCGTACTGCACCAACGAGCGCCCGTAGTCGACGAGTTCGGGCCGTCCGGAGCGGGCGAGACGGCGCAGGACGGCCGGGCCCAGCGTACGGAGGCCGACGTCGGCCCACGCGGGCGTGAGCAGCAGGCGCAGCACCCGGCCGGGATCGGCGGCCGCGAACCTCCCTGCCTGGCAGCGCAGTTCGTACGGCACACGGGTGGGTCCCAGCCGCTCCAGCAGCCCCAGGACCCGCGCCGGCGCGGTGGGCGTGACCGCGGCCACCGCGTGGCCGTAGCGCGTCCACCAGGTCCCGCGCAGCGCCGGCGGCAGACCGGCGAGCTGTTCCTCCAGCACGCCGAGCAGGATCTCCGGGTGCCGTTTCGCCAGTGCCGTCCACGCGCCGACGGCGTGCAGGAGCCCGGGCAGCAGCCGCTCGACGGTGCCGGCCGTGCAGCCGGGCAGCAGGCGGGCCGCCTCGGTGTCGCCCCACTCCTCGCGCAGGGTGTCGACGAGCCGGTCGGCGAGCGCGGTGCGCCCCGAGGCGACCACCGCGCGCAGCAGGTCCCGGCGCACGGTCTCGCCGGCGTCCGCGAGTCCCGTCTCGAAGGCGCTGTCCGGGACGCCCAGGCTGTCGGCCACCCGCAGTGCGTGGCCGCGTACGAAGGAGTCGGGGTCGGCGATGCGCGCGGCGACGAAACCGGCGTCGCGCCCGACGGACGCGGCGACGACGGCGAGCTGCCGGCCGTAGGTGCCCCGCGTCTCGAGCTCCTCCAGCAGCGGTCGCAGGGGTGTGGTCTCCCGGACGCGCGCGGCGAGTTCCCGCATGCGGTGCGGGTGGGGCAGCGGGTCGAGGGCGTGGAGCAGGCTCTCGGTCTGCTGCTGCGGGGTGAGGCTGACCATGCGGGGATTGTGCCCGCCCACGCGCGCGTGGCGGGCGGATTTTCGCTCAGCGCGAGGTGCGCCTGATCTCCAGCCGCTCCTTCTCCGACAGCCCGCCCCAGACGCCGAAGCGCTCGTCGTTGCGCAGCGCGTACTCCAGACAGGCGGGCCGCATCTCGCACAGGGCGCAGATGCGCTTGGCCTCGCGGACCGAACTGCCGGGCTCGGGGAAGAAGAAGTCGGCCCCGGTCTGCGCGCACAGGGCCTCGGCCTGCCAGGCGAGGTCGCCCGGGATGATGGTGTCGATGTGCATGGCGTGATCGTGCCGGGCGGCGAAAAACGTTCGCTCAACGCCCGATCAACGCCGTCGTTCACGGCCTCCGGCTCCCTTGATGGTGGCCCGCGCGCCCGCCTCGGCGCACGGCGGCGCGCGGGGACGCGGCGTGATCCGTTCCGGCGGCGATTGTCGGTGGGCGGTGCAAGACTCGGCAGTGCGGAGAACGGGACCCCTGCGAGGAGGGCGACAATGCTCACCACCGATTTCGTCAACGGCGCTCCGAACTGGATCGACGTCGGCACGTCCGACATCGACGGAGCCATCTCCTTCTACGGCGGGCTCTTCGGCTGGCAGTTCCGATCGGCGGGCCCGGACGCCGGCGGCTACGGCTTCTTCCAGCTGGACGGCAGGACGGTGGCCGGCGCCATGCAGACCGGGCCCGAGCAGGGCCCGCCGTCGTGGACCGTCTACTTCCGCTCCGCCGACGCCGATGCCACCGCCAAGGCCGCCGAGCAGTCCCACGGCAGCGTGTTCCTGCGGCCCATGGACGTGATGGGCGAGGGCCGCATGGCGGTCCTCGGGGACAAGGCGGGCGTGCCGTTCGGCATCTGGCAGCCCGGCCGGACCAAGGGCGTCGACCTGGCGAACGAGGTGGGCGCCCTGTCGTGGGTGGAGCTGTACACCCCGGACATGGCCGCGGCGGCCTGGTTCTACCACGAGACGCTCGGCCTGGAGACCTCCGCGGTGCCCTTCCCCGGCGGTACGTACACGTGCCTGAACCCCTCCGGCGGCGGCGAGGACTCCATGTTCGGCGGCATCGTCTCGCTCGCCGACGACCCGTCCGAGGACAGCCCCTACTGGCTTCCCTACTTCGAGGTCGCCGACGCCGAGGCCACGGTGGAGCGGGCGCGGGAGCTGGGCGCGACGGTGCGGATGCCGGCCACGGAGATCGAGGGCGTCGGCAGTGTGGCGCGGCTCGCGGACCCGTACGGCGCCCGCTTCGCGGTCATCAGGAGCGCGCCGCCGCAGGGCTGAGGGCGGCGGCCGGCGTCACGCCGAGGCCCGTCGCACCAGGGTGGTGGGCAGCACCACGCCGGCCGACGTGCCCTCGGCGTCCCGGTCGGTCCGGTGCCCGAGCCGGCCCAGCAGCAGCCGTGCCATCAACCGCCCCATGCCCTCGATGTCCTGACGGACCGTCGTGAGCGGCGGGTCGGCCTGCTCGGCGACGGGCAGCATGTCGTCGAAGCCGATCACGGCCACGTCCTCGGGCACCCGCCGCCCGTGCTCGCGCAGCACCCGCAGGGCCCCCACGGCGGTGAGGTCGTTCGCGGCGAAGACCGCGTCCACGTCGGGGCGCCGGTCCAGCAGCGCGCGCATCGCCCGCTCGCCGCCGGCCGGCGTGAAGTCGCTCTCCTCGACCAGCCGCGGGTCCGCGTCGGGCATGACGTCCCGGAAGCCGTCGAGCCGGTCGGCGGCGGACGTCTGGTCCAGCGGGCCGGTGATGTGCGCGACGCGGGAGCGGCCGAGGCCGACGAGGTGCCGTACGGCCTCGCGGGCGCCGCCCCGGTTGTCGCTGTCGACGTACACCGCGTCGCCGTCGCTCTCGCTCCAGCCGGGCCGTCCGCCGAACACGGTCGGCACGCCGGCGTGCTGGATCAGCCCGGGCAGCGGGTCGTCGAGGTGCAGCGAGAAGACGAGCGCGCCGTCGACGTGGCCGCCGGCGAGGTAGCGGCCGACCCGGGCGTGGTCGTCGCGGCCCTCGGTGAGCAGCAGCACGAGCTGGTTGTCGTGGGCCGTCAGCTCCTTGCTGATGCCGCGCAGCTGGAGGGCGAAGAAGGGGTCGGCGAAGACCCGGGTCTCCGGTTCGGCGATGACCACGGCGACGGCGTCGTGGCGCCGGGTGACCAGGCTGCGGGCGGCCTGGTTCGGCACGTACCCGAGTTCCTCCACGGCTCGCCGCACCCGGGTGACGAGCGCTTCGCGCACGCCGTCCCCGCCGTTGACCACACGCGAGACGGTGGCCCGCGACACGCCCGCCAGGGCGGCCACGGCCTCCAGCGTGGGGCGCGGTGCGGTCTCGGTCACTCGTGGCTCCTCGGGGGCGGGTGCCGATCAGGATAGCCCGGGCGACCGTCGAGGTGAGAGCGCTCTCGCTCCCGGCCACCGGCTGACGGCGCCGCACGGCCGCCCCGGCCTTCACGCCGGCAGTCACCCTTCACGGAGTGGACGTTCGTCGATCCCGGTCGACCGGTCCTTCGGCCAGCAGATCCACGCGCTGCCCCACGCCGTCACGGTCGGCCCGCCGGTAGGCGAGCCAGGCCAGGGCCAGGTCCTGCCAGGGGAGCCCCACCGGGGCGTAGACGGTGCGCTCGTCGGCGCTCCGTCGTCCCGGGTGTTCCCCCCGCAGCACCTCGCCCAGCTCCACGTCGGCGGCGGCCGCCGGAAGGCCCGCGGCTGCCAACGCGCCCATGTCCGCGGCGAGTTCGCGGTCGTCGACGACGAGCGTCGCGGCCTTGAGCAGATCGGCGGCCAGTTCCTGCTTGCCCGGCTCGTCCGCGCCGAGGCTGGTGACGTGCTGTCCGGGCCTGGTGTCCGCCCGCCGCAGCAGGGGCCGGCGCGACCACGTGGCCAGCAGCACCGCGTCGGCCGCCGCGGCGACCTCCGGCGCCGACCCCACGACCCGGCCGCCGTGCCGCGCGGCGAACCGTGCCGCCCGTTCGCCGTCGGTGTCGTGGACGACCGGCGCGCCGGTCCCCCGCAGTGCCGCCAGGCCCCGTACCACCAACTCGGCCTGCGCGCCCGCCCCGACCACGCCCAGCGTCCCGCCGGGCCCGGCGAGCGCGTGGGTGCCCAGGGCCGCGGCGAGGCCGGTCCGCCAGGCCGTGACCGTGGCCGAGTCCAGCAGCGCGAGCAACTCGCCGTCCCTGCCGCTGTGCAGGCAGATCACTCCGCGCAACGCGGGCCTCGCGCCGGGGAACTTGGCGTTGACCTTGACCGTGTAGGCCTCGACGCCCGGCAGCAGCCCGGGCATCAGGGCCGTGGCCGTCCCGGGAAACGGCAGGTCCGTGCGGGCCCGCTGCCCCGCGACCGGCACGTGCCGCTCCGTGCGGAACCCCTCCCGGAGGGCGTCGAGGCAGTCCTCGACGGTCAGCACGGTCACCAGGTCGGCTCGCGTCAGTACAAGTGTCACCCGCCCATGATCGGCTGGGGGGCGCGTCCGGGGCGAGGGCCCGCGGGCACCCTCAGGAGGGGTCCTTCCGCGCCCGGCTGGGCTGCACCCGTCTGGGCTCCCCCGGCATCTTGGGGTACTCGGGCGGATACGGGAGATCGCCGAGCCCGTGATCGTGCTCGTCCCGGCGCGCGAGGTCCAGCAGGGCGTCGAGGGAGTAGCGGTGGTCGTCCATGTCGGCGTGCACGTCGCCGAGTTCGGCGAAGCGCGCGGGCATGGTGGCGATGTCGAAGTCCCGCGGATGCGCGACGCCGACCTCGTCCCAGCGCAGGGGCGCCGAGACGGGGGCGTGCGGGCGGGGCCGTACGGAGTAGGCGGAGGCGATGGTGCGGTCGCGCGCCGTCTGGTTGTAGTCGAGGAAGATGCGCTCGCCGCGCTCCTCCTTCCACCACTTGATGGTCACGCGGTCCGGCATCCTGCGCTCCATCTCGCGGCCCACGGCGATGGCGGCGCGGCGCACCTGGGTGAAGGTCCAGCGGGGTTCGATCGGCACGAAGACATGCAGGCCGCGTCCGCCGGAGGTCTTCGGGAAGCCCTTGAGGCCGCCGAACTCGTCGAGGACGGCGCGCAGTTCGTGGGCGGCGCGCACGGCGTCGCCGTAGTCGGTGCCGGGCTGCGGGTCGAGGTCGATGCGCAGTTCGTCGGGGCGGTCGACGTCGTCGCGGCGCACCGGCCACGGGTGGAAGGTGAGCGTGCCGAACTGGGCCGCCCACAGGACGGCGGCCTCCTCCGTGGGGCACATCTCGTCGGCGCTGCGGCCGCTGGGGAAGGTGATGTGGGCGGTCGGGATCCAGTCGGGCATGTTCTTGGGCGCCCGCTTCTGGAAGAAGGACTCGCCGGTGACGCCGTCCGGGTAGCGCTCCAGGGTGGTGGGCCGGTCGCGCAGGGCGCGCAGGATGCCGGGGCCCACGGCGATGTAGTACCGGGCGAGGTCCAGCTTGGTGAATCCGCGCTCCGGGAAGAAGACCTTGTCCGGGCTGGACAGCCGGACCGTACGGCCGCCCGCTTCCAGTTCCACCGCTTCGCCCATACCGACACGGTAGGCATACCCCGTACACCTCGCATACCGGGCACAAAGCGACGTATGCGAGCAGAATCGGGGCATGGATCTCCCGGTGATGCCGCCCGTGAAGCCGATGCTCGCCAAGTCGGTGGCGAAGATCCCGCCGGGCATGCAGTACGAGGCGAAGTGGGACGGCTTCCGGGCCATCGTGTTCCGTGACGGGGCCGAGGTCGAGCTCGGCAGCCGTACGGGCAAGCCGCTCACCAGGTACTTCCCCGAGCTGGTGAGCGCGCTCGGGGAGCGGCTGCCCGAGCGGTGCGTCCTCGACGGGGAGATCGTGATCGCCCGCGACGGGCACCTCGACTTCGACGCGCTCACCGAGCGCATCCACCCGGCGGACTCACGGGTGCGGACGCTCGCCGAGCGGACCCCGTCCTCCTTCGTGGCCTTCGACCTGCTGGCCCTGGCGGACGAGTCGCTGCTGGACGTCCCGCTCACCGACCGCCGGGCGCTGCTGGAACGGGCGCTGTCCGGGGTCACCGCGCCGGTGCACCTGGCGCCGGCGACGACCGACCTGGAGGTGGCGCAGGGCTGGTTCGAGCAGTACGAGGGGGCGGGCCTGGACGGTGTCATCGCCAAGCCGCTCACGGTGCGCTACCTCCAGGACGAACGCGCCATGTTCAAGATCAAGCACGAGCGGACGGCGGACGTCGTCGTCGCGGGCTACCGCCTGCACAAGAGCGGACCCGTCGTGGGCTCGCTGCTGCTCGGCCTCTACGACGACCAGGGCCGGCTGCAGCACGTCGGTGTGTCCGCCGCCTTCCCGATGAAGCGGCGCGCGGAGCTGATCGAGGAGCTGGAGCCGCTCAGGATGGCGGACGTCGCGGGGCACCCCTGGGCGGCCTGGTCCGACGAGGCGGCGCACGAGACGGCACGGCTGCCCGGTGCGCCGAGCCGCTGGTCGGGCAAGAAGGACCTGTCCTGGGTGCCGCTCAGCCCGGAGCGGGTGGCCGAGGTGGCGTACGACCACATGGAGAACGGGGCGCGCTTCCGGCACACGGCCCGCTTCCGCCGCTGGCGCCCGGACCGGACCCCCGACAGCTGCACGTACGCGCAACTGGAGGAGCCGGTCCGCTACGACCTGGGCGAGATCCTCGGCTAGCGCCTGCCGTTTGGATCAGGTCGGCTGCAGAGGACGGTGCGTCATGGCCGCCCCGAGCGGGGTCTGGTGCGTGCAACCCGCAGAGGTGCGTGCCGGACCCAGCGACGCCGAGCCGATCCACAGGCCCTGGCGCCGCTGCCGCGTCAGGGCTGCATCAGCACCTTCACCATGCCGTCGCGCTTCTTCTGGAACGTCTCGTAGGCGTGCGGCGCCTCGCTGAGCGGCAGCCGGTGGGTGGCGAAGTCGTCGACGCCGAGCGGGTCCTCGTCCGTCAGGTACGGGATGATCTCGTCGCTCCAGCGGCGCACGTTGGCCTGCCCCATGCGCAGCTGGATCTGCTTGTCGAACATGGTGAGCATGGGCAGCGGGTCGGCCATCCCGCCGTAGACGCCGCTCAGCGAGATCGTGCCGCCCCGGCGCACCAGCTCGATCGCGGTGTAGAGGGCCGCCAGGCGGTCGACGCTGAACCGCTCGGCGAAGGGGCCGCTGATCTTGCGCGGCAGCATGGCCGCGGCCTGCTGGGCCAGCTTGGCCGCCGCGCTGCCGTGCGCCTCGGTGCCGACGGCGTCGATCACGGCGTCGGGGCCCCGCCCGGCTGTCTCGTCGCGGATCGCCTCGACGAGTTCCTTCTCGTTGTCGAAGTTGCGGAGGTTGTACGTCTCGACGCCACGCGCCCGCGCCCTGCGCAGCCGCTCGCCGACCAGGTCGACGCCGAACACCCGCCCGGCGCCGCGCGCCATGGCGATCCGGCAGGCCATGTCGCCGATCGGGCCGAGCCCGAGCACGGCGACGCTGCCGCCCTTGGGGACGCCCGCGTACCCGACCGCCTGCCAGGCGGTGGGCAGCACGTCCGAGAGGTAGACGAAGCGGTCGTCGGGCGGGCCCTCGGGGACCTTGATCGGCCCGAACTGGGCCTGCGGGACCCGCAGGTACTCGGCCTGCGCGCCCGGGACGGCGCCGTAGAGCCGGGTGTAGCCGAACAGGGCGGCGCCCATGCCCTCGCTGGTGACCTGGGTGGTCTCGCACTGCGTGGGCAGCCCGGTCAGGCACATCCAGCAGTTGCCACAGGCGATCTGGAACGGCACCACCACGCGGTCGCCGACCGCGAGGTCGGGGACGCCCGCCCCGACCTCCTCGACGATCCCCATGGGTTCGTGTCCGAGGATGTCGCCGGGTGTCATGAACGGGGTCAGTACCTCGTACAGGTGCAGGTCGGAGCCGCACAGGCCGGTGGACGTGATGCGGATGATCGCGTCGGTCGGCTCCTGGATCTTCGGATCGGGCACGGTGTCCACTCGTACGTCCCGCTTGCCCTGCCAGGTCACAGCCTTCATCGCGTGGCACTCCCTCCATCGCGTCGGTGAGTCCGGTGCCGCGAGCCGCCCGAGTACCCGGGCGCCTGCCGACGAAGCGCGCACGAGAGCGTTGCCGTTTGTTCGGGGCCATTCGGCCCATTCGAGGCGCGCAATCAGATTCGATCGGGTATGGCCATCGATGAACTTATAAGCGCACAATCCTTGACAAGAGATAGGTGGCCAACGGTGGACATGGGACGAATGGTGCGCAAGAGACGCGCCTCGCTGGCCGTGGCGGTGCTGGCCGCGGGAACGGCGGTGCTGGCCGCGGGATGCACGAGCGGCCACGGCCCGGCGGACGACGGTCGCGGGCGGCCGAAGTCGCCGACGGCTTCCGCGTCCCCGTCCACGCACCCCGGTTCCGTGCTCGCCGTGAAGATCGACAACGCCGGCCCCGCCCGGCCCCACACGGGCCTGCGCGACGCGGACGTCGTGTACGTCGAGCAGGTCGAGGGCGGACTGAGCCGGCTGATGGCGATCTACGCGAGCAAGCTGCCCAAGGCCGTCGGCCCGGTGCGCAGCGCCCGCGAGTCGGACCTGGAACTGCTCGGCCAGTACCACGATCCGACGCTCGCCTTCTCCGGCGCCCAGCACAAGCTGCTCCCGCTGATCGACAAGGCCCATCTGAAGGCGGAGCCGCCCGAGAAGGCCACCGACGCCTACTTCCGCGGCGGCGACCGGCCCGCACCGCACAACCTCTACCTGCGCCCCGCCCGCCTGATGCGCTCCGCCCCGGGCGCGGACGCCCTCACCAACGGCTTCCGCTTCGGCGCCGCACCGCCCGGAGGCCGGCCCGACACCTCCACCACGGTCGCCTACCCCTCCGCCCGGTTCGCCTTCCGCTGGTCGGCCGACCGCCACCGCTGGCTGGTCTCGATGGACGGGACGCCCACGGTGACGACCGACGGGCAGCCGGTGACACCGGCGACCGTCGTCGTGCAGCACGTGCGGATCCGCAAGTCCGGCTTCCGCGACTTCCTCGGCAACAACACGCCCTACACCGAGACGGTGGGCTCAGGGAAGGCGGAGGTGCTGCGGGACGGGAAGGTCTACGAGGCCGGCTGGAAGCGCGCCAAGGCCGCCGACGGCACCGACTTCACGACCGCCGACGGCAGGCCGATGAACTTCGCGAGCGGCCAGGTGTGGGTCGTGTTCGTCAGGGCCTCGTGACCGCTTCCTTCGCTCACCCCTGCGCCAGGACGGGTTCCGCGGGGTTGCGGAGCCCCTCGGCCGCGTCCGCGACCCGCTGGATGAGGTCGAAGAACACCGCCTGCTCGGCGGCGGACAGCGGGGCCAGGAAGACCTGGTTCATCCGGGCGGTGCGCACGGTCAGCTTGCGGTGGGTGCGCTCGCCGTCGTCCGTCAGCCGCAGCAGGAAACGGCGGCCGTCCCGCGGATCGCGCACCTTGTCCACCAGCCCGCGCCTGCCGAGACGGCTGATCACCTCGGCGATCGTGGAGCGGTCGAGGCCCACCCGCTCCCCCACCGTGCGCTGGTCCAGGCCCGGCTCGTCGGCGAGCGCGTTCAGGACAGCGAACTGCGGCGAGGTGATCTCCTCCGAGACCATCGCGTTCCACAGCAGGTAGTGGGCCTGCTGCAGCCGCCGGGCCAGGTGCCCGGGGTGGGTGGTGAGGTCCACCGCGGCCATGTGCGCTCCCCGAGGTCGAATGAGTTGTGCACCAGAATTGGTTGGTGCACTGAACGATACGCGCCGCCGGGCCGCCTGTCTCGGGTCCGACACCCTCTCCCGACCTCGTAAAGCTCTCAGCTCTTGACGCTGAACTGTTCCGATGGCAGCGTGAAGGAAACTTCACCGAAATACTCAGTGCCCTGATCAATTCGTCACCGGGCGCTCGGACGGGATGGGGCTTCACGGATGGACAAGGTGGTCGCCACAGCCGCGGAGGCGGTGGCCGACGTGCCGGACGGCGCGTCGCTGGCGGTGGGCGGTTTCGGCCTGAGCGGGGTGCCGAACGTGCTCATCGGGGCGCTGTACAAGCGGGGCGTGTCCGGGCTGCGGGTGGTCTCCAACAACTGCGGGGCGATGGAGACGGGGCTCGCGGTGCTGCTGGCGGCCGGGCGGATCGCGCGGGTGACCGGGTCCTACATCGGCGCCAACAAGGAGTTCGCCCGGCAGTACCTGGCCGGGGAGCTGGAGGTGGAGCTGATCCCGCAGGGCACGCTCGCCGAGCGGCTGCGGGCCGGCGGCGCGGGCATCCCCGCCTTCTACACCCCGGCCGGAGTGGGCACCCAGGTCGCCGAGGGCGGCCTGCCCTGGCGCTACGACGGCACGGGCGGGGTCGCGCTGGCCTCGCCGCCGAAGGAGGTGCGGGAGTTCGACGGCACCGAGTACGTGCTGGAGCGGGGCATCCGCACCGACTTCGCGCTGGTGCGGGCGGCGAAGGGCGACCGGCACGGGAACCTGGTGTTCAACAAGTCGACCCGGAACTTCAACCCGCTGGCCGCCATGGCGGGCAAGGTCACGATCGCCGAGGTGGAAGAGCTGGTGGAGCCCGGGGAGATCGACCCGGACGCGGTGCATCTGCCGGGCATCTTCGTCCAGCGGGTGGTGGCGCTCACGCCGGAGCAGGCGGCGGACAAGAAGATCGAGCAGCGGACGGTGAGCAGCTGATGGCCTGGACGCGAGAGCAGATGGCGGCGCGGGCCGCGCGCGAACTGCGGGACGGACAGTACGTCAACCTCGGCATCGGCCTGCCGACACTGATCCCCAACCACCTGCCCGAGGGCGTGGAGGTGATCCTGGAGTCGGAGAACGGCATCCTGGGCACCGGCCCCTACCCCGCCGACGCGGACGTCGACCCGGACCTGATCAACGCGGGGAAGGAGACGGTGACGGTCCTGCCGGGCGCGTCCTTCTTCGACTCGGCGCTGTCCTTCTCGATGATCCGCGGCGGGCACATCGACGTGGCCGTGCTGGGCGCGATGCAGGTCTCCACCAAGGGCGACCTGGCGAACTGGGCCGTTCCCGGCAAGCTGATCACCGGGATCGGCGGGGCGATGGACCTGGTGCACGGCGCCCGCACGGTCATCGTCGTGATGACCCACAGCTCCAAGGACGGCTCGCCGAAGATCCTCGACGAGTGCACGCTGCCGCTCACGGGCAAGGCGTGTGTGAACCGTGTCATCACCGATCTCGGCGTGATCGACGTGACACCGGACGGCCTGGTGTTGACCGAGGTCGCCTCAGGGGTGAGCGTCGATGACGTCGTCGCCAAGACCGGCGCGAAGCTGACTGTTGCGGAGGACCTGCTGTGAACACGGTTTACCTCGTCGACGCCGTCCGCACCCCGATCGGCCGCTACAACGGCGGCCTGGCGGCGGTGCGCCCGGACGACCTGGCCGCCCACGCGATCCGCGAACTCCTCGCCCGCACCCCCGGCCTGGACCCGGCCCGCATCGAGGACGTCTACTTCGGCAACGCCAACGGCGCGGGCGAGGAGAACCGCAACGTCGGCCGCATGGCCGCCCTGCTGGCGGGCCTGCCGACCTCCGTGCCCGGCGTCACCGTCAACCGGCTGTGCGCCTCCGGCCTGGAGGCCGTCATCCAGGCCGCCCGCGCCATCGCCGCCGGCGACGCGCACATCGCCGTGGCCGGCGGTGTGGAATCCATGACCCGGGCGCCGTACGTGCTGCCCAAGTCGGACAAGCCGTTCCCCGCCGGGCACACCGAGCTGTACTCCACCACCCTCGGCTGGCGCATGGTCAACCCGAGGATGGAACCGCAGTGGACCATCCCGCTGGGTGAATCGGCCGAGCTCATCGCCGACAAGCACAAGATCAGCCGTGAGCAGCAGGACGAGTTCGCGCTCGCCTCGCACCAGAAGGCGGCCGCCGCACAGCGGCAGGGCCTGTTCGACGCCGAGCTCGCCCCCGTCTCCCTCCCGCAGCGCAAGGGCGAGCCGGTCCTCTTCGCCGCCGACGAGTGCGTCCGCCCCGACGCCTCCCTGACCGCGATGGCGAAGCTGAAGCCGTCCTTCCGCAAGGAGAACGGCACCGTCACCGCCGGCAACGCCTCACCGCTGAACGACGGCGCGGCCGCCCTGCTGCTGGTCGACGAGGAGGGCCTGAAGGCCGTCGGCCGCGAGCCGCTCGCCCGTATCTCCGCGACCGGCGTGAACGCCCTCGACCCGGACTACTTCGGCCTGGCCCCCGTCGAGGCCGTCAACCGGGCCCTCGCCAAGGCGGGCAGGACCTTCGACGACCTGTCCGTGCTGGAGCTGAACGAGGCCTTCGCCGCCCAGGTGCTCGGCTGCGTCGCCGAGTGGCCCGAGTTCGACCCGGCGATCCTCAACCCCCAGGGCGGCGCCATCGCGCTGGGCCACCCGCTCGGCGCCTCCGGCGCCCGGCTCGCCGGCACCGTCGCCCACCAGCTGGCCCGCCGCGGCTCCGGCGTCGGCGTCGCCACCCTCTGCATCGGCGTCGGCCAGGGCCTCGCCCTCGTCCTGGAACGCCAGTAACCCCGAGGAATCCCCATGACTCTCACCCAGCACGACATCGACCAGGAGATCGCCGCCGAGCACGCGGCCTACGAGAAGCGGGTCGCCGACGGCGCGCCGGTGGAGCACCACCCGCGCCGCGACTACGCCCCGTACCGCTCCTCGGTCCTGCGCCACCCCAAGCAGCCGCCGGTCGCCATCGACGTCCGCAAGGACCCGGAGCTGGTGGAGCTGCACTCCCCCGCCTTCGGCGAGCGGGACCTCGGCGCCATCGACAACGATCTCACCCGGCAGCACACGGGCGAGCCGGTCGGCGAGCGCATCACGGTCTCGGGCCGGCTGCTGGACCGGAACGGAAAGCCCGTACGCGGCCAGCTCGTCGAGATCTGGCAGGCCAACTCGGCCGGCCGCTACGCCCACCAGCGCGAGCAGCACGACGCCCCGCTGGACCCGAACTTCACCGGTGTCGGGCGGACGATCACCGATGCCGAGGGCCGCTACCACTTCACCACGATCCAGCCCGGCCCCTACCCCTGGCGCAACCACCTCAACGCCTGGCGGCCCGCCCACATCCACTTCTCGATGTTCGGCACCGCCTTCACCCAGCGGCTGGTGACGCAGATGTACTTCCCGGCCGACCCGCTCTTCCCGTACGACCCGATCATCCAGTCGGTGACGGACGACGCGGCGCGCCAGCGGCTCGTCGCCACCTACGACCACGACCTGTCCGTGCCGGAGTTCTCCCTGGGCTACCACTGGGACATCGTGCTGGACGGCCCGAACGCCACCTGGATCGAAGAGGGACGCTGACCTGCCATGACGAAGATCGACACCAGCCGGCCGGAGAGCGTGCTGCCCACCCCCTCGCACACCGTGGGCCCCTTCTACGGCTACGCGCTGCCCTTCCGCGGCGGCGAGGACATCGCCCCCCACGGGCACCCGGACACCCTCACCGTCCACGGCTACGTCCTCGACGGCGAGGGCGAGCCGCTGCCCGACGCGTTCGTGGAGCTGTGGGGACCCGACCCGGACGGCAACGTCTCCACCACCGACGGCTCCCTGCGGCGCGACCCGGCCTCCGGCGACCACCTGGGCCGCAACGGCGTGGAGTTCACCGGCTGGGGGCGCATCCAGACCGACGCGAACGGCCACTGGTACGCACGGACCCTGCGTCCGGGCGCCCGGGGCCGCAGCGCCCCGTGCCTGAGCGCGTGCGTCTTCGCGCGCGGGCTGCTGGTGCACCTGTTCACCCGGATCTACCTGCCGGGCGACGAGGCGGCGCACGCGGCCGACCCGCTGCTCGCGGGGCTGCCGGCGGAGCGCCGCGACACGCTGATCGCGAAGGACGAGGGCCACAGCACCTACCGTTTCGACATCCGCCTTCAGGGCGAAGGCGAGACGGTCTTCCTGGAGTTCCAGTGACTTCTGCCGGTCCCGACGACCCCGGCCTGCTCGCCCCCGGGTGGGCCGGCTCCCCCGCCGCCTCCGCGACCTCCGACACGGCCTTCCTGCAGGCCCTGCTCGACGCGGAGGCGGCCCTGACCCGCGCCCAGGCCGCCCGGGGCCTCGCCCCGGCCGAGGCGGCGAGCGCGGTCACCGAGGCGGCCGACGCCGCCCGGTTCGACGTGCGCTCCCTCGCCGCGCGCGCCCGCTCCGGCGGCAATCCGGTCATCCCCCTGGTCGCCGACCTGACCGAGGGCGTGGGCGAGGAGTACGGCCCCTACGTCCACCGGGGCGCCACCAGCCAGGACGTCATGGACACGGCGATGATGCTGGTCGCCGTGCGCGCCCTGGAGCCGGCCCTGGCCGACCTCGCCCGCACCGAGCGGGCGCTGGCCCGGCTCGCCGCCGAGCACCGCGGCACCCCGATGCCGGGCCGGACGCTCACCCAGCACGCCGTGCCGACGACGTTCGGGCTGAAGGCGGCCGGCTGGCGTTCCCTGGTGCTCGACGCCCGCGACCGCCTCACCCGGGTGCGGGACTCCCTGCCCGCCCAGCTCGGCGGCGCCGCCGGGACCCTGGCCGCCTTCACCGTGTACGGCGCCGCCGACACCGCGGACCTCACCGCTGCCTTCGCAGGTGAACTCGGCCTGCGCACACCGCTCCTGCCGTGGCACACCCTGCGCACCCCGGTCGCCGACCTCGCGGGCTGCCTCGCCTTCACGGCCGGCGCGCTGGGCAAGATCGCGGCGGACGTCCTGGTCCTCGGCCGCACCGAGATCGCCGAGGTCGCGGAGGGCAGCGGCGGCGGCTCCTCGGCGATGCCGCACAAGGCCAACCCCGTGCGCTCCACCCTGATCGCGGCCGCCGCCCGGCGCGCCCCGCAGCTCGCGGCCACGCTGTACGGCGCGCTGGCCGCCGAGGACGAACGGCCCGCCGGGGCCTGGCACGCCGAGTGGGAGCCGCTGCGGGACCTGCTGCGGCTGACCGGCGGCGCCGCCCGGGACGCGGCCGAACTGACCGAGGGACTGCGGGTGAACGCGGACGCGATGCGCGAACACCTCGGCCTCACCCACGGGTTGATCGTCTCCGAGCGGCTGTCCGCCGAACTGGCCGCGGTGCTCGGCCGGGCCCGCGCCAAGGAACTGCTGACCGAGCTCGCCCGGCGGACCTACGCCGAGGGCCGCCCGCTCGGCGAACTCCTCGCCGAGCAGCCGGAGCTGAAGGACACCGACCTCGGCGAGCTCACCGACCCCGCCCGCTACACCGGCTCCGCCGAAGCCCTCACCGACCGCGCTCTGGAGCGACGTTGACCGAGAAAATCCTCAACCACCGTGCCGAGGGGCCCGCTTCCGCGCCCGCGCTGCTGCTCGGGCCCTCGCTCGGTACGTCGTACGCACTGTGGGACGAGGTCGCGCCCGAGCTGTCCGCCGCCCACCGCGTGATCCGCTGGGACCTGCCGGGGCACGGCGGGTCCGCCCCCGGCCTGATCGGCCCCGGCGCCACCGTCGGCGACCTCGCCGGCCTGGTGCTCGCACTCGCCGACTCCCTCGGCATCGAGAGGTTCGCCTACGCGGGGGTGTCGCTGGGCGGCGCCGTGGGTCTGCACCTCGCCCTGCACCACCCCGAGCGCGTCTCCTCCCTCGCCGTGATCTGCGCCTCCGCGCACTTCAACGGCCCCGGGCCCTGGCAGGAGCGGGCCGAGCGGGTGCGCCGGGAAGGCCTGGGCTGGCTCGTGGAGAACGCCCCGGCACGCTGGTTCCCCGACGGGTTCACCATCCCGGAACTGGTACGGGACCAGGCCGCGGCCGACCCCGAGGCGTACGCCGCCTGCTGTGACGCTCTGGCCGCCTACGACCTGCGCGACCGGCTCCCCGACCTCTCCGTGCGCACCCTGCTGATCGCCGGCCGCGAGGACCGGGCGACCCCGCCGCCGCACCTGCGCGAGATCGCCGACGCCGTCCCCGGCTCCACCCTCGTCGAGCTGCCGGGGGCCGGCCATCTCGCCCCCGCGCAGTGCCCCCAGGCGGTGCTCACGGCCCTGCGGGCGCACCTCGACGGCGGCGCGGAGCCCGGCATGCGGGTGCGGCGCGAGGTGCTCGGCGACGCGCACGTGGACCGCGCCCAGGCCCGCCAGACGCCGTTCACCGCCCGCTTCCAGGACTTCATCTCCCGCTACGCCTGGGGCGAGATCTGGACCGACCCGACGCTCTCCCGCCGCGAGCGCAGCATGATCACCCTGACCGCGCTGGTCGCGCACGGCCACTACGACGAACTGGCCATGCACGTGCGCGCGGCCCGCCGCAACGGGCTGACCCCCGAGGAGATCGGCGCGGTGCTGCTGCAGACGGCCGTGTACTGCGGGGTCCCGGCGGCCAACTCGGCGTTCGCCACGGCGCAGCGCGTCCTCGCCGAGGAGGCCGGGACGCAAGGGTGACCCTGCTGGTCGTAGCCTCAGCAGCAGCTCGCACACACCGTCGCCGCGTGCCTACGGTGGCAGCATGTCCACCATCCTCATCACCGGCGCCACCTCGGGGCTCGGCCGCCACGTCGCCTTCGAGCTGGTCCGCTCCGGACACGTCGTCCTCGCCCACGGCCGTGACGCCGGGCGCACGGAGCGGCTCGTCGAGGAGCTGCGCACCGAGGGCGACGCCGAGGGGTTCGTCGCCGACCTGGCCTCGCTGGCGCGGGTGCGCGAGCTGGCCGCCCATGTCGCCGACGCGCATCCCGACCTGGACGTACTGATCAACAACGCCGGTGTGGGGGCGGGCAGCCCCGGCGCGGGGCGCGAGTTGAGCGCCGACGGCCACGAACTGCGCCTGGCCGTGAACTACTTGGCGCCGGTGGTGCTGACCCGCGCGCTGCTGCCGGTGCTGCGCGCGAACACACCGGCCCGGATCGTCAACGTGGGGTCGGTGGGCCAGGAACCCCTCGACTTCGACGACGTCGAGTTCCGTCGCGGCTACGACGGCTTCGCGGCCTACCGCCGCGCCAAGTTCGCCCTGGCCGCCCACACCTTCGCCCTGGCCGAGGAACTGGCCGGCACCGGCGTCGCGGTGAACGTCCTGCACCCGGCGACCTTCATGGACACGGCCATGGTCCGGGAGGGCGGCGTCACGCCCTGGAACACGGTCGCGGACGGCGCACCGGGCGTCCTGGCCCTGGCCACCCAGGACATGGGCACGGGCGGCTACTTCGACGGCACGAGCCGGTCGAGGGCGCACGAGCTGACGTACGACCGCCAGGTGCTCAGGCGTCTGTCGGCGGTGACGGACCAGCTGCTGGCGCTGTAGCGCCCTCAGCGCAGGCCCCGTCCCGTGTCCAGCACCTCCCGGGCCGTCGCCACCAGACCGTCCGCGCCGCACGAACGCGCCAGCGCCAGGCCGCGGTTGATCTCGGCCACCGACCGGGCGGCGATCCCGTACTCCACGCGGGCCGCCGCGTGCTCGTACTGGCAGGGCGACGCCTCCAGATAGGCGACCGCCTGGGCCGCCAGCCGGACCGCCCGCTGCCCGGTCTCCAGCGCCGCGGCGCACCGCAGCGCCTCGCCGATGGCGGTGTCCGTCCCGAACCGTTCGGCCTGCCGGCGGGCGTCGGTGGCCAGCCGGGCGGCCCGGGCCGGGTCCTCCGTGGCGAGGGCGCGCGCCAGGTCGAGGGCCCAGGGGACGACGACGGGGTTGTGGTGACCGCGGGCGGCGGCGGACTTCTCGGCCTCCTCCAGTTCGTTGATGCCGTCCTTCGTACGGCCGACGGCGAGCAGCAGCCTGCCGCGGACCGAGCGGACGTCGGGCATCACGATGGTGGAGGGGTAGGGCGGGGCGAAGCCGTACTCCTCGGCGATCTCCCAGGCCTCCACGACATGGCCGCGGGCCAGCAGGGTGTCGACGAGGTTGCAGGTCACGGTCCAGTACAGCGGCAGTCCGCGGCCGACCCGCTCGGCGAGGCGCAGCGACTCGCGCAGCGAGGTCTCCGCCTCCCGCAGCCGGCCGCGCCTGCGGTGCGCGAGGCCGACGTAGGCGTGCGCCAGGACGAGGTGGCCGCCGCTCCAGCCGGCGGTCTCGTAGGCGCGCAGGGCCTCGGTGCACAGGCTCTCGGCGCGGTCGAGGCGGTCGGTGTGCGCGTAGGAGCTGGCCAGCATCAGCAGCAGTTCGATGCCCCACTCGGTGTCGGTCCAGCCGAGCCCGGGGGCGAGGCGGCCGTTGACCAGGGAGCGGTCGCAGTACTCGACGACCTCTTCGGCGTTCTCGCCGTGGATCAGGGCGTCGAAGCCGCGCAGCATCAGCAGGGCGCGCTCGGAGTTGTCGCGGCCGGTGCAGGTCGCGGCGAGTGCGGCGAGGCGCTCGGAGCGGTCCGGGGAGACGGCCTCGCCGGCGATGCCCTCCCACATGAACCTGACCGCCTGCAGCCGCAGCTTGGCGGGGCCGTCCTCGTGCCGGGCGGCCTCCGCCTCGACCGTGCGGACGGCCTCCTCCAGCTGGTCGTTGTGCAGGAGGGCCTGGGAGAGGCGGAAGACGGCGTCCACGCGCTCGTCGCCGGCCAGGCCGGGCATGCCGAGCGCGGACTGGAGGTGGTCGATGGTGACGGCGGGCGCGGTCAGCAGGGTGGCGCAGCCCAGTTCGTAGAGCACGCGCGCGTGGACGTCCGGGGTCGGCGGTTCCAGCAGGGCGCGTTCCAGGCAGCGGCGGGCCGCGTCCGGGGCGCCGACGGCGACGTGTTCGCGGGCGGCCTCGCGCAGCTGCTCGACGAGTTCCTCGTCGTCGTCCGGGTGCACCTGCAGCAGGTGCCGGGAGGCCATGGCGGCGCCGAGCCCGGAGTCGGTGATGACCTGGGCGGCGATGCCGTGCATGGCGGTGCGCAGGGCGTCGGGGATGGAGTGGTAGACGGCGGTGGCGATCAGCGGGTGGACGAACTCCAGCTCGCCGTCGCCCGCCCCGGCGTCCGAGGGGTCGGGTTCGGCGAGGATGCGGGCGCCCTTGAGCAGCTCGGCGCAGCGTGCCGCCGCGGCCGGGTCCATGGTGGCGAGCTTGGCGACGAGGCGGACGGTGATGCCGGTGCCGAGGATGGCGGCGGCCCAGGCGAACCGGGTGGCGTCGATGCCGAGTTCCTCCAGGCGGGCGACGAGTCCGCCGCCGCGGGCCGAGCGGTTGAGGGCGCGCAGCTCGGCGGCGGAGCCCTCGGTCGGCTCCAGCTCGCTGTCCTGGACCTTGGCGAGGAGTTCGACGGTCTCGTACGGGTTGCCGCCGGTGACGGCCCAGACCTCGCGGCAGAACGGGGCGTCGGCGTGCGCGCCGAGAGTGGCGCGGGTGAGTCCGGCGGTGGCGTCCGGGGTGAGGGCGCTCAGCAGGGTCCGGGGGCGGCCCGCGGTGGCGGCGACCGCGTCGAGGAGGCGGGCGCTCTCGCCGCTGACCTCGCCGGGGCGGCGCGCCACGACGACCAGGACGGAGAGGTCGTCGAGACGCTCGGCGAACGCGGCGAGCCAGAGCAGGGTCTCCTGGTCGGCCCAGTGCGCGTCGTCGATGAGCAGCACCAGGGGCCAGTCGCGCCGGGCGAGCCTGCGCACGGCGGCGACGAGGCCGTCGCGCACGCCCTGCGGGTCGGCCTGGCGCTCGCCGGGCTCGGTGATGCCGAGGGCGGGGCCCGCGACCTCGTACCAGTCGCCGAGGTATTCGCGCGCCTCCTCCGGCATCAGGGACACCAGGGCGGGCTGCAGCAGCTGGCGGATCACGTTGAAGGGCACGGACCTGAGGGTCTCGCCGCCGCGGGCCGACCAGACCGTGCAGCCGCGCTCCTCCGCGATGCGGCGGGTCTCGGCGAGCAGGGCGGTCTTGCCCAGGCCCGCCTCGCCCTGGACCATCAGCAGGCTGCCCGAGGACGAGCGGTCGGCGCGCAGGTCGTCGACCGCCTGTGCGACGGCGGCGAGTTCCTCGTCCCGCTCCCACAGGGAGGCCGAGGCGGCCTCCATGGGCCGTACCTCCGTCATCCCGCTACCTCCCCAAGTCGCCCGAACGACGTACAGATCTCGAGCGTAGCGGGCCGGTCGTACGAGTGGAGGCCGGTCGGGGCAGCTGTTGCCGTGATGGGTGACAGCGGGTGCGGCCGGGCGACGCGCCGACGGCCTGACCTGCGGCCGAGCTGCCGACGGTCCGTCAAAAGCCCTTCAAATGCCGCTGATTTTTCGCCAACGCGGGGACAGGCGGGGTTGGTGAGCGCTATGGGGGCGCCGGGTGACGGGGCCGAGCGGCGCGAGGGGGCGGGGCCCGCGGGCGGCGGCGTGGCGGCGGGTGTCGGCATGCGGCACACGCGCGTGCCGGGGCATCACGCCCGGACCGGACGGGGTGCGAGCGAGGGCGCCGCGCCGCGACGGGGGCGGGGCCACGCCGGGACGGGTGCGGGGCCGGGACGGGGTGGGTGCGGGGCGACACCGGGACTAGTGCGGGGCGACACCGGAACGTGCGCGGGGCAGCACCGGGACAGGGCGGGGCGACACCGGGACGGGCGCGGGGCGACACCGGAACGGGTGCAGGGCGACACCGGGACAGGGGCGGGGCGACACCGGAACGGGCGCGGGGCGACACCGGGACAGGTGCGGGGCGACACCGGGTCGGGGCGACACCGGGACAGGTGCGGCGCCGGGACGGGGCGGGGCGGCGCCGGGTCGGGGGAAGCAGCCGACGTAGCGGCCGGTCACGCGCGAAGTCCGGATCCTCTCATCCCGCTTTCACCGACGCCTCATACGGTGGGGTCATGACGCAGGTGACTCCTCCCGGGTGGTATCCCGATCCGGGGCAGACGAATGAGGGTCCCGCCACCGAGCGCTGGTGGGACGGCAAGGCATGGACGGACCAGATCCGCCCCGCGGGCTCGGCCGCCGTATGGGGTCCCCCGGCGCAGTCGCCGACGGCCGGGGCGGATCCGGCGTACGCGGCGTATCCCACCTATCCGGCGTTCCCCGCCCAGCCGCCGCCGCGCGCTCCGCGGCGCGGGCTGCACACGGGGATAGCCGTCGCCGTGGCGGCGGCGGTCCTGGTGAGCATCGGCGTGGGCGTGTGGGCGCTGACCGGCGACGGCGGCTCGGGCGGCGGCACCGCGAACTCGCGGCCGGGCCCGGGCGGGCAGGGCGCGCCGTTCGGAGGCGAGGGCGGGCAGGGCGGCCCGGGCGGCTCCGGCGGCCCGGACGGCGGGCAGTCCCCCGCCCCGGGCCAGTCCGAGGCACCGAAGATCAGGAGCGGTTCGGTGACCGACCCGATCAGCGGCATCAGCCTGCCCATACCGGCCAACTGGTACGGACAGCAGCTCCAGGTGGGCGCCTCGGTCACGTCGAACGACTCCTACAAGTGCCCCGGCGACACCTCCAAGAGCTGCACCAAGGGTGGCGCCTACTCGGCTCCGGCCCAGGTCCTGAAGGCCTCGGGCAGCACGGCCGAGGAGGTGGCGAAGGCCGACATCCAGGCGAACGCCACGGAGTCGTACGGCGGCAAGACCTACGGTGCGATCACCTCGCACCAGGTGCTCGACTCCAAGGCGGTCACGGTGGCCGGGCAGAAGGGCTACATGGTCCGCTGGAAGGCGGTCACCAGCAAGGGCTCCGACGGCTACGTCGAGTCGCTCGCGTTCCCCTCCCCCGCCAACCCCTCGAACATCGTCGTGGTGCGCTTCGGCGTCGACGTCGGCGAGAAGCAGTCGGTCATCGACGAGATCACCAAGGGCATCAAGGTCGCGGCCGGCGGCGGTGACGGCAGCAACGTCTGACGCCGGTCCCGGCACAGGTCGGCCGGGTGGGGTGCCCCTCCGCTCAAGGGGCACCCCACCCGGCCGGGGAGTGCGCGCCGCCCCCGTCCCCACGGTGCGGCGCGACCGGGCCGCCGTCCAGTCATCCCGTGGACGGCGGCCCGGGTCTCAGGTGAGTCCGAGCGCGGGCAGCACGGCTGCCTCGACGAAGCGGACCAGGTAGTCGGGGTCGGCGTACGCGCCGTCCACGACGGGTCGGGCGCGGGCGACCCCGAACATCTGCGCCGGGATGTACTCCAGCGCCGGATGGTCGGCGGGGATCTCGCCGCGCTCCACCCCGCGCCGCAGGAGTTCCTTCAGCGCGGCGATCTCCGGGTAGACGATGGCCTCGCGCAGCGCCTGGGCGAGGTCGGCGTCCTGGGTGACGGCGTGGCCGAGGGCCTGGAGCAGTTTGGTGTCGTTGGTCGACCAGCGGCCCACGGCGCGCGCGGCCTCGCGCAGGTCGCCGGCGAGGGAGCCGGTGTCGATGCCGTCGAAACGGGACCTGCGGCGCGAGCGCAGCGCGGCGACCACGAACTGGGGCTTGGTCTTCCACTGCCGGTAGAGCGTGGACTTGCTGCACCGCGTGCTGGCGGCGACGCCCTCCATGGTGACGGCGTCGTAGCCGCACTCGCGGATCTGCTCGAGCACCGCGTCGAAGAACTCCTGCTCACGCTCGGGCGTGAGCTTGGAGCGGCGCGAGGCGACCGTGTCCGGTCCGTCCGCTGCCTGCGACGTCATGTGCTCGTCTCCCTCCGTGCTTCGAGCCGGGGCCGGGTGAGGCTCCACCTCGACTCTATTCCCCTGAGCCACTGTGTCTTTCCTCAATCGATACGCCAGTGTACCGGAACGCCGACGTATCGGTACACTGCCGTATCGGTACGCTTCCGTTTCGGGACGTTGGCGTACCGATGAGTTCCGGCCGCGACAGGGGTCTCGACTCGCACCACCACACGCACCTCGTCAGCGAAGGGGCCGGGGGATGACAGCCCGCACCGAGCCTGCAGAAGGAGAGACCCGCGCGACCGCGCGGCCTCCGCTCGTCCGTGAGCTCCTGCTCGTCGCAGGGCTCTTCCTCGTCTACAAGCTCGGCCGGCAGCTGGCCACGGGCCACACCGGCGAGGCGATCCACAACGCGCACCGCGTGTGGGACCTGGAACGAGCGGTCCGTCTGCCCGGCGAGGGCTCGGTGCAGTCCGCCCTGCTGCACGGCGACACGCTCGTGCACGTGGCGAACACCTACTACGCCACCGTCCACTTCCCCGCCACCGTGGCCTTCCTGGTCTGGCTGTACCTGCGGCGGCCCGCGCACTACGTCTGGGCCCGCCGGGTCCTCGCCACGGTCACCTCGGCGGCCCTGGTGCTGCCGTTCGTCTTCCCGCTCGCGCCGCCGCGGATGCTGGCCGGCACGGGCCTGATCGACACCGCCAGGGTCTACGGCCCCTCGGTCTACGGACCGCCGTCCTCGGACCATCTGTCGAACCAGTTCGCGGCGATGCCCTCGCTGCACTTCGGCTGGGCCCTGATGGTGGCCGTCGGCCTGATCGCGGCCACCCGGTCCCGGTGGCGCCGGCTGTGGCTGCTGCACCCGGCGGTCACCCTGCTGGTCATCGTCGGGACGGCCAACCACTACTGGCTCGACGCGATCGTGGCCACGGCGATGCTCGGTACGGCACTCGCCCTGATCCACCGGCCGCGGCACACGGTCTCCACGGCGGGCCGGGGCGGCGCCACGCCCGCCTCCGCCGTCGACGACGACAAGATCCTGGTGGGAGCGGCCCGATGAGCGCCACCCTCGTCGCCGTCGCCCTGTCCCTGGTCTCCGCCGTCGCCTACGCGGCCGCGGCCGTGGCCCAGGAGCGGCTCGCCGCCCGCAGCTCCGGAACCGGCCCACTGCGCCTGCTGGCCGCCGGCGCCTGGTGGGCCTCCGTCGGCCTGAACGCGGGGGCGGCCCTGCTGCACGTCGTCGCCCTCAAGTACGGCCCGCTCACCGTCGTGCAGCCGCTCGGCGCGCTGACCCTGGTCGCCGCGGTGCCGATGGGGGCGCGCGCGGCCGGGCGGAAGGTGACGTCCGCCGAGTGGCGGGGCACCGCGCTGACGCTGGCCGGGCTGGGCGCGATCCTCGTCTCCGCTTCGGGGCAGGCGCCGGAGGCGGTGCTGAGCGTGCCCGAGGCGCTGGCGGTCGCCGGGGGGACGGCCGCGCTGATCGGCGCGCTCGCCCGGCCGGGCGCCAAGCCGGGGCTGCGGCACGCCACGGCGTCCGGCTTCGCCTCGGGGGTCGCCTCGGCGCTCACCCAGACGGTGACCGTGGCGGCGACGGACCGTTCCGGTTCGCTGCTGAGCTGGCAGGTGATCGGCGTGGCCCTGCTGGTCGCCGCCTTCGCGGCGGGCGGACTGCTGCTGTCGCAGACGGCCTACCAGGGCGGGCTGGGCGCGCCCCTCGCCATGGTGACGCTGGCGAACCCCCTGGCCGCGGCGGCGATCGGGCTCTCGCTGCTCGGGGAACGGCTGCAGGGCGGGGTGGCGGGCGTCCTGCTCGCCGTCGCGGGAGCGGGCCTGGCCTCCTGGGGCGTGGTCCTGCTGACCCGCACCGGCCCCGGCTTCGCGCCGGCGGACGAGGAGCACCCGGTGGCGGCCGTCCTGGCCCTGAAGCCCGAATCGGCGCTGCGGGAGAACCCGTCGGTGCCCCGGCAGCAGGCCGATCCGGGCCGTCTGACGCCCCTCTGACCCCCGCTCGGGCCGCGGTCGGCCGCCCGGCGGGCTATCCCAGTCCGCGCGAGTCCTGCTTCAGCGCCGTGTCGACCGTCAGGGCGGTGGCCACCACCAGGCTCAGCAGCGGTTCGGGCAGCTGGTAGTGGATCTGCAGCACGTAGTTGTCCGCGGTGGTGAACATCGTCTTGGCGAGGCCCTCCCACGTCTTCGTGATCCGGGCGACCTCGTTGCCCGCGTGGTCGACGATCGCGAAGTTCCAGGCCCGCCAGTTCTCCGCCTTGATCGCCCCGACCTGCAGGCCGTCGACGACCATCGCGAAGTTGATCTTCCCGATCATGTTCTGCTGGACGATCTCACCGACCGGCGAGCCGTCCGGACGGGACACGACCACCCGGGACTTGAGCAGCTTCGCGGGCCGGGTCAGCACCAGCTGCGGCTGCCCGTGGGCGTCCCGGATCTCCAGCCGGTGCGTCATGAACTGGTCCAGGCTGGAGACGAACCGCAGCGCCTTCTTCAGCGCGCTCTGCCCGACCTCGGTCACCGAGCCGAGCTGGTTGCCGTTCTGATCCATGACCGTGTACTCGTTGGTCAGCTCGATCAGCTTGGCCTTCTGGTTGACCACCAGGACCGGCTCGGTGAACAGGCTGCCGCCACCGGGGCCGCTGGGCGCGACCCCGGCCTGCTGCTGCACCTGGCGCTGCACCCGGGGGTCCGGGCCGGCGGGCTGCTGCGTCGCCTGCTGCGGTAGGTGCTGCGGCGGTATGTACTGAGCGGCGGCCTGCGGCTGCTGCTGGTCCGCCTGGGTGTGCTGGGTCCACTGGGCGCCGTCCCAGTAGCGGAGGGTCTGCGGCGCTCCGTGCGGATCCGGATACCAGCCAGCAGATATGTTCGATTGTGTGGTCACCGGGGCACACTACCCCGGCACCACCCACGCCCCGCCAGTCCCGGCAACACCACCTTCATCAGCTTTTACCCGGGCCGCGATCAGCCTCGGTCGCCTAGACCGTGATGAGCCCCGGGTCGCTCACCCCGGGCCGCCCGTTCTCCACGTGCCCGGCGAACCGCCGCAGGAACGCCGGGTCGGACTCGGAGGTGACGGTGAGGTCGTACCAGCGGCGGCTCGCCGCCAGATCGACGGTGTGCTTGACCGTGGCACCGGGCCGGACGGTCAGGTACGTCGTCCGGCAGCCGTAGCCGCCGCTCAGCTTCAGCCGGACCGTGCCGGGGCCCTTGTTGGTGAGGGTCAGCTCGATGTCGTCGCCCTTGTGGCGGGCGGTGACCTCGGGGCCGGCGGTCTTGTTCACGCCCTTGAAGGAGCGCAGGAAGCCGTTGGGGCCGTGCACGGTCAGGTCGTACGAGCCGTTCGAGTACGCCGAGTTCCAGGTGTCCGCGACCGTCTTGCCGGCCTCGGTGGTGTAACTCCACGGCCCGTCGGTGCGGTTGGCGGAGGTCACCAGGAAGGCCGCGCCCGCCTTCGCCCCGGAGGCGAAGGTCAGGGTGAACTTCCCGGCGGCCGTGTCCGCCGAACCGTCCACGGAGGGCGCGTACTTGAGCGGGCGGGCGGGACGCGAGCCGCGTTCCTGCTTGGGCAGCGATCCGCTCGCCGGCGGGGTCGGCACGTAGTCGGGGTGACGGTTGTGGTCCGGCGGCAGGTAGCCGTCCGTGCCCGGCAGGGCGACCGGCCGGACGTCGTGGTGGGAGAAGTCGAACGCCGAGGTCAGGTCGCCGCAGATGGCGCGCCGCCAGGGCGAGATGTTCGGCTCGTGCACACCGAAGCGGCGCTCCATGAACCGGATGATGGAGGTGTGGTCCATGGTCTCGGAGCAGACGTAACCGCCCTTGCTCCAGGGGGAGACCACGAGCATCGGCACCCGCTGGCCGAGGCCGTAGGGGCCGGCCGGGTGGCCGGCGTCGCCCTTGAACAGGTCGGGGCCGACGTCGACGGTCGACTTGCCCTGCGCGGCCGAGCCGGGGGCGAACGGCGGGATCTGGTGGTCGAAGAAGCCGTCGTTCTCGTCGTAGGTGATGAACAGGGCCGTCTTCGCCCACACCTTCGGGTCGGAGGTCAGCGCGTCCAGCACCTGGGCGACGTACCAGGCGCCGTAGTTGGCGGGCCAGTTGGGGTGCTCGGTGAAGGCCTCCGGGGCCACGATCCAGGAGATCTGCGGCAGCTTGCCGCCCTTGACGTCCGCCTTCAACCGGTCGAAGAAGCCCTCGCCCTTGGTCGCGTCGGTGCCGGTGCGGGCCTTGTCGTACAGGGGGTCGCCGGGCTGGGCGTTCTGGTACTGCTTGAAGTACAGCAGCGAGTTGTCGCCGTAGTTGCCGCGGTAGGCGTCCTGGATCCAGCCCCAGCCGCCGGCCGCGTCGAGGCCGTCGCCGACGTCCTGGTAGATCTTCCAGGACACGCCGGCCTTCTCCAGGCGCTCGGGGTAGGTCGTCCAGCTGTAGCCCGCCTCGTCGTTGCCGAGGACCGGGCCGCCGCCCTGGCCGTCGTTGCCCGTGTACCCGGTCCACATGTAGTAGCGGTTGGGGTCGGTCGAGCCGATGAACGAGCAGTGGTAGGCGTCGCAGACGGTGAAGGAGTCGGCGAGCGCGTAGTGGAACGGGATGTCCTCGCGGGTCAGGTAGGCCATCGTCGTGGAGCCCTTGGAGGGGACCCACTTGTCGTACTTGCCGCCGTCGAAGGCGGCATGCCCGTCGTTCCAGCCGTGCGGCAGGTCCTGGAGGAAGGCCAGGCCCAGGTCGTCGGCGTCCGGGTGGAAGGGCAGGATGTCCTTGCCGCCGGCGTCGGCCTGGTACCAGACCGGCTTGCCGTCCTGCCGGGTCACGGCCGGGCGCGGGTCGCCGAAGCCGCGAACGCCTCTGAGGGTGCCGAAGTAGTGGTCGAAAGAACGGTTCTCCTGCATCAGGACGACGATGTGCTCGACATCCTCGATCGACCCCGTGCGGTGGTTCGCGGGCAGCGCGGCGGCGCGCTGGATGCTGCTGGACAGGGCGGTGAAGGCGCTCGTGGCGCCAGCGAGTTGGAGGAATCGGCGCCGATTGACTTCGGGCATGGGTGAGTGCCTCTCATCCTGGGTGCGGATGGCCGGAACATGACGGATTGCGCGCGGTGCGAGTGTTCCAAGAGCGACGAACGTCAGGGAAGGGTGCGGTGGCGTCCGTGTGAAAGTCACCGGTACGCACGGTGGGCCGGCCAGCTTCCGTCAGACGGAAGCGCCCTTGCCCGCCTGTGCCACCCGTCACGAATCTGAGTCCAACCACGGCACGCGGGGCGAGGACGCCCCGCTCTCAGGGACGGGAACGCCATGCCTCACATCACCGCCTTCGCCAGGAACCAGTGGTACGTCGCCGCCTACAGCCACGAGGTGGGGCGCGAGGAGTTGCTCGGGCGGACGATCCTCGGTGAGCCCCTCGTGTTCTACCGGACCGAGGAGGAGGGCACGCCGGTCGCGCTGGCCGACCGCTGTGTGCACCGCCGCTTCCCGCTGCACGAGAAGCCGAGCCGGCTCGACGGCGACCGGCTCGTGTGCGGCTACCACGGCTTCACCTACGACACGACGGGCACCTGCGTGTACGTCCCCGGCCAGAAGCGCGTACCACGCACCGCCCGGGTCGCCTCCTACCCCGTGGTCGAGCAGGACTCCCTGGTGTGGGTGTGGATCGGCGACCCCGCGCTGGCCGACCCGCAGACCATCCCGCGGGCGCGGCACCTGGACTCCCCCGGCTGGGTCACCGTCCGCGGCATGGAGCCCATCGACGCGGACTACGGACTACTGGTCGACAACCTCCTCGACCTGTCCCACGAGACGTATCTGCACGGCGGTTACATCGGGACGCCCGAGGTCGCCGAGACGCCGATCACCACGGAGGTCGACGAGGGCGCGGGCATCGTGCGGGTGAGCCGGCACATGGACGACGCCGCGTGCCCGCCGTTCTACGCCCGCTCCACCGGCATCGAGGGCCGGATCACGCGCTGGCAGGACATCGAGTACCACGCGCCCTGCCTGTACCTGCTGCACAGCCGGATCGCCCCGGTGGGAGTGGTGCCGGAGGCGGACGGCAGCGACCCGAACGCCTTCCACACCGAGATCACGTACGCGATCACCCCGTCCTGCGACGGGCACGTCTACGACTTCTGGATGGTCTCCCGCGACTGGGCGACCGAGGACGCGGAGGTCACCGAGTTCCTGCGGGGCAACAACCACACCGTGGTGATGCAGGACGTGGACGCGCTCAACCTGCTGCAGCGGACGCTGGGTTCGGAGCGGACGGGGTACCAGGAGCTGAGCATCAACATCGACACCGGCGGCCTGGCCGCCCGCCGCATCCTCGCCCGGCTGGTCGAGGAGGGCGACAAGCCCGTGGAGAAGGTTCTGTGAGCAACGGCCCCACCGGCGAGATCTACCGCATCGACTGGCTGCCGGGCACCGACGTCCTGCACGGCACCTGCCACTGCGGAGCCGAGCACACCGCCCAGGACCCGGTCGAGATGTGGGAGTGGATGCTCGGCCACCCCGAAGGACACCGGCCCTCGGAAGGCAGCACCTCATGACCGTGTACGAAGCCGAACTCGTCGTCGGCAGCCGGGAGTTCGCGGCCGACGGCGTGCTCGCCCTCACCCTGCGCCATCCTCTCGGCGAGGATCTGCCGGCCTGGGAGCCGGGCGCCCATGTCGACGTCGTGCTCGGGCCGGAGCTGGAGCGGCAGTACTCGCTGTGCGGGGACCCCGCGGACCGCTCGGCGTGGCGGATCGCTGTGCTGCGCGAGCCGGCCGGGCGGGGCGGATCGGCGCATGTGCACGAGCAGTTGGGGGTCGGCGACAAGGTGCGGGTGCGCGGGCCGCGCAACCACTTCCGGCTGGAGGACGCGCCCCGGTACCGGTTCGTCGCCGGCGGCATCGGCATCACCCCGATCCTGCCGATGCTGGCCGCGGCCGAGGCGGCGGGCGCCGAGTGGACCCTGCTGTACGGCGGCCGGACGCGTCACTCCCTGGCCTTCACCGGGGAGTTGGCGCGCTACGGCGACCGGGTGACCGTCGCCCCGCAGGACGAGACGGGTCTGCTGGACCTCGGCTCCGTCCTCGGCGACCTGCCCGCGGACACGCTCGTCTACTGCTGCGGTCCGGGCCCGCTGCTCGACGCGGTCGAGGAACGCTGCCCGGCCGGGCGGCTGCGCGTCGAGCGGTTCACTCCGAAGGCCCAGGAGGCCGGCGAGAACGGCGCGTTCGAGGTGGAGCTGGCGCAGAGCGGGCGTACGGTGACCGTCGCACCGGACGTCTCGGTGCTGGACGCCGTCCGGGCCGCGGGCGTGGAGGTGCTGTTCTCCTGCACCGAGGGCACCTGCGGCACCTGCGAGACCGACGTGCTGGAGGGCACCCCGGACCACCGGGACTCGGTGCTCACGGACGCCGAGCGCGAGAGCGGGGAGACGATGATGATCTGCGTCTCCCGCTGCCGCGGCAGGAGGCTCGTGCTGGATCTCTGAACCGGCGGCGAAGCGCGGACCGACGGCGCCGGCCGACCGGGGATGAGCGTCAGGCGGTGACGATGTCCGTCTTCAGCGGCAGCAGGGCCTCGGCGATCGTGCCGATGGTCGCCTCGTCCACCCCGGCCTCGGTGAGCGCGCCGGCCAGGTGGCCCACGACCTTGCCGAAGGCGTCGTCCGTGACGGCCAGGTGCTCGTGGGCCTTGCGCATGGAGCGGCCGGAGTAGGGGCGGGTGGCCCCGAGGGCCTGGCCGATGAAGCGCCGCTGGTGCTGCTTGAGGCGGTCCAGGTCCACCCCCGTGAAATACGGCCGGAGGTCGCGGTCGCCGAGGACCCTGTCGTAGAAGAGGTCGACGACGGCCCCGACGGCGTCTTCCCCTCCGAGCTGCTCGAAGAGGGTGAGGGACGGGGTCGGGGCCGGCGTGCCGGAGGTGGTGTCGGTCATGGGGTCAGCGTCGCGACGCCGTCTTGCCGGGGCGTGAGGAAAGGGTTTCCGGGCTGTCAGAAGGCCCTCCGACGGGAACGGGACCGCGGTGAACTCTTCGCAACCGGCTCCTCACGCGCCGAGCGGACGCCCGAAACAGGGGGTCAGCTGGTCAGGTACGCCTCCACCTCGCTGAACTGACCAGCCGGCCAGCCGGTGTTGGCGCTCACGGACAGCCGCAGGTACCGCAGGTTCGTGCTCGCGGGCAGCGCGACGGTGGCCGTGTTGCCGCTCGCCGGGTCGAAGCGGTAGCCGGTGGAGCCGACCACGGTCGCGTAGGAGGAGCCGTCGGTGCTGCCCAGCACGGTGATGGTCTGGGTCCGCGCGCCCCACGCGGAGGACGGCGGCAGCTTCAGCACCAGACGGCGGACCGCGTAGGACGAGCCGAGGTCGACCGTCCAGGACTGCGGGAAGGCGTTGTTCGTCGACTCCCAGTAGCTGTTGGCGTCGCCGTCGACGGCCTTGCCGGGCGTGTAGACGTCCTGCGAGCCGGTCGCGGTGGCGGGGCGGCCCTTGGCCAGGTTGCGGCCCGGGTCCGGGTCGGGGTTGCCCTGACCGGGCTGCGGCCAGGTCGAGCAGTCCGACCAGGTGCTGCTCCAGCCGGAGTTGCCGCCGCCGTCGGTGAGGGTGAAGGTACCCGAGCTCGCCGGGTAGGGGCAGTTGTAGACGCCGGCGACGCCGACGGCGGTGGCGCTCACGTTGCGGAAGGTGGCGGCGCCCTGCGCCTCGGCCTGGACCACGACCGTGCCGGTGTTCTTCACGGTGGCGCCGTCCACGGTGACGTTGCGGACGGGGTAGCCCTGTCCCCCGCCCGAGACGAACTCGAAGGCGCTGTAGGGGCTGTCGGTGACCGTCGTGTTGGTGATGTTGACGGTGGCGTTGATCGCGCTGTCGTAGGAGTCGACGCGCAACGCGCCCATCGGGTGGTTCCAGTTGGGGTTCATCGCGCCCGCGCGGACGAGGGTGTTGCCGTCGACCGTGATCGTGCCGGCGAGCGGGGAGAACGGGTCGAGGAACTTCTGGTTGGAGATCGCGATGCCGCTGCCGAGGGCGTTGGTGTCGGAGACCAGGTTGTTCTTCACGGCGATGTCGGTGCCGCCGTAGATCGCGATGCCGTTGGCGAGGTTGGGCTGGGAGATGGTGTTGTTCTCGAAGCTGCTGTTGCTGTCCGCCCCGTTCAGCGACCACATGGCGAGCGAGTCGTCGCCCTGGTTGCGCAGGAAGTTGCCCCGCACCCGGACGCCGTGCGCGTTGCCGTTGAGGTTGAGGCCGTCGGCGGTGGTGTCGAGGATGCGGCTGTTCTCGACGACCAGGTTGTCGTTGTTGCCCATCAGCCACAGACCGACCTTCATGTGCTGGATCCACATGCCGGAGACCGAACTGTTAGGGCCCAGAGCCCCGTTGACGAAGTTGTCGGGGTTGGAGTCGACGCGTTCGGTGACCTCGCCCATGACCGCGAAGTCCTTGATGTGGACGCCTCCGGAGGAGCTGGACTGGTCGATGAAGCGGGAGGTGTGCACGACCGAGTACCAGCTGCCGGCGCCCTGGAGGGTGACGTTCTGGACGCCGCCGAGGGAGGAGGTCAGCTTGTAGTCGCCCGGCGGGATCCACACCACTCCGCCCTGGGCGGCGGCGATGGCGTCCCGGAATGCCTGGGTGGAGTCGCCGTTGCCGCTGGGGTCGGCGCCCTTGGAGGTGACCGAGACCGACCCGGCCGGCTGGCTCGCGGCCTGGCCGACCTGCTCGAAGTCGGCGACATCGACGGTGACTTGGGTGCCGGTGGCCTGGAAGGCGACCTTGTCGCCCAGCTGGACGTCCTGCCCCAGGAGCAGCCGGGCGTCGTCGAAGAAGTGGTGTGTCTTGGCGCCGGGGATCCAGCTGGTGTCGATGTAGGAGTACTTGGAGGTCACCGGCAGGGTCCTGGCGATCTTGGTGCCGTTGACGTACACGTCGAGGGAGCCCGACTGGCCGTCCGGGACGCTGTAGGAGAGGTTCACGGCGTTGGCCGCGCGCGGCGCGGTGAACTCGACGCGCTGCCCGGCGGAGAGGCGTACGGCCTGCCGTCCCGACGCCTCGGAGGCGAGGGTGCCCTGGGTGTGGTCGGGGCCGATCTTGGTGCCGGTGGTGGTGGCCGACTCGGCCTCGACCGAGGTGAAGGGCAGGGTGGCGCCGGCGGCCGCGTGGGCGGTGGGCGCGGTGGTGGTGAGCAGGCCGGCGGAGAGGGCGACCACCATGGCGGCTGGCATGCCCCTGACAGTTCTGCGCATGTGCTGATCCCTTCGGGAGGTGGGGGTGAGGGGATGGCGGGACGCGGTCTCAGGCGCGCAGCCAGACCGCGGTGTCCTTCGGCAGCCGTCCCTCCTCGTCCAGGGGGCCGCTGCCGAGCAGGAGTCGAGAGTGGTCGGGCAGAGGTGCGGGCGGGTCGGCGAGGTTCACCACGCACAGGGTGTCGGCACGGGCGAAGGCGAGGACGCCGTCGGGCGCGGGCAGCCAGGTGAGCGGGCCGTCGCCGAAGGCCGGGCGGAGCCGGATCGCGGCCCGGTACAGGGCGAGCATCGAGCCGGGGTCGGCGGCCTGGAGGTCGGCGGCGTACGCGGACCAGCCGGCGGGCTGCGGAAGCCACGGCTCCTGCCGCGCGCCGAAGCCCGCGTGGGGTGCGTCGGCCGTCCAGGGCAGCGGCACCCGGCAGCCGTCGCGGCCGGGGTCGGCGCCCTGGGAGCGGAAGTACATCGGGTCCTGGATGCGCTCGCGCGGGATGTCGGCCTCGGGCAGCCCGAGTTCCTCGCCCTGGTAGACGTAGACGGCACCGGGCAGGGCGAGCGAGAGCAGGGCGGCCGCGCGGGCGCGCCGGGTGCCGAGCGCGAGGTCGGTGGGGGTGCCGAACGCCTTGGCCGCGAAGTCGAAGCCGGTCTCCGCGCGGCCGTAGCGGGTGGCGGTCCGGGTGACGTCGTGGTTGCACAGCACCCAGGTGGCGGGGGCGCCGACCGGGGCGTGCTCGGCGAGCGTGGTGTCGACGGACGCGCGCAGGCGGTCCGCCTCCCAGGGGCAGGACAGGAACGAGAAGTTGAAGGCGGTGTGCAGTTCGTCGGGGCGCAGGTAGCGGGCGAAGCGCTCGGCGTCGGGCAGCCACACCTCGCCGACGAACACGCCGTCGTAGTCGTCGGCGACGGCCCGCCAGGAGCGGTAGATGTCGTGGAGTTCGTCGCGGTCGACGAACGGGTTGGGGTCGCGGCCCGCGACGAAGTCCGGCAGGTCGGGGTCCTTGGCGAGCAGTGCCGCCGAGTCGATGCGGACGCCCGCCACTCCCCGTTCGAACCAGAACCGCAGGATGTCCTCGTGCTCCTGGCGGACGGCCGGGTGGGCCCAGTTGAGGTCCGGCTGCTCGGGGGTGAACAGGTGCAGGTACCAGTCCCCGTCGGGCAGCCGGGTCCACACGGGGTCGGTGGAGCCGACGAACTGGGACGGCCAGTCGTTGGGCGGGAGATGGCCGCCCGGGCCGCGGCCGGGCCGGAAGTGGAACAGCTCGCGCTCGGCGCTGCCGGGGCCCGCGGCGAGCGCGGCCCGGAACCAGGGGTGCTGGTCGGAGACGTGGTTGGGCACGATGTCGACGATGGTGCGGATGCCGAGCTCCCGTGCCTCGGCGATCAGCTTCTCGGCCTCCGCGAGGGTGCCGAACGCCGGGTCGACGACGCGGTAGTCGGCGACGTCGTAGCCGCCGTCCTTCATCGGCGAGAGGTACCAGGGGTTGAACCACAGCGCGTCGACGCCGAGTTCGGCGAGGTACGGCAGCTTGGAGCGGACGCCGGCGAGGTCTCCGGTGCCGTCGCCGTCGCCGTCGGCGAAGCTGCGGACGTAGACCTGGTAGATGACGGCGGAGCGCCACCAGTCCTTCCGGGCAGGGGTGGGCTGTCCCACGGTGCGTGCCTTTCTGTCGGAGGGAGGGCGTCAGCCCTTGGTGCTGCCCGCGCTGATCCCGGCGATGATGTGCCGCTGGAAGACGAGGAACAGGGCGACCATCGGGATGCTGGCGATGACCATCGCGGCGATGAGCACGGTCAGTTGGATGTTCTGCGACAGCTGGACCAGGGCCACGCTGATGGGCTGCTTGTCGGTGTCGGAGAAGACCATCAGCGGCCAGAGGAAGTCCTGCCACACGGCCACCAGCGCGAAGATCGACACCACGCCGAGGACGGGCCGCGACATGGGCAGCACGATCGACCACAGCGTGCGCAGCTTCCCGGCGCCGTCGATCTCCGCGGCCTCCAGCACGTCGCGCGGGAGCTGGTCGAAGAACCGCTTGAGCAGATAGAGGTTGAAGGCGTTGGCGACGGCCGGCAGCCAGATCGCGACGGGATCGTTGAGCAGGCCCAGGTCGGCGACGGTGAGGTACTTCGGTACGACGAGGGCCTGGGCCGGGACCATCAGTGTGGCCAGGATGCCGCCGAGGATCAGCTTGCCGAAGGCGGGCCGGAGCTTGGACAGGGCATAGGCCGCGGCGGTGCAGAACACCAGCTGGCAGGCCCAGGCGCCGGCCGCCTGGACGAGGGTGTTCCACAGGTGCTGCGGCAGCTGCATCAGGTCCCAGGCGTCCGTGTAGCCGCCGAGGTGCCAGCGCTCGGGGACGAGGGTCGGCGGGGTCCGGGCGATCTCGTCCGGCGACTTCATCGCGCCGGTCACCATCCAGTAGACCGGGAAGAGGAAGGCGAGGGCGAAGAGCAGGACGACGGCCGTGAAGACGCTCCAGTACAGCGCCCTGCCGCGGGGGCGGGCGAGGACCGCCGGGGAGACAAGGGTCCGGGTGCTCACGCGTCCTCCTCTCCGGAGCGGGTCAGTCGCAGGTAGACCGCGGAGAAGGCGCCGAGCAGCACCAGCAGCATGACGCTCAGCGCGCAGGCGCCGCCGAAGTCGTTGTAGAGGAAGGCGTACTTGTAGATCAGGTACAGGACGGTGACGGTGGCGTTCTCCGGGCCGCCGCCCGTGATCACGAACGGCTCGGTGAACACCTGCATCGTCGCGATGATCTGAAGGAGCATCAGCATCAGGATGACGAAGCGCGTCTGGGGGACGGTGACGTGCCGGACGCGCTGCAGCAGGCTCGCGCCGTCGAGTTCGGCGGCCTCGTACAGCTCGCCGGGGATGGACTGCAGGGCGGCGAGGTAGATCAGGACGGTGCCGCCCATGTTGGCCCAGGTCGCCACGAGGACGAGGGAGACGAGCGCGGTGTCGGCGCCGTTGGACCAGTTCGAGGTGGGCAGGTGCAGGAAGCGCAGCGCCTCGTTGGCGAGGCCGGCCCCCGGGTCGTAGAACCACTTCCACAGCAGGGCGCTGACCACCGGCGGGATCATCACCGGCAGGTAGACCACGACTCTGAAGAACGCCTTGGCGTGCCGGAGTTCGTTGAGGACGAGGGCCATCACGAACGGGATCGCGAACCCGATCAGCAGGGCGAGCAGGGTGAAGGTGAGCGTGTTGCGCCAGGCGGCGGTGAACTCGGGGTCGTGCCAGACGCGGGTGAAGTTGGCGGTGCCGACCCACTCGGGCGAGGAGCCCGGCGTGTACTTCTGGAAGGCGATCACGACGGCGCGGATCGCCGGGTACCAGGAGAACAGGGCGAAGCAGACGAGGCCGCCGAGGAGGAAGGCGTAGGCCCGGGCCTGCTCGGCGAGGCGGCGCCGCCCCCGGCCCCCTACCGGGGGCGGCGCCGGTTCGGTGGCGGCGACGGCCCGGGTCACCGGTCGCCGTTCGGCCGTCTTGGTCATGGCGGTCAGCTCCGCGCCAGGATGCCGTCGATCTTGCCGGAGGCGTCCTTGAGGAGCTGGTCGATGTCGGCGTCCTTCTTGGTGAGGACGGCGGAGACGGCGCCGTCGAGGACGGAGTAGATCTGCTGGGCGTCCGGCGGCTCGATCTTCATCTGCAGGCTCTGGTTGCCGTCGAGGAACGCCTGGTAGTTCTCCACCGGGACGTTGGCGTTGGCCTTCTTGACCTGCTGGTCGGTGGCGTCGGCGGCGCCGGTGAACAGGCGCGGCTCGGGCAGGCCGACGGGCGCGTTCGCCTTCTTGGCGCGGGCGTAGTCGCCGAGGAAGCCCTTGCCGGGGGTGAGGAACATGTGGTCGAGCCACTTCAGGCCGGCGCGGATCTGGGCGGGCGTGTCGTGCTTGTTGAACATGTAGCCGTCGCCGCCGATGAGCGTGCCCTTGCCGCCGGGCATGGGGGCGAGCGCGAGGTCCTTGTAGTCGCCGCCCTTCTCCTTGACCAGGATCGGGATGTTGTCGGGGGCGGAGAGGTACATGCCGAGCTTGCCCGAACCCATCATCTGCTGCACGTCGTTGATGACGAGGAGCTGCTTGCTGCCCATCGAGTCGTCGGTCCACCGCATGTCGTGCAGGTTCTGCAGGACGGCGCGGCCCTCGGGGGTGTCGATGGTGGCCTTCCTGCCGTCGGCGCTCACCACGTCCCCGCCCTGGGAGTACAGCTCGGCGGTGAAGTGCCAACCGCCCTGGTTCTGGGCGCTGTAGTCGGCGTATCCGACGGTGCCGCCGCCGAGGGCGGCGATCTTCTTGGCGTCGGCGCGGACCTCCTCCCAGGTGGTGGGCGGCCTGTCCGGGTCGAGGCCGGCCTTCTGGAAGAGCTTGCGGTTGTAGATCAGGCCCATCGAGTAACCGGTGCGCGGGATGCCGTAGATCTTGCCGTCGACGGTGTAGATGTCGCGCAACTGCTTCTGGATGGTGGCGTAGCTCTTCAACTCCTTGACGTACGGGGTGAGATCGGCCGCCTGATGGATGTCGACGACGTGTCCGGCGTCGGTGAAGTACGTGTAGAAGACGTCCTCCATCTGGCCGCCGGCGAGCTTGGCGTCGAAGGTCTTGGGGTCCTGGCAGGGGAAGGCGTCGTGGGCGACGACGTCGATGTCCGGGTGCTTCTTCTCGAAGGCGGCGACGTCCTGCTCGAAGAACCCGCGGTCGACCTTGGCGCTCTTGGGCGGTTCGCAGTTGACGGTGATGCGCGTCTTGCCGCCGGACGAGCCGTCGTCGCCCGACCCGCAGGCGGAGGCGGCGAGCGCGAGCGAGCAGACGCTGAGCGCGGCGAACGTACGGCGGAACCCGGTGCTTGTCATCGGTGGACCCCTCGTGGCAGGAGCGTGGAAAGCCCACGGCGGCCTGCGAGCGCACACCACCGTGTCCGGCGCCGCACACTCAAGCACCGCCGACATCCGTCCGCAAGATGTCGCGCATCATCTGTAATTATTTGACAGCCGGGTGGATCTCAGGGACGAGGGGCTTGCGCGGTGGATCCGCGGACCACCAGCTCGGGCTCGAACAGCAGCTCCTCGGGGGCCACCGAACCGCCGCCGATCTGCGCGTTCAGCAGTTCCACGGCGGCCCGGCCCATGGCCTCGATGGGCTGGCGGACGGTGGTCAGCGGGGGCTCGGTGCAGTTCATGAAGGCCGAGTCGTCGTAGCCCACGACCGACACCTGGTCGGGCACGCCGAGACCCTTGCGGCGGGCGGCCCGGATCGCGCCGAGTGCCAGCGGGTCACTGGCGCAGATGATGCCCGTGACGCCCCGGTCGATCAGCCGGGAGGCTGCCGCGTGCCCGCCCTCGAGGGAGAACATCGCGCGTGCTACGTACTCGTCGGGAAGCTCGCCCATGGTCCGCGCCGCGGCCAGTTTGCGCGCCGACGGCATGTGGTCGTCGGGCCCGAGGACCAGGCCGATCCGCTCGTGCCCGAGGGAGGCCAGGTGCCGCCAGGCCTGCTCCACGGCCACCGCGTCGTCGCAGGAGACGCCCGGGAAGCCGAGGTCGTCGATGGAGGCGTTGACCAGCACGACCGGGATGTTGCGCTCGGCGAGCCGGCGGTAGTGCTCGTGCGGGGCGTCGGCCTGGGCGTACAGACCGCCGGCGAAGACCACGCCGGAGACCTGCTGTTGCAGCAGCAGGTCCACGTAGTCGGCCTCGGAGACGCCGCCCTTGGTCTGGGTGCACAGCACGGGGGTCAGACCGAGCTGGGCCAGCGCCCCGCCGATCACCTCGGCGAACGCCGGGAAGATGGGGTTCTGCAGCTCGGGCAGGACCAGACCGACCAGCCGGGCGCGCTCGCCGCGCAGCTGCGTGGGCCGCTCGTAGCCGAGGACATCCAGGGCGCTGAGCACCGACTGCCGGGTGGCCTCGGAGACCCCCGGCTTGCCGTTGAGCACCCGGCTGACCGTGGCCTCGCTGACCCCTACCTTCTTCGCCACCTCGGCAAGTCGTCGCGTCATGAACGCAAGAATAGCGCAAGAAACGCAAACGGCTTGCGTAATGCTGCGTGTCGAAGGTCAGCCTTCCTCGCGGGCGGCCCACAGGCCGCGGACATGGCCGAGGTGACGGTCCATGACCGTGCGCACGGCCTCCTCGTCCCGGGCCAGCAGGGCGTCGAGGAGTTCGAGGTGCTCCTGGGCGGAGGCCTCCAGCCGGCCCGCCTCCGACAGCGCCGTCAGCCCGTACAGCCGCGCCCGGCGCCGCAGGTCCCCCACGACCTGGACGAGGTGGTCGTTGCCCGCCAGCGCCAGCAGCCCGAGGTGGAACCGCAGGTCGGCCTCGACGTAGGCGATGAGGTCGCCCTTCGCGGCCGAGGTGACGATCTCCAGGGCGTCCGGCCGCAGCGCCTCCAGGTCGGCGGGGTCGGCGGTCGCCGCGAGGCCGACGGTCGTCGGGATCTCGATCAGGGACCGGACGTGGGCGTACTCGTCGAGCTGCTTCTCGGACAGGGCGGTGACCCGGAAGCCCTTGTTCGGGACGATGTCGACCAGGCCCTCCTTCGCCAGCTCCAGCATCGCCTCGCGGACCGGGGTGGCGGAGACGCCGAGGCGGGGGGCGAGGGCCGGCGCCGAGTACACCTGGCCCGGGCGCAGCTCGCCGGTGATCAGCGCGGCCCGCAGCACGTCCACGACCCGCTCCCGGAAGTTGGGCTTCCGGCCGCCGAGCGCGGGCAGGGCGGGGGCGGGAAGGGCCGGGGCGGCGGGGCGGCGGGCGGGCATGGGCGTCTTCTCCCTGGGCGGTGCGAGGTCATCCGGTACGTCATTGTCCCCGCCGCCGCCTGCCCGGGACCCGCGCGGCCGGGAGGCGGCGGCCGGCCCCTACAGGACGAATCCCGCGGGGAACGGGTCGGTCGGGTCGAGCAGGTACTGGGCGGTGCCGGTGATCCAGGCGCGGCCGGTGAAGCTGGGCAGCACGGCGGGGCGGCCGGCGACCTCGGTGGTGCCGAGGAGGCGGCCGGTGAACCGGGTGCCGATGAAGGACTCGTTGACGAACTCGGTGTGCAGGGGGAGTTCGCCGCGTGCGTGCAGCTGGGCCATGCGGGCGCTGGTGCCGGTGCCGCAGGGCGAGCGATCGAACCAGCCGGGGTGGATCGCCATGGCGTGCCGGGAGTGCCGGGCGGTGGAGCCCGGCGCGAGCAGGTGGACGTGGTGGCAGCCGCGGATGGACGCGTCCTCGGGGTGGACGGGTTCGTCCTCGGCGTTGATCGCGTCCATCAGGGACAGGCCCGCGGCGAGGATGTCGTCCTTGCGGGCCCGGTCGAAGGGCAGGCCGAACTCCTCCAGCGGCAGGATGGCGTAGAAGTTGCCGCCGTACGCCATGTCGTACGTGACGGTCCGGCCGTCGGCGAGGGTGGCCTTGCGGTCGAGGGCGACGGAGAACGACGGCACGTTCTTCAGCGTGACGTTCCTCGCCGCTCCGTCCTCCACCGCGACCTCGGCGACGACCAGGCCGGCCGGGGTGTCGAGCCGGATGGTGGTCACGGGCTCGGTGACCTCGACCATCCCGGTCTCCACCAGCACGGTCGCCACCCCGATGGTGCCGTGCCCGCACATCGGGAGGTAGCCGGAGACCTCGATGTAGACGACGCCCCAGTCGCAGTCGGGGCGGGTGGGCGGCTGGAGGACGGCGCCGCTCATCGCGGAGTGGCCGCGCGGCTCGTTCATCAGCAACTGCTTGATGTCGTCGCGGTGTTCGCGGAAGTACAGCCGCCGCTCGTTCATCGTGGCGCCGGGGATGGTGCCGATCCCGCCCGTGATGACCCGGGTGGGCATGCCCTCGGTGTGCGAGTCGACCGCGTGCAGGACGAGTCTGCTGCGCATGCGCCCTCCTCCCTCCTAGGCCAGGCCCGCCGCGACGGCCCGCTCGGTGGCCGTGCGGACCGCGGCCTCCTGTTCGGGCAGCAGCGGGACGCGCGGCGGCCGGACCGGGCCGCCGTGACGGCCGACGATGTCCATGGACAGCTTGATGGCCTGGACGAACTCGACCTGGGAGTCCCAGCGCAGCAGCGGGTGCAGTTGCTCGTACAGCTTCTTCGCGGTGGCCAGGTCGCCGTCGACGGCCGCGTGGTAGAGCGCGCTGCTCGCGGCGGGCAGCGCGTTCGGGTAGCCGGCCACCCAGCCCTTCGCGCCCGCGATGGCGAGCTCCAGCAGCACGTCGTCGGCGCCGATCAACAGGTCCAGTTCCGGGGCGAGTTCGGCGAGGCGGTAGGCGCGGCGGACGTCTCCGGAGAACTCCTTGACGGCGTGGATGTGCCCCTCGCCGTGCAACTTGGCGAGGAGTTCCGGTACCAGGTCGACCTTGGTGTCGATGGGGTTGTTGTACGCGACGACCGGCAGGCCCGCCTTCGCGACCTCGGCGTAGTGCGCGAGCACGGACCGTTCGTCGGCGCGGTAGGCGTTGGGCGGCAGCAGCATCACGCTGGCGCAGCCCGCGTCGCGGGCCTGCTCGGCCCAGCGCCGGGACTCCGCCGAGCCGTAGGCGGCGACACCGGGCATCACGCGCGCGCCGCCGATCGCGGCGACGGCGGTCTGAACGACCCGGGCGCGCTCCTCGGGGGTGAGCACCTGGTACTCGCCGAGGGAGCCGTTGGGGACGACACCGTCGCAGCCGTTGTCGACGAGCCACGCGCAGTGCTCGGCGTACTTGTCGTAGTCGACGGACAGGTCGTCGGTGAGCGGGAGCGCCGTGGCGACGAGGATGCCGCGCCAGGGGCGGTGGTCGGTCATGAGGGCCCTTCCTCGGTGGGGTGGTCGGATTCCCGGGCCAGGACGCCCAGCGGCACGGGTCGCGCGAACGGCCGTCTGGACGGGGTGGGCCGGCATCCGGCGAGCCCGGCGACCGCGGGTGCGCAGATCCGGCCCTGGCACCAGCCCATGCCGGCCCGGGTGAGCAGCTTCACGGTGCGCGGGTCGCCCGCGCCCAGGTCCTCGACGGCGGCCCGGACGGCGCCGGCGGTCACCTCCTCGCACCGGCAGACCACGGTCTCGTCGGTCACCTGCTCGCTCCAGTGCGCGGGCGGCCGGTAGACGCCGTCGAGGGCGGCGGCGAACTCCCGCAGCCGGGTACGGGACTTGAGGGCGGTCGCCCACTCCGCGCGGTCGGGTTCGGTCCCCGTCAGGCGCGCCGCGGCGGAGCGTCCCGCGATGCGGCCCTCGACGAGCGCGAGGGCGGAGCCGCCGATGCCGGTGGCCTCCCCCGCGGCCCAGACGCCGGGTACGTCGGTGCGCTGCTCGTCGTCGACGTGGACGACCTGTCCGTCGAGGCGGCAGCCGAGGCTCTCCGCGAGGTCGGTGTGGGCCAGCATGCCGTGGCTCACGGCGAGGGTGTCGCAGGCGATACGGCGCCCGGTGCCGGGCCGGACGCGTCCCTCGGCGTCGAGCGCGGCGACGGTGACGGCCTCCAGGCGCTCGGTGCCGTGCGCCTCGACCACCGCGTGCCGGAACAGCGGGCGGACCCGGTGCCGGGCCGACCGGGCCGCGTAGAGGGCCCCTTCGGCGAGCTTGCCCGGCTGGGAGACCAGCGGGCGCAGGTGCCGTACGAAGGCCCGGGGAGCGGCGGACTCGACGAGGGCGGCCACGTCCACGCCCGCGGCCGCCAGTGCCGTGGCCACCGGCAGCAGCAGCGGGCCGGTCCCGGCGACCACGGCGGCCCGGCCCGGGACGACGAGGCTTCCCTTCAGCATGGCCTGGGCGCCGCCCGCGGTGACGACACCCGGGAGGGTCCAGCCGGGGAAGGGCAGCACCTGTTCGTACCCTCCGGTGGCCAGGAGCACGGCGTCCGCGCGGACGGTCGCCGGGTCCTCCTGCTCGGGGCCGAGCAGCGCGTGCACGACGAAGTCCGCGGACCGCCGCTCGACGAACCAGACATGATGGTCCGTCAAGTGCCGTACGGTGCCTGCCCTCAGGTGCCCGCGCAGGTCGTCCCGCAGTCGCTCCCACACCCGCCACTGGTGGTGCAGGGCCTGCGGCCGGCGGGCGCGCAGCTCCGCCGCCGGCTGCCGGTAGAACTGGCCGCCCGCCTCCGCGGCGGAGTCGACGAGCGTGACGCGGAGCCCGCGCGCGGCCGCGGCGAGCGTCGCGGCCAGGCCCGCCGGGCCCGCGCCGATCACCGCGAGGTGCGGTCGGTCAGTCATCGTGGCCGGTCCCCTCCTGCGTACGGATCACGTCGCCCGGGGCCAGCGGCAGCAGGCAGGCGCGCCGGTTGGGGCGGTCGTTGACGGTCACCAGGCAGTCGAAGCAGACGCCGATGCCGCAGAAGACCCCGCGGGGGCGGCCCTCGCCCCGGGTGGTGCGCCACGAGGTGACGCCGGCCGCCCAGAGCGCGGCGGCGACGGTCTGGCCGGGCAGCGCCTCGATCTCCCGGCCGTCGAGGGTGACCGTGAAGGCGGGGCCGGGACGGGCGTCGGCCAGGTCCAGCGGGGAGCTCACGCGGCCTCCTCGGGGAAGCGGTCGGGGCGGAACGGCGCCAGGTCCAGGTCGGGTCGCTTGCCGGTCAGCGCCTGGGCGACGAGGTGCCCGGTGCCGGTGGACAGCCCGATGCCGGCGCCCTCGTGGCCGCAGGCGTGGTGCAGGCCGGGAACCCTGGGGTCGGGGCCGACGGCGGGGAGGTGGTCGGGCATGTACGGGCGGAAGCCGAGGTAGGCGCGGGTGGCGCGCACGTCGGCCAGGAAGGGGAACAGCCGGGTGGCTCCCGCGGCCAGCGCGCGCACGGCGGGCAGCGAGAAGGTCCGGTCGAAGCCGACCCGTTCGCGGCTCGCGCCGATCAGGACGGGTCCGGCGGCGGTGCCCTCGACGACCGGCGAGGTCTGCAGGGCGGCCGAGTCGCTGGCCACGTCGGCCACGTAGTCGGCGGCGTACACCTTGTGGCGGATGCGGCGCGGCAGGGGCTCGGTGACCAGGACGAAGCCGCGGCGCGGCAGAACGGGCAGGTGGACGCCGGCGAGGGCGGCGATCTCGCCGCCCCAGGTGCCGGCCGCGTTGACGACGGCCGGGGCGTGCAGGTCGCCCCGGTCGGTGCGCACCCCGCGGACCGCGCCGTCCGGGCCGCGCAGCACGTCCGTCACCCGGTGGCCGGTGAGCAGGCGGGCGCCCGAGGCGCGCAGCAGGTGGGCGGCTGCCAGGGCGGGCATGACCTGGCCGTCCTGGGGGTAGTGGACGCCGCCCGGCAGTCCGGGGGCGAGGTGCGGTTCGAGGGCGTAGAGGGTGTCGCCCGCGACCGGTTCGGCGCCGACCCCGGCGGCGCGCTGGGCGTCGGCGAAGCGCTCCAGGGCGGTCAGGCCGCCCGGGGAGGAGGCGACGACGACACCGCCCTTGGCCTCGTACTCGGCGGAGGCTCCCAGCTCGGCGGCGAGTTCGGTCCACAACCGCCAGGACAGCAGGGCGAGTTCGAGCTCGGGGCCCGGCTCCTTGTCGGAGACGAGGATGTTGCCCTCGCCGGCGCCGGTCGTGCCGCCGGCCACGCCTCCGCGGTCGACGACGAGGACGTCCAGGCCCGCGCGGGCCGCGTACAGGGCGCAGGCGGCGCCCACCATTCCGGCGCCGATGACCACGACATCGCAGGTCAGTGGCTTGCTCACGCCAGTACTATGTCACATATCGCACGCGCTGGGAACGCCTTCGCCTCCCCCGACGCCGCCGCCTCGCGCGCCCCGCCCCTCAGACCCGGCTCCCGGTCGCCGTGTCGGCCGACAGCCGCTGGGCGACGTAGATCGGCAGGACGGAGAGCAGTACCAGGACGGCCGCCACCACGTTCACCACGGGCGCCTGCTGGGGCCTGGTCATGTTGTCGAAGATCCAGATGGGGAGGGTCTCGATGCCGGGCCCGGCGGTGAACGTGGTCACCACGATCTCGTCGAAGGAGAGCGCGAAGGCGAGCAGTCCGCCCGCGAGGAGGGCCGAACGCACCAGCGGGAAGGTGACGTCGACGAAGGCGCGGAAGGTGTCGGCGCCCAGGTCCATCGCGGCCTCCTCGTAGGAGCCGGAGGTGCGCCGCAGCCGGGCGACGACGTTGTTGAAGACGACGACGATGCAGAACGTGGCGTGGCCGACGATCACGGTGAACAGGCCCAGGCCCACCCCCAGTGGCTTCAGGACCGTGCCGAAGGCCGAGTTGAGGGCGATGCCGGTGACGATGCCGGGCAGGGCGATCGGCAGGACGACCACGAAGGAGATCGTGCCGCGGCCGAAGAACCGGTGCCGGGCGACGGCGAACGCGATCAGCGTGCCGAGGACGAGGGCGATCGCGGTCGCCCCCAGCCCGGCCTTGACCGAGGTCCACAGCGCCTCGCGCGCACCGGAGTTGCGCCAGGCGACGGACCACCAGTGCAGGGTCAGACCGGGCGGCGGCCAGCTCGCGCTGCGGTCGGGGTTCAGGGAGTTGACGACGACGAGCAGCAGGGGCACGTAGATCACGGCGAAGCCGGCCCCGGCGGCGACGCGCAGGGCGATGCGCGCGGAACGCGAGAGTTGCACGGCGGGCTCCTTCTCCAGGCTCTACAGGCTGCTGAGCGCGCCCGTACGCCGCATGGCGAGCAGGTACAGGACGATGACGACGACCGGGACCGTGCCGAGCGCGGCGGCCATGGGCAGGTTGAGCTCGATGTTGGAGTACACGAGGTTGCCGATCAGCTGGGTCTTGCCGCCGACGATCTGCACGGTGATGTAGTCGCCGAGGCTGAGCGAGAACGTGAAGATCGACCCGGCGGCGACGGACGGCAGCACCATCGGCAGCACGACCGAGCGGAAGGTGCGCCAGGTCCTGGCCCCCAGGTCGGCGGAAGCGTCGAGCAGGTTGGCGGGCAACTGCTCCAGGGCCGTGTGGATCGGCAGGATCATGTACGGCAGCCAGAGGTAGGTCAGGGTCAGTACGGCGGCCGGCAGACCGAAGCCGGGGCCGCTGAGCCCGAACGGCCTGAGCATCCAGTCGGCGAGTCCGCCCTCGGACAGGATCAGCCGCCACGCGTACACCTTGACCAGGTAACTGGCCCACAGCGGGGTGAGGATGGCGACGACGAGCAGCGGGCGCCACCTGGGCCGGGCGACCCGGGCGGTGTAGAAGGCGACCGGGAAGGCGAGGACGGCGCACAGCACGGTCACCGCGGCGGCCACCCCCACGCTCCGCAGGATCACCTGCCGGTAGACGGGCGTCGTGAACAGCTCGTGGAAGTTGTCGGCCGACCAGACCTTCACGACCTCGGAGGTGAAGGAGTCCGTCGTCCAGAACGCGGAGACGAACAGCACCGTGAGCGAGCCGAGGTAGAGCACGGCCAGCCACAACAGCGGGGCGGTCAGCAGCAGGGCCAGACGGAGGCGGGGGCGGCGGTGCAGCGCCCCCGCGGTCCGGGTCAGCAGGGACACGCCTCAGCCCTTGATCTCGGTCCAGGCCTGCACCCACTTGGCGTAGGGCACGCACTTGACGTCGGTGCGGCCGTCGAGGCACTGCTCGATCGGGGTGTTCCAGAAGGCGATGTTCTTCCAGTAGCCCTCGTCGGCCGCGTGGTAGGAGGCGCAGAAGTTCTTGTCGCTGGTGAGGTCGCAGGCCTTGGAGTTGGCGGGCGCCTCGCCGAAGTACTCGGCGACCTGGGCGTTGACCTTCGGGGAGACGATCCAGTCCAGCCATTTGTAGGCGCAGTTGGGGTGCTTGGCCTTGGCGGCGACCATCCAGGTGTCGGACCAGCCGGTCGAACCCTCCTTGGGCACGAACGCCTTGACCTTGGCGCCCTCGTCCGCGGCGAGGTTGGCGATGACCTGCCAGGTCGTGCCGACGACGGAGTCACCGCTCTTGAAGGCGGAGATCTCCTTGAGGTAGTCGCTCCAGTACTCGCCGATGTCCGCGTTCTGCTTCTTCAGCAGGCTCACGGCCGCGTCGAACTGCTTCTGGTCCAGCGCGTAGGGGTCCTTGATCTTCAACTCGGGCTTCGTGGCCTTGAGATACAGGGCGGCGTCGGCGATGTAGATCGGGGAGTCGTAGGCGGTGACGTGGCCCTTGTGCTTCGGGGCGTCGCCGAAGACGGCGGACCAGGAGGTGGGCGCGGGGGTGACCTTCTGGGTGTTGTACATCAGCAGGTTGGCGCCGCGGCCGTGCGGGATGCCGTACATCTGCCCCTTGACGGAGTTCCAGGCGCCGTTCTTCAGGCCGCTGAAGATGTCCTTGTAGTTGGGGACGAGCTTGGTGTTGACGGGGGCGGCGTCGCCGGAGGCGATCAGGCGCAGGGAGGCGTCGCCGGAGGCGGAGACGGCGTCGTACTCGCCGGTCTTCATCAGCTTGACCATCTCGTCGGAGCTGGCGGCGACCTTGGAGTTCACCCGGCAGCCGGTCTGCTTCTCGAAGTCGGTGACCCAGTCGACCTTGGGGTCGTTGGAGCCGTCCTCGACGTAGCCGGCCCAGGCGATCAGGTTGACGCTGCCCTCGGACCTGCCGAGTTTCGACGGCGCCTTGAGATCAGGGGGGTTGAGGCCGCCGGCCGCCGAGCCGCCGCCGGAGTCGCAGGCGGTGGCGGCCAGCAGGAGTGCGGCGGCACTGGCCGCGACCTGGAGGGTTCGGGTGAGGCGCACGTCGTTCTCCCAATCGAGGTGGAGCGTCGAGGTGGAGCGGGATCAGCGGTGGTCCGGGACCGGGACGGTGTGGCGGCGGTTCCACTGGAGGCGCACCCGGGTGCCGCGGTAGGCGGCCACGTCCTCGGCGGAGGTCTCCAGGTTCTGCTGGAGGGCGGTGAGGCGGCCGCCGGCGTCGAGGTCGACGAGGAAGCGGGTGGCGTCGCCGAGGTAGACGACCTCGGCGACGGTGCCGACGGCGGTGGTGTGCTCCGGCTCGTCGGGTTCGGCGGACTCCTTCAGCACACGGATCTTCTCCGGGCGGATGCTGTAGATGCCGGGGGTGCCGACGACCCGCTGGGCGGACTCGCCCTCCAGCAGGTTGGAGGTGCCGACGAAGGAGGCGACGAACGCGGTCGCGGGGCGTTCGTAGATCTCGGCGGGGGCGCCGACCTGTTCGATGCGGCCCTGGTTGAAGACGGCGATGCGGTCGCTCATCGTCAGGGCCTCCTCCTGGTCGTGGGTGACGAAGACGAAGGTGATGCCGACCTCGCGCTGCAGGGCCTTGAGCTCGACCTGCATCTGCTCGCGCAGCTTCAGGTCGAGGGCGCCCAGCGGTTCGTCCAGGAGCAGCACCCGCGGCCGCCCCACCAGGGCGCGGGCGAGGGCGACGCGCTGGCGCTGGCCGCCGGAGAGCTGTGCGGGCCGGCGCTTGCCGAAGCCCTCCAGCCGGACCTCGGTGAGGGCCTTGCGCGCCCGTACCAGCCGCTCGGCCTTGGGGACCTTGCGGACCTTGAGGGGGTAGGCGACGTTCTGCTCGACGGTCATGTGCGGGAAGAGGGCGTAGTCCTGGAAGACCGTGTGCACGTCCCGCTCGAAGGGGGCGAGGCCCGTGACCTCCTGGCCCGCGAGCTCGATGCGTCCGGACGTAGGTGTCTCGAACCCGGCGATCATCCTCAGGACCGTGGTCTTGCCGGACCCGGACGGCCCGAGCATCGAGAAGAACTCGCCGTCCCCGATGTCCAGGTCGACCCCGGCCACGGCGTCGGTCTCCCCGAACGACTTCCGCAGATCCCGCAGCCGGATCGCACTTCCCTCCATGCAGGGGAACCTTTCTGGCGCTGTCCTCGTTTCACGGAAAGATATGAAGTCATAGTTCAAAGCTCAAGGCCCCCTTAGGGTAAAGCTTGAGTCAACACGGAAGGTGGTGGCCGTGAAGCAGCAGCAGACGGACGGCGGCGCCCGCGGAGCCGTCTTCGCCCCGGTCGACAGCCGGGCGCGGGTGGACGCGGTCGTGCGCCGCATCGGCGACGCCATCGAGCTCGGCCTGCTCGCCGACGGCGAGCAGCTGCCCGGCGAGACCGAGCTGGCCGGCCGGCTCGGGGTGTCCACCGTGACGCTGCGCGAGGCCCTCATGGCCCTGCGCCAGCAGGGCCTGGTCACCACCCGCCGCGGCCGCGGCGGCGGCTCCTTCGTGTCCCTCCCCGAGGTCCCCGGCGAGGAGCGCCTCAGGGCCCGCCTGCGCGGCTGGAGCACCGAGGAACTGCGCGACCTCGGCGACCACTGGGCGGCCCTGTCGGGCACGGCGGCACGACTCGCCGCCGAGCGCACGGAACCGGACGACCTCCTGCAACTGCGCCGCACGGCCGACGAGTTGGCGCACGCCCAGGACGCACCGGCCCGCAGCCGCGTATACGGCCGCTTCCACGTCGAGCTGGCCGCGGCCGCCCAGTCGGCACGCCTGACCCGGGAGCAGGTGGCCCTGCAGACCGAGGTCGGGGCCCTGCTGTGCCTTGTGCTCGGGGACGACGAATATCGTGAAGAGGTGGCGGACCGTCACCGCGCCGTAATCTCCGCCGTGCAGGATGGGGCCCACGATTCGGCCAGGCAGCTGGCCGAGCGGTGCGTCCTGGAGTCCACGACGCGGCTCATCGCCGTACGGATGTCCCTCTAGCCGCGCCGCGTCCGGTCACCGTCCGCTGGAGGGCGCGCATGAGGCTCGCGACCACGGCGCTCGGCACGGCAGCGGAGGAGTCGGTCGCGGCCGGGGTCGGCACCGCCCTTGAGCACGTGTTCGAAGCCGTCTCCGCCACCCGCTCCGAGACGGCCGCCCTGCTGGCCCGGGTGGCCGCCGAGGGCCGCCGCCCCGCCACCGTGGACCTCGCGGCCCTGCGCCCCGGCCTGCACACGCGGCTCGCCCGCATGGAGCTGGTGTCGGGGGTGGGCTTCGTCGCCGCGCCGGGTCTGCTCGGCGACGTACCGGCCTGGCTGGAGTGGTGGCAGTCCGACGCGCAGGGGGACGTCCGCCCGCTCCTGCTCGACCTCGACCCCGACCACTCGGCCTACGCCGACTACACGCACTGGGACTGGTTCGCCCTGCCCCGCGACACCGGCGAGCGCGCGGTGGCGGGACCGTACGTCGACTACCTCTGCTCCGACGAGTACAGCCTCACGCTGTCCGCGCCGGTCGAGCTGGAGGGCCGGTTCGCCGGGGTCGCCGCCGCCGACGTCTACCTACGGCACTTCGAGGCGGCCGTCCTGCCTCTGCTACGGCGGCTGCCCCGCCCGGCGCACCTGGTCAACGCGCGCGGCCGGGTGGCGGCCTCAGCGGACCCGGCGCATCTGGCCGGCTCCCTCACCAAGGGCCCGGACTTCGCCGCCGTGCTGGAGCGGCGGCGGCCCGCGACGGCCGGCGGCGCCCTCCTCGTCCCCTGCGGGGGCGTGCCGCTCGTCCTGGTGACGCACCCACCACTGACATGACACCGTCGGCGACCTGAACGCCGACGGGGCCAGGTCAGCGCTCGGCGGCCGGCACCACCCGCAGGTGCGCGCCCGCCGACCGCGTCCTGGGCGACCGCGGACGGTCGCGCCGGGTTTCCCGCAGCACCAGCGTCCACCGTGTGTACCCCATCTCGCGCAGGGTCCGCGGCGTCTCGTCGACGACCCGGCAGTCCGTGGCGCCCCATCGCGGATCGGGGTGGAGCAGGGGCCGCACCGCGCCGTCGTGCTCCACGGCCCGCTCCCCCACCACGCTCATCCAGCGGGGCAGGCCCTGCCGGTAGGCGGCGTCCATGATGGGATCCTGGGCGATGTCCCGGCGGATGGCCTGCAGACCGTGATCCTGGCCGTACCGCTCCACGGCGGCCGCGAAATGGGCCAGCATGGGCAGGCACCAGCTCGACTCGTGCTCGCCGAGCACGGTCCCCGCGTCGGGGTGGAACAGGACGAAGCGCAGGAAGTTCTCGCCCGGCATGGCGGAGGGGTGCGGACCCACCCCGCCGAAAAGTGACGCGAAAGCGTTGTTGGAGAGAACGACGTCCCACCGGTGGTCGAGCACGACCGACGGAAAGGGAACGGCGTCCAGGAGGGTGGCGTAGTCCTGCAGGTACGCCTGGGCCCCAAGACTCTCGGGGACGGGCCGCGGTGCCGGCCGCCGCCCTCCTGCCTGATGTGCCATCGGGAGGTCACCCCTCTTGCCTATGCGGCCTTCACGCGGCGCCTTGATCCTGCGGCCCGGACGCGAGTCGTGTCAACTATCGTGGCATTTCATGCTCGTTGACGGCTGAAACTGGCCACAGTTGTGGCGAGACCTGGATGTGAGTTCGAAACTCCCGGTAATGTCCGTCGAGTTCACGGCAACCGCTTGTGAGAATCCTGTTGGGAAACGTAGGAGATCTGTCGGTGACGGACGGCATCGAGGCTCCGGGCACCACGCCGGCGACCGCCGCGCTCTCGGCAGTCGTCGCTCGCGTCGGCACGCTCGCCGACCGGCTCGGCGTGCCGCACACGGAGATCTTCGACACCCGCCGTCTCTCGGCCGCCTCCGGTGTTCCCGAACCCGTCGTCAAGGCCCTCCTCGGCGGCCGCCCGGCCGGCGAACCGGACGTCCAGGCCCGCTTCCTGCAGCGCCTGGACCTGCTGCGCCGCACCCGGCTGAAGCCCAACGGCCGCAGGTACACCCAGCAGGAGATCGCCGACGGCGCGGGCATGTCCCGCCAGCAGGCCGGGGCCCTGATCAACGGCGACCGCCGCCCGACCATGGAGCACTGCGACGCCATCCAGCGCTTCTTCCGCGTCCACGCGGGCTTCCTCACCGCCGAGGACCCCGAGGCCCTGACCACCGCGCTGCAGAGCACCGAGCAGGACCTCCTGCAGCGGCTGGCCGAGCGCGACGAGGCCGGCACCGCCGCGGACCCGCTGGAGAAGCTGCTGCAGGACCACGGCGTGCGCGGCATCGCCTGGCGGGCCGCCCAACTGCCCACCGACCAGCACCGCGACAAGGTGGCCGAGTGGCTGGACATGCTCCTGGAAGGCGTCAAGCGACCCGAGGGCTAGGGCCTGACGTTCGGATCAACACGACAGGCCCTGGAGCCCTCGGCGGCTCGCTCGGCGTGCCGGTGTCACGTGGCGCTGCGTTCGCTCGCCTCCCGCAGTCCCCGCTCCGCTCCGCGCGCCGGGCCCTGGCCGACCAGCAGCTCCCGCCACCGCTCCCGGCTCCAGTGCGCCGCCTCGGTGCCCTCCGTGAACTCCTCGACCAGCGCCACGAACCGCCCCGGATCACTGTGGAACGGGAAGTGCCCGGCACCCTCGAAGATCTCCAGCCGACTGCCCGGCATCGCCTCGTGCGCCCGGTACGCGTGCCGCACCGGCACCACGCTGTCCCGGTCGCCCCACAGCAGCATGGTCGGCATGCCCTGCGTCAGGTAGCAGCGGTCGAGCATGGTCACCACCTGGCCGCGCCAGTCGACCACCGCCCGCAGTGTACGGATGAACGCGTTGCGGGACGTCTCGTCCGGCAGCGCGTCCACCAGCGTGAGCAGTTCGGAGGCGTCCTGCCCGAGATCGGTGTCCAGCAGTCTCATCAGCCGTACCGCCGCCCCCACTTGCCACCGCATTCCCGGCAGTCGCAGCGCGGAGAGCGCCAGATGGGCTCCGGGCAGCGACACGAACCGCAGGACGGGGTTGACCTCCCGGCCCACTCCGCCCGCGCTGACCAGGATCAACCGCTCGGTCCGCTCGGGGAACTGATAGGCGAACTGCATGGCCACGCCGCCGCCCAGGGAGTGCCCCACCAGCGTCGCCGACTCGATGCCGAGAGCGGTGAGCAGATCGCGCACGCCGTTCGCGTACGCGGCCACCGAGTAGTCGGCCCGGGGCTTGTCCGAGTCCCCGTGGCCGAGCAGGTCGGGCGCGATGACCGTGTGCGTCCGGGCGAGATCGGGGATCAACTCGGCCCAGGTGGCCGAGGAGTCGCCGATCCCGTGGATGAGCACCAGCGCCGGCCCCTGTCCCGCCCTGCGGAAGGCACGCCGGTATCCGTGCACCACGCGATGGTGCAGCTGAAGTTCGCCGTCGCGCACCGGACGCAGCCGTGCGGCGCGCACCGGACGCGGGAGCGGGACGTCGACCATGCGCACGCCTCCCCTTCCCGGGCCGCCCCAAGGCGGCCGAAAGCCCTTGGCTCCAGCCTAGAACCGCTTTCCGACAAGGGATTTCGGGGACGTTTCACCTCCGCTAAGCGGGCGAACCGAAGCGTCCTCGAAGCCCGTTGTCAGTGGCGGACGGCAAGCTGGACCCACGCACTCGAGTGAATGCGTGACCGATGACGCCGACACGGGGAGAGCCGACGATGCCGACTGCTGTACTGACCGACCGCGAGCGCACCGCCGTCCAGGCCTACCTGCGGCTGTTGCACACCGTACGAGCCGCCTTCGACGCTCCGCCCGGTGAGGTCCGACCACCCGTGGTACCGCCGTCCGTGCTCGCCGAGGCGGAGCAGGCGCTGGCGGCGGCGGGACTGACGGGGAACGAGGAGGAGTTCTTCCGGCTGCTGCAGAGCTGGTGTCCGGAGCCGTGAAGCCGTGGGGCGAGAGCGCCGACCGGGGGCTCAGGCGGGGTGCGGGACCGTGACCGCCGTCGCCACGAGCCCTCGCTGCGCGGTCCAGCGGCCCTCGAAGTGCCCCAGCCTGCGACCGCCCACCACCGGTCCGGGGACGAGGAGTTCGGCGCGGAAGCCGCCGTGCCGCGGCCGGCCGGCGCCGGCGAACACCTCGATGTCGGCCTCGGTGAAGTCCAGCCAACGCCCGGTGAGGGGGAACCACGCCTTGTAGACGGACTCCTTGGCGCTGAACAGGAGCCGGTCCCAGTGCACCTCGGGGCGCTCCTCGGCGAGGCGGCGCAGCCGTGCCGTCTCGCCGGGCAGGAACACGGCGTCCAGGACCCCGTCCGGCAGGGGCTGGTCGGGTTCGGCGTCGATGCCGATGGAGGCCAGGTCGGTGAGGCGGACCACGGCCGCGGCGCCGTAGCCGTCGCAGTGGGTCATGCTGCCGGCCAGGCCGGCGGGCCAGCGGGGCGCTCCGCGTTCGCCGGGCAGCAGGGGCTGCGGGGGGACGCCGAGCTTCTCCATGGCGCGGCGGGCGCAGGTGCGCACGAGGGTGAACTCGTGGCGGCGCTTGGCCACCGCCCGGCTGACGACCTCCGCCTCCTCCGGGTACAAGTGTCCGGGCTCGGTGCCGTCGTCGCCGTGCGCCTCCACGACCACCACCTCGTCCGGCAGCAGCTCCTCGATCACCCGTCCCCGACCTCCCTCGTCCGGCCCCGGCCGCACGGCTCGTCCCCAGGATCCCTCATCCGGTGTCGCCGTTGCGCGGCAGCACCGGCCGCAGCCGTGCCGGTGGCAGCGACCGCTCGCGCCACTCCCGGGGGTAGCCGACGGAGACCTCCTCGAAGCGGACGCCGTCCTGCCAGGTCGTCCGGGGGATGTGCAGATGGCCGTAGACCATGGTCCGCACGCGGTGGCGCAGGTGCCAGTCGGCGGTCAGCGCGGTGCCGCACCACATGGCGAACTCCGGGTACCACAGCACGTCGCAGGGGTGCCGGTGCAGGGGGTAGTGGTTGACCAGGACGGTGGGCAGGTCGCCCGGGAGGGCGGCGAGCCGGCGTTCGGTCGCGGCGACGCGGGCCCGGCACCAGGCCTCCCGGGACGGGTAGGGGTCGGGGTGCAGGAGGTATTCGTCGTTGCAGACGATGCCGGTGCCGTGCGCGTGGGCGAGTCCCTCGTCCTTGGTGGCGCAGCCCGCCGGCAGGAACGAATAGTCGTACAGGAGGAAGAGCGGTGCGACGGCCACGGGCCCGCCGGGGCCCTCCCAGACAGGATAGGGGTCCTCGGGTGTCGTGACGCCCAGGTCACGGCACATCTCGACGAGGTGGTCGTAGCGGGCGACGCCGCGCAGCGCGACGGGGTCCTTCGGATGCGTCCACAGTTCGTGGTTGCCCGGCGCCCAGATCACCCGGGCGAACCGGCTCGCGAGGGTCTTCAGCGCCCAGCGGATGTCGGCGACGGTCTCCGAGACGTCGCCGGCGACGAGCAGCCAGTCGCCGTCGGACCCGGGGCGCATCGCCTCCACCAGGGCCCGGTTCTCCGGGTACCCGACGTGCAGGTCGCTGATGGCCAGCAGCTGCCCGGCGCCCTCGGCCGTCGACGTCACCTCTCGCCCCCTCCACGCCTGTCACACGTGCGGACGCGACCCACGGGACCACATTCGCGGCGTGCGGACAAGGCGGCATCCGGGGCCGTGCGCAGGTCCGCGCGGGGGCGGGCCGGTGCGGTCGGGCGGTAGCGGCCGATCCGTAACACGCGCGTTGCACGCGCAGCCCCGGGAAAGCCGTATGATCGCCCCACCACCACCGCTATGCATCTCCCTTCACAGGGGCGGTTTGGTGACCCTCCATCTCCCCTGCCCGGGCACGGGCTGCTCCGCCCTGCCCGCGAACCGTGAAAGGACGGCTTGCATGGTCTCTCGCGTACGCGTCTGGCTCAACCGCACGTACGCGGAGAACGTGTTCTTCATGGATCAGCTGCGGCGAAATCCGAGTGATCGCGCGGTCGAGATCCATGCGACGCACGGCGACGCGGACTCGCCCGTGCTGGCCGCCGCCGACACCGCCGAACTGGAGCCGGAGGGCCTGTCCTCCGCCGCCTACGTCGAGTACGCGCTCGCCCAGTGCCGGCGCCGCGGCATCGACGTGTTCGTGCCCCGGCTGGAGCAGTCGGCGATCGTCGCGCACCGCGCGGACTTCGAGGCGGTCGGCACGGCGCTGCTGGCGCCGCCGCCGGAGGCCGTGGCCGTCTTCGAGGACAAGGTGATCGCCTACGAGGCCGTGCAGGCGATCGGGGTGCCGGTGCCGCCGTGGTGGCGGGTCCGCGGAGTCGACGAACTCGTCGCCGCCGTCGAAGAGTTGGAGGCGGCGGGGCACAAGGCGTGCTTCAAGCCGGCGTCCGGCGCGGGCGGGGTGGGCTTCCGGGTGATCACGCGTGCGCCCTTCTCGATGGCGCAGCTGACCGGCTTCCCGAGCCCGTACGTGCCCTTCGACCTGGTCGTCTCCGCGCTCAAGGACAGCGACGAGCCGGTGGACTGGCTGGTGATGCCGCGGCTGGAGCAGCCGGAGGTGTCGGTGGACTGCCTGACCGGGCCGGACAACCGGGTGCGGCTGGCCATCGGCCGGACGAAGAACGGCCGTCGGCGCGGGTTCACGCTCAACGAGCAGTGGCTGGAGCCGGCGCGGCGGATCGCTGAGGGCTTCGGGCTGCACTACCTGTCCAACATCCAGTTCCGGATGTTCGGTGACCGCCCGGTGCTGATGGACGTCAACACGCGGCCCGCGGGCGGGCTGCACCAGCTGTCGCTGTGCGGGGTCAACGCCCCCTGGGCGGCTGTGCAGTTGGCGCTCGGGGAGGACCCGGGCGAGATGGCGCCGCCCTTCCTGGGGCAGGACTACACGGTGGTGTCGGGGCCCCGGCCGCTGCGTGCGGTCTCCCTTCCCCAGCAGCGGGCCGAGGAGACCGGGACGCTGCTTCCGGCGGTGCCCGCGCAGACGTCGGAGCCGGTCGAGGTCACGCCTTCCGGGGCGGCCGGCCGGGCCATCGCGCCCGCTTAGGGCCTGCCGTTTGGATCCGCTCGGGTCGGCCACGACGCACCGTCTCCTGCAGCCGACCTGATCCAAACGACAGGCCCTAGATCTCACCTCCACACCGGTCTGGACCAATCGCGGCGCAACGTCTTGACACCGTGACTGGTCCAGACCAACTTGGTTGCGCACACCCTGCTCTTCTCTCTGCACTCCCGAACACCCCCATTTCCCCAGGGAGATCGCGTGCGCGACACACTCAGACGTTCCAGACACCGGCTCCTCGCCCTGGTCGGCTCCGCCGCTCTCGCGCTCGCCGGGGCCATCGCCCTCCCGGGCACGGCCCAGGCGGCCAACATCCTGACCAACCCCGGCTTCGAGTCCGGCAGCCTCTCCCCCTGGACCTGCACCGGGAACCTCGGCTCGGTCGTCTCCTCCCCCGTCCACGGCGGCTCCAAGGCCCTGCAGGGCGCGGTCACCGACAGCGACAACGCGCAGTGCACCCAGACCGTCGCGGTGCAGCCCAACACCACCTACTCGCTCAGTGGCTGGGTGCGCGGCTCCTACGTCTACCTGGGCGTCAACGGCGGTGCGTCGACCTGGACCACCTCGCCGTCGGCGTACAGCCAGTTGAGCGTCTCCTTCACCACCGGTGCCTCGCAGACCAGCGCGCAGATCTATGTGCACGGCTGGTACGCGCAGGGGACGTACTACGCCGACGACATCAGCCTCGACGGGCCCGGCGGGGGCGGCGGGGACACCCAGGCGCCCAGCACGCCCACCGGGCTGACCTCCACGGGCAAGACGTCGTCGAGCGTGTCGCTGAAGTGGAACGCCTCGACCGACAACGTCGGCGTCACGGCCTACGACGTCTACAGCGGCTCCAACAACGTGCTCTCCGTCTCCGGCACGTCCGCGACGGTCAGCGGGCTCTCGCCCAGCACGGCCTACACCTTCACCGTCAAGGCGCGGGACGCGGCCGGGAACACCTCCGGCGCCTCCAACTCCGTGAGCGTGACGACCGACGCGGGCGGCGGGGGCGGGACCGGCTTCAAGCAGGCCGCGCCGTACCTGTACGAGGGCTGGGGCGACCCGCCGAACCCGTCGACGGTGATGAGCGCGACCGGCGTCAAGTGGTTCACGATGGCGTTCGTGCTGGACTCCGGTGGCTGCACCCCGGCCTGGGACGGCAGCCGGGCGCTGACCGGCGGCGTCGACCAGACCGCCATCAACCAGATCCGTTCCGCCGGCGGTGACATCGTGCCGTCGTTCGGCGGCTGGCAGGGCAGCAAGCTCGGCGCCAACTGCTCCTCCGCGAGCGCGCTCGCCGGGGCCATCCAGAAGGTGATCGACGCCTACGGCCTCAAGGCCGTCGACATGGACATCGAGAACACGGACGAGTTCGAGAACGAGGCCGTGCAGGCGAAGATCCTGACCGCGCTGAAGACCGTCAAGGCCAACAACCCCGGCCTGAAGACGATCGTCACCTTCGGGACCACCACCACCGGGCCGACCTACTACGGCAACCGGCTCATCGAGCAGGCCCAGTCGCTCGGCGCGAACATCGACGTCTTCACCATCATGCCGTTCGACTTCGGCGGCGGCTCGGACATGTACGGCAACACCGTCAACGCGGCCGAGGGCCTGAAGGCGAAGCTGAAGTCGACGTTCGGCTGGGACGACGCGACCGCCTACGCGCACATCGGCATCTCCGGCATGAACGGCCTGTCCGACCAGCAGGAGAACACCACCCCGGCGATCTGGACCCAGATCAAGGACTGGTCCAACGCCCACCACATCGCGCGGCTCGCGTTCTGGTCGGTCAACCGCGACCGGCCGTGCCCGGGCGGGGGCGTGGTGAGCAACTGCTCCGGCATCAGCCAGAACAACTGGCAGTTCACCTCGATCACGGCCGGCTTCACCGGCTGAGCCGTCGCCGTCAGGGGCGTGGGGGTGTCCCGACCGGATACCCCCACGCCTTCGCCAACTCCGCCAGCCGGGGCGGCAGTTCGGCCCCGGCGTCGGCGGTGCGGGCGGGCTGGACGCGGCCCGACCTGATGGTCGCGGACCAGTCGCCGAGCTGGGGCCGGAAGGTGCCGTGGTCCTTGCCGCCGTAGTCGAGCATCGCGGGCTCCCACGCGACGCCGAGGTAGGCGCACAGGGCGCGGGTCGCGCCCTCCGGGTCGGCGGTGAGGTCCTCGTACCGCAGCACGTGGGCGTCCAGGTTCCGCCGCGCCTCCTCCAGTTTCTCGGCGTAGCCGAGGACCTCGGCGCGGACGGCCGCGTGGTCGGGGTCGGTGCGCCGGTCGGTCAGCGAGGCGATGACGGCGCCGGGGTGGCGGAGCAGCAGGATGTACCGGGCGTTGGGCCAGCATCGGTGCAGGCGCGGCCAGATGAGCGCGTTGGGCGGCGTCTTGTCGACGATGACGTCCTTGCCGCTGCGGGTGAGTTCGAGATGCAGCACCCGGTCCCACAGCAGGTGTTCGAGTTCGTCCTTGTCGAGTTGGAGGGCTTCCATCGCGTCCGCGGTGAACTCGCGGGAGAGATGGACGTGCAGGGTGCGCAGGTGCATCTCGTGCGGGGCGCGGACGCGGCTGTGGCTGTTGAGCAGCACCCTGAGCAGGGTCGAGCCGGAGCGCACCGAGGACAGCACGAAGACCGGCGACTCCACCAGCCGCGGGGCGGGCGGGGCCGCGTAGGCCGGCTTCGCGCCGCGCGGGGAGGGGATGGCGTCGAGCGTCCGCCGCGGCGGACTCACGGCCTGCGCCATCAGCCTCCCCCGCCGCCTCAGACCCTTTCGTATCGCGGACATACGCCGGTCACGCACGCTGACACCTCTCTCTTGCCGTTGGCCCGCATCCCAGAGGGGGCGGGCGAACGGCAGGTGTCGCGCAGCAGAACGGCCCTGGTCGCAGACCTCCACGAGGCGTCTGCGACCAGGGCTTTTACCGCTTTCTTAAGATTCGATGGAAATCATCGCCGGACGGGTCAGCCCCGTCGCAGCCTGAGCGTGAGGATCTGGAAGGGCCGCAGGGCGACCGGGACCCCGTCCTCGGTCGTCTCCGCGTCCTCCAGCGGGCGCTCCAGCAGGTCGGTCACCTGGGCCCCGGCCAGCGGGAAGCCGGTGCGCAGGACGCCGGTCGCGCGGCCGCCCCGGGACTCGTAGAGCCGTACCACCACGTCGCCGGACTCGTCGTCGGCCAGCTTCACGGCCTCGACGGTGACGCCCTCGCCGTCGACCGAGACGACCGGCTGGTGCACGCCCGCCGAATCGGCCACCCGCAGCGGCAGGTTGAGGGCGTAGCCCTCGGCCACCGCGTCCTCGATGCTCGCACCGGGCAGCAGGGAGTAGGTGAGGCGGTGGCGGCCCTGGTCGGCGCCCGGGTCCGGGATGCGCGGGGCGCGGACCAGGCTGAGGCGGACCGTGGTGGTCGTACCGCCGTCCTCGCGGACCGTGCGGGAGACGTCGTGGCCGTAGGTGGAGTCGTTGATGACCGCGACGCCGTAACCGGGCTCCCCGACGTGCACCCAGCGGTGGCCGGAGACCTCGAAACGGGCCGCCTCCCACGTGGTGTTGGTGTGCGTGGGCCGCTGGATGTGGCCGAACTGGATCTCTGCGGAGGAGTGCGCGGCCCGGATGTCGACCGGGAAGCCCGCCTTGAGGAACTTCTCCGCCTCGTGCCAGTCGATGTCCGTCTCGAAGTCGATGCGGGGGCTGCCGGCGCGCAGCGTGATCGTCTGGACGATCTTCGAGCCCTTGCCGAAGGAGCGCGTGACGCGGATCGAGCCGAGCAGCGGGTCGTCGTCGACGACCTCCACGGAGTCGGCGTCGAGGAGGTCCGTGTAGCGGTTCTTGTAGTGCTTGTCGACGTCCCAGGCGTCCCAGTAGTTGGGCAGGTCGGTGTGCAGGCGCAGCAGGTTGCCCGCCTCGGCGAGGACCTCCCGGCCGGCCCTGAGGTCGAGGACGGACGAGAGGGTGCCGTCCTCGGCGACCTCGACCCGGACCAGGCCGTTGTCGAGGACGCGGCCCTCCACCGTGACGGGGGCCGGGGGTTCGGCCGCCGCGACCGGCGCGCTGCCGTTCGCGGGCACCTCGACGAACGTCGGGAAGCCCGTCGCCGTACGGATGACCTCGGCGCGGTCGAAGGGGCTCGTGTTGAACACCCGGGTGCCGCCGGCGCCCAGCGCGGCCACCGCCTCGGCGGTCAGGGCCTCCAGCTCCTCGGCCACGCGCGCGTATTCGGCCTCGGCCTCGCGGTGGACCCAGGCGATGGACGAGCCGGGCAGGATGTCGTGGAACTGGTGCAGCAGGACCGTCTTCCACAGCCGGTCCAGCTTCTGGTACGGGTAGGCGTAGCCCGGCGCGTGCAGCGCGGCGGTGGTCGCCCACAGCTCCGCCTCGCGCAGCTTGTGCTCGCTGCGGCGGTTGCCCTGCTTGGTGCGGGCCTGCGAGGTGTAGGTGGCGCGGTGCAGCTCCAGGTAGAGCTCGCCGACCCACACGGGCGCGTCGGGGTACTCGGCGCGGGCCTTGGCGAAGAACTCGTCGGGGTGCTCGACGACGACCTTGGGCGAGCCCTCCAGGTCGGCCAGCCGGCGGGCCCGCTCCATGATCTCGCGGGTGGGGCCGCCGCCTCCGTCGCCCCAGCCGAAGGGGGCGAGGGAACGGGTGGCGTTGCCCTTCTCGGCGTAGTTGCGGACCGCGCGGGACATCTCCTCGCCGCTGAAGCGGGCGTTGTAGGTGTCGACCGGCGGGAAGTGGGTGAAGATCCGGGTGCCGTCGATGCCCTCCCACCAGAAGGTGTGGTGGGGGAAGGTGTTGGTCTGGTTCCAGGAGATCTTCTGGGTGAGGAACCACTCGTTGCCGGCGAGCTTGGCGAGCTGCGGGTAGGCGGCGTTGTAGCCGAAGGAGTCGGGCAGCCAGACGCCCTTGGTCTCGATGCCGAAGTGCTCGATGAAGAACCGCTTGCCGTGGATCAGCTGGCGGGCGATGGCCTCGCCGCCGGGCAGGTTGCCGTCGGACTCCACCCACATGCCGCCGACCGGCGCCCACTGGCCCTTCTTCACGGACTCCTGGATGCGGGCCCACACGTGCGGGTAGTTGTCGCGCACCCACTCGTACTGCTGGGCCTGCGAGCAGGCGAAGACGAACTCCTCGTACTCGTCGGCCAGGGCGGTGACGTTGGAGAAGGTGCGGGAGGTCTTGCGCTTGGTCTCCCGGATCGGCCACAGCCAGGCGGAGTCGATGTGGGCGTGGCCGACGCCGGAGACGATGTGGGCGCTGGCGTTGGCGGGCTTGGACAGCACCGGCCGCAGGGCCTCGCGCACGGCGGCGGCCGAGCCGGCGACGTCGTCCAGGTCGAGCAGGTCCAGGGAGCGGTCGAGGGCGTGCAGGATCTCGTGCCGGCGCGGGTCGTGCTCGCCGAGCTCCACCATCAGCTCGCGCAGCACCTGCAGGTCGAGGTCGAGGTGGAAGACCTCCTCGTCGAGGACGGCGAGGTCGGCGCGCCGGAAGGTGTACAGCGGCTTGTCGCCGGCCGTGAGGACGTCCCCGAGCGGGGTCGGCGCGGTGAAGTCGTTCGCGAGGATGTCGGGGTTGGAGGCCGCCTCGACCAGGTAGTCGATCGGCTCGCCGCCGGCCGCCGGGTTGGCGACGGGTACGTACTGGTTGAGCGGGTTGACCGCCTTCAGCGGGCGTCCGTCGGGCAGGTGGACCAGGGCCTCGGCCTGGTTGCCGGGCCAGTCGCCGGTGAAGCCGAGGTCGATGACCGCCTCGACGCGCCGGCCGGCCCACTCCGCGGGCACCTGTCCGCTCATCCGGAACCAGGTCGTGCCCCACGGCGGGCCCCAGGGGGTGTCCATGGCGAAGGGCGCGTAGCGCTGGGACGCGGCCTCCTCGAAGGAGACGGGCTCGCCCGGCGCCTGCCAGGACTCGACCGACATCGGGACGGTGGCCGCGTAGAGCGCGGGCTTGATGCGCTGGGTGTGGAGGCGCTCGGCGCGCTCCTCGATCCGGCGGCGTTCGTCGTGCATCAGGGGTCTCCAGTGAGGCGGCGGGAGTGGCGGGGAAGGACCTGGAAAGCGCTTTCCAGGTGCCGGTCACCTAAGGTACGCGAGGCCAGGATGGACCGCGGTGTAGCCCTCCACCAGACGTCGGGCCACGTTCACGGAGTCGACCAGCGGGTGCAGCGCGAACGCCTTGGCGGCCGTGGTGCGGGAGCCGGACTCGGCGGCGGCCAGCACCTCGCGCTCGACGGCCTTGACCGCGCAGACCAGGCCGGTGGCGTGGCCGGGCAGCGGGTCGACGGCGACCGGGTGGGCGCCGTTCGCGTCGACGAGGCAGGGCACCTCGATGACCGCCTCGGAGTCGAGCACCGAGAGGGTGGTGCGGTTGCGGACGTTGAGGATCAGGGTGGTGCGCTCGTCGCGGGCGATGGCCCGCATCAGGGCCAGGGCGACCTTCTCGTAGCCGCCGGAGAGGTCGTCGGCGTCGCGCTCACCGGCGCCGGCGGTCTCCCGGTTCTCGGCCATGTACGTCGCCTCGCGCTCGGCGCGGGTGCGGTCCCACAGCTCCAGGGCGGAGCCGTCCGAGCGCTCGACCTGCTCGTAGAAGCCGGCCTGCTGGTCGCGCAGGAAGGTACCGCGGGTGCGCTCGGCCTGCTGGTAGGAGCGGACGGCCTCGCGGTTGAAGTAGTAGTAGTGCAGGTACTCGTTCGGGATCGCGCCGAGGGAGCGCAGCCAGTCGACGCCGAAGAGCTTGCCCTCCTCGAAGGAGCCGAGCAGGTCGGGGTCGGCGAGCAGGCGCGGCAGCTCGTCCCGGCCGGCGACGCGCAGGCCGCGCACCCAGCCGAGGTGGTTGAGGCCGACGTAGTCGATCCACGCCTCCTTCGGGTTCGCGCCGAGCACCCGGGCGATACGGCGGCCGAGGCCGACCGGCGAGTCGCAGATGCCGATGACGCGGTCGCCGAGGTGGCGGGACATGGCCTCGGTGACCAGGCCGGCGGGGTTGGTGAAGTTGATGACCCAGGCGTCGGGGGCGAGGCGGGCCACGCGCCGCGCGATGTCGACGGCGACGGGGACGGTCCGCAGGCCGTAGGCGATGCCGCCGGCGCCGACCGTCTCCTGGCCGAGGACGCCTTCGGCGAGGGCGACCCGCTCGTCGTCCGCCCGCCCCTGCAGGCCGCCGACGCGGATCGCCGAGAAGACGAAGTCGGCGCCGCGCAGGGCGTCGTCGAGGTCGGTCGTGGCGGTCACCGCGGGCGCGTCCGCGACCGGGGCGGCCTGCTCGGCCAGCACCCGGGTCACCGCGGCGAGCCGGCCGGCGTCCAGGTCGTGCAGCACGACCTCGGTGACCCTGCCCTCGCCGCGGTCGCCCAGCAGGGCGCCGTACACGAGCGGCACACGGAACCCGCCGCCGCCCAGAATCGTCAGCTTCACTTGCGCACCTTTCCTGCCACGACGACCTCGACGCCCGCCTCCTGGAGGGAGGAGCGGGTCACCGGGTCGGCCGGGGCGTTCGTGACCACCACGTCCAGGTCCTCGGGACCACAGACCTTCGCCATGCCCGTACCCGGGAACTTGGCGGCGTCCGCGAGCAGGACGACCTTGTCGCTCGCCTTGATCATGGCCCGTTTCACCGGCACCTCGACGACCGTCGTGTCCATCACCTGCCCGCCGGGACGCACTCCACTGGTGCCCAGGAAGAGCCAGTCGGCATGCAGCTGGCGCAGGTTGTCCTCGGTGAGGAAGCCGACGAGGGAGCGGTACTCGCGGCGGACCATGCCGCCGAGCAGGACCAGCTCGATGCCCTCGTCGTCGGCGAGCTCCTCGTAGACGACGAGGTTGCTGGTGATCACCGTCAGCCGGCGGCCGTGCAGCTGCCGGGCCAGCCGGTAGGCCGTGGTGCCGATGTCCAGCAGCACCGACTGGCCGTCCGCGACCATGGCGGCGGCCCGCTCGGCTATGGCGTCCTTCTCGGCCACGCGCACTTCGGCGACCTCGGCGAAGGGCTGGTCGCCCTCCTCCACGACGGCGCCGCCGTGCACGCGGGTGAGCAGGCCGTCCTCCTCCAGCTTGACCAGGTCGCGCCGGATGGTGGCGGGACTCACGGCCAGCTGCTCGGAGAGATCGGTCACGGACGCGGGGCCGCCGGAGCGCAGGGCCCGCAGGATGAGTTGGTGTCGTCGTTCTGCCAGCACGCCGTGCACACTACTCGTCATCTTCAATCAAATCTATGCTCGCTTCTGCTCGGGTATTGACCAATCTCATGGATCGGCGCACGATTCCCGTCATCGAAATTGACGGGTTTTGACGAGAGGCGTTCCCGTGGACGACGACAGGCCCGATGTGCTGCTGACCGGGCTGCTCTTCTACGACCTCGTCCTCACGGGGCTCGGGAAGCCGCCGACGCCGGGCGAGGAGATCTGGACGGCCGGCATGGGCTGCGGCCCCGGCGGCATCGCCAACCTCGCGGTGGCCGCGTCCCGGTTCGGTCTGCGCACCTCGCTGGCCACGGTCTTCGGCGACGACTTCTACGGCGAGCTGTGCCGGGACGTGCTGTGCGACCAGGAGGACATCGACCTCTCGCTCTCCCGGACCGCGGACGGCTGGCCCACCCCCGTCACCGTCTCGCTCGCCACCGGCGACGACCGGGCGCTCGTCACCCACGGCCAGGAGCCGCCGTACTCGCAGGACGCGCTGATGGGCGACCCGCCCGAGGCCCGCACCGCCCTCGTCCACCTCGAGGCCGAACCCCGCGAGTGGCTCACCAGGGCCGCCGCCAACGGCACCCGCATCTACGCCGACGTCGGCTGGGACCCCACCCAGGAGTGGTCCACCGACCTCCTGGACCAGCTCAAGCTGTGCCACGCCTTCCTCCCCAACGAGACCGAGGCGATGGCCTACACCCGCACCGACAGCGCGGTCGCGGCCCTCGGCACGCTCGCCGAACTGGTGCCGGTGGCCGTGGTCACCCGGGGCGGGGCCGGGGCGGTCGCCGTCGACCAGACCACCGGCGAGTACGCGGAGGTGCCGGCCCTCGCGGTCGACGTGCTGGACGCGACGGGCGCCGGTGACGTGTTCGGCGCGAGCTTCGTCGCGGCCTCGCTCGGCGGCTGGCCGCTTCAGGAACGGCTGCGGTTCGCCGTCCTCGCGGCCGGGCTGTCCGTCCAGCGGCACGGCGGCGCGCTCGCCGCCCCCGGCTGGTACGGCGTCGACCGCTGGTGGCGGTCGCTGACCGATCCCGGGCTGCGGCGCGCCTACGGCTTCCTGGCCGACCGCCTTCCCGCGGACCCCGGCCCGCCCGTGCGGTACGCCCCCGTCACCCCGCCGGCCCGCCACCCCTGACCGCGCGGCTCCCCCACGAGCCCCGCGGACGCTAGCCCCTCCTACGAACGTTGCGAAAAGACCCGAAAGGCGGTGGGAGCTGTGCGGCTCTCACGAAGAGGCCTGCTGCGCGCGGGCCTGGCCGGTACGGCCGCCACGGCGCTCGGCGGCCTGACCTCCGGCTGCGCCGTGCCGACCGGTTCCACCGGCCGGAACATGGTCCTGTGGTACTGGGACGGCGGTCTCGGCGACACCGTCGTGAAGAAGGCCAAGGCCCGCTACGACTCCTCGGTCGACCTCCAGGCCATCAAGATCGGCGGCTACTACCGCTCCAAGCTGATCACCACGCTGGCCGGCCGTGCCCACATCCCCGACATCGCGGGCCTCAAGGGCGAGGACATGGCCTCCTACCTGCCCGACGCCGACCAGTTCGTGGACCTGCGCACGCTCGGCGCCGACAAGTACGAGAGCCGGTACCTGCCGTGGAAGTGGCGGCAGGGCATCGCCGACGACGGCAGGATGGTCGGCTTCCCCATCGACTGCGGCCCGGTCGCGCACTTCTACCAGTACGAGGTCTTCCGCAAGGCCGGACTGCCCTATGAACCCGCCGACGTCTCCAAGGAGTTGAACACCTGGGAGAACTTCTTCGCGGCGGGCGAGCGGCTGCGGAAGCGAATCCCCGGCACCTCGCTGCTGACCGACGTCAACTCGGTCTTCGAGAACGTGGTGCAGCAGGGCGCCAAGCGGTACGTGGACAAGGACCGCCACTTCATCGGCGACCAGGAACACGTGCGCCACGCCTGGGCGCTGGCGGTAGAGGCCAAGCGACGCGGGATCGTCTCCAACCTCGTCACCGGCACCCCGGACCAGATCTCCGCGGTGGACACCGGCAAGCTGCCCAGCCAGCTCGGCGCCTCCTGGGCGACGTACGACATCAAGAACGGCAATCCGAAGACCAAGGGACGATGGCGGATCGCCGACATGCCGGTGCGGCCGTCGAACAACGGCGGCTCGTTCCTGTCGATCACCAAGGCGTGCCGGGAACCGCAGCAGGCGTTCGAGATCATCTCCTGGATGCTCGACGCGGCCAACCAGGCCTCGGGTTACGTCGACGCGGGCCTGTTCCCCTCCACGCCCGCCTCCTACGGGCTGCGGCAACTGCGCGAGCCCGACCCGTTCTTCGGCGGCCAGGTCACGACGGACGTCTTCGGTCCGGCCGCGCAGAAGATCGCCGTCGCCTACAACAGCCCGTTCGACGTCGCGCTCGGGCAGCCCATCAAGGACGAGATCAAGAACGTCGGCGTCCTCGGCAAGGACCCGGACAAGGCCTGGAGTGACGCCATGAGCAAGTGCCGGCGCATCGCGAAGCACCTGGGGGTGAGCCACTGATGGCCACCGCCCTGGAGAAGCCCCCCGTCGTCGCGGAGCGCACGCCGACGGCCCGTCCCCGCTCGGGGATGCGCAAGTACTGGCACCTGTACGCCGCGATCTCCCCCTTCTACCTGCTCTTCCTCGCCTTCGGCCTGGTCCCCGTCGGCTTCTCGCTCTACCTGTCCTTCCACCGCTGGGACGGTCTCGGCTCCATGGAGTGGGCGGGCCTGTCGCAGTACCGCTACCTGCTGAGCGACAGCGACTTCTGGAGCTCGATCGGCACCACCCTGATCATCTGGGCGCTGGCCACCTTCCCCATGATCTTCCTGGCGATGGTCACGGCGGTGATGCTCAACTCCGCGGTCCGCTTCAAGAACGTCTACCGCTTCGCCTACTTCCTGCCGAACGTCACCTCCGTCGTCGCGATCGCCATCGTCTTCGGCTCGGTGTTCTCCACCAACTTCGGCCTGGTGAACGCCCTGTTGCAGGCCGTGGGGCTGGACCAGGTGGCCTGGCTGAACACCCCCTGGGGCATCAAGGTCGCCATCGCGACGCTGATGACCTGGCAGTGGACGGGCTACAACGCGATCATCTTCCTCGCGGGCCTGCAGACCGTCCCGAGCGAGCTGTACGAGGCGGCGCGGGTGGACGGCGCGAACCCCGTGCAGACGTTCTTCCGGATCACGCTGCCCCTGCTGCGCCCGACCCTGCTGTTCGTGCTGGTGGTCTCGACCGTCACCGGTCTGCAGAGCTTCACCGAGGCGCAGGTGCTGCTGCAGAACACCTCGAACGACTCGACGTTCTCCGGCGGCCCGGGCCACGCGGGCCGGACGATGGTCCTCTACTTCTTCCAGCAGACCTTCGACAACAACGACTTCGGCTACGGCGCCGCCGTGGCGTGGGGGATCTTCCTCGTCGTCGTCATCTTCTCGATCATCAACTGGCGCCTGGTGCGGCGCCGGGGCGAAGACTAGGGAGGCCGGGACACCATGGCATCCATCCAGGACACCAAGCGCCCCAAGGGCATCAGGGGAACGCGCGGCCGGGGCGTCGCGCTGCACGCGGTCCTCGTCGCCGGACTGCTGCTGTCGGCCTTCCCGTTCTACTGGGCCGTCATCATGTCGACGCACACGTCGACCGAGATCTTCTCCTACCCGCCGAAGCTGCTGCCCGGCCCGCACTTCCTGCGCAACGTCCGCGCCCTCTTCGACAACGTCGACTTCTTCGGCTCGATGCTCAACTCGCTGCTGGTGGCGGGCTCGGTGACCGTTCTGGTCCTGTTCTTCGACTCCCTCGCCGCCTTCGTCTTCGCCAAGTTCCACTTCCCCGGCCGCAGGCTGCTGTTCGGGCTGCTCATGCTGATCTTCATGGTGCCGACGCAGCTGGCCATCATCCCGCAGTTCGTGATGATGGCGAGGATCGGCTGGATCGGCTCGATGACGGCGCTGATCGTGCCGGCGGCGGCCAACGCCTTCGGCATCTTCTGGATGCGCCAGTACATGCGCAGCGCCATCCACGACGAGCTGCTGGACGCCTCGCGCATCGACGGGGCGCACTTCCTGCGCCAGTACTGGCACGTGGCCCTCCCGGTGGTCCGGCCGGGCCTGGCCTTCCTCGGCATCTTCACCTTCATGGGCCAGTGGAACGACTACGCCTGGCCGCTGGTCGCCCTCACCAACCCCGACAACGTCACCCTCCAGGTGGCCCTGTCCCAGCTCAACGGCGTGCACGGCACCACCGACTACGGCATGGTGATGACCGGCGCGCTGCTCGCCCTCGTCCCCCTGCTCATCGTCTTCGCGATCGGCGCCAAGCAGATCATCGGCGACCTCGGCAAGGGGGCCATCCGTTGAGCGACCCGCTCCTCGCGCTGCGCCCCTGGGAGGCCCCCGAGGTGACCTCCTGGGGGCGGCTGCCGATGAACGCCGTCGACCGGCGGGCCGGGGCGCTCTGCCTGGACGGCGACTGGCGCTTCCAGCTGCTGCCCGCTCCGGGCGCGCCGGCCGACGGCGCCTGGTCGTCGTCGTACGTCCCCGGTGCCTGGACCATGCAGGGCACGGACGACCTGCCGCAGTACACCAACGTCCGCATGCCGTTCGACGACATCCCGCCGCACTCCCCCGCGGCCAGTCCGACGGGGGTGTACGAGCGTGACGTGGACGTGCCCGCCGAGTGGGCCGGGCGGCGGATCGTGCTCCAGGTCGGCGCCGCCGAGAGCGTGCTGCTGGTGCACGTCGACGGCCGGCCCGTCGGCCTCTCCAAGGACTCCCACCTGGCCGCCGAGTTCGACCTCACCGGCGTCGTCCGCCCGGGCGGGCGGTCGGTGCTGCGGCTGACGGTCGTGAAGTGGTCGGACGCCTCGCACATCGAGGACCAGGACCAGTGGTGGCACGGCGGCCTCACCCGGTCGGTGCTCCTGTACGCGACCGACCCGCTGCACCTCGCCGACGTCACCGTCAGGGCGCGGCGGGACGGGGAGCTGCGCGTCGACTGCCGGGTGCGCGACGCGCGCGGCCCGCTGCCCGCCGGCTGGTACGTCAGCGCCGAGCTGGACGGCCGGCTCCTCACCCAGGACGCCGAGTTCGACCGGGTCAACGCCGAGGACGACCGGGTCTCCGGCTTCCTCGGCGAGGCCCGCGTGCACTGCCTCGTACCCGAGGTGCGCACCTGGAACGCCGAGACGCCCGAGCTGTACGGCCTCACCGTCCGCCTGCACCGCGCCGACGGCACCCTCGCCGACGCCTCGCACCACCGGGTCGGCTTCCGCGACGTCGAGATCGCCGGCCGGGACCTGCTGGTCAACGGCGAGCGCGTGTACATCCGGGGCGTCAACCGGCACGACTTCCATCCGCTGACCGGCCGGACGGTGTCGTACGACGACATGCGCGCCGACCTGGTCCTGCTCAAGCGCTTCGGGTTCAACGCGATCCGCACCTCCCACTACCCGAACGACCCGGCCCTGTACGACCTCGCCGACGAACTCGGCTTCTACGTCGTCGACGAGGCGGACATCGAGTCCCACGACCACGCCCACGAGATCGCCGACGACCCGCGCTACCTGAACGCCTTCGTCGACCGGGTCTCCCGGATGGTGCTGCGCGACAAGAACCACCCGTCGGTGATCATCTGGTCGCTGGGCAACGAGTCCGACTACGGCGCCCACCACGACGCCGCGGCCGGCTGGGCGCGCCGGCACGACCCGACCCGGCCCCTGCAGTACGAGGGCGCCGCCAAGCTCGACTGGGCGGCCACGGACGACTGCTCCGACATCGCCTGCCCCATGTACGCACCGCTGGAGGACTGCGTCGCCCACGCCCTGTCGGGCCGGCAGACCAGGCCGCTCATCCAGTGCGAGTACTCCCACGCCATGGGCAACAGCAACGGCACGCTCGCGGACCATTGGGCGGCCATCGAGTCCACTCCGGGTCTTCAGGGCGGGTTCATCTGGGAGTTCTGGGACCACGGCATCCTGCAGCGTGTGAACGACGGCAGACCGGCCGGGCGTGGGGGCGCCGGGCTCTATGACAACGGTGTCGCCGCGCCGGGCCATCGCTGGGCGTACGGCGGCGACTTCGGCGAGACGATCCATGACGGCGCCTTCATCGCGGACGGGGTCGTCTTCCCCGACCGCACCCCCAAGCCCGCCCTGTACGAGCACCGCGAGATCGCGGCGCCGGTGCGCATCGAGTGCTTCCGGCACGAGGGCATCGTCCTCGGCAACCACCAGCACTTCCGCGGCCTGGACTGGCTGGCCGGCACCTGGGAGCTCTCCCTCGCCGACGGCCGTACGCTGACCGCGCCCGCGGACCTGCCCGGCCTCAGGCCCGGCGAGACGGCCGCCGTGCCGCTGCCCTTCGAACTGCCCCGCGACGGCGGCGAGGCCTGGCTGACCCTGCGGGTGACGACCGCGGAGGACCAGCCGTGGGCGCCGCGCGGCACCGAGGTGTGCCTGCCGCAGGTGCGCCTGCGCGGGCCCGCCGTCGCCGAGGACGCCGTCGTGGCCGGGTCCGTCGAGGTCGACGGCGAGGGCCTGCTCGTGCATCCGTCGCTGACGGCCGCGCCCACGCTGTCCCTGTGGCGGGCGCCCACCGACAACGACGAGCTGGGCGGCATGGCCCCGCGCTGGCGGACCTGGGGGCTGGACTCGCTCGTCCGCAAGCTCGTGTCGGTGCGGGCGGACGGCGGCCGGGTGACCGTGGACGCCGAGTACGCCGGCACGGCCGGCGTCGTGCGGCACCGGCAGGTGTTCACCCCGGTCGAGGGCGGCATCAGGATCGAGGAGGAGACGGAGCTGCCCGAGGAGTTCGACGACGTGGCGCGGGTCGGCACGGTCTTCGAGACGGCGCCGGGACCGGACCTGCTGGAGTGGTTCGGGCAGGGGCCGTGGGAGTCGTACCCCGACCGGTGCGCGGGCGCACCCGTCGGCCATCACTCGCTGCCGGTGGAGGCGACGTTCACGCCGTACCTGCGTCCGCAGGAGAGCGGCGGCCGGCACGGTGTACGGCGGTTCACGCTGTCGGCGCCCGACGGCACCGGCCTCGCGGTCGTGCTGGACGCACCCCGGCAGGTCTCCGTCACCCGGTACCGGGCCGAGGACCTGACCGCCGCACGGCACCACGACGAACTGGTGCCCCGTCCGGGCTGTGTCGTGCACATCGACGCGGCGCACCGGGGCCTGGGCACGGCCTCGTGCGGCCCCGACACCTTCCCCTCCTACCGCGTCCCGCCGGGCGTCCACCGCTGGAGCTGGACGCTGCGCGTGCGGTGACCCCGCCTCTCTGTCCCCTGTCCCAGGTGACATGTCCTTTTCTCACGGAGCACATGTGTGCACTTCGCATGACCACCCGCAGGGCGAGGCCGCGCAGGCCGGCGCCGGACGACGCGGTCTCCTCAGGGCCACCGCGCTGCTGGGCGCCGCCGCGGCCACCGGCCTGGCCCTGCCGGCCGGCGCCGAGGCGGCCCCCGCGAGCGCGCGTGCCCGGCGGCCCGATCCCGGCAGCCGCCGCTTCACGCTCGCGGTGATGCCGGACACCCAGTACCTCTTCGACGGTCCCAGCATCGACAAGGCGCCGGTCGAGGCATCGCTGCGCCATCTGCTGGAGCACGGCCGGGAGGAGAACCTCGTCTTCCTCTCCCACCTGGGCGACCTCACGCAGAACGGCGCGCAGGCCGAATGCGCCGCGATCGGCGAGGCGTTCGGGCTGCTGGAGCGGCGGGGCGTGGGCTACAGCGTCCTGGCGGGCAACCACGACGTAAAGTCCTCCTCGGACGACCAGCGCGGCCCGACGCCCTACCTGGACACGTTCGGTCCCCGGCGCTTCAAGGGCAAGCCGACGTTCGGCGGGGCCTCCGCCGACGGCTACAACACCTACCACCTGTTCCGGGCGGCGGGCCGCGAGTGGATGGTCCTCGCGCTGGACTGGCGGCTGTCGGACCAGGGCTACGCCTGGGCGAAGGACGTGCTCGCCGCCCACCCGAGGACGCCGGTCATCCTCACCACCCACGAACTCGTCGTCTCCGAAGACCAGTTGTCGGATTACGGGCAGCAGCTGTGGGACCGGCTGATCGCGGACCACGACCAGATCTTCCTCACCCTCAACGGCCACTACTGGCCGGCGGCCCGCGCCACCCGCAAGAACGCCGCCGGCCATGACGTGCACCTGCACCTCACCAACTACCAGAACCGCTACTTCGGCGGCGCGGCGATGATCCGGCTGTACCGCTTCGACCTGGACCGGGGCGTCATCGACGTGGAGACGGTCTCCCCGTGGATCCTCGGCCGGGCCAAGCAGGGCCTGAACGAGCTGGAGCGGCAGGAGATCGAGCTGAGCGGCGACGCCGACCGCTTCTCGGTGGAGATCGACTTCGCCGACCGGTTCTCCGGCTTCGACCCCGTGCCGGCCCGCGCGGCGCGGCCGGTGTCGCGGATGCTGGTCCCGGGCACGGTCGCCTACTGGCGGTTCGAGTCACCCGTCGCCGGCACCGTCCGCGACCTGTCCGGACGCGGCAACGACCTCGCCCTCGTCACGGTGGGCGGCGGCTCGCTCGGCTGGTCCGCCGACCACCATCCCGACCAGCCCGGCCACGGCAGCCTGGAGTTCCAGGGGTTCAAGTCGCCGCTGAAGGGCGCGTACCTGCGCACGGTCGACGGCGCGCCGCTGAACTCGGCGACGTTCGAGGGCGGTTACACCATCGAGGCGTTCTACCGGCTTCCCGCCGACTGGGACCCGGACCACCACGCCTGGTCCGGCATCGTCGGCCGCACCGGCACGGGCGGCGCCGCCGGCAAGAGCGGCGACGACCCCGACGAGCCGCTCGCCACCCTGTCCCTGTCCAACGACCGCGAACCGCAGTGGGCGATGCGCCCGCTGAACCAGCAGGGCATCGCCACCAACTGGGGCCAGGAGACACCGCTGGAGACCTGGTGGCACCTGGCGGTCGTCAACGACGGCCGGCACACCACGCTGTACGTCGAGGGCTGCCCGGTGGTCCGCAACCCCAAGGCCCCCGCGGTCGGCATCGCCTCGGTCGGGCTGCCGTGGCTGCTGGGCGGCTACGAGTACGCCGGAAGGATCGACCAGATCCTGCACGGCCGCCTCGGCGACGTCCGGATCGTCTCCCGGGCGCTGCCCGTCACCTCCTTCATGAACCACTGAGCGCACAGGAACCGAAGATGACCGAGCAGCGACTGCCCGCCTGGGCCGACCCGTCCGTCTCCCCCGCCCGCCTCGACGCCCAGGGCGTGTCGAGGCGCCGACTCCTGCGCCGTGCCGGCCTGTTCGGCGCCGCCTTCGCCATCGGATCGGCGGCCACGCCCGCACTCGCCTCCCCACGGGGCGGCTTCGGCGGCGAGGACCCCCGGCTCGCCTACCTCGTCGGCGACCACCACGTGCACTCCGTCTACAGCCACGACGCCAAGTACACGTTCTCCCAGCAGGCACGGGCCGCGGCGAAGTACGGCCTGGACTGGATGGTGTTCAACGAGCACTCCAACTTCGGGCACGCGAACCACGGCGCCAAGCTGGAGCACGCCGAGATCGTCAGGGCCCGCGCGGAGAACCCGCGTCAGCTGATCTTCCAGGGCCTGGAGTGGTACATCCCGGCCGCCGAGCACTGCACGGTGTTCGCCGCTCCCGGCCCCCACGAGACCGACCTGCTCACGCAGTTCGAGCTCGCCTACGACGGCAAGCTGCTGGGCTACACCGAGGGCTCCGCGGGCGCCGCGGACACCGCCCGCAACGAGGCCCACGCCATCAAGGCGATCAAGTGGCTGGCCGAGCAGCGCCGTTCGGGTTACGTCGACGACGTCCTCGTCCTCGCCAACCACCCGCTGCGCCTGGGCATCGACTCCCCGCACGAGATGCGCAACTGGCGGGACGCGGCCCCCGAGATCATGATCGGCATGGAGGGCGCGCCCGGCGCCCAGGGCGCCGCGATCCCCGGCTGGCGCGGCAGCACCTCGATCCGCGGCGAGTACGAGAACAAGCCGACCGCGCAGTCCTGGGCGGGCTACGCGGCCGACGCGTTCCTCACGTACGGCGGCTTCGACTGGGCGACGGCGACGGTCGGCGGCCTGTGGGACTCGATGCTCGCCGAGGGCCGGCTGTTCACGATCACCACCAACTCCGACAACCACCGCACGGTCTTCGACACCTGGAAGAACGGCGACTGGCCGGCCGGGCAGAACTTCGACAACACCGGCAAGCTGCCCGACCCGGTGAACACCGACACCCCGCAGCCCGGAAGCGACTTCTGGCCGGGCGAGTTCAGCCGCACCCACGTGGGCGTGACCCGCTACGGCTACCGGGCCGTGATGGCGGGACTGCGTGCGGGCCGGGTCTGGCTGGACCACGGGCACCTGCTGGACGGGCTGGACGTCCGGCTCAGGCGGGACTGCGACGCGGGCCGGGGCGTCACGCTCGGCGGCCGGCTCCGCGTCCGCAAGGGCGAGCGGATCACGCTGTACGTCACCGTCACCACGGCGTCCCGGCCCAACCCCCAGGGCATCCTGCCCGAGTTGGCGCACGTCGACGTGATCCGGGGCGCGGTGCGCGGCCCGGTGGCCGACCGGGACACCTGGCGGGCGCCGGACACCAGGGTCGTACAGACCGGGGACGTCTCCGGCCGCAAGGGGACGTACACCCTGCGCATCCCGCTGACCGCCGGCGAGGAGTCCTTCTACGTCCGGCTGCGCGGCAGCGACGGCAACCGGCACGGCGCGGGCTACCTGGGCGCCGCCGTCGACCCGAACGGCCCCGTTCCGCACGAGCCCGGGAACGGCGACCCGTGGGCGGACACCTGGTTCTACTCGAACCCGATCTTCGTCGACGTGGCGGGTGACTGAGCGGCGCTGATCGACGACGTCGTACCGTGGGCCGCATGAACGGTGAGGAATCGTCCTTGCGGCCCCAGTCGCTGCTGCTGACGTTCCTGGGCGACCAGGTGCTCGGGCGGGACGCCTGCGTGTACTCCGGCAGCGTCATCGACGTCTTCGAGCGCGCCGGCGTCGGCGAGCAGGCGACCCGCTCCACCCTGACCCGGATGGTCAAGCGCGGCCTGCTGCGGCGCCAGCGCGAGGGACGCCGGATGTACTTCGGGCTGACCGAGCACTCCACGGCGGTCCTGCGGGACGGCGAGCGGCGCATCTGGCAGACCGGCGCCGTCAACCGCGACTGGGACGGCACCTGGACCCTCCTCGGCTTCTCCCTCCCGGAGTCCTGGCAGCGCCAGCGCCACGACCTGCGCTCCAAGCTCACCTGGAGCGGTTTCGGCCCCCTGTTCAGCGGCCTGTGGATCGCCCCCGGCGAGGTCGACGTCGCGGAACTGGTCTCCGAGCTCGGCCTCTCCGCGCACGTCAAGGTCTTCCGCGCGCACGCCGACGCCGGGATGGACATCGGCGCGATGATCGAGGAGACCTGGGAGCTGGCCGAACTCGCCGAGCGGTACACCGCCTTCGTGCGCCGCTGGCAGCCGTGGGAGACCGCTTCCCCCGACGCCGACGAGGCCCTCGTGCTCCGCCTGCGCCTGCAGGCCGAGTGGCTCCAGATCATCCGCCGCGACCCGCGTCTGCCGGTCAAGCACCTGCCGGACGACTGGCCGGCGGAACAGGCCGAGAAGACGTTCCGCGCGGTCCACGACCGGCTGACGCCCCTCGCGCGGGACGCCGCGACCCGCCTTCTCGACCTGGTGCCGGTCCGCCCGGATCAGGCGTAGAACCGCGACAGGCTCTGCAGCACCGCGGCCGGCTTGCTCCCGCCCTCGATCTCGATGGTGCCGTCCACGGTGATCTGCACGCCGCCCGGCACCTCCTCCACCTCGGCCAGCCGCGCGGCCAGCCGGATGCGCGACCCCACCTTCACCGGGGAGGGGAAGCGGACCTTGTTCAGGCCGTAGTTGACCTTGGTGGTGACGCCCTGGACGTCCAGGAGCTCGGTGAACAGGGGGATGAACAGCGAGAGGGTGAGGTAGCCGTGGGCGATGGGGGCGCCGAAGGGGCCCTCGGCGGCGCGCTCGGGGTCGACGTGGATCCACTGGTGGTCGCCGGTGGCGTCGGCGAAGGTGTCGATGCGCTCCTGGGTGACCTCGATCCATTCGCTGGTGCCCAGGTCGCTGCCCGCGAGCTTCTTCAGTTCGTCGATGCCGTTCACGGTGAGGCTCATGAGATTCCTTACTGGTTTCCGAAGCGCTTGCGCACGCGGGACTTGAGGAGTTTTCCGGAGGCGGTGCGCGGGAGTTCGTCCGCGAGGACCACCGACTTCGGGATCTTGTACTTGGCGAGGCGGCCGGCCAGGGTGGCCAGCACCTCGTCGGGGTCGAGCGAGGCGCCCTCGCGGGGCACGACGACCGCCCGCGGCACCTCGCCCCACTTGTCGTCGGGGACGCCGATGACCGCGCACTCGACGATGTCCGGGTGGGCGAGGAGCTGGTCCTCGATCTCGGCCGGGTAGACGTTCTCGCCCCCGGAGATGATCATGTCCTTGATGCGGTCGACGATGAAGACGTATCCGTCCTCGTCGACGCGGGCCGCGTCGCCGCTGCGGAACCAGCCGTCCGCGAAGGAGGCGGCCGTCTCCTCGGGCAGCCCCCAGTAGCCGGGCATGACATGGGGTCCGCGGACCACGACCTCGCCGGTCTCGTCGACGTCCACGGGGGTGAGGTCCGGCCGGACCACCCGGACGTCGCTGAAGAAGTGCGGGACGCCCGCCGAACCCGCCTTGCCCACCGCGTGTTCGGCGTCCAGGAACAGCGTGCCGGGGGACGCCTCCGTCATGCCGTAGCCCTGGAGGAAGGTGAGCCCGCGTTCCTGGTAGGCGGCGATCAGCGGCGTCGGCACCGGGGAGCCGCCGCAGGTCAGGATGCGCAGCGAGGAGAGGTCCGCGGACGGCCAGCGGGGGTGGCGGGCCACCTGCTCGAACATCGTCGGGACGCCGAACATGAAGGTGATCCGGTGCTCCTCGATCAGGTCGAAGGTGGCCTCCGGGTCGAAGGCCTCCACCAGGACGCAGGCGCCGCCCTTGAGGAGCACCGGCAGCGTCAGCATGTTCAGGCCGGCCGTGTGGAACAACGGCGCGGAGACCAGGGCGCGTTCGTCGGCGATCAGGTCGGTGTCGACGAGGACGTTGACCGCGTTCCAGGTGAGGTTGCCGTGCGTGAGCATGGCGCCCTTGGGGCGGCCGGTCGTCCCCGAGGTGTACATGATGATGCAGGTGTCGTCGGGGAGCACCGGTTCGTCGACCGGTTCGTGCGAGGCGGCGGCCACGGCCTCCTCGTACTCCGCGCCCACCTCGATGTACGTACGTACGTCCGTGTCGCCCGGCAGTCCGGCGACCAGACCGGCGTGCGAGGGGCCGTAGACGAGTGCCTTCGCGCCGGAGTCGGAGAGCTGGAAGGCGATCTCCGGGCCGGCGAGGCGGGTGTTGAGCGGGACGAAGACCGCGCCGAGGGTGCCCGCCGCGAACAGGGTCTCCAGGTAGGCGGGGTGGTTCGGGCCGAGGTAGGCGATGCGGTCGCCGCGGCGCACCCCGCGGGCGCGCAGGGCGTGGGCGAGGCGGGTGGTGCGCTCGTACAGCCGTGCGTACGTGAGCGAGGTGCCGCCGTGGATCAGGGCGGTGCGGTGCGGGGTCTTGCGGGCCCGGCGTGCGGGCCACGAGCCCAGTCCCTCATTGCGCATCTACGGCCCCTTACGGCGTGGTGAGCCCGAGCAGGCGGGCGGCGTTCTCCTTCAGGATCCTCGGCCTCACCTCGTCCTTGATCGACAACTTGCCGAAGTCGGCGAGCCAGCGGTCGGGTGTCAGGACGGGGAAGTCGGAGCCGAAGAGGACCTTGTCCTTCAGCAGCGTGTTGGCGTACTGCACGAGCTGCGGCGGGAAGTACTTCGGCGACCAGCCGGACAGGTCGATGTGCACGCCCGGCTTGTGCGTGGCGACGGCGAGGGCCTCGTCCTGCCAGGGGAAGGACGGGTGCGCCAGGATGATCTTCAGATGGGGGAAGTCGGCGGCGACGTCGTCGACATGGAGCGGGTTGGAGTACTTCAGGCGGATGCCGCCCCCGCCGGGGACGCCGGCGCCGATGCCGGTCTGGCCGGTGTGGAACAGGGCGATGGTGCCCGTCTCCTCGATCACCTCGTACAGGTCGTAGGCCACCGAGCGGTCGTTGGGGAAGAAGCCCTGGATGCTCGGGTGGAACTTGAAGCCCTTGACCCCGTACTCCTCGACCAGGCGGCGGGCCTGCTTCACGCCCGCCTTCCCGCGGAAGGGGTCGATCGAGGCGAAGGGGATGAGGACGTCCGCGTTGGCGGCCGCCGCCTCGGCGACCTCCTCGTTCGGGACGGGCGCGGTGCCGGTCGCGGACTCGGCGTCGACGGTGAAGATCACCGCCGCCATCCTCCGCTCGCGGTAGTACGCGGCCGTCTCCTCCAGGGTCGGCTTCCGCTTGCCCTCCACCTTGAAGTAGGCGGAGGACGCGTCGTGCAGGTCGTCGTCCAGGGAGGAGTGCCCCTTGGAGGAGACCTCCGCGTGGGTGTGGACGTCGATCGCGACCAGATCGTCGACGTTCATCGAGGGGGACATCACGCCTCCGGGAACTGAGGCGCCGGGATGCCGACCGTCTGGAGCTCGGCGCCGACCGAGGTGGGGAAGGCGTCGGCCAGCGCCTCGGGGGTCCAGCCGCCGTCGGCGTACGCCGCCCTGACCTCCTGCGGATGCGACCAGAGTGCCACCTTGTCGCCACCGATGCCGATGGCCTGCCCGGTGATGGAGCGGGCCGCCTCGGAGGCGAGGAAGGGCACCAGGGCGGCACAGTCCTCAGGGGTGCCGAAGCCCTCGCCCTTGCGGAGGAAGGCCGGGAGCGGCTCGCCGTTGCGCATGGCCTCGATGTACGGGGCGAACGCGGGAATGGTCTCGGTCATGGCGGTCGCGGCGACCGGCACGATCGCGTTGACGGTGATGTTCGCCCGGCCCAGCTCCATCGACCAGGTGCGGGCCATGGCGGCGATGCCGGCCTTGGCGGCGGCGTAGTTCGTCTGCCCGAAGTTGCCGCGCTGCCCGGCCGGGGAGCCGACCAGGATCAGGGTGCCGCCCTCGCCCTGCTCGCGCATCCGGACGGCGGCGGCGCGGGCGCAGGTGAACGTGCCCTTGAGGTGGGTGGTGATCACCGCGTCGAAGTCGTCGTCGGTCATCTTCCACAGCACCTTGTCGCGCAGGATGCCGGCGTTGGTGACCAGGACGTCCAGCCGGCCGAACTCCGCCACCGCCCGGTTCACCAGCCGCTCGGCGGCCTCGCTCGTGCCGACCGGGACGACCTCGGCGACGGCCCTGCCGCCCGCCTCGACGATGGACTTCACGGCCGCCTCGGCCACGGCCTCGTCGACGTCGTTGACGACCACGGAGGCTCCGTGGGCGGCCAGGGCGTGCGCGTAGGCGAGGCCGAGGCCCCGGCCGCTGCCGGTGACGACGGCGACCTTGCCGGTGAGATCGATGCTGGGCACGAGTGGGTCCCTTCACGAGCTGATGCGGGTGGTGCGGCTTGTGTGGGTGGTGCGGGTGGTGCGGGTGGTGCGGGTGGTGCGGGTGGTGCGGCCGTACGACGCCGACCGCGGCTCCGAGATCGAAGCTAAGAGCAATAATTGTTAACGTCAATAGTTGTTGGCGACCCACAGGTGCGACATGCTGGAATCGCCACGACGCACCGAGCCGAGGGAGCCCGCCATCACACGCCAGCACGTCACGAACCCGAGCCCCATCGACGCGGACGAGCCGTGGATGCGCGGACTGCACGCGGACACGGGCTACCTGCTCTACCGCCTGGGCCTGCGCTCGGGTCAGTTGTTCAACACGTTCCTGCAGGAATCCGGGCTGCGCCTGCGCCACTACGCGGTGCTGCGCTTCCTGGCCGGCTCCGACGGCGCCCTGCAGCGGGAGCTGAGCACCCGCCTCGGCTACGACCCGAGCGCGATCGTCGGCCTGGTCGACGACCTGGAGAAGCTGGGCTTCGCCGAGCGCCGGCCCTCCCCCGACGACCGCCGCAGCCGGATCGTCGTCCTCACCACCGAGGGCCGCGCCTTTCTGCGCGACACCGACGAGGCGGGCCTGCGCGTGACGAACGACCTGCTGGGCCCCCTCGACCCGGCCGAACGGGAGGCGCTGCACGGCCTGTTGCTGCGGATCGCGGGGGACGGACTCGGCTGAGATGTTGTGCAAGTTATTGACTGCCGACACTTGAGTGCCTAACTTCACGGTGGCCTCGTCCCGCACTCCCCCCACGGAAGGGACCTCTGTGAAGACCCGCACCTGCCTCGCCGTACTGACCCTCGCCCTGAGCGCGGCCACCGCCCTGCCCGCCGGAGCGGCCACCGACACCCATCTGTCGGGTCAACTCCCCTCGGGCGCCGCGTACGTGATGGACGTCCCCGCCGCCTGGAACGGCACCGTGCTGCTCTACAGCCACGGCTACACCCCCGCCGGAGTCCCCAACCCGGCCCAGAACGCGCCCGGTTCGGGCACCCGGACCACACTGCTCGCCGAGGGCTACGCGCTCGTCGGCTCCTCGTACGCCACCACGGGCTGGGCGGTGACGGACGCCGTGCCCGACCAACTGGCCACGCTGGACCTGTTCACACGGAAGTTCGGACCGGCGCGGCGCACCCTCGCCTGGGGCACCTCCTACGGCGGCTTCGTCACGACGGCCCTCGCCGAGCGGCACGCCGACCGCTTCGACGGCTCGCTGTCGATGTGCGGGCTGGTCCAGGGCGGGGTCGCCAACTGGAACAGCACGCTGGACCCCGTCTTCGCGCTGCGGACACTGCTCGCGCCCGGCGAGGACATCCCGCTCACCGGTTTCGCCGACCAGGCGTCCGCGGCCGCCGCCGCGAAGTCGCTGAGCTCGAAGACCGCCGCGGCCCAGCAGACGCCCGCCGGGCGTGCGCGTATCGCCCTGGCCGCCGCCCTGCACAACATCCCCGGCTACAACGACGCCTCGCAGACCGAGCCCGGCCCGGCCGACTGGAACACCCGGGAGGCCAACCAGTACACGGCGGTGAACGGACTGCTGCAGCTGCCCGCCTTCAGCTGGCGGCAGGAGGCCGAGAGCCGGGCGGGCGGCAACATGTCCTGGAACACCGGCGTCGACTACACGTCGATGCTGGGCCGCTCCCCGCTGTACAAAGAGGTGACCGAGCTCTACAAGGAGGCGGGACTGTCCTTGCGCACCGACCTCGCGGCCCTCGCCACCGCGCCCCGGATCTCCGCCGACCCCGCGGCCGTCCGGTGGATGCGGCGCACCAGCGTGTTCGGGGGCCGTCTCACCGACCCCCAGCTGGACATCCACACCACCGGCGACGCCCTGATCCCGGTACAGGCGGAGAGCGCCTACCGGCGGGCGGCCGGCGCGGCGGGCCGGGGCCCCCTGCTCGCCCAGGCCTACGTCGACGGACCCGGCCACTGCGCCTTCACCGACGGCGAGATGCTCGGCGCCCTGCACACCCTGGAGCACCGGCTGGACACCGGCCGCTGGGACGCCTCGCCGGGCACGCTCAACGCCCGCGCGGCGCAGGAGGACCCGGGAAGCGCACCGCGGTACGTGACCTACCGCCCGGCCGCCTACCCCCGCCCCTACGACCTCGCCCACCCGGGAGACGCCCGGCCATGACCCTGCGCTCGGCCCCCGACCGGCTGCTGTCCGTCCTCGCCGCGTTCGACCACGAACACCCGGCGCTGTCCCTGACGGACATCAGCCGGCGGGCCGGGCTGACCCTGACCACCGCACACCGGCTGGTGGGCGCCCTGACGGAGTGGGGCGCCCTGGAGCGGGACGCCTCCGGCGTCTACCACGTCGGGCTCCGGCTGTGGGAGGTCGCGGCCCTCGCCCCGCGCGGGCTGGCCCTGCGGCAGATCGCGCTGCCGTACCTGGAGGACCTGTACGAGGCGACGCACGAGAACGTGCAGCTGGCGGTGCGGGACGGGTCGGAGGTCGTCTACATCGAGTGGATCTCGGGGCGCTCGGCCGTCGGCGTGCACATCCGGGTGGGGGCGCGCTGGCCGCTGCACGCCACCGGCGTCGGGCTCGCGCTGCTGGCGCACGCGGGCCAGGAGGCGCAGGAGGAGTACTGCGCGGCCCCGCTCGCCCGCTTCACGCCGTACACCCTGACCGATCCGGCGGGACTGCGCCGGATGCTCGCCGAGGTGCGCCGCACGGGGGTCGCGGTGAGCGCCCGGCAGGTCACCGAGGACGCCCTGTCGGTGGCCGCCCCGGTGCGCGGGCCGGGCGGCGAGGTGGTCGCCGCGGTGTCCGTGGTGGTACCGCACGCCGACGCGCAGGTACCGGTCCTGGTACCGGCCGTCCGGCTCGCGGCCCGCGGCATATCGCGGGCACTGGGGTGGCGGCCACCGAAGGAACCGTAGAGGTCGGGAAGGGTCCGGAGGGCCGGAGGGGTCGGGGGGCCGGGGGGTCCGGAGGGCCGGAGGGGCCCGGCGGGCCGGAGGGGTCGGGGGGCCGGAGGGGTCGGGGGGCCGGGGGGTCCGGAGGGCCGGAGGGGCCCGGCGGGCCAGAGGGGCCGGGGGGTCCGGAGGGCCGGAGGGGTCGGGGGGCCGGAAGGGTTCCGGCGGGCCGGAAGGGCCGGGGGCCGGAAGCGTCAGAGGGCCGGAGGGATCCGGAGGGGCCGGGGGCCGGAAGCGTCAGAGGGCCGGAGGGATCCGGAGGGGTTCCGTTCGAATATCCCTCTCGTCGGTGAGGCCGGTGGGCGGATGTGCTCGGGATACTGGGACCGCCCCGCCCCGAGGAGCCGCCCATGTCCCCGCAGTCCTGGTACGGGCGGGTCGCCGCGCGGCTGCGCACGGCCGCCCCGTACGCCGTCGACACCGCTCTCGCCGCGCTCGTGCTGTTCGCCGTCTCCCTGCAGTGGCTCTTCCCCGACGAGGGCGACGACCGGCTGTCCTGGCAGGGCTGGCTGCTGGGCGCCGCGACGGCGGTGCCGCTGGTGTGGCGGCGCCGCGCGCCGTTCGCGACCGCGTGGGTCGTCTCCGCGGCCACCCCCGCGATGGCGGTCTACCACGCGCCGCCGCCGGACGTGGTGTGGGGCGGCCTGGTCGTCCTCTACACCGTCGCCTCGCTCTCGCCGCCCTGGCAGCGCCGCCTGATGCTGACGGGCTGGCTGGTCGGCGCCACCCTCACCATGCAGCACAAGGAGCACGCCCGGCCCTTCGAGTACGCCTTCCACCTGCTGACCATCCTGTGCGCGTACGGGCTGGGCACGATGGCCCGGGACCGGCGCGCCCACACGGAGGCGGTCGAGGACCGGGCCCGGCGCCTGGAGCGGGAGCGGGCCGCCGACACCGCGCGGGCGATCGCCGAGGAACGGTCCCGGATCGCCCGGGACATGCACGACGTCCTCGCGCACGCGGTGAGCCTGATGGTGGTGCAGGCGGAGGCCGGACCCGTCGTGGTACGCAGCGATCCCGAGCGCGCGGAGGCGTCCTTCGACGCCATCGCGTCGGCCGGCCGGGACGCGATGGCGCAGCTGCGGCGGATCCTCGGCGTCCTCAAGGAGGAGCCGGCGAACGGCACTTCACCGCAGCCGGCGGTCGCGGGGGTGCCCGCGCTGGTGCGTCAGGTCGCCGAGACCGCGGGCCTGCGGGTGGAGTTGCGGACGCGCGGCGAGCCGCGGCCGCTTCCGGCCGACGCCGAGGTCGCCGCCTACCGGGTGACGCAGGAGGCGCTGACCAACACGGTGAAACACGCCTACGCTTCCTGCGCGACGGTCGAACTGGACTGGACGGAGGACGCGTTGACGCTCACGGTGACCGACGACGGACGGGGGCCGGCGGCCCCGGACGGCGGACACGGGCTGATCGGCATCCGGGAGCGGGCCGCCGCCTGCGGGGGCAGCGCCGAGGCGGGCCGCGGTCCCGACGGCGGCTTCCGCGTCGTCGTACGGCTGCCCGTCGTGGACGAGCGGCGGGCGGGAGTGCGGCAGCGGGGGCGGGCGTGAGCATCAGGGTGGTCGTCGCCGACGACCAGGAGCTGGTCCGCAGCGGCTTCAGCATGATCCTCGAGGCGCAGGCGGACATCGAGGTGGTCGCCGAGGCGGGGGACGGCGCCGAGGCGGTGGCGGCGGTGCGGCGGCACGGCCCCGACGTGCTGCTCCTCGACATCCGGATGCCGGTCATGGACGGGCTGGAGGCGGCGCGCCGGGTGTGCGCGCACTCCGGCTGCAAGGTCGTCATGCTGACCACGTTCGACCTCGACGAGTACGTCTACGAGGCGCTGTCCGCGGGGGCCAGCGGCTTCCTGCTCAAGGACGTGCGCCGCGACGACCTGGTGCACGCCGTGCGCGTGGTCGCGGCCGGCGACTCCCTGCTCGCGCCCGCGGTGACCCGGCGCCTGGTGGCGGACGTGGTGCGCCGCCGCCGCGCGGAGGCCGCCGCGTCGGTCACCCCGCAGCGCCTGGAGGTCCTGACCGCCCGCGAGGTGGAGACGCTGCGGCTGCTGGCCCGGGGCCTGTCCAATTCCGAGATCGCCACGGCGTTCTTCGTCAGCGAGCACACCGTGAAGACCCATGTCAGCAACGTTCTGGGCAAGTTGGGGCTGCGGGACCGGGTGCAGGCGGTGATCTGCGCCTACGAGACGGGGCTGGTGACGCCGGGCGGTCCCTGAGCCCGGACACGCCGCCGGGCCGGCTTCCGGCTACGGCGCCCGGTCGCCCAGTTCCTCGAACAGGGTCAGCTGGAGGGCGCCCGGGGCGTCGAGCCGGGAGTTCAGGGAGTTCCAGGGGGTGCGGGTCGGCTCGGCGAGGACCTCGGCCCCGGCGGCCGACAGCCGTGCCGTGGCGGCGGTCGCGTCGTCGACCTGGAGGGCGACCCGGACGGGGCCGGCGACGCGGCGGCCCACCTCGACGTCGTCGATGAAGGCCGCGTGCCCGGGGTCGGTCAGTTCCAGCGTGGCCCGGCCCGCCTCCAGGATGGTGACCCGCCCGTCGGGGGAGGAGAACGCGGCGCGCTCGGGCAGGCCGAGGACGTCGCGGTAGAAGCGCAGCGCCTCGTCGTAGTCGGGTGCCGTGACGACGAGCCGGAGCTCGCGGACGGCTGGTTCCTCGGACATGCGGACTCCTCCGGGATCGCGGACGGCCTTCCCCCTCAACCCCGGCGGCCCCGCGGTCGATTCCCGTCGCCTCCCTCCGGGGAGTGAGCCGGGCCGTCGTCTCCCCCGCGCGGGCGATCCCCCGAAACCGCTCCCTCCGGCGATCCTCCGGCACCCCGCCCGGCAGCAGTCTGAGGGCGATGACAACCGACGACCCGCCGGGAGGCGCCGTGCTCTCCTCACTCGCCCGGACGGCGACCCGCCGCCCGCTGACCGTCATCCTGCTGTGGGTGCTCTTCCTGCTGCTCGGCTTCGGGCTGGGCACGGGCGTCTTCGGGCGGCTGTCCGACAACGTGCCCGAGGTCCCGGGCACCGAGTCGGAGCAGGCCGCCCGGTACCTCGACCGCGCCGACCCGGCCGGTGAGTCGATCACCGGCGTCGTGGCGGGAACCGCCGTCACCGCACCCGGGCTGCGCGCCCGGGTCGAGCGGGCCGTCGCCGACGTGCGCGGCATCGAGGGGATCGCCGCCGTACCGGACCCGTACACGACGGACGGGCTCACGGCACGGGACGGGCGGGCGCTGATCGTCCCGGTCACCCTCGACGGCGGTCTCGGCGACGACGCCGAGAAGAAGGCCGTGGACGCGGCCGTCGACCGCATCGAACGCATCGACGCCCCCCAAGTGCACGTCAGCGGGGGCCCGTTGCTGGGCCGGCAGCTGGGCGAACGGGCCCAGCACGACGTCCGCGACGCCGAGTTGATCTCGCTGCCGGTCGTCCTCGCCCTGCTGCTGGTCGTGTTCGGCGGACTGCGCGCGGCCGCGCTGCCGCTGGTGATCGCGGTCAGCGGGATCGCGGGCGCCTTCCTGGCGCTGTTCGGCTTCAGCCACGTCACCGACATCTCGGTGTACGCGATCCAGGTGACCACCATGCTGGGGCTCGGACTCGCCGTGGACTACGCCCTGTTGATGCTGGTCCGGTTCCGCGAGGAGCGCCGGCACACCCCGGACGTCGACGAGGCCGTGCGCCGCACGGTCGCGGCGGCCGGGCGGACGGTGCTGTTCTCCGGGCTCACGGTCACGGTCAGCCTGACCGGGCTGCTGGTCTTCCCCAGCGTGTTCCTGCGCAGCATGGGCCTGGCGGTGGCCGCCGTCGTCGTCATCGACATGCTGGCCGCGCTGACGCTGCTGCCCGCGCTGCTCGCCCGGTTCGGCGGCAGGATCGCCCCGGCGAAGGCCCGGCCGGCGGGCGAGGAGGGCCGCTTCTTCGCCCGGGTCGCCCGTTTCGCGGCCCGCCGCCGTGTCGCCGTCCTGGCGGTGGTCGTACCGGCCCTGCTGGTGCTGGCCCTGCCCGTCACGGGCCTGCGGATCGAGATCGGCGACGCCACGCAGCTGCCCGCCACCACCGAGGCCCGGCGGCTGTACGACACCGTGGACGCCCACTTCCCGCCGGGCACCGGGGTCTCGCCGGTGACGGTGGTGCTGAAACCCGGCACCGATGCCGCCACCGCCGGCCGGATCCGCGCCTTGTCGCCCACCGCCCGTTCCCGCGCGCTGCCGGGCGGCGCCACCGTCGTCCAGCTGCAGCCGTCCGGACGAGCGGACGGGGCCCGGGCCACCGCGCTGGTGGAGGCGGTGCGCGAGCTGCGAGGTGGGGAGCCGGTGCAGGTCACCGGGCCCGCCGCGCGTCTGGTCGACTTCCGCGCGATGCTGGCCGACCGGGTGCCGTGGGCGGCCCTGACCGTCCTCGTGGGCATCTTCGTCCTGCTGTTCGCGTTCACGGGTTCGGTCCTGATCCCGCTGCGCACGATCCTGACGACGCTGCTGAGCCTGGGCGCGGCGCTGGGCGTGGTGGTGTGGGTGTTCCAGGACGGCCACCTGGCGGGCCTGCTGGGCGCCGAGGGCCTGGGCGCGCTGAGCCTGACGGCGCCGCCGCTGATCGTCGCGATCGCCTTCGGGCTCGCCATGGACTACGAGCTGTTCATCCTGGCCCGGATGCGCGAGGCGCGGCGCGCGACGGGTGACGACCGGGAGGCGGTGGTGACCGGGCTGCGCCGTTCCGGCCGCGTGGTCACCTGCGCGGCGCTGCTGCTGGCCGTCGTCTTCGGCGCGTTCATGACGGGCGGTTTCTCGCCCATCCTGCAGATCGGCCTCGGCCTGACGCTGGCGGTCCTCGTCGACGCGACGGTCGTCCGGATGCTGCTGGTCCCGGCGACGATGGCGCTGCTGGGCCGGTGGGCGTGGTGGGCGCCGAGGCCGCTGCACCGGGCGCACGAGCGGATCGGGCTCGGCGAGGAGGCCCCGGCCCCGGAGACGGCCGTGGTGGGGAGCGGGTCCCGGACTCCGTGACGGCAGGACGCCTGCCCACTCGCCCGAGCGAGGGAGATCTTCGGAGCGGCTACGGCGATCGCGAACCGCTGCGCGGAGCCGGGTGCGGCGACGGGCGACGCGGCCGCGGCGACGTACCTCTTCGAGGAGCTCGCCACCGGCCCCGACGGATGCGTGTGGGCCGGCTCCGGCCGCTCCTCACGGGAATCTCAGGGAGCGGCCCGGGGATTCAAAGGATCAGCACATCTGCGCGGCGCAGGATGCACCCGGAAAAGGTGGATATCCCAGGAAGGCCTGAAGTGGGCGTCTCGCACATATCGAACCGGTCGCAGCGGCAGTCGCACAGGTGGTCCCGGCGGGGGCTGCTCGGGGCGCTCGGCGTGGCGCCGGCCGCCGCGGTCCTGACGGCGTGCAGCGGCTCGGCGGGCGCGTCGGAGGGCACGGAGGGCGCGGCGGAGGCATCCGCGACGTCGACGCCGTCCGCCGCCGCGAAGAAGCCCGTCGTCTCGGTCACGCCCGCCGACGGCACCCGCAAGGCCGGTTTCTCCAGCCCCGTCGAGGTCACCGTGAGCGACGGCACCCTGGCCTCGGTGAAGGTCACCGGCAACGACGGCTCCACGCTGGCCGGTTCCCTCGACGCCGCCAGGACGAGGTGGACCTCGGTGAGGAACCCGTACTCGGGCACGAAGTACACGGTCACGGCCACGCCGGAGGGCGCCGCCGCGCAGACGGCGAGCTTCACCACCAGGTCGCCGGGCGAGACCTTCGTGGGGTACTTCACGCCCGAGGCCGGATCGACCTCGGGCGTCGGCATGCCGGTGTCGATCAACTTCACGCACGCGGTGAAGGACCGGGCGGCCGTCCAGAAGGCGATCACCGTCACCGCCGAGCCGGCGGTGGAGGTGGTCGGCCACTGGTTCGACGACACCCGGCTCGACTTCCGTCCCGAGACCTACTGGGCGGCCGGGACGAAGATCACGCTCAGTCTGCGTCTGAAGGACGTGGAGGGCACGGACGGCGTCTACGGCGTGCAGCAGAAGGACGTCACCTTCCACATCGGCCGGGAGCAGATCAGCACGGTCGACCTGTCCAGCAAGGAGATGACGGTCCGGCGGGCCGGCCGGACCGTCGCCACCTATCCGGTCTCCGGCGGCAACGCCCAGCACACCACCTGGTCCGGGATCATGGTCATCAGCGAGCGGTTCCGGCAGACCCGCATGGAGTCCTCCACGGTCGGGCTCGGCGACGAGTACGACATCTCCGACGTCCCGCACGCCCAGCGCCTGACCACCTCCGGCACGTTCGTGCACGGCAACTACTGGGCGGCCACGTCGGTGTTCGGCCACCAGAACACCAGCCACGGCTGCGTGGGTCTGCACGACGCCAAGGGCGCGGGCGACGCGTCCGTGGACGGTTACAGGTTCTACGCGTCCTCGATGCTCGGTGACGTCGTCATCGTGAAGAACTCCGGTGAGAGGACGGTCGATCCGGCCAACGGGCTCAACGGGTGGAACCTGTCGTGGGCGGACTGGAAGGCGGGGAGCGCGGTTTAGCACGATTGCGGCGTTCAGGGTGTGAACTTCCGTGCCGCGAAAAGACTTTCCTTGCTTTAACTCTTGACGACCCCGGTACCGGGGAGCACATTGGGCCCACCCTGAGAGCGCTCTCATCCGGCGCTCTCGAACGCACCCGCAGCCCCCTCACCCCGTACCCGGGAGGCACCCCCATGAGTGCAACCTCCGGCAGGCCCAGACGGCGACGCACGCTCGTCGCCGCCCTCAGCACGCTCGGCCTGGCGGCCGTGCTCGCCACGGCCGCCACCCAGTCCGCGGACGCCTCCGCGCCCACGCCCCCCTCGGGCTGGACACAGGTCTTCGCCGACGACTTCAACGGCTCGGCCGGCACCGGCGTCAACACCACCGACTGGCTCTACGACACCGGGACCTCCTACCCCGGCGGCGCCGCCAACTGGGGCACCGGCGAGGTCGAGAGGATGACCAGCAGCACCAGCAACGTCGCCCTCGACGGAAGCGGCAACCTGAAGATCACGCCGCTGCGCGACGCGGCCGGCAACTGGACCTCGGGCCGCATCGAGACCAACCGCACCGACTTCCAGCCCCCGGCCGGCGGCAAGCTGCGCGTCGAGGCCCGCATCCAGATGCCCAACGTCACCGGCGCCGCGGCCGCCGGCTACTGGCCCGCCTTCTGGATGCTGGGCGCGCCCTACCGCGGCAACTACCAGAACTGGCCGAGCGTCGGCGAGCTCGACATCATGGAGAACGTCAACGGCATCAACAAGACCTGGGCCACCATGCACTGCGGGACGGCCTCCGGCGGCCCCTGCAACGAGACGACGGGCCTGGGCAATTCGACCGCCTGCCCCAACTCCACCTGCCAGTCCGGCTTCCACACCTACACCATGGAGTGGGACCGCTCGGCCAGCCCCGAGGCGATCCGCTTCTACGTCGACGGCGTCAACTACCAGACGGTGACGGCCAATCAGGTGGACGCGACGACCTGGGCCAACGCGACCAACCACGGCTTCTTCATCATCCTGAACGTGGCGATGGGCGGCGGTTTCCCGGCGGCGTTCGGCGGCGGGCCGACCAGCGCGACGGAGTCCGGCCACCCGATGCTCGTGGACTACGTCCAGGTGCTGTCGACCGGTGGGAGCGGTACCACTCCCCCGCCGTCCGGCAACCGCGACGCCTACAGCGCCATCCAGGCGGAGTCCTACGACAGCCAGTCCGGCGTCACCACCGAGGCCACCTCGGACACCGGCGGCGGCCAGGACGTCGGTTACATCGCGAACGGCGACTGGGCTCTCTACAAGGGCGTCAACTTCGGTTCCACCGCGGCCAAGCAGTTCTACGCCCGGGTGGCCAGCGGCGCCGCGTCCGGGGTCAGCGGCCTGGTCCAGGTCCGCCTGGACAGCGCCACCAGCACCCCCATCGGCAGCTTCGCCGTCGGCAACACGGGCGGCTGGCAGTCCTGGACGACGATCCCGGCCAACATCAGCTCCGTCACGGGCACGCACGACGTCTATCTGACCTTCAGCAGCGGCCAGCCGGCGGACTTCGTGAACGTGAACTGGTTCGACTTCGGGCACTGACACCGCCCGGCACCGAAGAGGGGCTTCACGCACCGGCGTGGAGCCCCTCCTTCATGTCCTCACCGCAGTTCCGCCCGGAACGCCGCCGGTGTCATCTCCGTGTGCTGCTGGAAGAACTTGGAGAAGTTCGCCGCGTCCGGGAAGCCGATCGCCGCTCCCACCCGGCCGATCGGCATGTCCGTGTGGGCGAGGAGCCGTTTGGCCTCCAGGATGACGCGTTTGTCGATGAAGCCCTTCGGGGTCTCGCCGGTGGCGGCGCGGACCGCGCGGACGAGGGTGCGGCGGGAGTAACCGAGGGCGTCGGCATAGGCGCTGACGCTGTGATTGGTGGCGAAGCCCTTCTCCACGGCATCGCGGAAGAGGGTGAAGGTGGTGTCCGACTGGAGCCGGGCGGCCTCGGCGGAGCTGGTCGCCAGATGGGCGAGGCGGAGCAGGAACGCCGTGAGGGAGTGGCGCAGGACGGCGGTGTGCAGGCTCGGCGGCAGGGTCTCGGTGTCCTCGTACTCGCGCGCGAGCTGGGCGAGGGCCGCGCGCAGGGCGGCCTGCTGGGCCGGGCCGGGGCGGAGCAGCGGCGGGAGGTCGTAGCGGTAGAGGCCGGTGGCCTCCACGGTGGCGCGCGGGAGGAAGCCGGGCTGCATGGTCAGCACGGTTCCGCGGTACTCGCTGGTCCGGGAGAAGCGGTGGACCTGGCCGGGGCGGATCCACAGCAGGTCGCCGGCCGTCGCCTCGTACTCGGCGAAGTCGATCATATGGCGGACGGGGCCGGCGTCGAAGAGCATCACGACATGGAAGTCGATGCGGTGGACACGATGCAGGGGGGCGTCGGCGTGCCAGGTGCGGTCGGTTCCCATCGGGCCCACCTGCATCCCGACGCCCCGCACGCTCAGCTCGACCGGGAAGGGGAACGTTCTGATCGCGTCCACACCGCCGTCACCGTCTCCGCCTTGGATGCTTCTGTCCGCCATGTCCCTCTACCGCCGCCCGGCTGCTGCTTTCGGTGTCCCACTTTCACCACAGGCTGGCACACGAGGACCTTCCCCCGTAAAAGTCAGACTTTTAAGTTTGAACGAGTCAGGCCAGCAATCCCGCTCAGATCGAGGACTTCTTGAAGATGAGTACGCAGACACCGGACAGCTTCGAATGGACCGAACTCGACCGTCGAGCCGTCGACACCGCCCGTCTGCTCGCGGCCGACGCCGTGCAGAAGGTGGGCAACGGCCACCCGGGCACCGCGATGAGCCTCGCCCCGGCGGCGTACACGATCTTTCAGAAGTTGATGCGTCACGATCCGGCCGACCCGGAGTGGACCGGCCGTGACCGGTTCGTCCTCTCCCCCGGCCACACCTCGCTGACCCTCTACACCCAGCTCTTCCTCGCCGGGTACGAGGTCGAGCTGGACGACCTCAAGGCGTTCCGCACGCACGGCTCGCGGACCCCCGGCCACCCGGAGTACGGGCACACCGCCGGTGTGGAGACCACCACCGGCCCGCTCGGCCAGGGCGCCGCCAACGCCGTCGGCATGGCGATGGCCGCCCGCTACGAGCGCGGTCTGTTCGACCCCGAGGCCCCCGAGGGCACCTCCCCCTTCGACCACACGATCTGGGCGATCGTCTCCGACGGCGACCTGGAGGAGGGCGTCTCCTCCGAGGCCTCCTCGATGGCCGGCCACCAGAAGCTCGGCAACCTGGTCTTCCTCTACGACGACAACCACATCTCCATCGAGGGCGACACCGCGAC
>NZ_JAMGBF010000062.1 GCF_023516615.1 Streptomyces panaciradicis
CGAGGCCCCCGAGGGCACCTCCCCCTTCGACCACACGATCTGGGCGATCGTCTCCGACGGCGACCTGGAGGAGGGCGTCTCCTCCGAGGCCTCCTCGATGGCCGGCCACCAGAAGCTCGGCAACCTGGTCTTCCTCTACGACGACAACCACATCTCCATCGAGGGCGACACCGCGACCGCGTTCTCCGAGGACGTGCTGAAGCGGTACGAGGCCTACGGCTGGCACACCCAGCGCGTGGAGCCCACCGAGAGCGGCGACGTCGACGTGCCCGCCCTGTACGCGGCCCTGAGGGCGGCGCAGGCCGAGACCGGGCGCCCCTCGATCGTCGCGATGCGCACGATCATCGCCTGGCCCGCCCCGAACGCGCGGAACACCGAGGCATCCCACGGCTCGGCGCTCGGCGACGACGAGGTGGCCGCCACCAAGCGCGTCCTCGGCTTCGACCCCGAGCAGACCTTCCAGGTGGACGCCGACGTCCTCGCCCACGCCCGCCAGGCCCTGGACCGGGGCGCCGAGGCGCACGCGGCCTGGGACAAGCAGATCGACAAGTGGCGCGGCGCCAACCCCGAGCGGGCCGAGCTCTTCGACCGGATCGTGGCCGGCCGGCTCCCGGAGGGCTGGCAGGACGCGCTGCCGGTGTTCGAGGAGGGCAAGGCCGTCGCCACGCGTGCCGCCTCCGGCAAGGTGCTCCAGTCCCTGGGCGCCGTCCTGCCGGAGCTGTGGGGCGGCTCCGCCGACCTGGCCGGCTCGAACAACACCACCATCGACAAGACGTCGTCGTTCCTGCCGGAGGGCAACCCGCTGCCCGAGGCCGACCCGTACGGCCGTACCGTCCACTTCGGCATCCGCGAGTTCTCGATGGCCGCGGAGATGAACGGCAT